>JBICIG010000071.1:0-25390 GCA_043101605.1 Phycisphaerales bacterium JB037
GAGGTAGCCCTTGTCGAACTGCATGCCCTCGACGAGTTCGACCTCGGTCTCGAGGGACTTGCCCTCTTCGACGGTGATGACGCCGTCTTTTCCGACCTTGTCCATGGCCTGGGCGATGATGTCGCCGATGGCCTTGTCCTGGTTGGCGCTGCAGGTGCCGACCTGGGCGATTTCCTTGTGGTCCTTGACGGGCTTGGACATGGACTTGAGTTCGGCGATGATGGCTTCGACGGCCTTGTCGATGCCGCGCTTGATCTCGTTGGCGTTGGCGCCGGCGGTGATGTTCTTGAGGCCCTCGGCGAAGATCGCTTCGGCGTAGACGGTGGCGGTGGTGGTGCCGTCGCCCGCGTCCTTGGAGCACTTGGAGGCGACCTCCTTGACCATCTGGGCGCCGAGGTTCTCGTAGCGGTCCTCGAGTTCGATCTCCTTGGCGACGGTCACGCCGTCCTTGGTGACGGTGGGGGTGCCGAAGGACTTCTCGAGGACGACGACGCGGCCCGAGGGGCCGAGGGTGACCTTGACGGCCTGGGCGAGCTTCTGAACACCCCGGAGGATGCGCTCGCGGGCGTCGGTGTGGAATGCGATGTCTTTGGCTGCCATGGGTAACTTCCTCTTTCTGAATTCGTCGGGAGGTTCACGACGGAGACACGGAGTTCACGGAGAGGGGAGTGGGGTTTGAGAACTGCGAAGCGGGCGGCCGCCGCGATGTCTTCACCCCGGATTCGTTCTCCGTCTGATCTCTGTGCTCTCCGTGCCTCCGTGGTCGGTGTGAATGTCTTAAGCGTTCAGATCGTGCTTTGTCCCGATGCGGACCCACGCGACCCGCTCGGCGTCGATGATGAAGATGCTCTGTCCGTCGGTGAGCTTGACCAGGTGGTCGGGCTCGTCGGGCACGAGCATCGCGTTGTGGACCGTGAGCGTCGGCTCACGGGGGCCTTCGAAGGCAAAGGTCGCGGTGCGCGAGCCTTTGAGTTCGGCCAGGGCTTGGCGGAGTGCTTCGGGAGTCATGGTGTTGGGCAATGGGGAGTGGGCAATAGGCAATGGGGTTGGAGGCAACTGGGATCTGTCCCAGTGCCCATTCCCTGTTGCCCATTGCCTCACGCTCAGTCGATCACCGCCAGGATCTCGTCCTCGCTCATGACCAGCAGCTCGTCGTCCTCGAGCTTGATCTCGCTGCCGGCGTAGCTGGTGAAGATGACGCGGTCGCCGACCTTGACGGTCAGGGGCGTGCGCTCGCCGGTGTCGGTGTTGAGCTTGCCGTCGCCGACGGCTTCGACGACGCCGGTCTTGGGCTTGTCCTTGCTCGACTCGGGCAGGAAGATCCCGCTCTCGGTCTTGTCGTCGGCCTCGTCGCGTCGGACGATGACCTTGTCGTGCAGCGGGCGGATGGTCACTTTGGTCTTGCTCTTGGTCTTGGTGGCCATGTGCTGTTGCTCCAATCTCGAGCCTCCCCCACGGGAGGCGGTCTGGTGAATCAAGCCGGACGGATCCGGGGTTACGCGAAGGAATTCGGGGGCGGGCGGTCCGGGCGATCGCCCGGGACCCGCGGGATCATGCCCGGCCAGCGGCCCTGGTAGAAGCGCACCAGCGCCCGGCGGAGCACCTCGAGCATCAGTTCCAGCCCGCTCGTGTCGCGCGGGCGGTCGACCACCGCGAACGCCCCGCAACGCAACGCGTGCGAGAGTTCGCGGGCGGCATCGCGCTGCGAGGTCGCCCGCTTGACCGCGACGGTCGGCGGCTTGGAGGGCAGCCGCGACAGGACCTGCAGCAGCCGGGGCCCGCCCTCGTCGCCCGCGTCGGACACCGGGTCTCCCAGCGGCAGCCCGAGGTCGACCACGGCGATATGGATCGGGATCGTCTCGATGACCCGGCGGGCCTCGGCCCCGGACCGTGCCCGGTGTGAGGACACGCCCATCGGTTCGAGCAGCTTGGGCACGCGATCGACCCACGACTCATCCTGCCAGCCCGCGTAGGAGAGCAGGAGGTTCAGCCGCCCGTTCGCGGGCACGCCGCCGCCGCCCCCGGCGTTGCCGGAGCCGACGGGCCCGTGGGGGCCGGTCTCGTGGGGGTCGGGATGGAAGCGCACCGATCGCACACCGGTGGGGAGGCAATCGGCGCGCCGGAACCGTCCGTCGCTCGGCACGATCCGCTCCCCGCGGCGGGTCGCCGCGGATGCCCGTCCAACCCGGTTTCTGCGGGCCATCGCTCGCGGGGGTCTGCCAGCGGCGCGACCCGCGCGGCACGGCAGGTGCCAATTCGGCAGGGGGTCCTTGCGACGCCCGAGGGTTTCCTGCCGCGACGAGCAGCGGTGAGTCGAGCGATGGCAGGTTCAGGAAACGGTCGGGTCGCGTAGACTGACTCCATGGAGCCATTGGAAATCGTTGTTGGAGTGGTGGCGGTGGCGGGTTTGGCCGCGGCGGGGTGGGCGTGGGTGCTCCGGTCGCGGGCGGTCGCCGAACTCGCCGAGGCCCGGGCCGCCCGCGCATCGGCCGAGCAGCGGGCAGGCGCGGCCGAGGCTCTGCTCGCCGAGCGGCAGGCGAAGCTCGACGAGGTGGCCTCGGCGTTCGACGAGGCCAGGCGAGCGATCGCCCGGCTCGAGACCGAAGCCGTGGCCTTGGCGCGTCAGCACGCCGAGCGGGAGTCGCACCTCGAGGCTCTGGCCCGCACGCGGGAGGAGTCCCTCCGGCGCGAGCGGGAGGAGCTCGAGAAGCGTTTCGACGAGATCAACAAGCAGTCGGCGGCCCGGTTCGAGCAGATTGCCAGCGAGACGATCGAGAAGACGCGTCGGCGGTACGAGGAGCAGACCGCGCGCGAGGTCGAGGAGCGCAAGGCCGCGGTCGAGCGGCTGGTCAAGCCCATCGGCGAGACGCTCGGCAAGACCGAGGAGCGGCTGCTGGCGCTGGCCGAGCAGGTGAACCTGTCGAAGCAGTCGAGCGAGTCGCTGCGCGACGAGACGGGCAAGCTGGTCCGGGCGCTGTCGCGTCCCGAGATCCGCGGTCGCTACGGCGAGATTCAGCTCCGCCGCGTGGCCGAGCTCGCGGGCATGAGCGCCCACTGCGATTTCTTCGAGCAGGACTCGGTGCGTGACGGCGACGGCTCGCTGCTCCGCCCGGACATGATCGTCAGGCTCCCCAACGATTGTGAGGTGGTCGTCGACTCCAAGTGCAACATCGACGCGTATCTGCAGGCCATCAGCGCGGAGTCACCCCAGGAGCAGGACCGGCATCTGGAGCGTTTCGCGCGTCACATGGCCGATCAGGTGCGCGCCCTGGGCTCGAAGAAGTACTGGAGCCATTACTCGGGCAGCCCCGAGTTCGTCGTGATGTTCGTGCCCGGCGATCACTTCCTCGACGCCGCGCTGGCGCGCCGTCCCGAGCTGCTGGAGGACGCGGCCAAGAGCGATGTGATCCTCGCGAGCCCCGCGACGCTCATCGGGCTGCTCCGTGCCGTGCACATGGGATGGCGAGAGCACCGCCTGGCCGAAGAGGCGCAGTCCCTGCTGGCGCTGGGCAAGGAGCTTCACCGCCGGGCCGCGACCGCGTTCGAAAGCGTCAACAAGCTCGGTTCGTCGCTCTCGGCCGCGGTCAAGCACTTCAATGCCTTCGTGGGGTCGACCGACCGGATGCTCATGCCTCAGCTCCGGAGGTTCGAGGAGCTCAAGCTGCAGAGCAAGAAGGACCTGCCCCTGCTCGAGCCGATCGAGTCCATACCCCGCGAGCTCGAAGCCTCACGCCCCGCGACGGAGGATTGACGCCGGCGTTGCGCCGGCGTCACGGCGACGGGACTACGGTTGGCGGTCGGGGCGGCGGCAACCCGCCTCTCGCGCCGACGCAGGAGCCCGCGGATGAGAGTCGCTCACTTTTCCGCCAATCGTTTCGAGCTCGACGCGTTCGGCCGCGCCAACGGGGGGCGGCACGAACTGGTCTTCCACGAGGCGAAGCTGGAGGCGTCGACGGCATCGCTGGCCGACGGCTGCGAGGCGGTCTGCGCCTTTGCCAACGACGATGTTGGTCCCGACACGCTCTCGACGCTGGCGGCTCTCGGCGTGAAGCTGATCGCGCTCCGCTGCGCGGGCTTCAACCAGGTGGATCTCGACAGGGCGGGCGAACTGGGCATCACGATCGCCCGTGTGCCCGCCTATTCCCCCCACGCGGTCGCCGAGCATGCCGCGGCCCTGCTCCTCACGCTCGTCCGTCGCACACACCGCGCCTACAACCGCGTGCGTGAGCACAACTTCTCGCTCGAAGGGCTCATGGGCTTTGATCTGCACGGGAAGACGGTCGGGGTGATCGGCGCGGGCAAGATCGGCCTGTGTTTCATCGCGATCATGCGGGGCTTCGGTTGCCGAGTGCTCGCCCACGATCCCTCCCCGACCGACGCGATCGAGAAGCTGGGCGCGGACTTGTGCGGGCTTGACCGGCTGCTCGGCGAGTCAGACATCATCAGCCTCCATTGCCCGCTCACGCCCGAGACGCGACACCTCATCGACGCCGAGGCCCTCGCCCGCACCAAGCCCGGCGTCGTCCTTCTGAACACCTCGCGGGGCCAGGTCGTCGACACGCCCGCCGTGATCGCCGCCCTCAAGTCCGAACGCCTCGGCGGGCTCGCGATCGATGTCTACGAGGAGGAGGGCGATGTCTTCTTCCGGGATCTCTCCGAGCGCGTGCTTCAGGACGATGTGCTCGCGCGCCTGCTGACTTTCCCGAATGTCGTCGTCACCGCCCACCAGGGGTTCCTGACTCGGGAGGCGGTCGCGGGCATCGCCCGCGTCACCATCGAGAACATCACCGCGTTCGAGGCCGAGGGCCCGACCGGGATCGACGAAGCCAACATCGTCAGCGCCGAGCGGCATGTCGCCGTCTGATCGCCGCACTTCCGGGCGGGACGACTGTTCCCCTCACCGCTGATCGACCCCCGTCTTCTCGCTCGGCGGGCTGAACAGGTCCAGGATCTCGGTCGTCTCGATCGCCTCGGCTCCGTGCGGCGCGTTCGGCGGGATCACCAGCACCTGTCCCCCCGTCAACTCCACGGATCGCGCCGAATCCGTGCCCGGCTCGCCCAGATCGAACCGGATCCGCCCCGACAGCACCACCGCGAACTGCTCGTTCTCGTGCGCGTGCCGATCGACCTTGAAGCCTTGGTGCAGCACCACCCGCGAGACCATCATCTTCTCGCCGATGATCCGCTGCCGATCGATCAGGGGCATCGGTCGGTCCACGGGCAGGTCGGCAAAGTCCTCAACGCTGGGCAGTCGGCTCATGCCCCACAGCCTACCGCGTGCGGCGGGCACGCCCACTCGGAGATCTCGTCTTTGTCACGCCGGGCGGGGCGAGACACCGGGCGGGAGTTCCGGACCCTCGTCGGCCTGCCCGCCGTTGCGCGGCGCCGGCGGGGCCACGCTCGCCCGCCGCGCCTCGGCTTCGAGCAGGTCCGCGACGGTCGGCTTGTTGAGGGGCCGCCCCGCGATGAGCAGGTCCACCTCCGAACGGTCCAGCGTCTCGTACTTCAGCAAGGACTCAGCCACGCTGACCACCGCGTCCCACTGCTCCTCGAGCATCCGCGAGGCGTCGGTGTACGCCTCGTCGACGAGCCGCTTGACCTCGCGGTCGATCACCTCGGCCGTGTGCTCGGAGAACTCGCGGTCGGGCACATACATCTCGCGCGAGTCCGAGCCCGCGTAGCGCACGAAGCCCAGTTCGGTGCTCATGCCCCACTCGGTGACCATGGTGCGTGCGAGGTTGGTCACCTGCGCGATGTCCATCGCGGCGCCGCTGGAAGCATCACCCATCGCCTTCTCCTCGGCGATCCGACCGCCGCAGAGCACGCGCATGGTCGCTTCGAGCCAGCGTCGGCTGTAGCCCATGCGGTCCTTCTCGGGGAGGCTGAAGGTCGCCCCGCCCGCGTCCCCGCGCGGGATGATCGTCACCTTGTGCAACGGGTCGGCGTGGGGGAGGGTTGCCTGCAGCACGGCGTGCCCGGCCTCGTGGTACGCCGCGAGCCGGTTGTCGTCCTTCTCGCGCACGCGGCTCTTGCGGGCGCGCCCGAACCGCACCTTGTCGCGGGCTTCCTCGAGGTCGATGTGCTCGATGACATCCTTGTTCTGCATCGTCGCGGCGATCGCGGCCTCGTTGATGATCGCCGCCAGGTCCGCGCCGCTGAACATCGGCGTCATCTTCGCGACCTTCTCGAGGTCCACATCGGGCCCGAGCTTGGCCTTCTTCGAGTGCACCCGCAGGATCTCCAGCCGCCCCTTGACATCCGGGAGCGACACCGCGATCTGGCGGTCGAACCGCCCCGGGCGCACCAACGCGGCGTCGAGCACATCGGGGCGGTTGGTCGCCGCGATGACGATGACGCCGTCGGACGGATTGAACCCGTCCATCTCGACAAGGATCGCGTTGAGTGTCTGCTCGCGCTCGTCGTTGCCGCCGGTGCTGAACCCGCTGCCGCGCTTGCGACCGACGGCGTCGATCTCATCGAGGAACACGATGCACGGCGCCGATTCCTTGGCCTGCTTGAAGAGATCGCGCACGCGGCTGGCACCGACGCCCACGAACATCTCCACAAAGTCCGAGCCGGAGATCGAGAAGAAGGGCACATCGGCCTCGCCCGCGATCGCCTTGGCCAGCAGCGTCTTGCCGCATCCGGGGGGCCCGGTGAGCAGCACGCCGCGCGGGATGCGCCCGCCCAGCTTGGTGAAGCGCTTGGGGTCGCGCAGGAACTCGATGATCTCGCCGACCTCGTCCTTAGCCTCGTCGATGCCCGCGACATCCTTGAATGTGATGCCCGTCATCTCCTTGGTCAGCGTGCGGTGCCGGCTCTTGCCGAAGTTGCCCAGCATGCCCCCCGCGCCGCCCGCGTTCCGCACCGCTCGCGCGAAGATGAACCACAGCAGCAGGATCAGCAGAATGAAGGGGCCGAAGGTCAGGATGAACGGCGTGATCGACGACGGCGCCCGGCTCGTCACACGGTCCCCGGTGATCTGGTAAACGCGCTCGGCGACATGCGTCCGGTCGGCCGCGTTGAACGGGATGTAGATCGGCGTCGGGTTCGTCGCGTCCGGGCCCGGCTCCTGTTGAGCCGTCACCGAACTCTCGCGGATTACCACGCTCTCGTCGACGATCTTCCCCTCGGCGTACAGCGTCTCGAACTGGTTCAGCGTGATCCGCTCGCCCCGGTTCCCCGAGCTGAGCAGCAGGAACAGCATCAGCGCCATCAACGCGATCAGCACGATGCCCATGATCCCGCGCGACGGCGGGCTCGGCGGCGTCTGCTCGCCCTTGGGGCCTCCCGGGCCGGGCGGCGGGCCTCCCGGACGCTGCGACCCGGGTCGGGACGGGCGGGGATCGTTCGGCGGTGGGGGGGTCTGATTCTTCATGCGTCCTGGTTCAGCCTCGGGGGTTCAGCCTCGGGCCGAGCGCCGAAGGCCGATCTCTGCGCGGGGCCCGTCCGGGCCCCCTCTCTTCAACGCTAGGCCCCCGCGGGATGTTCCGGGGCCCGCGATCGGGGTTCGAGCCGCCCCGTGGCCGGATTCGTCCGCCCCGGGCGCGCTCTGAAGTCTCATTCGTCACCAGCGGCTCTGGAGTTCATCCACAATCGCGTCGGCGAGTTCCTCGATCGCCCCGAACTCGCCCACATCCCGTCGCTCACCTACCCGGATGTCGGCGATGAAGGTCGAGGTGGCGGACATCCCGCGTCGGCTCACCAGCGTCTCGCCCGAACGCGCATCGCGCCAGTCGATGTCCACCGTCAGCCGGTACGACAACTCCTGCGCCAGCCCCACGCCCCGCGTCCGGCTGAGCTGGTTGTACCGCGAGGAAGAAATCGATCCGGTCAGCGTCGTATCGGCCAGGTCCGGCGAGGTCACGCGCCAGCCCGTCCGCGCCTGGATCCGCTTGATCACCGCCTCGGTCAGCAGCGCCTCCATCCCGGGCTGCTCCGACAGGTTCTCGAAGATCGGCACCGCGACCGAACGCACCGTCGGGTCGTGTGTGCGTGCGAACGAGTACCCCTCGGCCGGGTCGCTCGCGCACCCGCCGAGCAGCACCGCCAGCGCCGCGCTCGCCAGCACCCGTCCCCCGATGCGCGCCGCCCGCGTCACGACCCGCCCCCGTTCTCGGCGGGCGAGCCCGCGGGCCCGGGTGGTAGATCAGGAACCGCCGGTCCCAGCGGCTCGGCCTCGACCGGCTCGTCCCCGGTGCGAATCTGCCAGTCGCGCTCTTCCAGGATGGTCCGCGCTTCGCGGGCCGCGACCGTGCGAGGGTGCCGCCCTATCAGCCGCTTGAGCATGAGCCTCGCCGCCGGCTCGTCCCCGCGGCGCAGGTACCACCGCGCCGATTCGAGCATGTGCGCCCCGGCCGACTCGTCGATCCGCGCCTCGAGCGATTCATCGAGCCCAACGCGCTGGGCCTCGAACGGGTATCGGTCCTGATATTCCTGGATCAGGAGCGCCGCTTCCTGCAGCCCCGAGGCGTCGTATCGAGGGCCTTTGAACAGCGCGATGTTCGCCAGCACGCGACGCTGCAGGGCCTTGGCCCGCTGCTCGCTCCGCGGATAGTTCTCGAGGAACAGGCGGTACGCGTCGCGCGCCATCCGCATGTCCCGCTGGCGGTAGTAGAAGTCCGCCAGTTCGATCGTCGCCCGCTCGGCCAGGGCGCTGCCCGGCAGCCGCTCGTGGATCCGGATCAGGAGCTCCTGCGCCAGGTCGCTCGCATCACCCCATCGCACCAGCCCCCACAGCACCCGCCGACGCATCCCGTTCGCGTACGCCATGGCGATCTCGAACTCGCGCTCGTTGGCGGCGATGTACTCGGGGGTCGACGGGTACTGCGTGATCACCCGCTCGTAATCGAACAGGGCGCTGTACTCATATCCCCGGGCCGTCTTCGCATCGCCCAGCAGCAGCCATCCCTGCGCCAGGTACGGGTTGTCGGTGTCCTTGTTGCGCTCGATCCACGGCTCGATCCTGTCCTGGGCCGCCCCCGGACGGTCCTCGGCCAGCAGCTTGCGGACCTCGGCGATCAACGCCGCATCCGTTCCGGGCACGGGCGTCTCGGTCCGCACCCACCCCGAGCCCTCGTCGAGTTCGTAGACCGTCGGCTGGGCGTGCGCCGTCCCCGCCGCGAGCACCAGCGACCCAAGCCACGCCGACCGAATTCTCCGCGTCCGTGGGATCATCTCGCACAGGATAGCGGCGTCGGGCGGCACCCGAGCCGATCGCTCGGGGACTCCGCGACGCGAGCCCCCGCGACCAGAAAAGCGAACGCATGGACCCTCCTGCGCCAGGGACCATGCGTTCATGGAAGGTGTCGGTTGTCGGGGCCCCGTCGGCGGGGCCGGGTCCGGTCAGCGGCGGCGACGCGTCAGCGCCAGCCCGCCCAGCAGCACGATCGCCGAGCCCGGAGCCGGCACCGCGCTGAAGAGGTACTGCACCTTGAACTCGCTGAACGCATCGGGCAGCGAGGTGTCGCTGATCAGCGGCGAGCCGGTGTCGATCCCGCCATCGGCGAGCGTCCAGACCGAATCACCCATCGCCCCGAAGTTCGCCGTCACATCGCGGATGATCGGGAAGAACCCGTTCGGGTCGGTGGGGCGGCGCGCCTGGAGCGTCGACTGAAGGATGTTCAGCCCGTCGAGCCAGGGCCCGAAGTCCACCGCGTCGCCCACGCCGAACTCCCACGCCAGCGCCTGGGCGATCGTGCCGCCCACCTCGGTGCCGAAGGGGAGCATCGCGCTGTCGTCGGCGGTCCAGAACCGGGCCTCGATCATCCGGTTGTCGCCGGCGGGCATCTCGTTCCACTCGGCGAAGATCTCGACGCCGCTCGGCGAGGTGCCCAGCGACACCGTCTGCCCGATCATCGCGACGACCGAGCCGCCGGTGGTGTACATGCCAAGATCACCCGACGCGAGGTTGAACGCGCGCAGCCCCATGGACACGGTCTCCTCGATCGAGACCGAAGGCACGCTGTTCATCTCCGTGCGGATGCCGCGCCAATCCGTCGCGCTGTCGTCGCTCCCGAGCTGCGACGCGTCGAACGCGCCATCGGGATCAACCGGCTGGGTGGACTGGGCGAACGCAGATCCGGCGCACACGATCAGCGCCGTTCCGATGAGAGTCACACAACTCGACCTCATGACAGACCCCTCTCTCGATGCGGCGATGTCGGGGCGCGGTGATCGCGCCACGGGTCATCGCCCATGCCGTCCGTTGCGAACAGCCCCCACGAGAGATGGGATTCAACACTCCCAGTACGAACATGCCCGCGCCAGCCGGATTGACCAGCAAACTCAGCCAAATTGTCTCAGCCTGTGCAATCGCTACCCCCCGCACGACCCGCAACGCCCCGTCGCTGCCACGCTCCCCGCCCCTGACCACCCCGAGCCCGGGCCCACCCCCGATAAGGGAGCCAGCCGCCCGCCTTCGCTGCGAAGCCGTCTCGATTGGCTTGCGGGCCTGTTTTCGGCTTCGAGCCCGTCCGGCCGGACTGCATACTGAGACGAGCCCGCGTCCACACCCGGTCCCAACATCGAGGAGGCACGACCATGCTCAAGTTCCACGACGGCCAGTGCGGCATGTGCGCCCACTTCGGCGAGCCCCGCCCCGCCGACCAACCCAAGCTCGTCCAGATCCGCATCGCGGGCGAAGCGCCCGAGGATCTCGTCGAGCCCTGCGGGCACCCCCAGCACGCCGCCCTCGACCTCCAGGTGGCCCCAACCAGCACCTGCTCGGGCTTCACCCCCGCCAAAAGCGCCTGAGGACGCCGCTCGGCTGAACACACCAACCGAGAACACGGGCCGGGGCTCCCGAAGGGGTCTCGGCCCGTTTTCGTGCGCCGCGCGCCGGGCTAGGATCCTGCGGGCCCTTCATGCCGCTGGCGGGGCGGGTGGACGAGGCCCCGACCCCAGCCCATGGAGGACCCCGTGCCGAGCAACCCCTTCAACAGCCGTCGCACCCTCGAGACCTCGTCCGGGACCTACACCTATTACAGCCTCGGCGCCCTCATCGACCAGGGAGTCGGCAGGGTCGGCTCGCTCCCGTTCTCCATCCGCGTCCTCCTCGAAGCGATGCTCCGAAATGTCGACGGCTTCATCGTCACCCAGGACGATGTCGCCGGGCTCGCCAACTGGAACGCCACCGAGGTCAACCGCGTCGAGATGCCCTTCATGCCCGGGCGTGTCGTCCTCCAGGACTTCACGGGCGTCCCCTGCGTGGTCGACCTCGCCGCGATGCGCGACGCGATGAAGCGGCTCGGCGGCGACGCGACCCAGATCAACCCCGCCGTCCCCTGCGACCTCGTCATCGACCACTCCGTCCAGGTCGATGACTTCGCGACCCGCGTCGCGCTGACCATCAACGCGCAGCGCGAGTTCGAGCGCAACAACGAGCGCTACGCGTTCCTCAAGTGGGGCCAGCAGAGCCTGAGCAACTTCCGCGTCGTGCCCCCCGCCACGGGCATCGTGCATCAGGTCAACCTCGAGTACCTCGCCCCCGGCGCTCTCACCCGCGAGGTCGACGGCGAGACCCAGGTCTTCCCCGACTCGCTCGTCGGCACCGACAGCCACACCACCATGATCAACGCGCTCGGCGTGCTCGGGTGGGGCGTCGGCGGCATCGAGGCCGAAGCCGTCATGCTCGGCCAGCCCGTCTTCATGCTCACCCCCGAGGTCGTCGGATTCCGCCTGACCGGCAAGCTCCCCGAGGGCGCCACCGCCACCGACATGGTCCTCACCGTCACCCAGATGCTCCGCGCCCACGGCGTCGTCGAGAAGTTCGTCGAGTTCTTCGGGCCCGGCATGGCCCAGCTCTCCATCCCCGACCGCGCCACCATCGCCAACATGGCCCCCGAGTACGGCGCGACCTGCGGCTTCTTCCCCATCGACGCCAAGACCATCGACTACCTCCGCTTCACCGGTCGACCCGAGGACCAGGTCGAACTCACCGAGAAGTACGCCAAGGCGAACCATCTCTTCTGGGAGCCCGGCACCCCCGATCCGCAGTTCACCACCGTCCTCGAACTCGACCTCTCGACCATCCAGCCCTCGCTCGCCGGGCCCAAGCGCCCGCAGGACCGCATCGAACTGGCGAACATGAAGCCCCAGTGGCGCAAGGACCTTGTCGATACCTTTGGCAAGAAGGCCCCCAGCGAGAGCGTCAACCTCGGCCGCTTCGCCGCCGAGGGCGGACACGCCGAGCACGCCCCGGTCAACCAGAACGGTGACGGCTCCGAGGACGCCGGCGTCCGCGTCACCCTCACCGAGGCTTCCCACCCGGGCAAGGCCGGGCGGGAGATCGTTCTCCATCACGGCTCGGTCGTCATCGCCGCGATCACCAGTTGCACCAACACCTCCAACCCCGATGTCATGATCGCCGCGGGCCTGGTCGCCAAGAAGGCCAACGCCCTCGGGCTCACCCGCAAGCCTTGGGTGAAGACCTCCCTCGCCCCGGGCTCGAAGGTCGTCACCGAGTACTACGACAAGGCCGGGCTCACCGAAGACCTCGAAGCCCTCGGCTTCCATCTCGTCGGCTACGGGTGCACCACCTGCATCGGAAACTCCGGTCCCCTCCCGCCCGAGATCGAGAACGCGATCAGGGAGGGCGATCTCGCGGTCGCCAGCGTGCTCAGCGGCAACCGCAACTTCGAGGGGCGCGTCCACCCGGCCGTTCGCGCCAACTACCTTGCCAGCCCGCCGCTGGTCGTCGCCTACGCGATCGCCGGCACCGTCGACATCGACCTCGCCAACGAGCCCATCGCGCTGACCCCCGAGGGCAAAGAGGTCTACCTCAAGGACATCTGGCCCACCCAGCGCGAGATCGCCGAGCTGCGCGACGCGAGCATCACACCCGAGCAGTTCAAGAGCAAGTACGCCGGCGTCTTCACCGAGAACGAGACCTGGAACGAGGTCCCCGTCAGCAAGAGCGAGCTGTACGGCTGGGACGACGACTCGACCTACATCCAGAACCCGCCCTTCTTCGAGGGCATGGGCGAGAACCCGCCCGGCTTCGAGAAGATCGACAACGCCCGCGTCCTCTGCCTGCTGGGCGACAGCGTGACCACCGACCATATCTCCCCCGCCGGCAAGATCGATCCCAAGACCCCCGCGGGCCAGTACCTCCTCGAGCACGGCGTCTCCGAGCGCGAGTTCAACTCCTACGGCTCCCGCCGTGGGAACGACCGCGTCATGACCCGCGGCACCTTCGCCAATGTCCGCGTGCGTAACAAGATCGCCGCCGACTCCGCGGGCAAAGTCCCCGAGGGCGGGTGGACGCGCGACTTCACGCGGGGCAACACCCTCGCCGACGCCCCCGTCAGCTACATCTTCGACGCCGCCATGAACTACCGCGACGCCGGCACGCCGCTGGTCGTCCTCGCGGGCACCGACTACGGCATGGGCAGCTCGCGCGACTGGGCCGCCAAGGGCGCCATGCTCCTGGGCGTGCGGGCCGTCATCGCCCAGAGCTTCGAGCGCATCCACCGGTCGAATCTGGTGTTCATGGGCGTGCTGCCGCTCGAGTTCCCCAAGGGCCAGTCCGCCGAATCGCTGGGGCTCAAGGGCGACGAGAGCTTCACGATCGACCTCCCCGATACCGTCGAACCCCTCGCGACTGTTCGCGTCACCGCGACCAGCCCCGACGGCAGGACGACCGAGTTCGACTGCCGCTGCCGACTCGACACTCCCGTCGAGATCGAGTACTACCGCAACGGCGGCATCCTGCAGACCGTCATCCGCAAGAAGCTCAACGAAGCCCAGCAGCCGGCGTGAAGGCGGTGAGGAGATCCGCTCTTGAGCAGGGAACAGACACTTTCTGAGCCTGTGTGGATCCGTCAGTATCAGGACCGGGTCCTCGTGCATTGTCCTCGATGCGACGCGGCCGCACTGGTGACCGGGAACATTCGACTCACATGCTCCACTTGTGGATACGTGAGGAACTTTGAGGGTCGAGAATATCCCTTGGTTCCGGGTCCCACCAAGCACTCCCGTTCGCCGAACGACGACCAACTGCCAATCAGTACAACTCGACATGGGCCGAGATACTTGCCGTACTTCGGCTCGCCGCTGTTGTTGCAGACGCCCTGCTGCGGAGATTCGCTCTGGGCCTACAACGAAGAGCACCTGGCGTGGCTGAAGCGGTATGTTTCCGCGGTTCATCGTCCGCGCCCCCGGACGCACGGCGCATGCGAGAATGGCAGCCTGCAAAGCCGCCTGCCGAAGTGGATGATCTCCGCGAAGAATCGGCCACGGGTTGAGTCGGCGCTCGATGAACTCCAGAGGGTACTGCACGCGTCTCCCTTCGGAATTCGCGGGGTGCCAAACTGAGCCATCAACCGCTGCCGACAAGAGGTGGGCGCGTTCTTGCCGTGATCAAGGCGCAGATTGCACGCCCGATTCGCCACGCCGTCCTCCGCCCGGGCCAGCCCGCCGACCGCCTGGTCTATCCCGACGACGACGCCCCGACCACGCTCCACCTCGGCGTGCGAGTGAGCAACGCACTCGTTTCCGTCGCCAGCTTCTACCGCGAACCCGTCTCCGAACTCGTTCGGGAAGACCTCTGCGGCTGCCCGTCGCTCGCGCCCGGCGTCCGCATCCGGGGCATGGCGACCCTCGAGCCGCACCGCAACCGCGGCTACGGGCGTGCGCTCGTCGAACACGCCCTCAAACTCCTCGCCGAGCGCGGAGACCAGTTCGACGCCCTCTGGTGCAACGCCCGCACCACCGCCTCGGGCTACTACACCAAACTCGGCTTCGCGATCGGCAGCGACGAGTTCGACCTCCCCGACATCGGCCCGCACCTGGTCATGGTGCGCCCAGTCACCCGTGCGCAAGAGGTCTGCTAGCCCAACTCGCACGCCTCGCACCCGCTATCTTCGGGCCAGGCCATGCCGTCTCCCCGCCTTGACCAATCCGACCCGATCCTCGCCGCCGTCGAGCGCACCTGGGGCTTCAACGCGCTCCGCCCGCTGCAGCACGACGCGATCGCCGCGCCCCTCGCCGGGCGCGACTCGCTCGTCGTCCTCCCGACCGGCGGGGGCAAGAGCCTCTGCTACCAGGTCCCGCCCCTTGTCTCCAACCGACTCACCCTCGTCGTCAGCCCGCTCATCGCCCTGATGAAGGACCAGGCCGATGCGCTCGAACTCGTGGGATACCCCGCCGGCGCGCTCCACAGCCAGACCGACGACGCCGAGGCGTCGCGCATCTTCACACAAATCGATTCGGGCGAACTCCGGCTGCTGCTCGCCGCCCCCGAACGCGTCCTCCTGCCATCGTTCCTCACGCGCCTGACCAAGCGGGGCCTCGGTGCCATCGCGATCGACGAGGCCCACTGCATCAGCCAGTGGGGGCACGACTTCCGCCCCGAGTACCGCCGCCTGCGCGAACTGCGAGAGGTGTTCCCGGGCGTCCCGTTCCAGGCGCTCACCGCGACCGCGACCCCGCGCGTGCGCGACGACATCTCCGCCCAACTCCGCCTGCGCGATCCCGTCGTGCTCGTCGGCACCTTCGACCGCCCGAACCTGACCTACCGGATCGTGCGCAAGAACGATGTCCGCGCCCAGACCGCCGCCGCGATCGCCGAGACCGAAGCCGAGAGCCCGGGCAGCGCCGCGATCGTCTATTGCCTGAGCCGCAAGGACACCGAGCAGGCCGCCGCGGACCTCCGCAAGCGGGGTTTCGACGCCGAGCCCTACCACGCCGGGCTCGACGCCCGCACGCGGCACAAGGTCCAGGACCGATTCGCGCGCGAGCGGCTCAACATCGTCTGCGCCACCGTGGCGTTCGGCATGGGCATCGATCGCTCGAATGTCCGGCTCATCCTCCACACCGCGATGCCCAAGAGCGTCGAGGCCTTCCAGCAGGAAACCGGCCGCGCCGGCCGCGACGGGCTCCCCGCCCGCTGCACGCTCCTCTACGCCCCCGCCGACGCCGCCCGCTGGACCAACCTGATCCACCAGTCCGCCCAGGAATCCGGCGCGTCCGACGGCATCGTGCGCGCGCAGCTCGACCTCCTGGACGCGATGCGCCGCCTCTGCACCTCCAACACCTGCCGGCACAAGCTCCTGAGCGAGTACTTCGGACAGCGCTACGAGCAACCCGATTGCGGCGCCTGCGATGTCTGCCTCGGCTCGGTCGAACCGGTTCCCGACGCGACCACCATCGCCCGCAAGATCCTCTCGGCCGTGGCGCGCACGAACCAGTCATTCGGCAGCCGACACATCGCCGACCTCGTCCGGGGTCGTTCCACCAAACGCCTCGAGGAGCGCGGGCACGACCAACTCCCCACCTTCGGCGCGCTGGCCCGCCACGCCCGGGCCGACATCCTCAGCTACATCGATCAACTCGTCGACCAGCGCGTCCTCGCGCTCACCGGCGATCAGTACCCCGTGCTCGCCTTCGGCCCGCACGGGCTTGCCGTGCTCAAGGGCGAGCGCCCGGTCACGCTGGTGCTGCCCGAGGGTTCCTCGCGCGCGTCGGTCCGCGCGCCCTCGAAGGCCGCCGCCGACCTCGATCCGCAGGACCGCGACCTGTTCGAGCGACTGCGCGCCCGCCGACGCGCGATCGCCGAGGAACTGCAGGTCCCGCCCTATGTCGTCTTCTCGGACGCGACGCTCCGGGGCCTCGCCGCCGCCCGCCCCGCCTCGCCCGCGCAGATGCTGGAGGTCTCGGGCGTCGGGCCCGCCAAGCTCGAACGCTTCGGCGAGGCGTTCCTCGCCATCATCGCCGGCGACGAGCCCGCCCGGACGCCCTGACCCCCGGCCCTCCCGACCCGCAGACGCGCATCCCGCCGCCGGATGCTCATCCATCGGCGCCTCGGGCACGAATCATCCGGCGTCGCGGGTCGCCGACCCCCTCCAAACCCCTCTAAACTGCCTGTTCCATGTCCGCACCCCCCAACGAATTCGCGCAGGAGATTCTCCGGGGCAGCGCCCACGCGCTCGCGTCCGACGCCGCCCTGCGCATGCTCGAGCGCGACCCGGGCGTGAGCGACCGCTGGGGGCAGCCCGCGTTCGCCCACTGGGTCGAGAACCTCGAGTCGCGCCTGGCGATCCTCGCGGCTGCCCTGGGTTCGGGCGAGCCCGACGCCCTCCGCCGGAGCGTCGCATGGGCCCGCGTCGCGTTCCATTCCCGCAACGCGCCCGAGCACGACCTGCGTCTGAGCCTCGAGTGCCTCCGATCCGTGCTCGACGCCGATCTCCCGCCGATGGCACGCGACGCCGCGGTCCGCGCCCTCGACGCGTCGCTCGCCGAGTTCGACACCCCCTACACCGAGCCCCCGAGTTTCCTGAGCGTCGAGACTCCCCGCGGCGCACTGGCCGCCCGCTATCTCGCCACGCTCCTGGAGGGCAATCGGCGCTCGGCGATCAAGCTCATCACCGACGCGACCGCCAACGGGCTCGCTCCCCTCGAGGCGTACGAGCAGGTCCTCGAGCCCGTGCAGCGGGAACTCGGACGGATGTGGCTCGCCGGCGAGATCCATGTCGGCGAGGAGCATTTCGCGACCGCCACCACCCTGCAGGTCATGGCCCAGGTCTACGCGCACGCCGTTGCGTCCATGCCAGAGGGGACCGGCAAGCGCGTCCTCGCCGCGGCGGTGGACGGCAACCTCCACGAGATCGGCGTCCGCATGATCGCCGATGTCTTCGAACTCGAGGGCTGGTCCTCGATCTACCTCGGCGCCAGCATCCCCGCGCCCGACCTCGCCCGGAGCGTCCGAGACTTCAGGGTCGATCTCATCGCCCTCTCGGTCGCCCTGCCCCTTCAACTCGGCTCGGCCAAGGAGACCATCGCGCACCTCCGGGCCGACCCCGAGCTCGCTTCGATCCCGATCATCCTCGGCGGTGGGGGCTTGCTCGAACTCCCCGACGCCTGGCGTTCCCTCGGGGCCGACGGGTTTGCGCGCACGGCCCGCGAAGCCGTCGAACTCGGGCGCTCGCTCACCGGCTCGAAGGGATCCGGCTGATGCCCTTCGCTCCCGCCCTTCCGCGCGACGACACCCGACCGGCTGACCTCGACCGCCTCGAATGGCGCGTCGCCGGCGTCACCCTCTTCACGCTGCTGACCGGGTTCGGCGCCCACCTGGCGATTCCGCTCCCGCCCGACGGCGTCCCGATGACCCTCCAGACGCTCGCGGTCGTCCTCGCGGCGATGTGCCTGGGCCCGAAGCTCGGGATCACGAGCATGCTCGCGTACCTATTGGTGGGGTTCCTCGGCGCCGGCTGGTTCGCGGGAGGCAACGCGGGCATCGAGGTCCTCTTCGGGCAGACCGGCGGGTACCTCGTCGGCTTCGTGCTCTGCCAGCCGGTGATCTTCCGGATCATCCGCCGACGCGACGGCACGATCCGCGGGTGGGGCGCGATCGCGCTCGCCTCGCTGGCCGGTCACGCGGTGATTTTCGCGATCGGCGTCCCCTGGCTCGCCGCCGTCCGAGGGTTCTCCCCGGCGCGGGCGATCGAGGGAGGCTTCATGCCGTTTGTCCCGGGGCTGATTGTCAAGACCGTGCTGGCGGTGCTGATCGCCCGCTGGGCGATCCCCCGGGCCGCGCGCCGCCTCTGGTGAGCCGACACGGGCCGCCCCGGGGAATCGAACCGACTTCGGCGCAAAATTTGGGTGCATCGGGAAGAGCCGGGTGATCGAAGTGGTTGTCACACAGACGGCGGCGCTCTTCGGGGCCCGCCGATCAAGTCGAGCCCCCCCCAGCCCCGGTGGCATGCTTATGTAGCCGCCGGGGTATTTTTTTTGCCCGCGGCAAGCACCCTCTCCGGGACCGCGGCCGGTCGCACACACGCAGCATCACCCCGCGGCGAGCGGCGAGGCCGACGGATTCAGACAGATCAATCGGGATTCATGCCGTGGGCGGGTGCTCAGCCCGCCAATGCGGGTCGCCCCGTGGTCGGAGCGGCGTCCGGTCGCGCGACCTCGCCGAAGCGTTCGGCGAGCTTCCGACGGCGGAAGTCGAAGATCTTCTCGATGTCCGGGCGGACGAAGAGCTTCTCAACGATCGGCCCGCCGAGGTGGGCGTAGTGGACGACATCGAGGCAGCGCGTCGAGCCGTCGGGGCGTGGCTCGAAGGTGTGCTCGTGGTGCCAGAGCCGATAGGGCCCGCGCCGCTGCACATCGACGAAGCGCCGGTTCGGCTCCCAGACGGTGATCTCGGTCCGCCAGCGGATGGGCAGCAGCCGGACGCGGAGCCTGTAGTCGATGATCGTTCCGGGCTTCATCTCGATGTCGCCTTCGGTGACGACTCGGAAGTCGAGGAAGTCGGGGGTGATGGCCTGCAGATTGCGCGCATCGGCGAAGAACGGGAACAGTTCATCGACCGGCGTGGCGAGGATCTGCTCGCAGCGGAGTACGCGGGCCCTGCCGCGGTAGGGGATGCTCAGGCCGGCGACGCGTCGCGGGGTGTTGTCGTTCGGAGAGGTGTGGTTCATCGCGCCCGGCGGTTCGAGCCGCGGGGTCGCGCAGATGCGAAGCGCGGGAGGGCTTGAGAGGTCCGAGAAACGATCGGGGCGGTGCGGGCGATCGCTCAGAGGACCGGTCCGGTCCGGCGCCCGTGGATCCTCCGGGGCGGCGCTGCAGCGGAGAGTTCGACCGGCCGATGATGGTGGCGCATGGGGGCACGCGGGGTCCATCGAGGTCGAACGACCGGTTTCTCGCTGGTGGAACTGGTGATCGTGGTGGTGATTCTGGGGATCGTCGGCGCGATCGCGGTGCCACGGATGAGCCGCGGAGCCGAGGGCGCGCGCAACAATCGGCTGCTCGACGATACGCGCACGCTGCAGGAGGCGATCGAGCGTTACAAAGCCGAGCACGGCGGCCGAACCCCCGCTCACGCGGCCGACGGCTCGATCGATACCAACGGGCTGAACTTCACCCGTCGGCTGACGCGTGAGACCAACGAGGACGGCGGGATCACCGGCGTGCGCCTGTTCGGGCCCTACCTGCGCGCCTTCCCCGACAACGCCGCGTCCAAGCTCGACACGGTGCGGATCAACGGGGCGGCTCCGGGAGCGGGGACGCACGGATGGCACTTCAGCACCGTCACGGGGATCATTGTGCCCGACGACGCCGAGCGCACGATCCTGCAGGTCGTGCAGTCGCCCGATTCGCTGATCGTCAAGTCGCTGACACCCTGATGCGCCGCGGTCGGGTGATCTGCTGGTGCCGGGTCACTGGGTGATGCGGGGATCGACCCAGCGGTAGAGGACATCGACCGCGAGGTTGAACAGGACGAGCATCGTGGCGAAGACGAGGACGACGCCGGAGATGAGGAAGAGGTCCTTGTTCTGGACGCCGTTGACGAAGTGCTGCCCGATGCCCGGCACGCTGAAGACGCGTTCGACGACGAACGACCCGGTCATCGCCAGGGCGCTCGCGGGGCCCAGGAACGAGAGGACGGGGAGGAACGCGTTCTTGAGGGCGTGCTTGAGGAGGACGCGGGATTCCTCGAGCCCCTTGGCGCGGGCGGTGCGGATGAAGTCGGTGCCGAGCGCATCGATCATGCCCATGCGGGTGAGGCGGGCGATGTAGGCGGCGAACGGGAGGCTCAGGGTGATCGCCGGGAGCGCCATCTGCTGCAGGCTCCCCCACCCGCCGACGGGCGCGACGGGGAGCCACACCGCAAAGACCAGCAGCAGCACGGTCCCGATGACGAAGCTGGGCAGGCTGATCCCGATCAGCGCAACCATGAGTGTCGCCAGGTCCGCGATCGAGTTGGGTTTGACCGCGCCCACCACCCCCGCGCCGAGCCCGATGACCAGCGCGATGAGCATCGCCAGCGATCCGAGCGTGATCGAGACCGGGAGCGCCGAGGCGACGATCTCGTTGACGCGCCAGTCCTCGTAGAAGAGCGAGGGCCCGAGGTCGAAGACATAGCGCTCCGGGGCGGCTTGGCCGGCTTCCTCGGCGGCGCGCTGCTCGTCGGCGAGGCGCCCGGACGCGGCGTCCATCGCGTAGCGCACGCCGGTGGCGCTCCCGAGGTACTGCCAGTAGAAGCGCCCCATGTTGTCGAGGTTGTACCGCTTCTTCATCTGCTCGACGACGGCCTTGGGGGGCTGCCGCCCGTCGGGGTTCTCGAGCGGGTTGCCCGGGATCTTGAACGCCAGGAAGAGCGTGATCGAGTAGATCACCAGCAGGATGATCGGGAGCTGCGCCAGCCGGCGGAGGATGAGGCCCGTCATGTTCAGTCGCCTCCCTCGCGCGGGGCGAACTCGTCGTCGGCGATCGAGGCCCGCATGACGCGCGCGCGGTCGTGTCCCTTCCCGTCGCCGAGCATGTCGACGAGGTACAGGTCCTGGTTCGTCCGGGGGTGCGGGTTGATGCCGCTGACCTCGTCGGGGTCGAACAGGTAGATCGTGACATAGTGGAACAGCGGGACCATCGGGAGGTCTTCCTCCATGATGATCCGCTCGGCCTCGGCGAGCAGGTTCATGCGTTCGGCGGGGTCGGTCTCGACGCGAGCGCGCGCGAGCAGGTCGTCGTAGACGGGGTTGGCGTACTTGCGGTCGTTGTTCCCGTCGCCGTCGCGGTTGAGGTCGAGGAAGGTGGTGGGGTCGCCGTAGTCCCCGTACCAGCCCGCGCGGCTGGTCATGTAGTTGGCTTTCTTAAGGTCGTCCTTGTAGACCTTGATCTCCTTGAGCGCCAGTCGCACGGGCACGCCGAGGTTCTGCTCCCAGTCCTTGGCGAGTGCCTGGGCGACGAGGTCGTGCCCGCCGTCTTTGTTGAAGAGCAGTTCGACCTCGGGGAACTCGGCGGGGTTGGGGTAGCCGGCCTCGGCGAGCAGTTCCTTGGCGCGGCGGATCATCGCCGCCCGCTCGTCGGGGGTCTTGGCGTCGCTGAGGCAGTCGAGCCCGCGCGGGGTCTGGTATCCGCCGATGGATCCCGGTGGGATCAGCGTGCGGGCGACGGGCTCGCCGGTCTTGCGGACATTGTCGACCAGTGCCTGCTTGTCGATCGCCATCGCGAAGGCGCGGCGGACGCGGGGATCGTGGAACGGGTTGGGGCGGCCGTCGGGCAGTCGGGGCAGGCAGTTGAAGTTGTACCAGTAGGTGCCGAAGGCGCTGATGACATGGATGTTCTTGCGGTCGTCGTCGGGCAGGCGGCGGTCGATCTCGAACTGGTCGAGCCCGCGGGCGCGGAGTTCGTCGACCAGTTCGCGGTTCTCGTCGTAGAACTCCCGCTTCTTGCGCACGAGTTCGATCTTGTAGTCGACGGTGACATCGCTGACCCAGTCGACCGAGCCGGTCTCGAAGGCGAGCACCTGGGCGTTGGGGTCCTCGACCGAGGGGATCTCGATCGAGTCGATCGAGAGGTCGTCGCGGTTCCAGTAGTGGGGGTTCTGCTCGAAGCGCATGTCGCGCTTGAAGCGCCAGCGTGTCAGCTCGAAGGGCCCGTTGGAGACGAGCTTGCCCGGCTTGGTCCAGCCCGGGTTGGGGTTGATCGCGCCGGTCTGCGGGTCGAGGCGGTCGTATTGCTCGACCAGCGGCGGGTAGACCGGGTAGAACACCGCGAACGCGCACAAGTCCAGGAAGTAGGGCGTCGGCTCGGCGAGCGTGACGCGGAGCGTCCGGCTGTCGACCGCCTCGAGCCCGACCATGTCGCGGAACGCCTGTTCGGTCTCGGCCCAGTGGGCCTCGGCGGTCTCGCGGGTGACGCGCGGGCGGTCGGCGTCGGCGACGCCCTCGAGCGCCGAAGCCAGGCGCGCGGGGTATTCCTCGAGCGCCGCGACGCGCCAGTCGAAGAACTCCTTGCCCCCCTCGATGAGCCAGAACAGCCCCGAGTAGTCGGCGACGGTGTCGGGCAGAAGGGCGCGGCGCCAGGAGAAGACGAAGTCGTCGGCCGTCACCGTGTCGCCGTTGGACCACTTCGCGTCCGGGCGCAGGTGGAAGGTATAGACCTCGACGGTGCGTTCGATCTCCTGCCCGTCGCGCATCTCGGTGCGGGTGACCAGATCGCGCTCCCAGCGTTCGGCGACGGCGGGGCGCGGGTCGAAGCCCTCGGTGAAGACATCGTTGGCAACGAGCCCCTGGAACACGAGCCGGGCGACGCGAAGGTCCTGCATCCAGCTCATGCGCTGGGGGTCGAGGGTGGTGACATCGCCGCGGTTGATGAAGGTGAAGTCCGCCTTGGGGAGCGGACGGTCGGACATCACCGCGGCCAGGATGATCCCGGCGAAGACCACGAACGGCACAACGAGCTTGGTCATGCCCAGAGACTACCCGCAAGCGAGGGGGCGGTCATCGGGCGGCACATCAGAACCGGAAGCGGTCGGCCTGGAAGTTGAACGGGGCCTGGGTCATCGGACCCGAAGGTCCGACCAGGCGCGGCAGGCGCGCCAGGAACTCCGGTCGGTTCCCGTCGACGAGCTGCTGGGCGATGCGGTAGTTCTCGACCGCGGCGCCCGTCTTGCCGCGGGCGAAGAAGGTCACATTCTCGCCCGCCACCGCGATCTGCGTGAGCAGCTCGACCTCGGCGGGGCTGAGCCCGTCCTCCTTGAGCCGGCGCGCTACAAAGACCAGCGCGTCGGCTCCGAGCCCGGCGGCCTGGCGCACGGTGTCCGACGGGAGGGCCCGCTGATCCTCGAACGCCCGCTGGAGCGTCTCGGCCGAGCGCAGGACCATCTGCAGCATGCCGAGGCTCAGCTCGGCGTCGCCTGCCTGAGAGAGCCGCTCGCTGGTGCGCACGGCGATCTCGCTCAACGCCGCGGGGGAGACCAACTCGAAGTTGGTGGCTCCCACGGGGACGGCGGCGGCGAGCGAGCGGATCACCCGCTCGAGCACCCACGGGTCCTGCTCGGCGACGACGCGCTCGCCCAGCGACCGCAGCAGCGAGACAAGCTGTTCCTGGCGGATCGCCGGCGTGCGGGCGGCGACCGAGGCGTTGGTCATGCCCAGGGCGGTGGCCGCGGCGTAGCGGATGACCGGGTTCTCGTCCTCGAGGACCTCGACTGCCAGGCGTGCGCACGGCTCGGTCGCGACCTGTCCGGCGATCAACAGGGCGAGCACGCGGGACTGCTCGTCGTCCGAGCGGATGACATCGCGGAGGGGCTGGCGGATCGCCTGCCCGTACGCGAGGCGGAATGAGACCGAGACATTCTGATCGAGCAGGGGCTGGCGGAGCGCCCTTGCTCCGGCCTGCCGTTCGTTGGGATCGGCGGCGGTGAGCCTCGGGATGTTGCGATCGACGAACTGCTGGATCGCCGACTGCTCGGCGCTCGTGATGGCGCCGGGCTTGTTGGTGAGGGAGGAGGGGAGCTGATCGGCCTGAGCCGCGGCGCCCGAGGACGCGAGCGCGACCAGGAGCGAGGCTCCGAGGGTGGTCAGGGTCCGCCGTGGTCCGCGTGCTCCGCGCAATGCCAATCCCCTTGCTCCCGCGGCCGATTGCCCGGCCCGGACCTGCTCCCGTGCGACACCCCGCCCGATCTTCCCGCCCAGCGGAATGGACCGATGACAGGCCTGCCTCGCGCGGGAGGCAAAAGCTACCCATGGGCTCCGGACGGGTCAACCAACGCGCCCGCCGACGCCCGATGCGGAACCATACTCGCTCCGCCGCCCTCGGCGATCAGTACACCTCAAGCATCACGCGACGCGTCGGCGCCACTTGCTTGTGGATCATACGGCGGGTCCACGCGTCCGGATCTTCCATCGCCTCGGGATCCACGCGGAGATACCCCTCGAGCGACCTCGGATGGAGGGTCCGGGCGAGTTGGCGGAAGATCCCCAGTTCCATCCCCGCGACGCCGCAGACATAGATCAAACCCCGATCACCGGTCAGGAGTTCCCCCAGTTCCGCGCGGTGGGTCTCCAGGCGGTCCTGCACATACGCCGGCGGGGCGCCCCCGACCTCCTCGCGGCTGATCGCGGTGAGGTAGCGGAAATTGGCATGGTCGGCCGCGAGACGGGTGAGTTCGTCGTGGTAGAGCAGATCCGTGCGGTACGCCGCTCCCATCACCAGCGTGACCTTCGAGCGGGCGCCCGAGCGGAGCAGGTCGAGGATCATGCCGCGGAAGGGGGCGATGCCGGTGCCGGTGGCGAAGAAGAGGTAATCGTGGGCGGCGGGGTCGGCCGGGAGGAGGAACCGCTTGCCGTTGGGCCCGGTCAGTCGGACCTCATCCCCCGGGGCGAGGTCGCAGAGGTAGTTCGACGCGACGCCCAGGAAGAGCTTGCCGGTTTCCCAATGCTCCTCGATGGTGCGTTTGACGGTGGTCGCGAGGATCTTGCCGTCGCCGTCCTCTCCGCCGGTCGGGCTGGCCGAGGAGTAGAGGCGGAGCTTGTGGGGTCGCCCGCGGTCGTCCTCGCCCGGGGGCACGACGCCGAACGCCTGCCCGGGGAGGACGGCATGTTCGAGGGGTGTGCCGGCGACATCGAGCGCGATGTGGTGGACGAGATCGGAAGAGCGTCGT
>JBICIG010000072.1:0-42553 GCA_043101605.1 Phycisphaerales bacterium JB037
GGCGCCGATGCCGCCGACCTCCGCCGCAAGGTGCAGCACGACCTCGGGCTTGAAGTCTTGGTAGAGGCGACGGGCGGCGGCATCGGCGCCAACCGCGACAACCCGGGCCGCTACTTCTTCGCCAACATGGCGATGGCCCTCCACCTCATCGAGCAGGCCCGCATCCACAAGCTCGGCAAGTTCGTGCAGGTCGGGACGATCTGCGCCTACCCGAAGTTCACGCCCGTCCCCTTCGAGGAGGACGAGCTGTGGAACGGGTATCCCGAGGAGACCAACGCGCCGTACGGCATCGCGAAGAAAGCCGCGATGGTGATGCTCGATGGGTACCAGCGCCAGTACAGCTTGAAGAGCGCGTATGTGCTCCCCGTGAATCTCTACGGCCCGCGCGACAACTTCAACCTGCACTCGAGCCATGTCATCCCCGCGCTCATCCGCAAGTGCGTCGAGGCCAAGGACCGTGGCGAGCGCACGATCGAGTGCTGGGGGACGGGGAGCGCGAGCCGGGAGTTTCTGTATGTCGACGACGCGGCCGAGGGGATTCTGCGGGCGGCCGAGGCGATGGACGAGCCGACGCCGATCAACCTCGGCGCGCAGTTTGAGATCACGATCAAGGACCTCGCCGAGCTGATCGTGCGGCTGACCGGGCTCGCCGAGCCGGGCCAGGAAGCGGGCGCGATCCGGTGGGACGCGACCAAGCCCGACGGGCAGCCGCGGCGATGCCTGAGCACGAAGCGCGCAAAAAATCTGCTCGGGTGGCAGGCGCAGGTGGGATTCGAGGACGGACTCAGGCGGACGATCGAGTGGTTCCGGCAGCACCGCGATGATGCGGATGCGCGGCTGTAGCCCGGCGCGCAAGTGCGTTCAGACTCACCACGGAATCTCGGCGAGCACGGAGCGGCCCTTGTCAGCGGTGGCATGAGCAAGAACTCCGCGTGGCATGGTCAAGACCCTTGGGTGGCATGGTCAAGCCCGGGCCGCCGGGCTTGGCCATGCGTGCGCCCAAAGGCACGAACTCCCCAGAACAAAGCCATGCCCAAGCTCCGCTTGAGCATGCCACACGGGGTCTCGAACCCCTCGATACCCTCGGGGCATGAACGCTCGAAAGAAACCCATCGTCCTCGGATCGCTGGCGATCCTCGGCATCGCGATGATCGTGATCGGCGCGATCGGGTGGCTGGTGCCGCCGATCCTGACCGGTGTCGGCTTCCTGGTGCTGGCGTGGGGGTTGAACTGATGATCGCGGTTTGTGCGCGCTGCGCCGATCAGACAAGAGCGCCCCACCCGGTTTCCCGCGTGGGGCGCCCACTCACCTCCTCAGGCCCTCGGCGGATCAGGCCGCGGACGATCGCGATCGGGCCACGGCCTGCGTTCCGTGGACCCGTGCGTCGGGCGGCGTGCGGCCCGCCCGCTTGGACCGCTCGCTCCCTCCGTCGAGCCAGTCCCAGCGGGGTGGGGTGAGTCGGCGGCGGGCTCCTCCTTCCCGCCGCCTGCGATGACGAAGACGCTCGGCCCGGCCTTCGCGCCAGAACCGGCGTCGGCTGAGCCCGAACCCGGGCGGACGCCGGTACCGCCGCCCGGCCGATCCTCTCTCCTCCGATCTGTGGTCTTCCGATGCTCGGGGTGCTCTCTTGGCGGGCATGGGTCGCTCCTGGTCTGGGCGTCGGCGGGAGCCGACAGGGGTTCTTGGGGTCGGTTGAGGCGTCGCGAAGGTCGGGAGCGGGTGGTGGCAGAACGACAAGCACCACCCGCTTGGGGTGGTGCTGGCTGGGGGTTCGGTTGGGGAACTGGACCCTACGAACCGGCCTCGCCGACCACCCGCCGTGCCATGGGGCACATGCAGCACATGCAGCACATGGGCATGGGCCGGGCTTTGGTGGTCCTGGGATGCGAAGCCGAGCGGGCCATCGGGCGGTCCTTCGGGGATCGGCTGGAGGCGGCTGTGGAGCCGCTTCATCCATAGATCCGGGAATATGGGCGAAAGATTAGCCGAAGTCGGCGGGAAGTCAAGCCGTCGGCCCGGGAACTTGCGGCGGCTTGGCGCCACGGGCGGATCGACCGGGACGGGCTAGCCTTCGGGGGCTTGCTTCACCGGGGCGGGTCGGCGGCCGATAGTGGGCCCGGTGCGGGCCCCTCGAGAGGCTCGGGGCCACCCCGGCCCGGGGTGGAATGCCCGGCAGGGGCGAACCCGGCGCGGGTGGGCGGACTAGTTCCCGGACGGGCCGATCGGGCGTGGACCCGCGTCGGCGGGGATCGATCGAAGGCGGGAGTCGGCATGCGCGTCCTGATGCTCAACCAGGTCTTCTACCCGGATGTCGCCGCGACGGCCCAGCACGCGCACGACCTTGCCAGGCACCTGGTCCGCCACGGGCATCAGGTCACCGCGATCGCCAGCCGGTCTCTCTATGGCGAGAAGGGCGCGACCCTGCCCGCCCGCGAGACGGTCGACGGCATCGAGATCCGACGCGTCGGCAAGAGCCTGTTCGGCAAGACGAGCATCCTCGCGCGGATCGCGGACTTCGCGCTGTTCTACCTGCTCGCGGGGACGAAGGTGCTGTTCGGCAAGAAGCACGATGTGATCATCTGCTTCACCACGCCGCCGTTCATTGCGCTGGTGGGGTGGCTGGCGCGGGTGTTCCGGCGGACGCGCTTCGTCTACTGGGTGATGGACCTCTACCCGGACCTGCCCGTCGCGTGCGAAGTGATGAAGCCCAGGGGGCTCTCGACGCGGTTCTTTGAATCGCTCAACCGGTTCTGTCTGCGGCGTGCCGACCGGACGGTCGTGCTCGGGCGGTGCATGGAAGAACGCGTCATCGCCAAGGGTGTCAAGCCCGATCATGTCACGCGCATCGGGGTGTGGTCGGACCAGGACGAGGTCAAGCCCATCCCGCGCGATGAGAACCCGTACCGCGCGGAGTGGAACCTCGGCGACCGGTTCGTGGTGATGTATTCGGGCAACTTCGGGCTCGGGCACGATGTCGACACCATGTGCCGGGCGGCCGAGGCACTCAAGGACGACGACTCGATCCGGTTCGTCTTCGCGGGGGGCGGCAAGAAGAAGGCCGTCGTGGAACGGTTCGTGAACGAGCACCAGCTCGGCAACTGCGTGCTCGCGCCGTATCAGCCGCGTGAGAAGCTGGATCAGTCGCTGAGCGTGGCGGACCTGCACCTGGCGACGCTGCTCGAGGGCGTCGAGGGGATCATGGTCCCCTGCAAGCTCTTCGGGATCATGGCCGCCGGGCGACCCTGCGTGTTCATCGGGCACCCGGCGAGCGAACTGGCCCGCGTGCTCGACGAGCACGACGCGGGGTTCAATGTGCGCCAGGGCGATGCCGACGGGCTGGTGCGCATCATCAGGGAACTCGCGGCGGATCGTTCGCGGGCCCAACGCATGGGAGACCACGCCCGGCGAGCGCTCGGCGCGGCGTACGACCGTGACGCGGCGTGCGAGGCGTGGCGGATGCTGCTCGAGGATGTGGTCGCGCGTCGCGTGTCGAAGCCGACGGACGCGCCGGCCGCCGCTGCCCAACCCGCCGACGCGGGCACCACCGTCTCTGAACCCGCCCGCGAGCCTCTGCAGGAGACCGCGCCGTGACGACCGCCTCTGCCGCTTCGACGACGCCCGGCGCCCACGCGTCGAGCGTCCAGCCCAAGGCCGCGCCGCCCGAGTCGCGTGAGCAGGTTCTTGAGCGATACGCACGGGACATCGCACCTGGCAACGACGAGCGTCCGTGGGAGAAGCCCGTGCCCGGGCGGCCGCTGGTGAAGTATGTCTTCATCCAGAACGATCCGTTCCTGCTGCCCAAGGTGCTCGACAAGTACCTGCGCGAGTTCGCCGACTCGACGGTGGGCGTGAATATCCAGTCGGTCGCCCAGGGCAAGCGCACCGTCTTCCAGACGGCGATGGACCTGCTGAAGATGTACGGCTTCGGGTACTTCCAGTGGAAGCTCCGGAGATACATCGCTCAGAAGTTCAAGGCCAAACTCGTCAACGACCTGATCGGCTCGACCCGCCGGTGCTACTCCGTCGGGGCGGTGGCGCGGAAGTACGGCGTGAAGGTCGACAACGCGGGCGATGTCAACTCCGAGGAGTTCCGCGCCATGCTCCGTGAGCGTGGCGTCGAGTTCATCGTCTCGATCTCGGGCACGCAGCTCTACAAGAAGGCGCTGCGGGAGCAGACACCGTATGGCATCGTGAATTGCCACGGGGCGCTGCTGCCCGAGTACCGCGGCTTGATGCCCAGCTTCTGGACGCTCGCCAACGACGAAAAGGTCGGCGGGACCAGCGTGCACTATGTCGACCGCAAGCTCGACAACGGGCCGATCATCGTGCAGCGGGAGTACCGCATCCACGCGCACGATTCGCTCGAGGACATCATGGCCCGTTCCAAGGACCTCGCGGCCGAGGCGATCATCGAGTGTGTGCGCAAGGTCGAAGCGGGCGATCTCGACGATCTGATGCCGAACCCCGAGGAACTGCAGTCGCATTTCTCGATGCCGACGAAGGACGATGTGCGGAAGTTCCGGGCGGCGGGGCCCCGGTTTGTGTGAGGTGGGGTCGTGGGTTGGTGGAGTGGTGGGATGGTGTTGGCGATGGGGCGAAAGATTGCATGACTGAGATGTCCCGGCCAGCTCGCGTCAGTTCCTATCAAGACCTGGAAGTCTGGCAGTTCGCGATGGATCTCGTAGTGAGTTGTTACGAGGTCGCGTCGGCTCTGCCGGCAGAGGAACGGTTCGCGTTGGCGAGCCAGATCCGCCGTTCAGCGGTATCGATTCCGTCGAACATCGCTGAGGGTTTCGGTCGGCACCACACGACTGACTTCATCCGATTTCTTCGGATCGCCCAGGGCAGCACCAAGGAACTCGAAACGCAGTTGCTCATCACCGTGCGCGTGGGATACACCACTGATCACATGATTGCCGATCATCTCTCCATGCTCGACCGCGTCGGGCGCATGCTCCATGCCCTCATCCGGTCACTTGCGGATCGTGCCTCATGACCACCCCACCACCCCACCACCCAACTACTCCACCCTCCCTCCACGCCCTGTCCTTCGACATCGAGGACTGGTTCCACATCGTCGAGGTGAAGGCGGTCGAGGATCCGGCGAAGTGGCCGGCGCTGAGCGCCGAGTCGTCGCTGGTCGAGCGGTACACGGATCTGATCCTGAAGATCTGCGACGACGCGGGGGTGAAGGCAACTTTCTATCTGCTCGGGTGGATCGCCGAGCGGCACCCGGCGATGTGCGCGCGGATCGCGTCGGCGGGGCACGAGATCGGCACGCACTCGTTCTGGCACCGCAAGGTCTACGAACTCGACGCCGAGTCGTTTCACAAGGACATCACCGACTCGCTCGACGCGATCGAGGCGGCGACGGGCGTGCGCGCCCGCACCTTCCGCGCCCCGTCGTTCAGCATCACCGACGGCAGCGAGTGGGCGTTTGATGTGCTCGCCGACCTGGGCATTGAGTACGACGCGTCGCTCTTCCCCGCCGCCCGCGGGCACGGGGGGTACGCCTGCCCGCGCGGGATCCACACCGTCACCTCGCCCAAGGGGCGCGTGATCCCCGAGCTGCCCATGAGCGTGATGGACCTGGGGCCCAAGCGCGTGTGCTACTCGGGCGGCGGGTACCTCCGCGTGCTGCCCAACTGGCTCATCGCGCGCGGCGTGAAGCAGGAGCTCGCCGCCGGACGCCCGACGGTGGTCTACCTCCACCCGCGCGACTTTGCGCCCGATTGCCCGCGCGTGCCGATGCCTCCCCACCGCCGATTCAAGTGTTACACGGGCATGAAGACGACCGAGCCGAAGCTGCGTCGGCTGCTCGAGCGGTTCGGTTTCGGGACCTGCCGGGCGGTGCTGGAGGAATCGGGAGCTTTGCGGCCGATTTCGGCGCCCGAGCCTTCGGTCGCACCGGCGGTGAGCGCGGATTCTCGTTGAACTCCCGAGCGGACTCTGGTATCCCTGTGGCGAGCATTCCGCGGCTCGCAGGGGGATTTCGCATGAGTACGGCCGTCGCCGCCTCGACCGAATACGGCTGGACCACGGGCCAGCTCGGGGTTTCGCAGCGGTACAACCTGCAGCCGATGCTCGATCTGGCGGGTCCGCTGGGCGAGGGGACGCGGGTCCTCGACCTTGGCTGCGGGAACGGGGTGATCGCCCGTGAGTTCGCCTCCCGCGGATGCACGGTGGTGGGGATCGATCCGGGGGATCGCTCGCGCGAGTTCTTCGAGGCCGAGGCCGCCAAGCACCCGGCTCGTGACCGGCTGCGATTTGTCCAGGACGAGGGCTCGCTGGGGGCGGTGGACCGGCTGCTCTCGGGGGGCGAAGCGCCCTTCGATGTCGCGATCTCGAGCCAGGTGATCGAGCATGTCTACGACCCGTGGGATTTCTGCCGGGCCTGTGTGGCCGGGGTGAAGCCGGGGGGTCGGGTGGTGATCTCGACGCCCTATCACGGGTTCCTGAAGAACCTGCTTCTGTCGCTGACCAACCGGTGGGACAAGCACCACACGACGCTGAAGACGGGCATGCACATCAAGTTCTTCAGCCGGGCGACGCTCTCGACGCTGATGAGCCGGTGCGGGCTCGAATCGCTGGAGTTCCGCGGCATCGGGCGGTACCCGGGGCTCTGGCGGAGCATGGCGATCGCCGGTCGCCGCGGACCGGGCGCGGGCGACGGGGGCTGAGCGGAGTCGGTTCGGTCCGCGTGAAATCCTGCAATCGTCCGCCCGGATCGCCGATATGCCCGGCGTATCATCCGCCGTGCCGCGCGCCATGGCACGAACGCCTCCCCTGTTCGAGGCTTCCCCCCCGAGATGCAGAGCCGGTCAGAGCCCATGGACGAACTCAAGCCGCCGATTTTCCTGGTCGGGAATGTGCGTTCGGGCACCTCCATGACCCGTGATTTCTTCGGGATGCATCCCGAGGTCTGCACTTGGAACGAACCCCGAACGGTGTGGTGCTACGCCGATCCGGCCCGCAAGCACGACCGCTTCACGGCCGAGGACGCCCGACCGCGGGTCATCAAGTACATCCGCCACCGGTTCCTCAAGTATCAGCGGGCGCACGGCAACCTGCGGGTGATGGAGAAGACTCCCGCCAATGTGCTGCGGATCCCCTACATCCGCGCGATCTTCCCGGAAGCGAAGCTCGTCTACATCATCCGCGAGCCGCTGGCGAACATCAGCTCGTCCGAGCTGAAGTGGCGGCCGGCGATCAATCTCAAGCACCTGTGGGACCGCGTCAAGGAAACGCCCAAGACCCAGCTCCACCACTACGGCGGGCGGGTCTTCGTCGATCACTTCCGCAAGCGCGTCCTCAAGCAGCAGCATGTGTCGATCTGGGGCGTGCGCTACCCGGGTGTGTACGAAGACCTCAAGAAGATGTCGATCGAAGAGGTCATCGCCAAGCAGTGGTCCGAGGCCAGCCGCATCGCCAACGAGGATCTCGACCGGCTCGATCCGGGCCTGGTCTACCGCGTGCGGTACGAGGACCTGGTCACCAACCCGGTGCCGATCTTCACGGAGATCCTCGAGCACTTCGATCTCGAGATGACGCCGGAGCTGCAGCGGGCCCTGGAGGAGAAGGTCGATCCGAACCGGCGCAACAAGTGGCGCCGCTTCAAGCCCGAGGTCATCAAGCGCGTGCTCCCGATCATCGAGTCGGAGATGAAGCGGCACGGGTACGAGCCGCCCGCGGATCTCGACGAACTCGCGGCACGGGCCGACGCCAACGGCGAGGTCGACGCGCCGCCCGCCGAAACCGGCGAGCCGGTCGCCCCGCGCACCGCGGGCTAATCGCGCCGTTCCGTCCGACCGGTCGCCCCGCGCCGACCCGGCGCCCGGCCGATCGGTGCGCACCCCAAACGATGTCAGATCTGCTTGCCGGCCCGGCGGAGCCGCTCTTCCTTCACCTTGATCGAGATCATGTACTCGTAGAGGTATTGGAGCCGCGCGTAGGTCCACCCGGCCCGCCCGTCGAGGAACGCGCGGCGCCACACGATGTAGTAGAGCCACTTGATCTGCGGGCGGAGGGGGAGGCGGTAGAAGATGTCCTTGAGCGTCGCCCGGCGTGTGTTGGCGTCCTTGAACAGCCCGGTGATCGGCTGGCGCTGCCCGCCGACGACCTTGAGCAGTTCCATCGCCTCAAAGTGCGAGTAGCTGTTGTGGCGCTCGAACCAGTGGTCGACGCCCTTGCTGAAGGGGTAGTGGATGATGTGCGACTTCAGGTCGCCGATCTCCCCGTCAACAATCGCGATCGGGTTGACCAGGCGTTCGTACCTGATCTTCTCCGGACGGAACATGCGAACGAACCAGGTCGGGTAGAGCTGGGCCCGCTTCAGCCAGCGCCCCATGAAGTAGTCCTTGCGGCGGAAGCGGAACGCGGCCTTGCCCGACGCCGGGTCGGCCGACGCGAGCACCTCGTTGCGCATCTCGTCGTCCACGCGCTCGTCGGCGTCGACATACAGCACCCACGGGTGCTTGAAGGGGATGTTCGCCACGCCCCAGTTCTGGTGCGCCGACCAGTTGTCGAACTTCCGCTGCACGACGCTGACATTGTCGTAGGTCCTGGCGATCTCGACCGTCTGGTCGTCGGAGTAGCTGTCGTACACCACGACATCGTCCGAGAAGGTCAGGCAGTCCAGGCACGCCCGGATGTTGACCTCCTCGTTCTTGGTGAGGATCACCACGGAAACCGGATGGGTCGTGCTGCGGGGCGTGTCGGTCATGGCTCGTCCGTGATACGCCCGGATCGGGTCGGGCGCCGTGGTCAGTGCGTGTGAGTCTCAGCGGCGATCGGCCGGTCCACCCCCGGGCGCGAACTTCTCGAAGTCCATCGGGCGGTCGCGCAGCACCTTGCACGGGTTGCCCGACGCGATCACATCCGCGGGGATGTCCCGCATCGCCACCGCCCGTGCGCCCACTAGCGCGTTGTCCCCGATCGTCACCCCCGGGCCCACGAACGCGTCGGCGCACACCCACACCCCCGACCCGATCGTCATCTCCGGGCGGAGCAGCGGCAGCGAGGGATCCCTGTAGTCGTGCGTCCCGTTGCACAGGTGGACATTCTGGCTGATGACCGTGTGCGCCCCGATCCGGATCGGGCCCAGGTTGTAGACCTCGACATCGTCGGCGAGCGTCGAGTAGTCCCCCATCTCCAGCAGCCACGGGTGGCGGATCCGGGCCGAGGGGCGGATGTTGCAGGTCGGGGCGATCTTCGCGCCGAAGCGCTTGAGCCAGAACCGCCTCCAGCCGGCGAGGCGACCGGGGCTGTGCCTGATCAGCAGCGCGTAGACCACGATCCACAGCGCCCGCCGGGCGTATTCACTCAGCGAGTACGGGAAGCCCGCGCAGGTGTCGAGGCGCTGGAAGACGCGTGAGCCATCGAGCCGGGGCGCGTCCTCCCCGTTTCGGGCGGGAGATTGCGGCGCACCGGACGGCCCGGGCGCGTTGCCCGGCGTGGCGCTCCCGGTCTCGGCGCCCGGTGTCGATACAGTACCCGTCGGTTTGGTCATCATTCCGTCCGCGAATCGGCCCGCCCCATGCTCGACTTGCTCAAACCTTATCTCCGTCCGATCAAGATGGCGCGGCTGCGCCGGCGCGCCCGCCGTCTCGCCGCCTCGCCCATGCCCCAGCACGCCCTCACCGGCCCACCCCCCGGGTTCATCGTCGGATGCGGGCGCTCGGGCACCACCATTCTCGGCAAGATCCTCCAGCGACACCCCGAGATCTGCTACCTCTTCGAGCCCTACCACTACTGGGGGGTCGTCGACCCCCGCACCGATGTCAACAACCTTCACCACCGCGTCGACCCGTTCATGATCATGGGCGCCGAGCTCGTCGACGAGGCGATCCGCGAGCGATTTCACCGAGTCATCATGGGCGAACGCCCGCGGGCGGGGAAGTCGGTCCTGATCGAGAAGACCCCGCACAACGCCTGCCGCATCGGGTACATCCGGGCCCTGGCCCCCACCGCCCGCTTTGCGCACATCGTCCGCGACGGGGTCGAGGTCGCCCAGTCGATCGACCGGCTCGCCTCCACCAGCGCCTACACCATCGCCGGCCGCCCCAACATGAATCAGTGGTGGGGCGAGAACGAGATCAAGTGGACGACGCTGCTTCGCGACGGCGTCGCGGCCGGGCACTTCCCCGCCGAGGCCCCCGCCCTGCGAACCCACGCCCAGCGCGGCGCGTACGAGTGGCTCGTCACCATGCGCGAGATCGACCGTCATCGCGACAAACTCGGCCCGCCGCCCGAGGGCGACCTCCACGAGTTCCGCTATGCGGACCTGCTGGGCGACACCGACAACACGCTCCGCTCGCTCGCTTCGTTCTTCGGCGCCTCGGCACCGGACACCTGGCTCGACGAGTCCCGGGCCATGATCGGAGAGCCCAGCGCCTACAAGGCCCGCACGATCGAACTGCCCCCCGAGATGGCCGCCGCGTTCAACGAGTATCACGAGCGTTACGGGCTTGCGGGGCGGGCCGAGCCGGTGGCGATGCCGCCCATCACGCAGAGCGTCCCGGCATGACGGGCTCCGCCACGGCCACCCCGGCTCCCGGCGTCCCCGCCGCCTCGCCGCGCCCCGTGCGCATCGCGCAGGTCATCCAGTCGGTCGATCCGCGTTCGGGCGGCACCTCGACCGCGTTCCTCGAACTCGTCGCCGCCTTGGCGACCCAGCGCGACGCGGGAATCGAGACGCACGCCTTTGCTCCCGCGCCGCCGGATCGCGCCGCCGTTCTCGAGCGATTGCCCGAGCACGCGCGGGGTTTGCTCCGCTTCACCGGGCCGCAGGGCCGCTTCCGCCCCGGCCCGCTGGCGCGCACGGTGATCGAGGCGATCCGCGAGCGTCCCTTCGACGCCGTGCACTTGCACGCGGTGTGGTGCCCGGACCTCGTCGCGATCGCCGCGGCCGCCCGCAGGTCCGGGGCGATCACGCTCTGGCAGCCGCACGGCATGCTGGTCGATCGGGCCATGGTCCAGAGCCGGCTCAAGAAGCAGTTGTTCCTCGCGATGGGGCTCAAGCGCGAACTGACCCGCGCCGGGGCGATCGTGTTCTGCTCGCCCCGGGAGAAGTCGATCTCGGTGCCGCTGGGCCCGCCCGCCGACGACCGGCGCGTCGTCGTGCCGCTGCCGGTCGACCTGCCCTTTGCCGAGGACCAACTCGCCGATCTCCGTGCCCGCGGGCGCGCCCGCTTCGGCTACACCGACGCCGACCGCGTCGTCGTCTTCGTCGGGCGCATCCACCCGGTCAAGCGCGTGCCGATGCTGATCGACGCCTTCGCCCGCGTGCGCTCGCGGCACGCGGAGGCGAGGCTGCTGCTTGTGGGCGACGGCGACGAGGAGGAACTCACCCGCTGCCGCGAGGGCGTCGCGTCGCGCGGGCTCGATGATGCGGTGCGATTCGCCGGATGGATCGACCCCGCCGAGCGGTTCGAGGCCTTCGCCGCCGGCGACTGCCTCTCCCTCCAGTCGATGTTCGAGAACTTCGGCTATGTCGTGCCCGAGGCGCTCGCGGTCGGGACCCCGGCCGTCGTGACCGACAACCTCGCGATGGCCGAGGGCGTCGCGTCGGACGATCTCGGCGCCGTCGCCGGCGAGGACGCCGAGCGCCTGGCCGAGGCTCTCTCGGCCACGCTGAGCCGATCCTGGACCGACGACGACCGCCGCCGCGGGCGGGCGTGGGTCGATCGCGTCTTCTCCCATCGGGCGGTGGGCGCAAAACTCGGCGAACTCTTCGCCCGGCTGCGCTCGTAGAACTCCCCGCGTCGCCCGCCGGAGCAGATCCCCGGGCCCGATCCGAACCGAACACCCCGACCCGGGGGACAGCCCCCCGATCCGGGCTCCCGACCTCTTCGCGGGCGATCTTGCCGACTCGCCCGGTGCGTGTGAACCTTCCCCCTCGTTCGGCCGATCTGTTCTCGGGCCTCGAACGATCGCGATTCCCGGACCGGGCGATCGCGCTGAATACCATCGGGGCGACCCCCGCCCCTCCCAGACGAGACGCGCCACCGTGCTGATGCGAATGCGCCCACATCTCCAGCGGCTCTCCAACACGGTCAACCGCTTCGTGAGCGCGCGCTACGGCGAGCAGTTCCCGTTCTATTACATCTCCGAGTTTCCCAAGTCCGGCGGCACCTGGCTGGCCCGCATGGTCGCCGACGCCCTCGAACTCCCGCGTCCCGAGAAGTCGATCTTCCCGATCGGGTGCGCGGCGGTCCTGCACAACCACTGGCCCTACCACCCGAAGCGCAAGCGGACGATCTACCTCTACCGCGACGGCCGGGACCTGGCGGTCTCGGGCTTCTTCCACCGCATGCGCAACATGAACCAGCCCGACCTGCCCGCCTCGATGCGGGCCGAACTGAAGAAGCGCTACGACCGCCTCTTCGGGCCCGGGTACGACCCGGCCGACACCCGCGCCCTGCTGCCCAGGTTCATCGAGGACACCTACGAGCGGCCGTGGGGCGTGCGCATGACCTGGACCCGGCACATCGAGAGCTGGTACGACCCGGACAGGCACGCCCATGTCGCGTTCGTCAGCTACGAGCAACTGCTCGAGGACTGCAGCGGCGAGCTCGCGCGCGTCATCGGGCATGTCGCCGGCAAGCCTCTGCCCGACTGGAAGATCGACTCGGCGGTCGAGAAGTTCTCCATCGCGCGGCAGACCGGCCGAAAGGCCGGGCAGGAGGATCGCGGGCACTTCATCCGCAAGGGGATCGCCGGCGACTGGAAGAACCACTTCACGCGCGAGGCGGCCGAGGTGTTCGACCGCTACGCGGGCGAAACGCTCATCCGGCTCGGCTATGAGCCCGATCGCTCGTGGGTCGAGCGTGTGGGCGCCCCCGAACCCGCCGTCGGCGGCGTGGCCTGAGCGGAGCCCGCGATGGCCGGCAAAGCACGCAGCGAAGTCACCAAGTCTCTCCGGCGCGTCACGACCAACTACGCGCGGCTGTTCCTCACGCTCGGCCTGGGTATCGCCGAGGTCATCGTCCTGCTCAAGTGGATGGGCCCCGAGGCCTTCGGGCTCATCTCTCTGCTCGGCGGAACGATGGGGCTCGTGGGCATCGTCCGTGAGATCATCAGCCAGTCCATGATCCGCGAGCTCGGGGCGGCGTTCCACTCGGGCGATCGCGCGCACTTCCTCCGGACCTATCACGCCTGCTATGTGATCGCCGTCCGGACAACCATCTTCTCGGCCGCCCTGTTCGCCGGGCTCATCTACGCCCTGCCGCACATCCTCAACATCAGCCCGGACCTCATGAACGCGGCGTATGTGTTCGCGACCGCCAGCGCGATCTCGGCGTGCCTGTTCATCCTCTGCGCCCCGACTTTCAACATGTATGTCGTGCGCGAGCGGTTCGCGTTCCAGAACGCGTGGCTCGTCGCCCGACGCGGGTGCTTCCCGGTCACCGCCATCCTGTTCTGGCTCGTGATGCCAGATGCCGGTCCCGACGAGGCGCTGATCGTCTACGCCCTGGTCGCCAACATCGCCAGCTTCGTGCTGCTGCTCCTGCCCGTCGCCGCGGTGTGGAAGCGGGATGCCGAGCTCTTCCCGCGCGCCAACCAGACCGACCGCCAGACCATCCGCGATGTGATGGGCACATTCGGATGGAACTCCGGCGTGATCTTCAGCATGAGCATGGCCGAGCGCATCCCCATCCTGTTCGTCAACTGGTACTTCGGGCTGTTCGGGAACGCGGTCTACGGCGTCGCGTGGCGTCTGGGCGCGTACGCCCGCATGATCACCGTCGGCTCGACCTTCGGGCTCGAAGCCGTCACGACCCGCATCAGCTCCGCCACCGACGGCGCCGCACGCATCCCCACCTTCATCCGCCACACCACCCGCCTGCACTCATGGGTCGCCTTTCCCGCGGGGTTCGCGCTCGCCATCCTCGCCGAGGCTCTGCTGACCCTCTGGGTCGGACGCAGCGTCGAGAATCCCGAGGAGGTCATCCCCGTGGCCATCCCCGTCACCCAGGCGGTCGTGGTCGCGATGACGACGCGGGGCATCAGCGAGGGGTGGATCCGGATTCTCTACGGCGACGGGCATGTCCGCCAGTACGCGCCCCTGGTCATCATCGCGTCGATCGCCATCCCGCTGCTCACCTGGCTCGCCGCCGAGACGCTCCCCCCCCCGCTGGACTTCAACTCTCCCGCGCTTGCCTACGCCTTCGTCAGCATCGTCGCGTATGTCTTTCTTCTGCCACTCTGGGGCGCCCGCATCCTCGGGCTCCGCGCTCGCAACTTCGTGACGCCCATGCTGCGCCCCGCGCTCGTGACCCTCGCCAGCGCTCCCGCGCTGATCGTCGCCAAGGAACTCGGCGTGCTCGATTCGCTGCTCGGCCTGTTCGTGGCGGCCGCCGTGTTCGGGTTGGTCTACTTCGGGCTCTCGCTGGTGTTCGTCATCTCGCCGGATGAACGCGCCCGCGCTCTCGCCCTGATCCGTGCCCTCCGGCAGCGCGGATCCGGCGGCCCGCTCCCCCAGCGGACCGACCCCTCGCACGAGCCGCACACCTAGAGCGGGCGCGACCATCAGAAAGAAATCGGGCCGCGCCGCACGGAGCGACACGGCCCGCAGGAATTCCGGCCGAAGGAGCGGTTACTCGCCGCCGGCCGACGCGAAGGTCATCTGGTCGACCCGCGCCATCACCTCGCTCCAGTCGTACCCGCTCTCGTCGAACAGGATGATCTCCTTCACGCCACGCTCCATGGCGTAGACGATCAGCTCGGCGGTCTGCTCGAGCGTCATCCCCGGGTCGACATTCGGCGGACGCACCCACGGGACCGTCGGCATCCCGTTGTCGATGCACGCGTCCAGACGCGCCTTGGCGGCGGCCAGGTACACCTCATCGATCGTCGCGGTCGGGGGCAGCCCGAAGCGGAGCGCCTGGTCCTGCACCGTGGCGTACACGCCGTCGACCGCCCAGTCCTTCAGCGGGTACATGATCGGAGCCGCGTGCGACACAAAGCGCAGGTCGGCGTTCTGCATGTCGAAGCCGAGCTTCTGAAGCGGGTAGGGCACTTCGGGCGTTCCGGGCACCAGGTCGTAGTTGCTGATCGGGATGTCGCCCCACGCGGCGCGGACATGCTTGAAGAAGCCCTCCCACATCGCGTAATCCACCAGTTGCATGTTCACGCCGTGCGTCCAGAGCTTGAACGGGCGGTTGCGAGCGAGGTAGGGGCTGAAGTTGGGATCGAACGCCGGGGCCTCGGCGGCGAACTCCTGGAGCGTCCGCCTTCCATCGATCCGCTCGGTCCGGGCGCGGGGCGTCGCCAGCGCCGGGAGCCACCACTCGTGGACGGTCTCGAAGTCGAAGATCCCCTCGACATCCATGTGCACCGCCGCGGGCGGTTGCACGCCGCGATCCTCCCGCTCGGCCTCGAAGTACGCGATGAAACGGCGCGTCCACTCCGAGTTCAGTCGCACGCCCTCGGCATTGAAGACCACCGAAGTCTGCGCCCGCGGGCTCAGGTCCGGGTCGTACAGACGATCGAGCGGGTTGCGCCCGAGCGTCCACACATTGCGCCGGTTGAGGAGGTAATCATCCCGCTCGTGCGGCACCGCGCCGAACCCGTTGAGGTGGAAGGTGTACTTGAACTCGCTCCGCCCGATCCGCTCGAGCTGATCGTCAAACCACTTCGCCCAACCCAGCAACTGCTCGGCCGCGAGCTCGGGGTTCTTGCCCTCCCAGCTGTTGACGCGCGAGAAGGGCGTGTTCACACGCGGCGGGATCACCCCCGGGGCGTGACGGAAACGAAGGTCGGCCCACGACACCATCGGCTGCAGCAGCGGGAAAACGCGCTCGTCCTGCCAGTACGCCTCGTTGAACGACGGAAGGTCGCGGTGCGAGCCGGGCGTCCAGACCCAGAAGGTCACATCCGAGCCCAGCAGCCCGCCGCCCGAGCCGTCATTGCCCGAGCCATCGCCGCCCGAGCCGTCGTCGCCGGGCGGGGTGTCCTGCTTGTCGTCATCGCCCCCGCCGGCCGAGCCGCCGAGGTCGCCGTCGCCGCCGCCCGAGCCACCGCCGCCGGATCCGCCGCCGGCGTCACCGCCACCACCCGAGCCCCCACCCGAGCCGCCGCCCGAGCCGCCGCCGGAACCACCGCCCGAGCCGCTTCCGCCCGTGCCGCCCCCCGAGCCGCCGGCCGAACGCGCCATCACGGCACCGGAGCCCGCGGAGATCACGATCCCCCCGGTGTCCGAGCCGGTCACAAAGGTCGGGGTCGAGCCGGCTGAGGTCGTCGAACTCGTCGTCCGCCCGGTCACGAATCGCATCTGCGACCGGCGCTGCTCCTCGCGGGCCGCCCGCTCGGCGGCTTCGCGGGCCTCCCGCGCCTCGCGCTTGCGGGCGATCTCGGCCAGCCTCGCCTCGAACATCGCCTGGCGATGCAGCAGCGCCCGCGTGATGAACCGCTGGCGGGCCCGCTCGGCCTGCTCTCGCTCCTTGGCCAACTGATCGTCGGGTTGAACGACGCTCGCCGCCCTCGCCGACGGCATCACCGTCACGGGCGCAAGGCCCGGCGCCACCAGCGCGCTCGCGAGCAACCACTTCGTCAGGAACCTCATGCGACAACCTCCCTCGGTTCTCTCCCCGTCGATCCCCCGCTTCCACTCCAAACCGGGGAAACTCGACTATCTGTATCGACCCGACGCCGCCCCTCTGGAGCCTCCGCCCCCCGAAGCGCAGCGCCGCCCCCACGCCCCGATCCACCAACCGGAGCGACCCGCATTTCTTCACGCCCTTCTCGGACAGACCGCCCGCCGGACGCCTCTGCTGACCATTCCCCCCACAGCCCCCCGCCGCGGATCGGCCTCAGGTCGCCCGCGCGCCCTCGTACTCCGAGCCGTGGTAGTCCTCCTCCCAGGAGGATGTGCCCGCGGCCGCGCCGTCCTGCTCTCCCCAGTCGAGCGCCGCGGTCGAGTCCGGCGCGAAGTCCGCGGCCGGGTATTCGAGGTACGCGCCCTGCTCGAAGCTCGGGTCCCCGTTCCGAATCGAACGCGCGACCCACAGCAGCCGCGACGCCAGCCCCGCGAACAGCAGCATGAACACCAGATTCGACGCGACGCGGGCCAGGAAGTACCCCTCGAAGATCGAGCCGAAGAGGTACGCCGCGAAGTACCCGTGGCAGATGTCCACGAGCCGGGCGTAGTGATCCGGAAGGATCTTTTTGGCGCGGAGGAGCTTCAGGCTCACCCAGCCGATCAACCCGGCGTAGCTGAGCATGATGATCAGCATCCCGATGCCGTACGCCGCGAACCCGAACAGGTAACTGTTCTCGCTGCCGACCTCTTCGTTCTGACCCTCGCCGATGATCGGGTTGCTCAGCGCCGAGTTGATCAGGCGCCCCCACACCTCGTCCCGCGTGTTCTCGGTCGATGTGACGCGGCTGGTGATCTCCATGCCCATCGCCTGCAGCACATCCAGCAGCAGGAACAGCACCAGCCCCGCGACCGGCAGCAGGAACACGACCTTGCCCAGGCGCGAGTAGGTCACCATCACCGCCCCGAGCATGAACATCCCCGCGCCCGTGCGCGACCCCGACCAGATGATGAGCAGCGCAAAGAGTCCCACCGACGCGTACCACATCGGCTTGAGCACCCGCCACGGGTCGTTGATCGCGAGCCACAGCATCGTCGTCGCCATCGGCCCGAGCATGATCGCCGTCGACTGCGGGTTGTTGCCCAGCCCCAGGAACCGCGGCGGGCGCGGGATCACGATCAGGCTCCGGTTGAGCACGAACTGCACCGCGACCATGCCCGTCCACACCAGCCCCGCCAGCGCGATCGACCGAACGAGATTGATCATCCCGTCGTACTTCTCGGACGTCGCGACCGCGGCATACCCGATCGCACCGACCGACAGCAGCGTGCCCGCGATGCTCGTGATGCTCGTGGTGATGTCATCGTGCACGATCCGCAACAGCCCCGCGTACAACCCGATCAGAAGCAGCATCGACGCGAGCAGCGGGAATCGCACGCCCCGCAGACGCCGCGCGTGGAACAGCACGCCGATCAGCAGCAGCCCGCAGCACATGAAGAACAACGCCGAGCGATTGAGCTGCAGCGGCAGCACCCAGGTCTGGTAGACACGCTTGGTCCAGGTCACATGCGGGCCGATCGACGCCAGCAGAAGGGTCGCGCCCGCCACCCACGCCAGCGCCTTGGTCGACTTGCCGACCAGGAGCAGCGCCGTCCCGAGCAGGAGCGGGAGCACATAGAGCATCCATGGCTCGATGTTCAACCGTTGCACGAGCAGCCGCTCCTGATCTGCGGATCCATCGATCGCGTTCCCGCCCCGTCGACGCCGCGCGGGAGCCCGCCCGCTTATCGGCTCGGCCGCCGGCGCCCTCCACCCTCGATCGCCGCCGACCTCGCAAACACTACGGCCGAGAACCCGCCCGGGATCTCCCGTTGCGGGGAATCACCCCTCACCCTGCGCGCGCATCCAGTCCCATTGCCGCGAAAGCCCCTCTTCGAGGGAGACCTCCGGCGCGTACCCCAGCTCCTCCCGCGCCCGCGACAGGTCCGCCCAGGTCCGCTCCACATCGCCCGGGCGCTGCTCGCTCTGCACGATCCGCGGCTCGATCCCCGTCGCCCGCCCGATCGCCGCGATCAGCCCGTCGAGCGTCACCGGGGCATCGCTGCCCAGGTTCCACACGCGGTACCCGAAACGCCCCGCCGCCGCCTCCGCCGCCAGGATCCCGCGCACCAGATCGCTCACGAAGGTGTAGTCCCGGCTTGTCGACCCGTTCCCGTACATCTCGATTGCTTCGCCCCGCGCCACCAGCCGCATGAACTTGCGGATCGCCAGGTCCGGGCGCTGCCTGGGCCCGTAGACCGTGAAAAACCGCAGGCACGCGGTCGGCATGCCCGTCAGGTGCGCGTGCGCGTGGCAGATCGCCTCGCACGCGAGCTTGGTCGCCGCGTAGGGGCTGATCGGATCGAGCTGGCGCTCCTCCTCGCTGAAGGGCACCGTCTTCGCGTTGCCGTAGACCGAGCTCGACGACGCAACGAGCATCCGACCGGCCCCGGCCCGAGCCGCCGCGTCCAGCACCACGCTCGTTCCGAGCACATTGAAGTCCGCATATCCGACCGGGTCCTCGATGCTCGGGCGCACGCCCGCGCGCGCGGCGATATGGATCACGCTCGCCGGCTTCTCGCGCTCGAACAGCGCGCGCATCGCGTCGGCATCCCGGATGTCGGCCTCGACCAACTCGAACGATCCGCCTTGGGCCCGCTCGATCTCGCGCACATTGGCGCGCTTGAGCGTCGCCTCATAGAACGGATCGAAGTTGTCGATGCCGACGACCCGCCGACCGTCGGCGCGGAGCGCCTCGCACAGGTGCGACCCGATGAAGCCCGCGGCCCCCGTCACGATCGTGCTGCCGACGCCCGGCTGTCCCTGGTTCATGGTCATGGCGGATCCTTGCCGGGACACGGCACCGGGCCCGGCGCGGCCCAGAAGAAAAGCAGGGCGCCATCGCTAGACAGCGCCCCGCTGGAGGAGAGAGAGATCAAGATTCCGTTCAGGAATTCAATCGGGTTTCTCGAGGACGCCCCCTGAAACTTCCGGGTTCCCGGCGCGTGGCTCGAGCCGCGGGCTCCGCCGCGGCAGGTGTTCAACTGCTAAAGGTCGAACAATCTTACCCATCTTCTCCAAAAGCGGCAAGGGGCCCTGTTCGGGCCCCTTCCGTAAGACTTCCGGGTGTCAGGTCCGCCGGGGCAATCCCCGGGAGCTCCGGCGTGTTCAGAGATCGCGCGGGCGGCGCCTCGGCGGGGCCCCTTCGCCTCCCCGGCCCTGCCCGGGCTCGCCGCGGAGCTGCCCCCGGCCGCCCTCGGCACCGCCGGCCTCAAGCCGACGCTCGAGCATCTCCGCCAGCGCGTCCTGCTGCTCGGGCGTCAGCCGACGCAGCACCTGCGCCAGCCGCCTGGACTTGACGATGTCCTGCGAGGCCTCGCCGGCCGCGGGTCGGCGGGCGTCGGCGGCACCCATCTCGTCCATCGCTCCGGCCCGGCGGGCCTCGGCCTGCTCACGCATCTGGGCCACCTCGACCTCGACCCACTTCATCTGCTCGGCCGACAGCACCTGCCCCAGCCGCTCCTTGAACGGCCCGAAGCCCGGGCCTTCGGCCCGCATCTCGCGCAGTCGGGCCATCGCCTCACGCTGCTCGGGCGTCGCGTCGGCGAACCGACGCTGAAACTCCTCGACCCGGTCGGCCCCGGCGCCCGGACCCTGCCGCTCGCGCCGCATCTCGTCGCGGTCGAGCCCGGCCTGCTTCATCAACTCCTCGACCTCGCCCCGGCTCTGCTCCATGTGCTCGCGCTGGGCGTTGCGGTAGTCCTGGAAGATCGCGCGGATCTGCGGGCCCTGCTCGTCGTTCAGACGCAGGTCGGCATCGGCCCGGGCGAGCCCCATGACCGCCCGCATGTACGCCCCGGCTTCGAGCTCGCCGCCAACAGCCGCCCGGCGACGACCGTCGATCTGATCGCCGAACTGCCCGGTGAGCCGGTCGGCCTCACGCTGCTGGACCCTCGGCCCGCGCAACGGATCACGCTCTGGCTGTGCGCTCGCCGCCGCGGCCAGCACCAACCCGGCCGCCCCCGCGATCATGCCCGCCAGTTTCACTCGACCATTCATCGCCAACTCCTTCCCGCGTGAGCGCCCGCGGGATCGGCCCGCGGACGCGTGTGTTCTCGGTTCCTGCAAGGGCCCGACGCCCCGCCAGAGTCTCCAACGCCCGCCGCCGCCGGCGATTGCAACCCATGGCCAATCGGTCCCCCTAGCATCCACCGCCCGCCCCGCACGAACGCCCCGGCGACCACCCCGAACCAGCCCCCGACCACCCGAGGCCGCATGACCCTCTCCAAGGACCAGATCCGCCAGACGCTCGGCTCGGTGACGCTCGACCTGCCCGGCTCGCCCGCCGCGGCCGACCTCATCGAATGGGTCGCGACCTGCGAGGGCGCCGTCTCGCTCAAGCTCTTCCACGAATCGCTGGGTGCCGCCGACGCCTGCCGACCCGTCGCCGACGCGTGCGCCGGCGCCGTCCGCCAACTCGCCGGGCAGTCGGGCGAGCCGCTGTCGATGCTCACCATCGAGTTCGTCGACAAGCTGGGCGCGAAGGTGCACGAGCAGGTCTTCCGCGCGCCGGGGTCGGGTTCGTCGGCGTCCTCGTCGCAAGCGGGCGCTCCCGCTCAGCCGCGCGAATCACAACCGCAACCGTCGAGCGGGCACGAGCCGATCGGCGGCTTGAAGAAGCCCGTGCGCGAGCCCGGGAGCGCCATCCCGGGCGTCACGCACACCATCGCCGTCGGGGCGGGCAAGGGCGGCGTGGGCAAGTCGACCGTCGCGGTCAACCTTGCCGTCGCGCTCGCCCGGCAGGGTCACGCGGTCGGGCTGATGGACGGCGACATCTACGGCCCGTCGCTGCCGACCATGCTCGGATTGAGCACCATGGAGCAGCAGGTCCACTCGGGCATGCTCCAGCCGCATCTGGTCCACGGCATCAAGGCGATCACCATCGGCAAGCTCGTCGACCCCGAGAAGCCGCTGATCTGGCGCGGCCCGATGGCCCACGGCGCGTTCAAGCAACTCGCCGAGCAGACGGCCTGGGGCGAGCTCGATTACCTCGTCATCGACCTCCCGCCCGGCACGGGCGATGTGCCCCTGACCATGGCGCAGATCCTTCAACTCACCGGCGCGGTCGTGGTCTGCACGCCGCAGCGTGTGGCGCAGGACGACGCGGTGCGCGCCGCCCGCATGTTCCAGCAACTCAACATCGAAGTCCTCGGCGTCGTCGAGAACATGAGCTACTTCATCGGAGATGACGGCAAGGAGTACGACATCTTCGGGCGCGGCGGAGCCGAGCAGATGGCCCAACGCATGGGCCTGCCCTTCCTGGGCAACCTGCCCATCAACACCGCCCTCCGCGCCAACTCCGACAAGGGCGACCCGAGCGCCAACTTCGCCCCCGACACCGCCGGCGGCGAGACGCTCCCCAAGGCCCTCGAAACCCTCGCGGACAACCTGCAAAGCCAGGTCACGCTCGCGGCGATGAAGTCCGGGCAGCGCAAGCCGTCGCTGAAGATCAGCTAGCCCGCCGACGCGTGCGCTCGTGCCGCACCGCGTCGAGCGCCTCGGCGATCGCGCGGTCCAGCTCCGCGTTGACGATGAACCGGTCGTACGCCCCGCACCGGCGCGCCTCGCCCATCTCGCGCTGCGCCTCGGCGAAGCGGCGCTGGATGACCTCCTCGGGCTCGCGCTTGCGCGAGCGCAGCCGATCGAGCAGCTCGTCCTCGCTCGGCGGGAGGACGAAGATCCCGAACGCGTCGGGCATCTTCTCCTTGACCTGCTTGGCGCCCTCGACATCGATCTCGAGGATCACCAGCCGCCCGCGCGCGAGCTGCTCGTTCACCCAGCTCCTGGGCGTGCCGTACTTGTTCCCGAACACATCGGCCGTCTCGAGGAACTCGCCCGCCGCTTCGAGCTCATCGAACTCGTCGCGCGTCACGAAGTGGTAGTCGACACCCTCGACATCGGCCTCGGTCTTGGGGCGCGTGGTCATGCTGACCGAGAAGACCGACCCGCGGATGGATCGCTCCACGCCGCGCGTGATCGTCGTCTTCCCGACGCCGCTGGGCCCGCTGATGATCACCAGCATCCCGTCGTCGGTGTCCGTTGCCAGCCGCTGACGCTCCTGCTCGGTCATCACGCCCCTGCTCTCCCGTTCCGTGCGTCCCCGCCCTCGCCGAGGCATTCGACCAGCGCGCCCATCCGCACCGCCACCCCCAGCGCCACCTGCCTGAGTATCACCGACCGCTCGCCGTCGGCGACCGCGCCGTCGATCTCCAGCCCGCGGTTCATCGGGCCCGGGTGCATCACGATCGCCCCGTCCTTCATGCGCCCCGCTCGCTCGCGCGTCAGCGCGAACAGTTCGCGGTACTGCCGGCGCGAGCCCAGGACCGAGCCCTCCCCCGCCCCGCCGTGCCGCTCGAACTGCATCCGCAGCATCATCACCGCATCGGCGCGCTCGAGCACATCATCGAGATCACGCGACACCTCGACCAGCCCCGGCTCGCCCAGCCCGCAGAGCCCCGCCGGTGCCAGACCGGGCGGCCCGACGCACACCACCTTCGCACCCAGCATCGTCAGGCACGCCAGGTTCGAACGCGCCACCCGCGAGTGCGCCACATCCCCCACGATCGCGACGGTCAGCCCCGAAAGATCCCACCATCCACCCCCGGCGTGCCCGAGACGCCCGTGCGCCTCGGCGACCGCGTACGCATCCAGCAGCGCCTGCGTCGGGTGCTCGTGCGCGCCATCCCCGGCGTTGATCACCGGGCACCCGACGACCCGCGCCACCATGTGCGCGATGCCCACCGGCGTCCCGCGGATCACCAGCGCGCTCATGCCCAGCGATTCGACCGTCCGAGCCGTGTCCTCGATCGTCTCGCCCTTGGAGATGCTCGTGCCCGAACCGCCGGCGATCATCACCGACGCCCCCAGCCGCACCGCCGCCGCCTCGAAACTCATCCGCGTCCGCGTCGAGTCCTCAAAGAACAGCAGCCCCACCATCCGACCGGCAAGCTCCCCCGTGTTCGCCGACGGGTCGTTGGCGATCGGCTCGTAACGCTGCGCCAGGTCCAGCAGACGGCGCACGCGATCGACCGGCTCACCGATCAATCCCAGCAGGTCTCCGCCGGCTGCGCTCACGCCCGATCTCCTCTCGCCCGACGCCCGCCCGGCTGCCAGCCGCGTCATGCGCCCGAACCGTCCGCGTTGCCCGGCGAGTCGGCCGCGGGCTCCACCGCCGCGGGCAAGGGCAGCGGCACCACGCCCGGCTCATAAGGCTCATACTTGAGCACGCGCCAGTCGCTCGTCACGCCGCCCTCCATCGTCAGCCGCAGACACTGCGAACCGCCCTCGGGCAGCGGGCGATGGACATCCACCTTCGCCTTGCCGCCGCGCAGTTCGATCCGCCCGACGACATACAAAGGGTGCCGGGCCTCCGCGCCCACCAAAGGCTCGGCCGGCGGCCCGATCCGCTCGATGACATTCAGATACTGCACACGGCTCAGCCCCGGGGGCAGCCCCACCGTCACAGGGCCCGTCGGCGGCCGCGTCGCCAGGTCCCCCACACTCGCGGCGACCTTCGGCGTGCCGGGCGGGAACCGCGCGATCGTCCAACGCACTCCCTCGGTCATGACCGCCAGTACCGCCGCCTGCTCGGGCGAGGCGACCTCCAACTTCGTGTCCCGGTACGGGTCGTAGGTCGTGTACCCAACGCACCCCGTCAGACCTCCGCCGACCAGCCCGCCGCCCACCAGTCCGAGCGTCATGCCAGCAGCCAGCACCGGCGTCCGCCCCCGAATCACTCGCTTCGTTCCCATCCCCGGTTCCTTCCGTGCGGCGTGATCGCTCATCCGTCGGCCCGCGCTCCTCGAACCGCTCCGGACTGTAGGAATCCCCGCCCGCACGGGTCCGAGAACGACGCGTTGTCCACACCCTCGCCGGTTGCCATCCCTCGCCCCGAGCACCCCACCCCGGCCCGGCCGGCCCCTGCTCCTACCCTTCCCCGGAGTCTCCCATGCCCGAGCCCTCGACGCATCCCGCCCCCGCTCACGCCGGCCCCGCCGCCCCCCCGCCGAAGCGGTTCGTGCTGGGGATCTCCGGCGCTTCCGGCGCCGCCTACGCCCTGGGCCTGCTCGAGCAACTCCTCACCCGCGGGCACGAAGTCCACCTCGTCGTTTCCGACTACGGGCGTCGGCTGCTCTTCGACGAAGCCCGGATCAGGCAGGTCTCCTTCGATGACCTCCTCCCCCACCTCGCCGATCGTTTCCCCGAGCCGCCCGCCGACCGCAACGGCCGCGGCTGCTCCCCCGGCCCGTCGATCCGGGACCGCCTGATCTGCCACCCCCACAAGGATGTCGGAGCCGTGATCGCCTCGGGCAGCTTTCTGCACGACGGCATGGTCGTCCTGCCGTGCAGTTCCACCAGCCTCGGCGCGATCGCGACGGGCGCGGGCAGCAATCTCCTCTGCCGGGCCGCGATGGTGACGCTCAAGGAACGCCGCCCGCTGATCATCTGCCACCGCGAGTCGCCGCTGAACCTGATCGACATCGAGAACATGCGCACGCTGACGCTCGCCGGCGCGACGATCTGCCCGACCAACCCGGGCTTCTACCTCCACCCCAAGAGCGTGCAGGACATCATCGACTTCACGGTGGGCAAGGTGCTCGACCTGCTGAAGGTCGAGCACGATCTCAAGACGCGGTGGGAGCATCACGACCCCGCGGATCGCTGACGCCCCGGGGAGTCACCCGCCGCGCTTGGTCAACTTCTTCCGCTCCTCGACCACGACCGTCACCCCGCCGATGAGCTTGGCGCACCCGTCGCCGAGCACCTCGCGCATGCCGCCTACCAGGTCCGGGTCGAGCCGCACGCGCATGGGCTGCTCGGGCTTGAGCATCACCCACGCGTCCTCGGTCTCGAGCACCAGATCCACCGGCACGGGCTCGGCCACCCCGCCCCCGACCGACCGCGCGCCGCTCCTTGAACCCTTCCCGTTTGCGATCGGCGCGAACGACTCGATCAGTTCGCGCACCCTCGACAGCGATCCCTCGGCCGACCCATTCAGCCGCTGCGCCCGCACGCACAGGCGCAGCGTCCCCTTCTCCACCGGCACGCCCTCGATCGGCGCCAACTGGTCCACGATGATCTGTGGATCCCCCCGCGAAAGATCCAGCCGACCGAGCACGAACTTCGGCGCGTCGGCCTTGTCTGAATCCTCGAGCAGGTGCCCGTACTTCGCGTAACGGTCGGCGAACAGCACAGCGTCGGCCGTCGCGGTCGTGTCCTCGAGCGTCAGGATCGCCATCCGCTGACCCGCGCTCCGCCCCTGCTTGACCACGATCGTGCGCACGCTCTGCACCAGCGCCGCGACGATCACCTTCGCGTCCTGGGGCTTGTCCTTCAACTCGGCGAGCGTCGCGTTCGTGAACGCCCCCGACCACGCCGACCACTGCTCGAGCGGGTGGCTCGACACATAGAAACCCAGTGTTTCCTTCTCCTGGCGCAGCGTCTCGGCTTCGCTCCACGGCTCGGCCTTCTCCAGCGTCGCCTCGGGCGCCGCGTCCACGACCGCGCCGCCCCCGAAGAGCTGCGCCTGCCCCGCGGCTTTGTCCGCCGCCGCCCGCTGACCGGCCGACACCGCCGCATCGATCGTCGCGCACATCGCCGCCCGTTTGTCGCGACCGTGCAGCGCGTCGAAGCTCCCGCTCTTGATCAGCGCTTCGATCGTCGCCTTGTTCACCGCGCCGCTCGGCACGCGCTCGCAGAAGTCGAACAGCGACGAGTAGGGCTTCTTCCGCGACTCCCGATCTCCCGCCTCCCCGCCCCCCTCTCGCTCGCCGATGATCGCCTCGATCGCCTTGCCGCCGGCGCCCTTGAGCGCCTTGAGCCCGAAGCGGATGTGCCCCGTCGCCGCCGACCGCTTCTCCTTCTTCCCGAACACCACCGCGAAGTCCGCCTTGGACAGGTTCACATCGGGCGGCCTGACCTCGATCCCCGCGCTGACCACCTCGCCCGTCTTCGGATCGATCGCCCGCGTGTGCTTGCAGTCCTCCAGGTACGGCGTCCAGTCGCTGACTTTCTGCGCCTGGCTCTCGTAGGTCAGGAACGCCGCCATGTACTGCCGCGGGAAGTAGGTCTTCAGGTACGCCGTCTGGTACGCGACGATCGCGTACCCCGTCGAGTGGCTCTTGTTGAAGCCGTACCCGGCGAACTTCAGGATGAGCTCGTAGAGGTTCTCCGCGTCGGCGTTGGCGAGCCCCTTCCGCGCCGCGCCCTCGACGAACTTCGGGCGCTCCGCGTCGATCACCGACTTCTTCTTCTTGCTGATCGCCTTGATGAGCGAGTACGCCGCGCGCAGCGGGATCCCGCCCAGCTCGTGGACGATCTGCATCACCTGCTCCTGGTACACCATCACGCCGTAGGTCTCGGCCGTGAACCGATCGACGATCTCGTGCACCCGCGGCACGGGCTCGGTCCCGTGCTTGCGCCGGTTGTAGTCCGGGATCAGGTCCATCGGCCCGGGACGGAACAGCGCGTTCGCCGCGATCAGGTCCTCCAGCCGGTCGGGCTTCATGTCCATCAGCAGCCGACGCATCCCGCCCGACTCGAACTGGAACACGCCCGTCGTGTCCGCCCTTCGGAACAGATCGAACACGCGCTGGTCGTCGTAGGTCAGCCGGTCGAGATCCAGCGGGTGCGGCCGCCCGTCGCCCTTGCCCCCGCGATACTCGCGCCCCACCGCTTCCCAGATCGCTTCCTCATCCAGCCCCTCTCGGATCAGCGATCGGCAGCGCTCGATCACGCTGATCGTGCGCAGCCCGAGGAAGTCCATCTTCAGCAGGCCCATCTTCTCGCAGGTCGGCCCGTCCCACTGCGTCACGACCTCGTGCGCCTCGGCCCCCGCCTGCTTGTACAGCGGAACGATCTCGTGCAGGGGCCGATTCGCCAGCACCACCCCCGCCGCGTGCACGCCGCAGTGCCGCGCCTGCCCCTCGATCACCCGCGCCGTGTCGATCACCCGCCGGACCGTCTCGTCGCTGTCGTACCGCTTCTTGAGCTCGGGCTCCTCCTCGAACGCCCGCTTGAAGGTCATCGCCGGCGCTTCGGGGATCAGCTTCGCCAACGCGTCGGCATCACGCAGCGGCACCTCCAGCACCCGGCACACATCACGCACCGCGGCCCTCGGCTTGAGCGTCCCGAAGGTGATGATCTGCGCGACATTCTTCTCGCCGTACTTCCTGCGCACATACTCGATCACCGCCCCGCGCCCGTCCTGGCACAGGTCGATATCGATATCCGGATACTCGCTCCGGTCCGGGTCGGTGAACCGCTCGAACAGCAGCCCGTACCGCACCGGGCACGCGTTCGACAGGCCCAGCACGAACCCCACCATCGTCCCCACGCCCGAGCCGCGCGCGTTCGACGGGATCCCCTGCTGCCGCCCCCAGTTGACGAAGTCCCACACGATCAGGAAGTACGCGCTGATCAGCTTGTCGGCCAGAATCCTCAGCTCGCGATTCAGCCGGGCCCACTTGTCGAACGCGTCCGCGTCCTTCGCGCCGCCCCGGGCCGCGTCCGCCTCGTCCGTCCCCTCGATCAGCTCGTGCCGATGCGACAGGATCTCCGTCCCGTAACGCCACACCATCCCGGCTTCGCACAGCTCGCGGAGCGCCTTGTCGCAGTCCTCCTTCAACTCCGTCGCGGTCTTGCCCGACCCGCCGCCGGCGTCGAACGCCCGCAGCTCGAACCCCGCGCAGAACGCCCGGTGCCACGCCGACAGATCCCCCCCGAACCGGTCGTCCCCGACTCTCGGGCGATCCTTCTTCGCCGGCGACTTCACATCCACCACCGGCGCGTGGTTCGCCCCCACCGCCAGCTCCACCGAGCACCGCTCCGCGATCGCCCGCGTGTTCCCCAGCGCCTCGCCCGCCACCTCGGGCCACTCGCGCTCGAACAGCTCGGCCATCTCCTCCGGGCTCTTCACATACAGCTCGGGCGTGTACCGCAGCCGCTCCGGGTCGTTCTTGACCTTCCCCAACGAGATGCAGATAAGCGTGTCGTGCGCATCGTGATCCTCCGCCCGCAGGAAGTGGCTGTCGTTGTCACACACCAACGGCAGGCCCGTCTCCCGCGCCAGCCGGATCAGGTGCGGATTGATCGAATTCTGCTCGACGATGTGGTGCTGCATCTCGACGAAGAACCGCGGCCCGGTCCCCTCATCGGCAAACACCCGCGCGTGCCACTGCGCCGACTCGACCGCCCGCGCCCAGTACGACTCGTCCTTCGTCCGCTCGTACGACAGCAGGTGCTCGCCGATCTCCGAGCCCAGGTGCCCGTTGATCGCGATCAGCCCCGCATGGTGCGATTCGAGCAGCCCGCGGTCGATCCGCGGCTTGAAGTAGAACCCCGTCAGGTACGCCTCGGAACACAGGTACAGCAGGTTCTCCCACCCGCGCTGGTTCTCGGCCAGCAGCACCAGGTGATACCCGCCGTCGCCCACGCCCGTGTAGGTCCGGTCGGTCCGGTCCCCCGGCGCGACATACGCCTCGACCCCCAGGATCGGCTTGATCCCCGCGTCCCGCGCCTTCTCGTAGAACTGCACCGCCCCGTGGATGTTGCCGTGGTCGGTCACCGCCACGGCGTCCATCCCCAGTTCCTTCACCCGGTCGACCAGCCGATCAACCCGGTTCCCGCCGTCGAGCAGCGAGTACTCGGTGTGCAGGTGGAGGTGCACGAACCCCGGGCCGCCCGACGCCGCCCCGGCCGCCTTCCCCCCGGATCGCTTGCCGCCTCCCGCCATCGCCCGACCGCCCTCCTGGCCCCTTGCCAAATCCACGCGCCCGACGCCTCCGGCCCGAGCCCGGACATCCTAATCCGATCCCCGCCGATCGCCCAAGCCCCGGCCCCTCTCCGCCGACGATCCAGAATCCCCCAGATTACCGGTCTTTATCCTTTCAAAATACAAAAATGCGCCTCTGCCACAATTTTGGGTGAAATCACGCAAATCGGTGTTGAACGCCCCCTGAGGTCCGATCTACATTCCCGTCCAGAGAGAGCTTCGGCCCGGGGTGGGAACCCCCCGACCGAACCCGAGAGAGAGAAAAGCCATGAAGAACACCATCGCCCTCGGCGCGATCCTCGCCCTCGCCGGTGCCGCCCACGCTCAGGTCTTCACGCTTACCGACGCCAACTCGACCGCGGTCTTCGCAGACCTGACGGGCTTCGGCGGCGGCGCTTATCAGAACGGCTGGGAGGTCGACGGCATCTCGCAGCTCTTTACCCAGGACTTCATCTTCAACTTCCGCGACGGCAACGGCAGCCAGTTCCTCGACAACTTCGCCGGCGCCGCCAGTCTCTTCAACACCAACTCCGACCCCGGGCTCGACACCCTCAATGTCGAGTACGCCAATGTCAACGGCCTCGCCGTCGAGACCACCTTCATCCTCCGCGGCGGCAGCGCCAACTCCGGCCGCGCCGACCTCGCCGAGATCATCCGCCTGGTCAACAACTCCGGAAGCACGATGAGCTTCTCGTTCTTCCAGCGCGTCGATCTCGATCTCAACGGCGACACCTTCGACGCCTCGGCCACCATCGTCAACGCCAACGCCGTCCAGCAGGTCGACGGCATCTTCGGTGCCTCCGAAACGGTCAACACCCCCGCCCCCACCATCGGCATGGTCGGCAGCCCCAGCGCTGTGTCCGACGCCATCTTCATCTTCGAGCAGCTCGACGGCACCGCGTTCGCGTCCAACGGCGACCTCGGCTGGGCCTGGCAGTGGGACATCACCCTCAACCCGGGTGACACCTTCCTCATCTCCAAGGACAAGTCCATCACCCCCGCCCCGGGCACCCTCGCCCTCCTCGGGCTCGGCGGTCTGGCCGCCTCCCGCCGCCGCCGCGGCTGATCATCCTCCACGATCGCAACGCAACGGCCCGCGGCTCTCGCCCGGGCCGTTGTTTCTTTCTGTCAACCCCACCGCGATCACCACGCCGCGAACACGCCGTCCCGCATCGACGCACGCAACCCGCCCGCCGCGGCTCCCAACAACGCTTCAAGCCAACGAGCAACCCAGGAGTAAGCACCCACAAACCGCGCGCACGAGCGTCCCGCGCGCCGCGCTAGGATCCCCCATGCCCGAAGCAGGCCCGCACAACGCGCGCGCCCACGCCGCCGCCCAATCGGCGCAACGCGTCGTCATCCAGATGCGCGAAGCGCCCCTCTGGCTCCGCGCCCTGCTGCTCCTGCTCATCCTCGTCGGCTTCCTCATCGGGCTGCTGATCATCGTTCCGCTGGCGATCCTCGCAATCATCGTCGCGGTCATCGCGCGCGGCGTCCGATCCCTCCGCCGCGCCTTCGTCGGTCCCAACGGCCCGCTCGACAAGCGGCGCAATGTCCGCGTGATCGTCCCCGATCGCCACGACTGACGCGCCACAACCTAAAACACAAAGACCAGCACCAGCGCGATCAGAACGATCACGCTGACCACCAGCGCCCACCTCGGCACGCCGCCCGGCTCGCGCGACATCGCGTGCCCGCACCGATGGCACATCTCCGCCTGGTCGTACACCGACGCCCCGCACTCCGGGCAGGTCACGAACTCATCGCCGAAACGCGACAGGTCCTCGGCGCTCGGGCCCTCCGGGTCGAGCCCTTCCTCCAGATCGAGATCGTCGTACGCGGCCACGCCCCACGGTAGCCCGACCCCCGATCTTTCGGGTGGGTGCCCGGGCTTCGGCGTCCGAAAACACCGACGGCGAGTCTCCCCGCCGCCAGCGGTCTCTCTCGGGGTCTCCCCCAAACTCACGCTCCGAGCCCGCCGACGCCCAAGCAAGCCGCCCGCCCCACGCCCCGGCGCGCCCGATTCACACTGTCCCCAAACCCCCACCCCAAACCAGCCAATCCGGTCCTTCTAAGGCCGACCCACAAGAATTGTGTTGCAATAGGTCCGAAACCACGCCAAGCTTTCTCGGCGTCTCGGACCCGAGCTTTTGTCACGGGCCGAGCACGCGACCGTCTCGTTCGGGGGAACGCAGATGATGGCAGTTCGTGCGCGGCGCGCCGCTGAATCAGTCGGCGTTGCACTCTGTTCCGCGTGCCAGACCTTCGCCAACCGCGTCGCGGACCCGCTTTCCGCGCCGCGATCCCATCGGCGAGACTCGCGACCCCGCGCCCCGATCAGCCCGACCCTTCGCGTCGGGCCCGATCCCCTTGTTCCTTCGTCTCGTTTGTCGCTTCGCTCCGGAGTGTCCGGCGCGGGCGTTCTCGTGGGACCGAGCGCCTCCAAGCGCTCCATTCGTGCGAGCTTCCTTCTCTCTGGAACTCGCGGAGAACCGTCATGAAGAATCGCATGCTTCTCGTTGCAGGCACCGTCCTCGGCCTCACCGCCGCGGCCAGCGCCCAGACCGTCCTCGCGTCCAACAACCTCCACACCACCAACACCGGCATCCCGGGCGACTCGCTCGTCAGCTACGACTTCTCCAACCCCGGCGCCGGCTTCACCACCATCGGCGTCTTCACCGCCCCGACCGGCGCGCCCATCGACGGCGTCACCGGGCTCGACTACGACGGCAACGCCAACAACCCCACCCTCTACGCCGCCACCGGCTTTGGCTCCGCGCCCGGTGCCGTCTACACCGTCAACCCCAACAACGCCCAGGCTCAGCTCGTCGGCTTCATGCCCAACAACACCCCCATCAACGACCTCGCCTGGGACCCCAACACCCAGACCATGTACGGCGTCGATAGCTCTCAGAACCTGTGGCGCGGCGTCGAGAACCCCGCCACCGCCTCCATCGTCGGCAACTTCGGCATCGGCTCCGGGCTCGAGGTCGGCCTCGGCTTCGACTCCCGCGGCAACATCTATGTCCATGACCTCGCCACCGACGCCATCTACACCGGTAACGCCGGCTCCCTGACCGCCATCTCCTCTCTGCACGCCATCCCCTACAACAGCAACTTCAGCCAGGGTCTCTTCGTCGACTGGAGCCGCGACAACGCCGGCATGCACGGCGCGCTGAACGCTTCCGCCCTCACCAGCGAGAGCTGGGGCTTCGGCACCCAGGTCAATCCCGGCGGCTACAACTTCCTCGGCTCCTTCGCCATCAACGCCGGCTCCGGGCTCCCCGAGGTTGAGGTCGGCGACCTCACCCGCGCCCCGATCCCCGCGCCGGGCACCCTCGCCCTCCTCGGTCTCGGCGGCCTCGCGACCGTCCGCCGTCGCCGCTGATTGAACCACATCCCAGATCGCCACGGCCCGGGATCGAGCGAACCTCGACCCGGGCCGCGGCGTTTCACCTTCATCCGGACCTCGCACGGAGCTCGCCATGACCCGACGCACCCTCGCGCTCATCGCCTCGCTCGCGGCCGCCTCGCAGGCACAAGAGATGCTCGGGATCAACAACCTCGCCGAACTCAACTTCGGCGCCGGCGGCGACACCCTCATCCGCTTCGACTTCGCCAACCCCGCCGGTTGGTCCGATATCGCCACCATCCGCGACCCCGCCGGCAACCCGCTCAACGGCTTCGGCGGGCTCGATTTCGGCGGGCACCCCGCCAACCCCACCCTCTACGCCATGAAGAGCTTCGACTTCAGCGACGATCCCAACCACCCCGACATCGGCAACCTCTACGCCATCAACCCCGCCACCGCTCAAGCCACGCTCCTCGGCAATGTCGGCGCCACCATCAACGACCTCGCGTGGGATCCCGTCACCCAGGATCTCTACGGCGTCGACGGCTCGGGCGGTCTCTGGGCCAACCTCGACGACCCCGCCAACGCCACCCTCGTGGGCATCTTCGACGGCGACGCCGGCACGGGCATCAACGCCGGGCTCGGCTTCGACTCCCTCGGCAACCTCTATGTCCTCGACCTCATCTCCAACGCCATCTACGCCGGCCGGGGCACCGCCGTCTCCCTCCTCCACCAACTCAACTACGACGCCAACTTCAGCCAGGGCCTCTTCGTCGACTGGAGCCGCGACGACGCCGGCTTCCACGCCGCCCTCAACAACAGCACCTTCAACAGCGATAACTTCAACTTCGGCACCCTGCCCACCGGAGGCGGCTACGGGCCCTTCGCCGGACGCTTCCCCATCAACCCCGATCTCAACTTCCCCGAAGTCCAGGTCGGCGACCTCGCCCGCGCCCCCCTCCCGGCTCCCTCCTCCCTCGCGGCCCTCGCGCTCGCCGCCCTCGGCGCCATCCACCGCCGACGCGTCTGACGACCCATCGCAGATCGCTCGGGCTTATCGCCCTTTGACCCATCGCCCCGCGCGCCCGGCACAAGCCGCACGCGCCCCCGGCATCCCCGGCACCCGCCGCGCAATCCCACTTCCCATTCTCTCCACGCCGCGCACAAGCGAGCGCCACCCGCGCTCCGCCGCGCCTCCCATCCCCACCACCATCGATTCCCGACCACTCCGTGTGCTGGTCGCCCGCCCCGTTGCGATGCACCTTTCACCCGCAACGACGCACACATCGCTCCACGACGGAGCACACCAGAACGCACGGAGAGAAAGACATGAACCGCACGCACGCCATCGTCGCCGCCGCCTTCGCCGCCGCCACCGGCGTCAGCTCGGCACAGGTCGTCCTGAACTTCGACTTCGACGCCTCCAACAACCCCCTGCCCGCCGGCACCATCGTCACCAACCAGTTCCAGCACCTGGGCGTCACCGTCAGCGCCAACAACAGCCGCAGCTCCGGCCCCGACGCCGCCATCATCTTCGACAGCGCCAACCCCACCGGCGGCGACGCCGACCTCCGCACCCCCGGCATCGGCCTCAACGATCGCCCCCTGGGCAACATCCTCATCATCGCCGAGGACATCGTCGACCAGAACAACGACAACCTCGTCGACGATCCCGACGACGAAGCCCGCGGCGGCCGCATCACCTTCGACCTCGACTTCCTCGCCAACGCCGCCACCTTCCGCCTCATTGACATCGAAGAGCACGGCGGCACCATCTCCTTCTACAACGACTCCGTCCCCTCCTTCACCCCCGTCGCCATGCTCAGCATCAACCCCACCGGCAACAACAACGCCGTCGACCTCGCCATCGACAACATCGAGTTCGACCGTATCAAGGTCCGCCTCTCCGGCTCCGGCGGCATCGGGGAGATCAACATCACCCCGACCCCCACCCCCGCCACCGCCGCACTCCTCGGCCTCGCCGGGCTCTGCGCCGCCAAGCGCCGCCGCGCCTGATCAACACCCCACCACCAACACACAACGCCCGGAGCCCACGCTCCGGGCGTTCTCGTTTCTGCGCACTTCGTCGACAACCCCCGACGCGCCGCGCTCACGACGCGTCATCTCCACCCCATTGCCTATTGCCCATTGCCCGTTGCCCAGTGCCTCCCACTACCCCACCACATGCGCCGGCTCGGGCGTCTCCTCCCCGATCTTCTCCTTCGCCGCCTCGCCGCCCGGCTCCTCGACCGTCATCAGCCACAACTCCTCGTTCACCCGCGCCTGCAGGTGCACCGGCCGACCCCAGATCACCCGCAGCGCCGCCAGCACCTCCTGCGCCTTGCCCGCATCGACCTCCAACCCGCTGAAGCGGTGCGCCAGATACAGCTCGCCCCGGTTGCGATAGTTCGCGTCCACCACATCGATGAACGGCTGCCCCATGTTCGTGAGCTGATACAGCAGCGTCTGCTTGATCCGCTCGAAGTCCCGGCTCACCACCCGCAGCTCCCCCGTCTGCGGATCACGCCGATACTGGTACATCTTGTGCCGCTCAACGAACTCGGGCGTCAGGAACTCATCGATGAAGTTCACATCGTTGTAGATCCGCCGAACCTCGAAGATCTTCTCCCGACCCTTCATCGACCCGTCGTCGTACGCCTCGCGCGCGCCCAGCCCCTCGAGCCGCTCCCACGCCGGACCGTGCTGCCCGCGATCCCACCGCCGCTCGATGTCCTTGAACATCTCGACACCGATCTTGTACGGGTTGAACCCGCCGGGAGGCATGTGCACCACGCCCGAATGCTGCTCGGCGTAGTGCACGATCTCCTTGGCCTCGACGAAGTGCTGCGTCATCAGCTTCGAGTGCCAATAGGTCGCCCACCCCTCGTTCATCACCTTCGTCATCGCCTGCGGCGCGTAGTAGTACGACTCGTCCCGCACGATCGAAAGGATGTCCTGCTGCCAGTCCTCCAGCGGCGCGTGCTGCAGCAGAAACAACAGCACATCCCGCACCGGCTGCTTCGGGAACGCCGACCGCGCCTGCAACTGCTTCCGCTCGTACTCGGCACGCTGCCGCGCCAACTCCTCCGGCGGGTTGATGAACCGGTCCATGTAGTCCTTCGCCGGCAGCTTGTCCGGCTCGAACCCGACCGCCTCGCCGCTCCCGGCCCGATCCTCCCGCGCACCCTCGCGGGACATGAACACACTGTGCGGATCGATCAGCCGCTCGATGCTCAGGCACGCATCCAGGAATCGCTCCACGCGCTCCTGCCCGTACCGCTCGGCATGCCGACGCACCCGCGTCGCGTGGTTCGCCATCTCGTCCATCATCTTGCGGTTCGTCTTGGCGAACCACAGATTGTTCTTGAAGAAGTCCGCGTGCCCGTACACATGCGCCATCACGAGCTTCTGATCCGTGACCGAGTTCGACTCCTGCAGGTACGCGTAGCAGGGATCGTTGTTGATCACCATCTCGTAGATGCGCCCCATCCCGTACGCATCACGCTTGCTCAGCCGCTCGTACTCCATCCCCCACTTCCAGTGCGGGTACCGGATCGGGAACCCCCCGAACGCGGCGATCTGGTTCATCGTGTCGAAGTCCACCACCTCGAACACCGTCTCATAGAAATCGAGCCCGTACTCGATCGCCTTCGCCTTGATCCGCTGCATGTGCTCGAGCAGTTCGGGCGACAGATCCGTGTTGACCATCCGCTTCCCGACCGAGCCGGCCGTGGAAGTCGTCGGGTCTCCCCCCGCAGGCTCCCCACCGCCGCGCACACCGCCGCCGCCCCCATCCGGGGACGCCTCGAACCGGGCCATCGAAGAATCACACGAGCGCATCGGGTCCATGAGCGCCTCCCTGCCCTCTATCGGCCCCTGATCCCCCCGCCACCACCGGGAATCACCGACTCCCAACCGCTCTGTACGAACCGAACCGCGTCAGGGATCGCGCCGCTGACGAGGCGATCCACCTGACGAGTCTGCCCAGATCACCGCCCCCAAGCGTCCGCCTCAGTCTTCTCGTAGAGCAGGATATAGGTGTGCGGAACCGTCCAGCCGGCACCCGCTCCCCGCCCCGCCATCGATCCCCATTGAAGGATGTGTTCCCAATGCCCCTCCTCGAGAATCTGAACGGAATGAAGGCGGTAGCCCTTCTCGGCGGCGGCGGCTGAGATGCGCGACACATAATGTGCGTAGTGAGTCGAGTCTGCACGAACAGGCGTTCCTGCCTGGTTCTTGATCGAGTAGACACCAACCTGCACCGCAACAATTGGATCTCCCAACCGGCCCTGATAGGCGATGCTCAGGGGAACCTCCTCCGCGGTCATTCGCAAGAACTCGAAGTCATCCGGGTCAATCACTCGCCACTGGACCTCTGTGGGTTGCAGTCCGGAAGCGATCGATCGCGATCCTGCGAACGAACCAACTCCCAAATCACTCGTGTCGACCAGTTCGGTCTTGCCGATCAGAGTGGAAGCGGCCGCTCCAACCAAAAGGCCCGCCACGACCAGACCCACTGCCCGTGATCCATGTGTGCCCATGAAGAATCCTCCTTTGCTAAATTCAAATTCGCGTCGCGACAGACTCGTCGGGCGCATCCACACGAACGATCCGCGCCAGCACGAAGCTCCCGAACAGCAACACCTGACTCCCCGCTCCGACATACATCGCGATCTCCGTCCAAAGTGGCTGCACGGCCGATTGCCGAGAGGACACCAACGCAGCCAGCGCCAGCACGGCTCCCGCGGCCGCAAACAACACCGACATCCTCGGTGCCACCCGCTCCGTGCGACTCAGCACCGACATCTCCAGCGCTGTGCACGCGCACGCCCCCAGCGCCGACACCAGGAACACCTGCGCCACCGCCGGGCTCGCCGTGAACGCGAGGGCCGCCCGCTCCACACCCCGTTCAACCCCCGCCACCAACCCCAGCCGCAGCGCCCGCGCATCGAACCACGCCATCATCACCACGAGGAATCCCAGCCCCGCCAGCATCACCCACGCCCAGATTCGGCACAGCAGCGCCAACAGATACACCGACGCCGCGGCCGCTCCAAGCCGAACTGTCCGCTGCTCCGACACGGTCCTGTCCATGCGGCAAGCCCCGACCACACAGGCACCCTCACACCACCACACGCACCCGCAAAAAATTCACCTTCGCACCCGCCAGCTTCTCCCGCCCCCCGCTCCGCAGCCATCGATCCAGCATGAAGCGGCTCGACGAGTCCCGCACCCGCACCATCAGCACCCCGCGCGTCACCCCCACCACCCGCGTCACCCGCTGAAGCTCCGCGGGAACGACCTCGCCCCACACCCGCTCGATCCGCGACTCATCCCGCCGCGACCGCTCGACCTCCCGCCGCAGCGACTCCAACGCCCCCGCGATCGACAGATCCCGCCCACGCCGCGCCCGGATCTCCCGCCGCTGCTCCAGCACCCGCTCGGTCGATCGTGGCTCGCGGATCGGGTCCATGCCGCCAGCATACCCCCCGTTACACTCCGCCCATGCGAACGCTGCACGCCCTGCTCCTCGCCGTGACAGCCTGTGCATCCGCCGTCGGCTGCGCCCGGCGCACCACGCTCCCCCCCGACCACATCGCCCAGATCCGCTCGATCGCCCACCGAGCCATCGACGACCACGGCATCGTCGGCCTCTCCATCGGCATCGCGATCGACGGCCGCACCGTCTTCGCCGAGGGCTTCGGCCACGCCGACCTCGCGCGACAGCACCCCGCCACCGCGGACACCATCTACGACATCGCCTCGGTCGGCAAGCAGTTCACCGCCGCCGCCGTCCTCCGACTCGCCGAGCAGCAGAGGCTCTCCCTCGACGACCGCATACGCCGCTTCGTCCCCGCCGCGCCCGACCACTTCCCCGACGCCACCATCAGCGAACTCCTCCACCACACCTCCGGGTTCGTCGGCGGCGACCTCGACGAACTCAACCCCCCGCCCGGCCTCGACCAGCCCCGCACCGGTCTCGCAGTCCTCGATGATGCCGAACTCCACGAAGGCCGCACCGTCTTCGCGCCCTCCGAGACCTGGGTCTACGCCAACCCCAACTACCTGCTCCTCGGTGTCGCCATCGAGCAAGCCTCCGGAAAGCCCTACCCCGACTACATCCAGAGCGAACTCCTCCGACCCGCCGGCATCCTCGGCATGACCGTCGGCGACCGCGCCGACCCGCCGCTCATGTCCGGCTCGTTCAACAAGTCCGACGAGGGCACCAGCGCCGTCCCGCTCATCCACATGTCCGTCTACGCCGGCCAGGGCTCGGTCTGCAGCAGCGTCACCGACCTCCTCCGCTGGCAACGCGCTCTCGACGACTTCCGCATCATCTCCGCCGAGTCCATCGATTTCATGCGCTCACCCGCGATCGTCCACGGCACACACGCTTCCGCAACCATCCCGTACGGCACCGCGATCCGCCTGGGCTCCTTCCACGGCCATCCCAAGCTCGGACACACCGGCACCTACGACGGGGGCTCGGCCGTCCTCGCCAACTACCCCGACGCCCGCCTGACCATGACCGTCCTGACCAACACCAACGGCAAGGACATCCCCCACGCCCTCGCCCTCGAAGCCGAGATCGCCGCACTCCTCCTCGATGTCGACCCCGCCGCCTCCCCAAGCCCACAGCCCATCCCCGCCAATCTCGCCCGACGCATCCAAGGCCACTACCGCGGCGGCTACAACATCGAAGCCGCCGTCGAAGACGACCAACTCCTCGTCAAGTACAACGGCAACACCGTCGGCCGCGAGAACATGGCCCCGGACCAGACCTTCCGAAACCCCGATCGCCCGGGCGAAGTCTCCTGGTTCCTCGCCGACGGCGACGCCGCCGGCTGGTGGCTCCTCCAACGCCACGGCTTCCTCTGGGATGTCGTACGCCGCGACGCCCCCCACTCAAACGAACCCTCAAACGGACACGCCCCCTGACCCCCCGCTACCCTCCCCCACCATGTCCACCTCCATCCAGATCCGAGGCCTCGTCAAGACCTTCCCCTCCAACCGGGGCCCCGTCACCGCCGTCAACCAGATCGACCTCGACATCGCGCCCGGCGAACTCTTCTTCCTCCTCGGCCCCTCCGGTTGCGGCAAGACCACACTCCTCCGCATGATCGCCGGCTTCATCGACCCCACCGCCGGATCCATCACCTTCAACGGCCGCGACATCACCCACACCCCGCCCAACAAACGCAACACGGGCATGGTCTTCCAGTCCTACGCACTCTGGCCCCACATGTCCGTCGCCGACAATGTCGCCTTCGGCCTATCCGTCCGCAAAGTCCCCGCCGACGAAAAACGCAAACGCGTTCAGGAAGCACTCGACGCCGTCCACCTCGGCGACCTCGGCAAGCGCAAACCCAACGAACTCTCAGGCGGCCAGCAGCAACGCGTCGCCCTCGCCCGCGCACTCGTCATCCGCCCCGAAGTCCTGTTGTTGGACGAACCCCTCTCCAACCTCGACGCCAAGCTCCGCATCGAGCTCCGCGCACAGATCCGCCGCGTCGTCAAGGAGTCGGGCCTCACTTCCATCTATGTCACCCACGACCAGAAGGAAGCCCTCTCCATGGCCGACCGCATCGCGATCATCCGCGAAGGCCAGGTCGAACAGCTCGGCACCCCCGCCGAGCTCTACCGCAAACCCCGTTCTCGCTTCGTCGCCGAGTTCCTCGGCGAAACCAACTTCATCGAAGCCAAAATCACCGGCACGCGCGACAGCGCCACCCCCAACGGCTCGGCCACCAGGGAACTCCTCCTCGATTGCCCCGCCGGCCACCTCCGCGCCGAGATGCCCGACCACCTCCCCCGCACCGACCCCGGCACCAAGGTCCTCTGCTCCATCCGCCCCGAAGCACTCCGCCTCGCGCACGCAGACGAACCCGACACACTCCGCGCACGCCGACTCAGTACCACCTACCTCGGCGAGATGGCCCAGCACATCCTCGAACTGCCCGGCTCGGTCGAGGTCAAAGTCGCCGAACTCAACCCCTTCGGCGGCGGCAACCACATCGCCACCTCCGGCGCCCCCGAACACTCAACTCTCGACATACCGGCCGACCCCGCGACCACCCCCGAAGTCGCCGTGACCGTCAGCCCGCGGGATGTCGTAGTGTTGCCCGCTTCCTGAACTCACATCTTTGCAATCAGAGCGAAGTCGCCGACACCTCGTGGTGTAAGCTCTGAGAGTACTTACACTGGTGGGTATGCTCACGAGACCGACCGCGATCGCTGCGCTCTCGGCAACATTGGTTCTGCTATTGGTCGGTGCCTTCGCCCTCTTTGCTCCCCGCGGCAAGGCCGAGCAACCCCTGCCCGCACACATCCAGGAAACACAGGAACTTCTTGCCAGGCATCTGGCAGATGTTCAAGCCGCCCCGACGCGCACAGCCCGCATTCTCGCCCTCCGCGAGATGGCTGAGGCTGGGCGCCGCAGGCATGCCGCGGGAGATCCCAGTGCCGCCAACTTCATCCGATTCGCTGCCATCGGCTACAACTCCATGAACCTGCTCGATGAGGCGCGATCACACTGGGCCGAACTCACCGATCCATCCTTCTCAACCGTGACCCGTGCCGACGCCTGGCGTTGGCTCGCCCACCTGAACACCGACGCGGCCGAGAAAGAGCAGCAACTCCGCACCGCACTCGCCCAGATCGATACGGACAACGTCTGGTACCTCGACATCGCCGACAACATCTCTGACCACTTTGCTTCTTTGTTGGAGAATCAAGGTCGCCACACCGAACGAGCCGCCCTCTATGAGTCTCAGCTCATCGTCCGCGATGCGTACGCCGACGAGGACCGCAAGGCTTGGATCACACTCCAGGTCGCCCGCGCTCACGCCGCCGCCAGCGACCTCGCTCAAGCCAGAGACTGGTACGACCGCTTTATCACGAACCACCCCCGCTTTACCAGAGGCGGCGTCTCTTGGATCCAGTTCCGCATCGAAGCCATCCGGCTCAACGGCAAGCTCTCCCAGTACGACCCCGAAGTCGTCGCCGCCCTCGAAGCCCTCTGGAACGATCCGGCCACCGCGGACGACCCCTCGTCCCTCCGCATCGCGCTCCTGCTGGCGGTGCCGAACCGCGAGATCCGCTCGCACGACGAAGCGTGGGCGTGGAGCGAGGCCATGCTCTCCCGGGCGCTCGGCCTCGAAGCCGCCGGCACGCTCAAGCCCTACCTCGAGCGCCCCGAGAATCACAGCTTCGCCGTGATGAGCCTTGAGAGACAACTCGCCAATCTCGCCACCGCTGATGCACAATGGGTCGAGCCCTTCGAGTCACTTGAAGCGGCCCGGCTTCACCAACGGCTGTTTCCAGATGGCACCAACCGAAACCGCGTGCGCGACCGCCTCCGCAATGGGCCCTGATGTCACGCCCCCGGCAGCGTCAGAACAAACCGGCTCCCCGCCCCCACCGCCGACTCGACCTCGATCCGCCCGCCCACGGCTTCAACCAGCCCCTGACAGATCGTCAGCCCGAGCCCGATCCCCCCATTCGCCGCCTGTTCGTTGTTTGTAAGCCTTTGCTTGCCAGCAGCTTGCGAGGTCGTCTCCGGTCCGTTGCCGATCCAGAGCGGAATCCCCGAAACAAGGGATTGCTGGCCGCGTGCCGAGCCCGAGACAAACGGCCGGAAGATTCGCCGAAGCTCCTCCGGCGCCATCCCCCTCCCCGTATCCCGAACCTCCACCACCACCCACGACCCACGGCCCCCATTCGCCCCACCGCCTGGCGACCCCGCCGGACCGAACCCCTCCGCCCGGCCGACGGCATCCTCCACGCCGTCC
>JBICIG010000073.1:0-2683 GCA_043101605.1 Phycisphaerales bacterium JB037
GACGCGCCGCGCATCGCGCCCTCTCCCGCCGCCCCTCGCTATCTCCGCGGGTACGCGTGGGCGGAGAACATCGGCTGGATCCGGCTCGGGCGGGGCTCGCCGACCAACGGCGTCGCGTACGCCAACACCAGCGGCAGCGACTGGGGCGTCAACATCGACCCCGGAACGGGAGATCTCTTCGGGCTCGCGTGGAGCGAGAACACCGGCTGGATCAACTTCGACACCCGCCCCACGCTCGCCGGTTCAAACCTCCAGGCCCGCATCGATTTCGCCGCCGGCCGACTCCGCGGCTACGCGTGGAGCCCCAATCTCGGCTGGATCAATCTCGACGAACCCGACACCTTCGTCACCCTCCGCTGCCAGGCAGATCTGACCGGATCCTCCGACCCCAACGAACCGACCTTCGGCCTTCCCGACGGCGACACCGACGGTGATGATTTCTTCTACTTCCTCGACGCCTTCACCATGGGCCAAACCGCCATCTGCGACCTGACGGGCTCCTCCGATCCGAACGAGCCGAGCTTCGGCGTGCCCGATGCCGATTGCGACGGGGACGACTTCTTCTTCTATCTCGATCTGTTCGCCGGCGGCTGCCCCTGACGGCACGCGCTACGCGACCGCGCGGCTCGCCGCGGAACGCTCACTCGATTCGATCCAGGTCAGCATCGCGCGGGCTCGGTTCGCCCAGGTGTGCTCGCGGCGGGTGCGCTCGCAGGCGGCATTCGCCATCGCGCCGAGGCGCTCGGGATCGTCCAGCAGCGAGCGCAGTCTCGCGCGTGCCTCGGCGGGTGCATCGAACAGCTCCATCTCGCGCCCTTCTTCGAGCAGCCCTGAGAGGCCCCGCCGCCGACGCATGAGACAGAGCCGGCCCGACGCGCTGATCTCCAGCGGCTTGATGTTCGACCCCACATCGTCCTGCCAGCGCATGACATTCAGACCGACCCGCCCGCGCGCGTACGCCCGCGTCTGGTCGCGGTAGTCCAGGGATCCCAGGTGCGTCGCCCGGCAGCCCCACGCCGAGAGGTCGCCGCTGCCGAAGGTCGCGCAGCGGAAATGCCTCGACAGATACGCGATCGTGAACGCACGCTCCCATGTCTCGATGCGCCGAACCACCTCGGTAACCGTGACGAACAGCCCGGCGTCGGCGCGCAACGCGCGCACGCCCTCGGCGAGTTCGTCCGAGCCCGACGCGATCCCGTCGAGCCGATCGAGCACGGCCCGCGTTGGGTCGGCCAGTTGCGACTCGACCAGCAACTCCGCGACCCGTGCGATGCAGGGCGATCGCCCCGTCAGCACCTGTTCGAGCTTGGCGCGCACCCGGTTGGCGGCCTCGCTCCGGATCGCGCCGACATCCGGCTCGTCCCGCTCCAGTTCGCCGAGCGCCCGTTCGGTCGGCTTCGGGTCGCCCGGACCGATGCCGAAGACCAGGTCGAACTCGGCGTCCCCGATCGGGCGGGTCGGGCGGAAGAGCTCCTCGTTGATGCCGTAGGGGCACGCGAGCGTGCGCCCGAATCCCAGCACCTCGGTCATCTCGCGGGCCGTGCCCGGGTTGTTGACCACATGCAGCAGGCGTTCCCCGGCGACGATCGGCGTGTTGAAGTGTCCGCGCATGTCTCCCTCGTGCGCCCAGTGCGGCGCATCGAGCCAGTGCTGGACATGCGTGAGCCCGATCGTGTCGAAGAAGCTCCGCGGCTCGCCGCCGACCACGCTCGCGGGCAGCGTGCGCACCGCGTTCGCCCACATCGCCATCGAGAAGTCCGGGCGCTCGCGCTCGATCAGCGCGCGCACGCTCCGCCCGATCTCGCGGACGGTCGCCTGCGCGTCGGGGCTCGCCTCGACGGTGCGCCAGAGCGGCGCGAGTTCGAGGATCAGCACGCCGCACCCGGCCCGCTCGAATCCGAGGATGATGTCGCGGAAGATGTCGCGCGAGTTGGTGCCGGGCTGGAGGAAGAACAGCCCCTTCACGCCGCGGCCCCGCGGGCCGCATTGTCGCCCGAATCGCTCGGTCGTTCCGACAGCAGGTCCTCGTAGCCGAGCTTCGCGAGCGAGCCCGGGCCCGCGGCTTCGCACGCTTCGATGAGCGCGCGCTGCTGGTCGATGGTCAGCCCCTCGCGCCAGCGGTCGATGCTGTCGGCGTGGGGGCGGGAGTGCTGGTGCGTCTTCTCGTCGCCGTAGCCCTCGTGGTGGCGGTGGCAGCCGTAGTCGATCATCGCGGGCTCGAAGCCGATCCCGAGCCATTCGCACAGGCGGCGGGCGCACGATTCGGGTTCGGCGCACAGGTCCTCGTAGCGCACGACGATGGAGCGGTCGGCGAAGTCGGTCGCGAACGAGGCGAGGCGGGCGAGATCGCGCGCGGCCCCGCCGAACAGACGCGTCGCGTCGGTCGAATCCGAGTGCTTCCAGGTGTGCCGCGACCACACCAGCCCGCGCGGATCGCGCCCGAGCACGATGAACCGCGCCCGCGGCAGGAGCCGGGGCAGCACCGGCGCGATCTGCAGATACAGCGGCGTCTTGTCGATGAACCACGCGCACCCGGGCGGCGTGCGCCGCGCATAGAACCGCTCGGCGAACGCGCGGGCGCAATCAAGAAACCCGTCCTGATCGAGGTGCCCCGACAGGGCGGCGGCGGCCTGCTTGGGGTTGTACGCCGGGTGCTCGCCGCGCCCCTCCCACAGGTTCAGCA
>JBICIG010000074.1:0-17409 GCA_043101605.1 Phycisphaerales bacterium JB037
GGACGAACCCGGCGGCCTTGGACGCGGTGCAGCGCTCATTGGAGACGACGCGGGCGACGACCGGCTCGGTCGGGCGCACGAGGTGCATGCGGGCTTCGGGGAGCACGGGCTCACCCGGGATGGGGGTCGTGGTCTTGGACATCACGAGATTGATAGGCCCGCCGCCCGGGAGAGGCGGGTCTTGAGGGTGGCGTGGAAGTCGGGCGGGGCTCGTTTGCGCTGCGGGGGCGGGATCAGCCGCCGCCCATCATGCCCTGCATCAGCGCCTCGGCGACCTCATCGATGGAGCCGAACTCGCCTGCACGGACGCGCTGCGTGAGCCTCGTGAAGCTCTGGGTCATCATGGGGAGCATCGCCTGCATCATCTGGAGGGCCTGCGGGTCGGCGGCTTCGAGTTGCGGGCCGAGCTGTCCGCTCATGTCGATGAGCCAGGCGCCGTTGCGGTTGACCAGTTCGAGCGGGTCGCCCGAGGCGTCGGGGAGGGTCGCGGTGGCGCGGTCGCCGTTGATCGTGACCTGGAGGTCGGCGGCGGTCATGGTGGAGAGGGCGGCAAAATCGGGGCCCTCGGCACCGACCATGCCGCCTCCGCCCATCGCTCCGGAGAGCCCCTCGCCGAACTGCTCCTGGCAGGCCATCTCGAGCCCGATCAGGGCGTCCATCATCGGGAGCATCGCGGTGAAGAGCTGCTGCTGCTCGGGGGTGTCGAACGCGAAGAGGTCGCTCGCCGACGAGAGGCTCGCGGCGCGGATCGCGTCCATGAAGCGGTTGAGTGTGGCATCGATGGCGGGATCGCCCGAGCCGCCGGCGGCGGCGAACTGGTCATCGGTCGGGCCTGCGTCGACGGCCTGGGCTTCAGCGTCTGCGGCCAGCGCGTCGACCGCCTGGGAGTAGGCGGTGCGGGCCTTGGCGGCCGAATCGCGGTAGACGGTCTCGCTGACGGGCTCGGCCTGCAGAGCCGCCAGAGCCGCCTGGGCGTGGGCCGAGACGGTCTCGCCCGCGGTGCCCGCGGCCTCGGCGAAGGAGACCAGCGCCTGCATCTCGTCGATGCGGGCCTGCTTGAGGGCGGCGGTGAACTCGGGGGAGCCGGCGAGCGGGCCGACGGCGCGGAGTTCTTCGAGAAGCTGGGCGTAGGACCATGCGCTCTGCCACGCGGCACCGTGGAGCTGGGCGAGCCCGCTGGAGGCGCGGTCCATCGCCATGCGGGCCTGCGGGCCGAGCTTGCTGCTGGCCGACTGGGCCGTCTGGCGGGCGCGGTCGTAGGCCGATGCGGTGTTGCTGATGCTCTCGGCGAGCGGGCCGGTACGGAAGGGGTGGAGCCCGTCGACTTCCTGCGTCTCGCCGCCGAGGGGGGTGACGGTCCCGCCGAAGAGGCGGGCGCGGATGTTGGTCGCCAGGCCGCGGGCCTCGGCGTTCTTGGCGCGGGCCTTCTGCTCGGCGGCGTTGCGCTGGGCTTCGATCTCGTTCATCACGCCCCGGACGATCTCCATCTCGCGGTCGCGCTGGGCGATCTCGGAGGAGAGGCGCTGGACCTCGGGCTGGAGGGCTTCGATCTGCGTCACCAGCCCGGTGATGTTGAACTCGATCGCCTGCTCGTGGCGTTCCTGCAGGCGGGACTGGCGGACCATCTCCAGCCGCTGCTGCGAGGGCTCCGGCGGGATGGTCAGGATGAACTGCCCGCGCTCGACGCGGAGGGTGTTGACTTCCTGCTCGAGCGACTGACGCCGGGCGTCGAGCTTGGCGATCTGCTCCTGCACCGCGGCGCGCTGCTGGGTCAGTTCGCCCTTCTCGCGTTCGGCCTCGGCGAGTTCGGCCTGGGCGGCGGCGATGCGTTCGGTCGCGTCGAAGGCCTCGGCGGCTTGGGCCTCGTTGCGGACGCGGTGCCACAGCGAGAGTTCGGTGCGGATCGAGGATCGGCGGAGGGCGGCCTCGCCCAGCAGGTCGACCGCACGGTGCCCGTTGAGCAGCGCGTCGCCGAGGTGGGTCTGGGCGATCATCAGGTTGGCCGCGGCGACCTCGCCGGGCAGCCCTGCGGACTTGACTTTCTCGAGCGAGGTGCGGACCTCGGCGTACGCCTTGCGGGCGGGGGAGTCTCCCGTGCCCGGGTCGGCACCGGTCTGGACGAGGGCGAGCTTGCGGCCGGCGTCGGTGAGAGCCTGCTCGGTCTCGCTCGAGCCGTCGCACGCCGAGAGGACGCTCCCGGCCAGCAGCGCCAGCAGCACCGCCCCGCCCCGCCGCAGTCGCGACGGGCGATCGGAGCCGGTTCGGGCGGAGAGGGTCACGCGCTGGATCGGATCAGGCATCGCGGCAGTCTCGCACAAGCCGGGCCGCCGGGCGAGCCCGCGACCCCGAAAGCAATGAATCGGGCCAGCCCGGCGTCGGCCGACGCCGGGAGCGACGACTCTAGCAACAGAGCCGCCCCGGAGCGACGACCTTTCTCGGCCGGGACTCACCTATACGAGGTCTGGTCGGGGGTGGATCCGCCGGGGGAGCTTCGGCGGGCGGGCTCAGCGGTCGGCATCGAGATCCGGCTCGAGTTCCAGAATCCCGGCGCCGGCGGGGACCGGGGGCTCGTAGGAGATCGGATAGACCGGGCGCGGGCGGTACATCGTTTCGAGCCAGCGCAGCGCCTTGCGGAACCCGTCGTCCTCGGGGCCCGAGAGCGGCGGCCGCCACGCCACTTCGCGCCCGAGTTCGCTGACGACCGGGTGGGGTCGCTCCGAGCGGGCGCGGGGGAGGGCCATCTGCAGCAGCGGGCTCTTGGCGGGCTCGTCGTAGTTGATCAGCGGCGTGCCGTCCTCGAGCTTGAAGTGATCGAGGATGAAGAAGTTGGTGTAGACGGTCGCGTCGGAGTTGATGTTCTGGTTGTGGAGCCAGAGGCGACCGGCGGCTTGTCCGCCGTGGCACTGGCTGGTGGCGCATCCGCGCATGAGCCAGCCGCGGTGGACATCGTCGCGGAAGCGTTCCATCGAGCGTGGATGCCCCTGCACCTCGACCTGGCCGTAGAGATCGCGGGCGCGCAGGCGGAACATCAGGTCGAGGATGCGACGGGGGGGCTGGCGGTAGAGCGCCCGCTGCGCCTCGGGGCTCGAGGGGATCAGCTCGCTCGACTGGTGCTCGGCGATCAGCTCATCGACCACGCGCCGGGGAATGAGCATCCTGGGCGGGTCGCGCAGGTCGATCTCGAAGACCTTGAGGAGATTGATCTCTTCGGGTGACAGCAGCGGGAACTCGGCGCGGTCGCGCTCCTGCGGCGTGCGCTCGTTGTCGCGATCCTCGCCGGGCGAGACGCCCTCGAGGAGCCGGATCTGCAGTTCGAGGTGGCGGCGGAGCTTGATGATCTCGGGGTTCGCGGGGTCGAGGAGCATCAGCTCATCGACCTCGCGGTACGCCAGTCGGTAGGCGCGTCGGCTCATGAGCCACTGGGCGAGCATGAGGCGCTGGTCGATGTCGGAATCCGGGATTGCTCGGCGCAGTGCGCGGTAGCGATCCTCCACGGGTTCCATGATGCGGAGTTCGTTGATGCGGGCCCGCTCGTAGGTGGTGCGGATGCCGCCGACTTCGACGACGACGGTCGTCGGGCCGGATTCGACGAGCGTGCCGAGGATGCGGCGTCCGTCATCGAGGACGATCTCGCAGTCGGCCGGGAGGGCGGGCTCGTCGGACTCGGCGGGGGGGTCGGCCGGCGGATTGGAGGGGGGCTCGGGCTGCCACGCGATGAGGCTCAGCGCGGGGTCGGGATCGGCCTCGGGCACGAAGGGCAGCAGGGCGAGGCCGGCGATCGGCGTTGCCAGAGCCGCCAGGAGCACCCGTCGTCCCGGCGGGCGCGTCGATGAACCCCGGCGATGATCGGTGGATCCCATGACCCGCATTGTGGGCGCACGGGGGGCGTCGAGTCCAGCGGGACGGGTCATGCCCGTTCCGACGGCTGTGGGGGCGGGGGGTTCCCGAAACGACGGGCGGGGCTCAGGCGGCGGCCTTGGCGAGCGTCTCGGTGATGCGCTGGCTCAGCAGGTCGGGGGTGAAGGGCTTGACGACATAGTTGTTGACGCCGGCCTTGATCGCCTCGACGACGCGGGTCTTCTCGGCTTCGGTGGTGACCATGATGATCGGGGTGGCGCGGTCGGTCTGTCGGATCTGGCGGACGAGCGTGATCCCGTCCATGTTGGGCATGTTCCAGTCGACGAGCATGAGCTGCGGGCGGGCCTCGGGGATCTTGGCGAGGGCCTCGACGCCGTCGCCGGCCTCGACGACATCGTTGAAGCCGAGCTGCGCGAGCACCGAGCGTTGGATGCTCCGCATCGTTCTCGAGTCATCGACGAGCATGATCCGCATGAGGGGTTCTCCGCAGGGTTCGCGTCGGGAATTCAGCGCACGGGCACGGGGGCGGGCTTGATCGCGATCTCGATGACGCCCGAGCCCGCGTCGGTTGCGCACGGGATGCAGACCACCGGCGTGTCGGAGGGAACCGCGACGGTGTGCCCGGGGCCCACGACGACGCTCGGGCAGGAGATCGAGACCTCGCCGGCGTCGAACTTGGCCTTGGCGGCGCCCGAGACCATGTTGACCAGTTCGCCGATCGCGTCGGCGAAGTCGGGCGATTCGGGCTCGAAGCGCTGACCGGCAAAGAGTTCGACGAGGCGCACGGCGCCGGCTCGCTCGAAGCTCAGGACGATCGTGCCGACGACGGCGCCGCTCATCCCGATGATGCCCGAGACCTCGTGGGTCGGGTTCGGCGTGCGCTTGAGCGCCGGGGTGCCGATGGTCACCGGGAGTTGGAGCATCGTCGAGAAGACATTCTTGATGCTCGCGATGAAGGGCGCGATGAAGGCAGGGTCCATGGGATTCCCGATCGGCAGGGGGACACCGGTCGGTGGGGTATCGGCATCGCGGCGGGGGATCTTCAGGCCTCGGGCCTCTCCGGGCTGATCATCGCCCCGCGGGGACGCGACCTCCCCCCGGTTCAGCCCCCCGGGGGCGGCGCCGGCGCGGGCGGATCGAGGAGCGATGACCCGGTTTCGAGCCGGATGGAGGAGTCCTCGACCACGCCGTCGAGCCGCTGGGCCCGGACGCCGAGGTGCCGGGCGAGGAAGACCTCGGTCAGGGCGGCGACGGCGAGCCAGTTCTCGGGTCTTCGGATGCCGTGGGCCTCGTCGGGAAAGACGCCCAGCGAGACCGGGACGCCGCGCGCGCCGACGGCATCGGCGAGCTTGCGGACATCGGTGACATGGGCGCGCGGATCGCGCTCGCCGTGGAGGATCAGCGTGGGGCGGATGATGCGGTCGGCGTGGGCGAGCGGGGACCGCTCGCGGAGCCGATCGCGTCCCTCGGGGGATTCGACATCGCCGACGCGGTCGCGCCAGAGAGCAGTCAGCGGCTCCCAGTAGGGGGGGATGGTGCGGAGCATGGAGACGAGGTCGGCCGGGGCGGCGACGGCGACCCCGCACGCAAAGAGATCGGGGGTGAAGGCGAGCCCGGAGAGGGCGGCGTACCCGCCGTAGCTCCCGCCCATGATCGCGAGTCGGTCGGGGTCTGCGATGCCCTCGGCGATCGCCCAGCGGGCGGCGTCGACGAGGTCGGTCTGCATGGCGCCGCCCCACTCAAGGTTGCCGGCGTTGACGAACGCTTTGCCGAAGCCGGTCGATCCTCGGTAGTTGACGCTGAGCACCGCCATGCCGCGGTTGGCGAGCAGTTGGTGGAAGGGGTCGTAGCCCCAGTGGTCGCGGGCCCACGGTCCGCCGTGGACGAGCAGGACGAGGGGCGCGGCGTCGGGGGAGTCCGGGCGCGTGAGGTAGCCGACGAGTTCGAGCCCGTCGCGGGTGGGGATCGTGACCGATTCCATCGGGCGGAGGTCGAGCGTTTCGAGTTCCGGACGCGTGGCGCCGAGGTCGGCCGACTGGCTCGGCGATTCGCGGTCGAGCACGCGGTAGCGGGCGGGTCCGTCGTCGTCGATGAGGACGGCGAGCCAGCGTGAGGCGTCGTCGCTCTGGCTGGTGATGCGGACGGCGCCGTCGTGCGCCGATTCGAGTCGCGCCAGGTCACGGGCGGCGTCCTCGCACAGGGGGTGCCAGCGGAGGCGGGCGCGTTCGAAGGCGACGGCGACGGGCTCGTTGGTGCGCGGATCGAGGAGGACATCGGCGATGTCGGAGGCATCGTCCTGGGCGAGGATCTCGCGCGGGCCGGCGGGCACGCCGCGGTCGTCCAAGGGCAGCCGGGCGAGGGCGGCGGTGTCGCGCCCGCGGCTGTCTTCGAGGATCATCCAGCGGCGGTCGGTGGTGATGGCTTTGACGCCGGTGGTCAGCAGATCCTCGCGGCCGATGTCGAGGATGGGCTGGGCGGGGCGGTCGGGGTGGGTGAGGAGGATGGTCGCGCCGCCCTCGGTGGTGAGGCGGATGGAGTAGATGAGTTCGCGCCCCGGGGCGATGATCCAGCCGGCGGCGTCCCGGGGCGCGATCCTGCGGAGCGTGCGCTTGGCGGTGTTCAGATCGACCTCGTAGAGGTCGTGGAGTTCGGGGTCGCGGTCGTTGAGCGCGATCAGGACCGAGTGCGGGTGGGAGGGATCGAGGTCGGCGAGTTTGGCCTGTCCGGAGCCGCGGGGCGTGAGGTCGAGGACGGTGCCGGTGGCGAGTTCGACCGAGCGGGCCTGCCAATTCTCGTTGGTGTCGGGGTCGACGAGATAGACCAGGTGCTCGCCCGAGGCGGACCAGGCGTAGGTGATGACGCCCGGGGCGGGCTCGCGGGTGGCGGGGGTGACCTTCTCGGGGTGGTCGACGGGGGCGGTCCAGAGATTGGCGACGCCCTCGAAGGGGGCGACGAAGGCGAAGGAGCGCCCGTCGGGGCTGAGCCGGACGCGGGATCGGGTCGGAGAGCCGAAGAAAGTCTCGCGCGGGATGAGTTCGGGCGGGCCGGCGCGGGTCGCGGCCGCGGCGGGCGCGGGCGGGGCGCAGAGAGCGAGCGCCGCGAGGGCGAAGACCGCGGCGTGCGCGAGCGCTCGGTGTCGGAGCCGGGCGGGATTGGCGCGTTGGGGGCGCATGGCCCCCGAGTCTATGGGGAGGCGGGGTCGGGGTTTCGCTGGCGGGGGCACGGGCGAAACGGCGCGGAACGGGGCGCGCGGAACTGAGCGCATGGAAAAGCCCGCAGCGATTCGCTGCGGGCCTGACCAATGCCCAGGAGAGGACTCGAACCTCCACCCGGTTGCCCGGACTACCACCTCAAGGTAGCGCGTCTGCCAATTCCGCCACCTGGGCCTGCGGTGCGGGCGGCTGCCCGCGGCGAGGACTATAGCCACGATCGGCGTCAAGGGCAGCGTGCGTGATGGGGCGGGTGAGCGGTGGCGGTGGGGCTCGGGGAGCCTAGAGTTGGCCTCGAGCGCGGACGGGGGCGGGGCGAGGTCCGATCATGCGTTCGAATTCGGGTTTCATCGGGAGGATGCGCGATGCAGGCCGCGAGGACGGAGGCTGCCATGCTGCTGGAGCGGGTGCGGGATCGGGCCGCCGAGGCCGGGGTGTTCGGGGAGATCACGCTGGAAGGGTCGCGGCTGTCGTGCGCGGCGGCGGATTCGGCCGAGCCGGCGTTCTACCGCGTCGAGGTCGAGGACGGCGGGGTGTTTGTGAGCCTCGTGACGGCCGACCGCTGGCTGAGCGAATCGATCGAGTCGGAGTTGATGCACATGCGCGACTCGCTGGTGGAACTGCTCGACGAGGAGCTGGCCGAGCTGGGGTATGAAGGCCCGGAGATCGGGTTCAGCCACTACCGCTCGGAGGACCTGCTCTACACCTTCCGCTCGCCGGTGCCGGTGGACGGGCCCGAGGCGCCGGGGGCGGCCGAGACGACGGCGCTGGTGCTGCTGGGGTACGAAGCGGTGTTCCGCGAACTGGGCGACATGTCCGGCGGCGGGGACGAGGACTGACCGGGGGGCCGGATCGTCGGGCGGGTGCCGGGGATCGGGCTGAGCGGGTGCTTTGGGCGGGCGTTCGGAAGGGCGGGATCAGCCGTGCGGATTCTGATGTTCGGGTGGGAGTTTCCGCCCTTCATTGCGGGCGGTCTGGGCACGGCGTGCTACGGGCTGACGCGCGCGCTGGATCGGCAGGGGCACGAGGTGATCTTCGTGCTGCCCAAGCCGGTCGACGCGTCGACGAGTTCGCATGTGATCCTCAAGAGCCCGGCGTCGGTGGGGGAGATCTTCCGTCAGGGCGATCGCCCGAGCCTGGCGCGCGCGGTGCGTCGCGGGACGCGGGCGGCCGACCCGGCGGCGCGGGCGGAGTTGGCGCACGGCGAGGGCGTGGAGGTCGGCGGCGAGGAGGCGGATGAGCAGAGGCTGGAGCGCACGGAGTTCCGGACGCTCGCGTCTCCGATCACGAGCCCCTACCCGGGGTTCGGCGGGGCGTTGCCCGACGAGCGGCTGCGCGAGCGGGTCGAGGCGCTGGTCGAGCGGGCGCGCGGAGGGGACCGGACCGCGTCGGCCGAGCTTGGCTCGATGGGGATCGAGATCGATGTGCTCGGCGAGGTCGACGAGCGTGAGGTGACCGAGATTCTGGCGCACCTGGGCGGCGGCGGGGACGGGCACTACGGGACGGATCTGGTCGGCGATGCGCAGCGGTACGCGGCGCTGGCGGCGGTGCTGGCGCGGCATGAGCGTTTCGATGTGATCCATGCGCACGACTGGCTGACCTATCCGGCTGGGATCGCGGCGAGGGCGGTCAGCGGCAAGCCGCTGGTGGTGCATGTGCACGCGACGGAGTTCGACCGCTCGGGCTCGCATGTGAACCAGTCGGTGTACGAGATCGAGCGTGCGGGGATGCACGCGGCGGACCGGGTGATCGCGGTGTCGATGCTGACGCGGTCGATCTGCGAGAAGCGGTACGGCGTGCCGAGCGACAAGATCGAGGTGGTCTACAACGGCGTGGAGCAGGAGGAGCGCCAGCCCGAGGAGGGGGCGCGGATCGCGTCGCAGGACAAGATCGTGCTGTTCCTGGGTCGGATCACGATGCAGAAGGGCCCGGAGTATTTCATCCGGGCCGCCAAGCGCGTGCTCGAGAAGATCGAGCATGTGAAGTTCGTGGTCGCGGGTTCGGGGGACATGGCGCTGCGGATGATCGAGGAGGCGGCGGCGCTGGGCATCGGGCACAAGGTGCTGTTCACGGGGTTCCTGCGCGGGAAGGATGTGGCGCGGGTGTTCCAGATGGCCGATTGCTATGTGATGCCGAGTGTGAGCGAGCCGTTCGGGATCGCGCCGCTGGAGGCGATGAGCCATGAGACACCGGTGATCATCTCGAAGCAGTCGGGCGTCGCGGAGGTGCTGACGCACGCGCTGAAGGTGGACTTCTGGGACATCGACGAGATGGCGAACAAGATCGTGGCGGTGCTCAAGCACCCGCCGCTGAGCAACACGCTCAAGGAGCACGGGACCTTCGAGCTTCGGAGGCTGACCTGGGACGGGGCGGCCGAGCGCTGCGGGCAGATCTATCGGCGGGCGATCGAATCGCTGGGCTCGTGACCGCCGGCGGCTCCGGCGCCGGGCTTGGGCGATCGAACATCGGTGCGACATGTCGGCGCATGAAGAAGGGCCCGGGCGAGAACCCGGGCCCCGATCGATTCTGGTTGCGTCAGGCGGCTCGGATCAGGCGCCGCCGGTGGTGATGTTGGGATTGTTCTTGAACTCGTTGGGGTCGGGCATGGGCTCCTGGAGGAGCTGCTCTTCCTCGGGGGTGTAGTTCTGGGGGGTGCTCACCCCGCCGGAGTCGATGACCCCGAAGTTCCAGGCGAGCAGGAGGGCGGCGGCGAGGAGAGCGGCGACGGCGATGCCGATCTTGATCATCGTCGGCTTGTCCATGTTTCCGCCTCCGCCGATCCCCATGTCGTGACGCGGTCCGGTTCGGTTGAGCATCGGTTGTCTCCTTGCCCGTGTTCGGGCCACCGTCCATTGCCGCCGAGCGCCCGACCCGTCGAGGAGGCGGGGGTCCGCGGCGGGTTGTTTGCGATTTGAGCAATCCGCGGAGTCGCGGCGTTGCCCGCAGGGTCTTGCGTATCTCCATGGTAAGCACGACGCCCGGCCGAGTCTTCCCGGAGGGTGCGGTCCGGATAGCACGGGTCAGCCGACATCGCGGGTCTGGAAGAGCAGGACGCCCAGAGAGAGGAAGGCGACGATCATCGAGAGGGCGTACCCGGCGGTGAGGGTCAGGTGCGAGTTGGGGATGGTGCGGTTCTGGGTCACCGCGTCGATAAGCCAGAAGTGCTGGAGGTTGGGCGTGGCGGCCCAAGCGGCGAGGGGGATCGGGCGGATGCGGGTGGGGGTGCGGAAGATGGCGTCCCCGGCCTGGGGCGGGCGGTCGATGCGGACGGGGTCGCGCCCGACCTGGCGGACGGTGAGCCGGAGACCGTCCACGGCGGTGACGATGATCGCGGGGTCGACCTCGTCGCCGATGAGGCTGTCGCGGCCGGCGGGGTTGCCTTCGAAGGGGGCGAAGGAGCGGACGGCGATGCCGATGCCGTTGGCGTTGGAGCCGTAGTAGAAGGAGTCGCCCGGCTCGAATTCCTCGGCGTCGCCGATGACGGGCCCGTCGAGGACGATGGTGTAGGTGGCGCCCTGGGCGGCGAAGCTGGGGTCGGTGGGATCGTCGGCGATGGCCTCGCGGACATACGCGACGGGCTTGTTGGCGAAGGCGGCGGTGCCGGTGAGCTGGTTGCTGACCAGCCCGAGGACGAAGACGCCGGCGCAGACGACGATGGTCATGACCTGGCCGAGGCGGGTGGAGACGGCGGTGGCGACGGCGGCGAGGACGAGGATCGCGAGGACGGTGGTGCCGCAGGCGAGGGTGATGCGGGGCATGAGGTCGGTGCCGAGGGGCTGCCAGGCCCATTCCTTGTTCAGTGCGAGGACGAGGACGAAAGCGATGGCGGTGAAGGGCAGGAGCAGGAGGGAGGCGGTCTGGGTGAAGGACCAGCCGTAGAAGAAGTTGCACCACGCACCGAGGAGAAAGGCGAGGGCGAAGGCGGAAGAGGAGAAGACGATGACGGGTCCGTCGAGGTCGTCGGCGGCGGTGCTCAGGACGCCGTGCCGGAGCGCCATGAGCAGGAAGAAGATCATGGTGATCGAGGCGATGAGGATTGCGGCCGAGACGCCCAGGTACTTCCCGATGACGACGGTGACGCGCGCGACGGGCTTGGAGACGATGGTCAGGGCGGTCTTGTTCTCGATTTCGCGGCTGATGGTGGCGGTGCAGATGAAGGCGGCGAGGACGGTGGCGCAGGCGAAGACGGTGGCGAGCCCGACTTCGAGGAGCATGCGGTTGTCGCCGATGACCTCGGAGGCGCCGCGGGTCTGCATGCTGAAGCCCGAGCTCCAGGTGACAAGGATGACCAGCACGCCGCAGAGAGCGGTGAGGAGGAAGAAGATGGGCTGTCGGAGCGCCTCGATGAAGGTGACGCGCGCGATGGTGAGGAGCTTGGTGCCCATGCGTGGGGAGTCTCCCGAGAGGGTTGGGGATGAGGGTGATTTTTACGCCCGGTTGCGAACTGGGGTTCAATCGGGGCGTACATCCGGGTGCGTTTCGCGTGCCGGGCTGGATTCGGCGGCGCGGTTCGGGGAATCCCGGGGCGGCGATCGGGCGAGGTCCGGTCGGGCGTGCCGGGGCGTGTCCGGGGAGCCTTGATCCCCTGTTCCGGGGTTCGTCCGGGACGGTGGTCGGGCGTTCCGGGGCCCGGGCGGCGCGGCGGAGTTGGGTCGTCGGGGCGTGAAAGGTGGACAGAGCACCGGGGGAGGGCGAGAATCGTGCCCCCAGATGGAACGGACTCGGGGGGCCTGCCCGGGCCGGTTTCAGTCCTCTGAAGCCCATTCGGGCGATGGCGGGGCGCCCGTCTCGGCGTCCGGGATCACGCGAAGAGCAATGCGGGCGGCCCTGCGGGGCCCTTGCGCGGGATGTTGCGACGCATGAAGGCTGATTATCTCAGTTACCGCCGCGCGACCAATGTCAGCATCCTCGGGATGGTGCTGCAGGGGCTGCTCGCGGGTCTGATGTTCGCGTACGCGTTTCTGAACCGCGACCACGCGGCGATGACCGCGACGATCTACATCTCGATCGGGCTGCTGGCGTGGCTGACGCTGGCGATTCTGTTCGACCAGCATCGGCGTGAGCGGATCGAGGCGTTCGAGGCCGAGTCGCTGGGCGAGGCGTCGAGCGCGTCGGAGAGCGTGTTCGCCGAGTCGGCCGAGGAGACGCGGGTCGCGGCGCGGCGTCTGCAGGGCATGTACAAGTTCTTCGCCCCGATCATGAGCCTGGTGCTCGGCGGGCTGATGGTGGGCGTGGGGATCGCCCGGTTCTCGAGCGGGCAGCAGCTGCTCTCACCGGATTCCTACCAGAGCCCCGACGACCACGGGTTTGCGCTGCTTGTGTCGCTGGCGGCGGCGGCGTCGTTCGTGTTCGCCCGGTTCGTTTCGGGCATGGGCAAGCAGCGGGTGTGGCAGAACCTCGGCGCGGGCGCGTCGACGGTTGTCGGGGCGGCGGTCTTCGGGCTGCTGCTGGCGATCGGGCAGTTCCTCGACATCGCCGGTTCGGACGCGTTCCTGCGGTATCTGCAGGTGGTGCTGCCGGTGATCATGATCGCCCAGGGCGCCGAGATCTTCCTGAACTTCCTTCTGGAGATCTACCGCCCGAGGTCCAAGGGCGAGCTGCCCCGCGTGGCGTTCGAGTCGCGGGTGATGGGCTTCCTGGCGGCGCCGGACCGCGTGGCGGCGTCGATCGGGGAGGCGATCAACTACCAGTTCGGCTCGGATGTGAGCTCGAGCTGGGCGTACAAGCTTTTGAGCCGGTGGTCGGGCGTGCTGCTGATGGTGGCGCTGGTGGTTGGCTGGCTGATGACCTCGTTCGCGGTGGTGCAGCCGCACCAGCGCGGCGTGATGCTGCGGTTCGGACGGATCATCGACGGGGATGTGGGGCCGGGGTTCCACTTCAAGGCGCCGTGGCCGATCGACCGGATCGTGTCGCCCGAGTTCATCGAGACCGACCAGCGCGGGCGGGTGATCGGGCGGACGAGGACGGCGACGGGGGTTCGGGTGCTGCAGCTGGGGACGGCGCCCCCGTCCCGGCCGGGCCCGATTCTGTGGACCAACGAGCACGCGGCCGAAGAGTTCTTCTCGATCGTGCACGCGGGCGCGGCGGCGCGGTCGGCGGGCGAGCTGACGGCCGGCAGCGGCGAGGCGGAGAACGACCTGTCGCTGGTGGCGGTCGAGGTCCCGGTGCACTTTGTGGTGCGTGATGTCGAGGCGTTCGAGCGTCTGGGGATGCCCGAGGACCGCGAGGACATGCTGCGGACGATCGGGCAGCGGACGGTGATGCAGTTCCTGTCGAATCGGAGTTCGGACGACCTGCTGGGATCGAACCGTGAGAAGCTGGCCGCCGAGCTTCAGGATCGGGTGCAGCAGGCGTTCGACGCGATGAACCCGGGCCCCGAGGGGGCGCTGGGTGCGGGCGTGGAGGTGCTGTTCGTGGGGGTGGTCAACCCGCACCCGCCTAGGAAGGCGGCACGGTCGTTCGAGCAGGTGGTCGGGGCGCAGCAGAACGCCGAGTCGACGCTGGAGGCGGCGCGTGAGGACCGGATCGAGGTTCTGACGGCGGCGATCGGGGATGTGGAACTCGCGACGACGGTGATCGATCGGTTGGACGCGATCCAGGCGCTGCGTGACGAGCGTCAGCGGGCGCCCGAGGGCCCGGGGCGTGTGGAACTGGCGACGCGGATCGCCGATGCGTCGGCCGAGCTGGAGGCGCTTCTGGTGTCGGGAGCGGGCGAGGCCTCGAGCACGCTGTCGCGGGCGCGGGCGACGCGTTGGGAGCGTCACATGGCCGCCCGCGGTCGGGCCGATCGGTACGAGGGCCAATTGGTGGCGTTCGAGGCGCAGCCGCTGATCTACAAGTCGATCCGGTACTTCGATGCGCTGTCGGACCTGATGAAGGGTTCGCGGCTGTATGTGCTGAGCTCCGGGGTGAACAAGCGGCTGACGGTGAATCTCGAGGATGTGGAAACGGCCCAGAATGTGTTCAACCAGGGCGGCGAAGGTCAGTGATCCGATCCGGCGTGGCGCCGGGCGAACTTGAGGAACCAGACAAGTGCGAGCCAAAGCAATCGTTCTGTGGACGCTGGTGGTGCTGTTCGTCGTCGCCATGCTGTCGTTCATGGTGACCTACTCGGTGCGTTTCACCGAGGCGGCGGTCGTGACGACCTTCGGGAAGGCGGCCGAGGGGACCGAGGCGAAGAAGCCCGGGCTGCACTTCAAGCTGCCTTACCCGTTCCAGTCGGTGACGAAGTACGACACGCGGCTGCAGATCGTCAAGACGCGAGGCGAGACGCAGCAGACCAGCGACGACAAGACGATCATCGTCGAGGCGTACTGCCTGTGGCGTGTGAGCGACCCGCTGAAGTTCTTCACGCGGTTCGGGAACGCGGGCGAACGGGCCGAGGAGCACTTCGGGCAGGCCGAGGACCAGCTCCGCGGGCGTCTGCGCGGGGCGCTGACGCTGACGGGTCGGTACGAGCTGAGCGATCTGTTCGGCAAGGACGGGTCGAAGCTGCCCGAACTCGAGCGGGCGATGATGACGCGGCTGCAGGGCGGCGATGGGGACACCGCGCCGGGCGAGGCGCAGGCGAACGCGTCGCTGGACGGGCTGGGGATCGAGGTGGTCGAGGTGGGCATCAGCCGGGTGCTGCTGGCCAACGAGATCACCGAGCGGGTGATCGAGCGGATGATCGCCAACCGGAACCGGCTGGTGCGTGAGATCGAGAGCCGGGGTCAGGCCGAGGCCGAGTCGATCCGCTCGAACGCCGAGGCGAACGCCCAGCGGATCATCGCGTTCGCCGAGCAGCGTGCCAACGAGATCATGGCCAAGGGCGACCGCGAGGCGGCGCAGTACATCGCGGCGATGAAGGACAACCCGGAACTGGCGATCTTCCTGAAGAACCTGGACATGATGCGCAACGCGCTGGCCAAGCAGACCACGCTGGTGTTCGCGACCGACACGCCGGGGTTCGGGCTTATCGAGCCGACGGCGCTCGACGGGCTGGGCGATCGCGAGGTGCCGGTGGACAACCTGGTCGAGCGGCTCGGCGGCGGGCGTGAGCCGGTCGCGGCGGGCTCGGGGGGGCAGCGATGAGCGAGCCGAACCCGATCGAGGGGCTCGAGCCGACGCCGGTGGCGGCGGAGACGACACGCCGGGCGGCTTCGGTGCAGCTCCGCCGGCAGGGCGAGGGGCAGCCCGAAGCGGGTCTGATGGACCCGGCGCACCAGTCGCTGGCCGACGCGCTGCGCATCACGCTGCGCCTGGTGCAACTGACGATGCTGGTGCTGGCGGGGTTCTTCGTCTTCAGCGGGGCGCGGACGATCCGCGAGGGCGAGAGCGGCGTGAGGCTGCTCTTCGGCGAGGTGCAGGCCGAGGATCTCAAGCCCGGCTTCCAGTTCAGTTGGCCCTTCCCGATCGGCGACCTGATCAAGGTGCAGACGGGCAACCAGGTGATGAACCTCGACACGGCGTTCTGGCCCTACCTGACCGAGCAGCAGCGGAGCATGCCGATCGAGCAGGTGACCGCGTCTTCGAGCCTCGACCCGGCGCGGGACGGGTCGCTGATCACCGCCGACGGGAACCTGGTGCACGCGTCGTGGGTGGTGACCTACCGGCGACTGCCCGAGTCGGCGAGCAAGTATGTGCGCAACATCCGCCCGGACACCGAGGAGGACATCATCCGCTCGGCGGTGATGCGGGGCGTGGTGCACGCGGTAGCGCAGTACGACATCGACGAGGTGCTCAAGGAGGCGGGCGGCGGGACGGTCGCGGCGCAGGCGCGGGCGATCGCCCAGTCGCAGCTCGACCGGATCGAGGCCGGGATCGAGATCGAGAGCCTGGACCTCAACGGGATCATGCCGCCGCTGAACGCGCGGAGCGCGTTCTACTCGGTGCAGGGCGCCGAAGCAACGGCGAGCAAGGCGCGTTCGGACGCGCGTTCCGAGGCCGAGCAACTGCTGATCGACGCGGCGGGTCGCGTGTACCGTGAGCTGCTGGTGCTGATCGATGATTCGTTCGAGCCGGTGGTCAACCGGCACGAGGCCCGGCGCGACGCGTATCTGGAGCTGATCAACCAGGCGCACCAGCGGGGCGAGATCGACGAGGAGCAGATCGAGCAGCTCGCCGAGTTGGGCGACCGGGCCGAGTCGGCGATCGCCGGCGTGCTGGACGCCGAGTCGCGTGGCGAGGACGCGTCGGCGCTGCGGGCGCAGCGCGACGAGTTGGTCGGGCGGATCGGGGAGATGCTGCCCGGGACGGGCGACCTGCTGGCCGAGCGCGGTGAGCTTCGGCTCGAGCGTTCGCAGGTGCTGTCGTCGATCCACGAGATGATCGAGAGCGCGCGGGCGGGCGGCGAGGTGGCGAACCTGATCAACGAAGCGGAGCTGTACCGCGACGCGGAGGTGAGCCGGCGCCAGACGGACCTGGCGACCTACCAGGCGCGGCTGATCCAGTTCCGGCGGAACTCGCGGGTGACGCTGCACAACGACTGGGCCGACGCGCTGAGCGCGTTCATCAACCGGGAATCGGTGCAGGTGATGTTCGCCCCGCCCGACACGCAGTTGCTCGAGGTGATGATCAACGCCGATCCGGAGTACGCGCGTCGCCAGGAGCAGGCGGCCAAGCAGCGGATCCTCGAGGAGACGCGCGAGGAGCGCGAGGCTCAGCGGGCGCGTGAGCGGTACCGCACGAACACCAACGCGGTGGAGATGGACGGCGGCTGAGCCCCTGTGACGGGATGGCTGATCGGACGGCCGATCGACCGGACGCGGGCACGAGCGGAGACGACGGCGCGAGCGGGGCGGCACGCCCGAAGACGAGAAGCATGGCCGAACAATCCCCCCCAAGCCGAGCCGGGCAGCGACCGATCGTCGCGGCGCAGGCGCTGACGAAGGTGTTCAAGGACTTCTGGATGCGGCCGCGCGCCCGGGCGGTGGACCACATCACCTTCGAGATCTGGCCGCGCGAGATCTTCGGGCTGCTGGGCCCGAACGGGTCGGGCAAGTCGACGACGATCAAGATGATCCTTGGGCTGCTCAAGCCGACCTCGGGGCGGCTGGCGGTGTTCGGGAAGCCCGCGACCGATGTCGAGATCAAGCGTCGGATCGGGTATCTGCCCGAGGAGTCGTATCTCTACGGGTTTCTCAACGCCCGCGAGACGCTGGAGTACTACGCCAAGCTGTTCGGGCTGTCGCGGCGGGACCGGATCCGCCGGATCGACGAGCTCATCGAGATGGTCGGGCTCGGGCGGGCGCAGTTCCGCCCGGTGCGTGAGTACTCCAAGGGCATGCAGCGCCGCATCGGGATCGCCCAGGCGCTCATCAACGACCCGGAGTTCCTGATCCTCGATGAGCCGACGAGCGGG
>JBICIG010000075.1:0-30723 GCA_043101605.1 Phycisphaerales bacterium JB037
GCGCTACCACCCCCCCCCCGCGGGGGTGCGGGCCGGGTGCGGGGTCTTCCTGCAACGCATCCGCCCTCGACTCATCCGGCCCTCGACTCATCCAGCTTGATGCACACATTCGTCGGCTCAGTAAAGAACCGCAACGCCTCGACGCCCCCCTCGCGCCCCACGCCCGACTGCTTCACCCCGCCGAAGGGCGTCCGCAGGTCCCGCAGCATCCAGCAGTTCACCCACACGATCCCCGCCTCGAGCGATCGGCTCACCCGGTGCGCACGGCTCAGGTCCTTCGTCACCACCACCGCCGCGAGCCCGTACTCGGTCGAGTTCGCCCGCGCCACCGCCTCGGCCTCATCCGCAAAGCTCGACACGCTCACCACCGGCCCGAAGATCTCGTTCCGCTCCACGCCGCAGTCAGCCGCCAGCCCTGTCACGATCGTCGGCTCGACGAAGTACCCGCCGGAGCAGCGCTCAGGCAATCCGCGCGGCACGCCCCCGCCCAGCACCACCTCGCCGCCCTCATGCCGCGCCCGCTCGATCGCGTCCAGCACCTTGTCGCGGTGATCCGCGCTCACCACCGCCCCGAAGCCCGTCGCTTCCTCCAGCGGATCGCCGATGGTCAGCCGCCGCGCGCACGCGACCAGCCTCTCCACGAACGCGTCGTGCAGCCGCTCGTGCACCAGCACGCGCGATGCGCACAGACAGATCTGCCCCTGATTCGTGAAGCCCGCCCGGCACGCCAACTCCGCCGCCGCGTCGAGGTCCGCATCCTCGAACACCAGCATCGCGTTCTTGCCGCCGAGTTCCAGGCTCATGCGCTTGAACTTCGGGCCCGCCGCCGCCGCGAGCAGCCTGCCCGTTGCCGTTCCGCCCGTGAACGAGATCGTCGGCACATCGGGATGCGACACGATCGCCGCCCCCGCATCCCCGCCGAACCCATGCACGATGTTCAGCACGCCCGCCGGCAGCCCCGCCTCACCCGCCAGCTCGCACATCAGCGACGCGGTCATCGGCGTCACCTCGCTCGGCTTGGCGACCGCCGTGTTCCCCGTCGCCAGCGCCGGCGCGATCTTCCAGGTCAGCAAATACAGCGGCAGGTTCCAAGGACTGATCAGCCCCGCCACACCCCGCGGCTTGCGATGCACGAGATTGATCGCGCGCACATCCCCCGCCCCGTCCATCCCCGGCAGGTGTGTCTCGTACGCCTCGCCCGAACCGTGCAGGATCGCCGTCGCGAAGAACCGGAAGTTCGCCGCTGCCCGCGGGATGTCCACCCGCCGCGCCAGCGCGATCGGCTTGCCCGAATCGATCGACTCAGCCAGCGCCAGCCGGTCGAGATTGCCCTCGATCAACTCCGCCAGCCGCAGCAGCGCCCGCGACCGCTCCGAAGGAGGCGTGTCGCGCCACCCCGGAAACGCCCGCTTCGCCGCCGCGACCGCGTCATCGACATCCGCCGCGTCAGACGCCGGCGCCGACGCATACACCCGCCCCGTCGCCGGCTCGACGACCTCAAGCGTGCGCCCGCTCCTCGCGTCACAGAACGCCCCATCGATGTAGTTGCGGATCGTGTCCATGCCTTCGAAGCTCTGCCCTCTCTAACCACTCTCGTGGCACGGGCGTCCCGCCCGTGGCTCCGCCTTCTACCCCCGCCGCTTGCTCCAAGCCGCGCTCTAGATCGTCCCCGTCCGCCCGCCGTCCACCGCGATGCTCTGCCCGTTCACATATCCCGCCGCCGGCGACGCCAGGAACGCGATCACCGCCGCCACCTCGTCCGGGTCGGCGAACCGCCCCGCGGGAATCGTCGCCCGCATCCCCGCGGCGACCTCCTCCTCGGTCGACCCCGACGCCGCCGCCTTCGAGCGGATCAGCGCCCACAGCCGCGCCGTCTCGGTGAAGCCCGGCAGGATGTTGTTCACCGTGATCCCGTGCCCCGCAAGCTCCAGGCTCAGCGTCTTGGCCCAACTCGCCACCGCCCCGCGGATCGTGTTCGACACTCCCAGCCCCGCGATCGGCTGCCGAACCGAGGTCGAGATCACATTGACGATCCGCCCGTAGCCCCCGTCGCGCATCCCCGGCACCACCGCCTGCGCCAGAAGCTGGTTGCACACCAGGTGCATCTCGAACGCCGCCCGATAGTCCTCCACATCCGCCTCGATCGCCCGCCCCGGGCCCGGCCCGCCGGTGTTGTTCACCAGCACCGACACCGCCCCGTTCTTCTCGACATCCGCCCGCACCGTCTCCTCGACGACCCGCGGCTGCGAGAAATCCGCGACCAGGAACGAATGCCGCTGCCCGTCCACTTCCGCCTCGAGGCTCGCGACCGTCTCCTCGAGCTTCGCCTCATCCCGCGCCAGCAGCGTCACCGACGCCCCCAGCCGCGAAATCGCCAACGCCGCCGACCGCCCGATCCCCTGCGTCGAACCACAGACGATCGCCCGCTTGCCAGAGAGATTCAGATCCATGCCCACAGCGTAGCGGCGGGGAGGCCGCTCAGTCCCACTCCCGCAACCTCTCGGGGATCTCAAAGACCGACTCCAAGGCGCCGCCCGCGATCCGATAGAGCGCGTGCTCTCCCTGCACATGCAGCGAATCATCACCGATCCGCCACAGCACCGATTGCCTGATCCATGGCTTGGCGGCCCGCGGCCGAACAAGCAGCACCCGCTTCTCCATCGTGCGCACATCAAGCGTGCAATACGCAACGGCGCTCACCTGTTTACCGCCGAATTCTTCCGCGCGGTCCTCGGCAAACCCCAGGATCGGCTCGGTCGGATGCCACACGCCGCGGCTCGACAGGTATCGATCCATCGCAAGCGTCGTCCGCTCGCCCGTCTCAATGTCCAAGAGCGCCAGCCGCCCATCGGGGAACGCCGCGTTCGCGTGCTCTTCGAGCACGATGAACCGCCCGTCGGCCGAGGTGTGCGCACCGCGATCCGCACGCGACGACAGACTCCTCAGATCCGCCGGATCACCGCTGAGCAGCGTCGGCAGGAATCCGTCCAACGGTACCATCCAGATCGCATGATCGCCCTCGATCTCGCTGTACCGCCGAGCCCTCGCCATGTAGTCCTCGTGCGGATTCACCCCCGTCCGCCCGCCATCGGCGATCACGAAGCTCCGACCGGGAACCCACGAGAAACTCGTGCTTAGCCGCTCGGGCTCAGGCAGCAGCCACTCCTCCTCGGTTTGGATGTCGATCCCCGCGATGCGGATCAGCACGGCCCCGTCCTCGCGGGCCGTGCGATACAGCCCCGCGATGCGCTCGCCCGCGGCATCGATCACAGGCGCGATCAGCCAGCCGTTCCACTCGGGCGATCCGATCGAACGCAGCAGACCCGATTTCAGATCGAGCACCTGCACCACCGTGTACACCTCGGACGACTCCCGGAACAGGCTCGTCCATGCGACGCGCTCGCCCTCGAAACTGACCGAGGCTGATCCGAAACTTCCTTGATCACGCGAATAACTCAGCAGCCTTTCGAGGTGCCCCGAGTCCGGATCAAACCGCAGCAGCACTTGGCGCAGGTCCGACCACGGCTCACCGCGGACATATGCATGGATGAGAAAAGTCCCCTCCGGCCCGGTCAGCGCGGACCACTGCTGCACATGTCGCGCTTCCTCGCCGAACGGCGTCGCGTCGGCGACAAACTCCACCATCCGATCGTCGAACCGCGGATGGGCCAGCGCCTCGACCCGTGCCGCCCACGCCCGCTCCTTCTTCTCCTCGGCCGCCCGAATTGCTGTTTCCCGAGCCGCGGCCTTCGCCCCCTCCTGCACATGCCACAGCCCGACCGCCGCGAGCGCCATCACCACCAGCAGCACCCACGCCGACACTGCCCCTCGCCGGGCCCGCACCGGCCGCCTCCGACAACGCCCGACCCCCGGCCTCCCCCCATCCGGCGGCTCCGATCTGAGAATCTCGCTCTGCATGGCTTTTGATAGTACACAACGCCCGAGAACGCTTGACGGGCTGTTCGGGATCTGATACCGTCCGCCCGCCGGGCCCGCGACCGTCGCCGCCCCCGGCACGAGATGGTTCAAGGAGGACCATCCGGCACCCGCGTCGGGAGTCGTTGTGTCACCTGGGACAGTGCCCCGTCTCCCCGCCCAGCCCCTCCGGGCTCGGCCAGGAAGGGCCCGCCAGCCGGCATGCGACGCAGACAGAAAGGACGGGCCCCATGCCCACCTCCACCAAGGCGGACGCCGCGCGCACCTCTTCCGGCAAGTCCTCCAAGTCGTCTTCCAAGACTGACAACAAGCCCGACACAAAGTCAGACAACAAGCCCGAATCGGTCGCCATCGATGCGCCCGAGCAGGACACCCCTTCCAAGCCCGTCGTCGAGACCAAGCCCGTTGACCCCGCCAAGGTCCAGGCTCTGGGTCGCACCGTCGAGCAGATCGAGAAGGCCTTCGGCAAGGGCTCGATCATGCGCCTCGACGAGGACGCCTACCTCGCCATACCCGGCACCTCCACCGGCGCGCTCAGCCTCGATCTCGCACTCGGCGGCAAGGGCATCCCCCGCGGCCGAATCGTCGAGATCTTCGGCCCCGAGTCCTCGGGCAAGACCACCCTCGCCCTCACCGTCGCCGCCAATGCTCAGCGCGACGGCGGCGTCGCCGCGTTCATCGACGCCGAGCACGCCCTCGACCCCACCTGGGCCCGAAAGCTCGGCGTCAACATCGACGACATGCTCGTCAGCCAGCCCGACACCGGCGAGCAGGCCCTCGAAATCTGCGAACTCCTCGTCCGCTCCAACGCCGTCGATGTCATCGTCATCGACTCCGTCGCCGCCCTCATCCCCCGCGCCGAGATCGAGGGCGAGATGGGCGACGCCGTCGTCGGGCTCCAGGCACGCCTCATGAGCCAGGCCATGCGCAAGCTCACCGGCGTCATCGCCCGCTCCAACTGCACCGTCATCTTCATCAACCAGATCCGCGAGAAAATCGGCGTCATGTTCGGCTCCCCCGAAACCACGCCCGGCGGCCGCGCCCTCAAGTTCTACTCCTCCGTCCGCATCGACATCCGCCGCACCGGCGCCATCAAGGACGGCGAGAACAATGTCGGCAACCGCGTCCGCGCCCGCGTCGTCAAGAACAAGGTCGCCCCGCCCTTCCGCCAGGCCGAGTTCGACATCATGTTCGACGAGGGCATCTCCGCCGCCGGCGACCTCGTCGACCTCGCCGTCGAGGACAAGGTCTGCCAGAAGTCCGGCGCCTGGTTCAGCTACGGCGAGGTCCGCCTCGGGCAGGGCCGCGAGAACGCCAAGCAGTTCCTCCGCGACAACCCGGACCTCTTCAAGGAGATCCGCGCCAAGATCCTCGACATCCGCATCCCCAAGCCCGCAAGGAAGCCCGAATCGGCCTGATCTCCATCGACCCGCGCGGCGAACCCCGCCCCGACGAGCGATGAACCGATAGACCACCACCCCGCGCCGGCGCGCACGCCCCTCCCGGGCCTCCGCGCCGGCGCGTTTGCGCGCGCACCACTTGCCCCAACCCCCGCCATCCCGCACACTCTCCCGCCATGGGCCTGTTCCGCTCACTCTTCAAGCCCGCGACCCGCTGCCCCGCCTGCGGCCGACGCGCCCCGCTCAACTCCGCCGCCTTCCACCCCGGCCCGCGCCAGGGCGAATACCGCTGCGCCGCCTGCAGCCACACCTTCCGCCCGGGCGAGTCACCCTCCAGCCCGGCAAACCCCGCCGCCCCCGAGCCCGAGTTCACCGCCGACAACTCGATCCACATCGCCGCCGAGCAGGGAGACACCGCCCGCGTGCGCCGATTCCTTGACGCCGGCGAATCCCCCGACGCGCCCGATCCCGTCGGGCTCGGCCCGCTGCACTACGCCGCCCCCAAGGACCGCCTCGAGGTCCTGCGCCTCCTGCTCGATCGCGGCGCCGACCCCAACGCCCGGGGCCAGGGCGGGCTCGCCCCGATCCACGGAGCCGCCTTCCGCGGCGCCCTCGGCTCGATCCGCCTGCTCATCGAACGCGGCGCCGATCCCAACGCCCGCACCGACGCCGGCGCCACCCCGCTCACCATCGCCCGCACGAAAGACCAGCACGACGCCGCCCGCCTGCTCGAGCAACTCGGCGGCACGACCTGAACCCCCGCCGATTGTCCGCTCGGGGGGATCGTGGATACACTCGCCTTCCCGCACGCGGATGTGGCGGAACTGGCAGACGCGCTAGGTTCAGGTCCTAGTGGGGGTAAAACCCCGTGGAGGTTCGAATCCTCTCATCCGCATTCTCATCGTTCCGAGCGACCACCTGACCGCCCGGACCCCACCCGGCCCACGCCGACCCGGGAGCCGACCATGGACAAGAAGAAGATCATCCTCCTCTCCGTCGCGGGCGTGCTCCTCCTCGTCGCCGGCTACTTCATCTACAAGGAGGTTGCCGGCCCCGGCGCCGAGAACCAAGCCGCCGTCGAAGGCTCCGCCCGCGAGCCCGAGCCCGAAACCGACCCCAACCAGTACCGCGGCGGGCCCATGACCGTCCCCGGCGGCAACTGACCCGCCCCCACGCCCGCCCCCACCCGAACGCTCCGCCCCGCTGCGAGCAAACCGCGGCGGGGCTGTCGTTTCCCCACCTCACGCCGCCGCCCCTCTAGCCTGCACCCATGGCACTGCTCTACGCGGGCATCGATGAAGCCGGGTACGGGCCCCTGCTCGGGCCGCTCTGCGTCGGGCTCGCGGTGGTCCGCCTGGATGCGTGGAAATCAGGCGATCCCGCGCCCGATCTCTGGGAACTCCTCGCCCCCGGCGTCTGCCGAAAGCCCCGCGACCCCAAGCACCGCGTCGCGATCGCCGACTCCAAGGCCCTCAAGCTCCCATCCTCGACCAAGACGCTCCACCCGCTCGTCCACCTCGAGCGCGGTGTGCTGAGCATCCTCGCCTGCCTGCCCGACGCCGACCCCGTCGCCGACCCCATCGCCGACGACGACGCCCTGCTGAGCAGCGTCGGGGCCGACCTTGGCGACCTGCCCTGGTACGCCGGCTCGCCCATGCCCCTCCCGGTCGGCTCGACCGCCGCCGAACTCGCCATCGCCGCCAACCTCGTCCGCGCCGCCGCCACCCGCGCCCACACCGCGTTCGTCGATCTCCGCTGCGCCGTCGTCCCCGAGCCCCGCTTCAACCGCATCGTCGAAGCCAGCGGCACCAAGGCGGAGACGACCGTCGCCTGCATCGGCGAGCACCTCCGCTGCGTCATCGATCGCCTCGCCAAGCCGGGCGACGAGATCCGCGTCGTCTGCGATCGGCTCGGGGGCCGACTCGGCTACGCCGGCATCCTCGCCCGCGAGCTCAAGCCCCACGCCGTGCGCACCATCGCCGAGACCCCCGGCGGGTGCGTCTACGAAGTCGCGGGCGCGGCCGGTCCGGCGTACATCCGCTTCGAGCCGGGCTCGGAGGAACGCCACTGGCCCGTCGCGCTCGCGTCCATGCTCGCCAAGTTCGTGCGCGAGCTCGCGATGGCGCGCTTCAACCGCTATTGGGGTGCGCGCGATCCGCGGCTCAAGCCCACCGCCGGGTACCGGGGCGACGCCAGCCGCTGGCTCAAGGACGCCGGCGGGCTCCTCACGCGGGCCGACCGCGAGGCGATGATCCGGCGCGCGTAGGCTCACCCCGCATGCCCGCGCCGCCCAACGAACCCGCCGAGCCGCTGACGCGTGAGGATGCCGCGTTCTCCAGGCGCATGCTCCACCTCGCCGCCCGCCACGCGTGGCGCGCCCAGGGCGAGGTCGAGCCCAACCCGCTGGTCGGGTGCGTCATCGCGCGGGGCGCCGAGATCCTCGGCATCGGGCACCACCGACGGTTCGGCGATCTCCACGCCGAGCGCGATGCGCTCCGATCCTGCGCGCGCCAGGGGCACGACCCGCGCGGCGCCACCGCGTATGTCACCCTCGAGCCCTGCTGCCACACGGGCAAGCAGCCTCCCTGCACCGAAGCGCTGATCGAAGCCGGGATCGCCCGCGTCGTCTGCGCCCGCCCGGACCCGCACGAGATCTCGGCGGGTGGTGCCGGGGTCCTCCGCGACGCGGGGATCGAGTGCATCTTCCTGCGCGGCGTCGCCGAGGCCGAGGCCCTCGCCGAGCCCTTCCTCACGCGCCTCGACACCCGCCTGCCGTGGGTCATCGCCATGTGGGCCCAGACGCTCGACGGGCGCGTCGCGACGCGCACCGGCGCGAGCCAGTGGATCTCGAGCGAGCGGTCTCGCGGGCGCGTGCACCGCCTGCGCGCGCAGGTCGACGCGATCCTCACGGGCATGGGCACGGTCATCGCCGACGACCCGATGCTGACCGCGCGGGGCGTGCGGCGTCTCCGCCGACGCGCCCTCCGAGTCGTCGTCGACCCGCTGCTGGACATCGACCCCGGGCGCGCGCTCATCCGCACCGCCCGCGAGCACCCGACCGTCGTCGCGTGCGCCAAGGAGATGGCGACCGCGCAGATCGCACTCGGGAAGCGGCAGCGCCTCGAGGACGCGGGCGTGGAGATCATGGGCGTGCCCACCAGCCTCGAGGGTCGGCTCGACCTGCGCCTGCTGCTCGAAGCGCTCCACGAGCGCCGGGGGGTGTCGAGCGTGCTCGTCGAAGCCGGCGGCGGGATGCTCGGGTCGCTCTTCCGCGCGGGGCTGGTCGATGAAGCGGTCGTCTATGTCGCGCCGCTGGTGCTGGGCGATGAACAAGCACGCGGCGTGGCGGTCGGGCATGTCGCCCCGCAACTGGCCGACGGCACGCGGATGGAACTCCGCGGCCTCAAGCGGCTCGGGGACGACCTGGAGCTGCGCTATCGGCGTGGTGGTGGTCAGCAGGCAAAGGGCAATGGGCAATAGGCAATGGGGGGCAGCCCGGCGGGGGGCTGCGGCGCGGTTCGTGCGCGCGGGGTGCCGAAGTTGATGTTCCACGTGGAACACATTCGCGGTTTGTGCGCCCGGCGTGCGTGGTTGTGCCTGGAGCGGTACGGGTGGCGGTCCGCTTTCGTACCGATGTCCGGTGCCATGGTCTGAGGAGCCTGCGACGAAGGCCGTAAGGCGGCGGTCGATGGCGGCTGAAAGGTCGTGGCTTTCGCTTCGCTCGGACCACGGCGCCCGGCATCCGCGGGCGATCAGGGCCGCGGCGTCGGGAGGCTGCGGAGCGATTCGCGGACGGTGGCGCGGATGCGTGTGTCGGCGTCGAGCTCGATGAACAGTTCGGTCCCGGGAGGTGTGTGGGCGTAGCGGACCATCGCCAGCGCGATCGCGCGCCCGCCGCGCATGGGGGAGATGGTCGAACTGGTGACGGCACCGACGGGCTTGTCGGTGTCGGAGTCGGTGTTGGGGCGGGCGAAGATCGCGGCGCCGGTTTCGGGAAGGGGTGCGAGACCGGTCTCGTCGGGCTCGCCCTCGACATCGAGCCCGACGACGAGTTGCTTGGGGTGCCCGCGCGATTCCATGCGGGCGACGATCTCCTGCCCGAGGTAGCAGCGCTGATCGAACGCGACGAGTTGGCGGACGATGCCGGTCTCGTGTGGGAGCGAGTCCGGGCCGTAGTCGACGCGGAAGAGCGGGCGGCCGGCTTCGATGCGCGCGACATTGAACGCCGCCCATCCGAGCGGGCGGGCGGGGCTTTGTTCATCGCGGACGAGCTTCGACCAGAGATCGGGGATGGCATCGGTGGGCGCGATGAGCAGGAACCCGGGCGCGCCGGTCGCGTCGTCGCGGAGCGCGGTGACGCGGGTGCCCTCGATGCGGAGCAGGGCGGCGTGGGATTCGGGCAGATCGGTCGGGGGCGGGCCTTCGAGGGTTTCGGCGTGGCGGGCGAGGAGGTCGGCGGCGGCGGGGCCCTGGAGCGCGATCGCGTGCAGGCCGGCGGTGCGATCGGCGAGGGCGACATCCTCGGCGAACAGGTAGGAGGAGAGCGACTCGATGAACGAGGGGACATCGAGGGCGTCGAGGAGGGCGAGGGTGCGGTCGCCGAGTTCGAGGAGGAGCAGGTCGGCGGCGATTCGGCCGGTGCGCCCGAGCCAGAGGGCGCGGGCGGTGCGGCGCGGCTCGAGGGTGGAGATGCGGCGGGTGAGCATGCGGTCGAGGAAATCGCCGCGCTCGGAGCCGGTGATCTCGACGATGCCCAGAGCGGGGAGGTCGGCGAGGGCGGCGGCTTTGCGGACCGCGGCGTACTCGATCGCGGGTTCGTCGAACGCGAGGGCGATGGGGATGGGGGCGTCGGGTGGACCCCAGGGGAGGAAGTCGACGCCGAGGTCGGCGAAGGCGGGATGGAGGGGGCTGGGGTGGGTCATGGTCGGCTCGGGGTGCTGATTTGACGGGCGTGCCGCGGATCGTGCAGCGGCCCGGGCGTGGGATGGTAGGGGAGGCGTGGCGGGTGGCCGATGTGCGGGCGTGCTAGGCTCCGCCCTTGGATTGGTATCTATTCGGAGGCTGCGTGTGAACATTGAACTGCTGAAGCGGCTGTGCGAGACGCCGGGCGTGCCCGGGCGTGAGGAGCGCGTGCGGGCGCTGATCGAACAAGAGGTGGAGGGTCTGTTCGACGAGGTCGAGACGGACGCGTTGGGGAACCTGATCTGTCGGCGTTTCCCGCGGGCGGCGCGGTCGAAGACGAGCAAGAAGAAAGCTTCGTCGCGTCGGGGCAAGGTCGAGGACGCGACTCGGGTGATGCTGCTGTGCCACATGGACGAGATCGGGTTCTATGTGTCGCATGTGGACGACCAGGGCTTTCTGTGGGTGAACCCGGCGGGGGGTTTCGACACGCGGAACCTGTTCAGCCGGCGTGTGCTGGTGTGCACCGAGGACGGTGACCTGCGTGGGGTGATGAACCCGGGGGGTCGGCCGGTGCACATCGCGTCGCCCGATGACCGCAAGAAGGTTCCCGAGGTCAAGGAGTTCTTCGTCGATGTGGGGTTGGCGGGGGATCGGGCGAAGAAGCAGGTGAAGGTTGGCGACTTTGTCGTGATGGACGAGCCGCTGATCGAGGTGGGGGAGAAGATCGTCAGCAAGGCGCTGGACAACCGGGTGGCGTGCTGGCTGGGGATCGAGTCGGTGCGTGAGCTCGAGCGGCTGGGGACGGGGCACGCGTGCGAGGTGGTGGTGGCGTTCACGGTGCAGGAAGAGGTGGGCTTGCGTGGCGCGAAGACGGCGTCGTTCGCGGTTCTGCCTCACATCGGGCTGGGGATCGATGTGACGCTGGCGTGCGACACGCCGGGCGTTCCCAAGAGCGAGTCGCCGACGACGCAGGGGCAGGGCGTGGCGCTGCACATCAAGGACAACTCGTTCATCTCGGATCATGAGCTGGTCAAGGAGTTCGAGACGGTCGCGAAGAAGCACCGGATCGCGTACCAGCGTTCGATTCTGGGCGGGGGCGGCCAGGACGGGGCCGCGGCGCAGCAGGCGGCGGCCGGGGCGCGGGCGATCGGGATCACGGTCGGGACGCGGTACATCCACACGGTGACGGAGATGATCGACCAGACCGACCTGAAGGCGGCGCGGGATCTGCTGGCGCGGTACCTGACGGGTGTGAAGTGATCGGGCGTCGGTGACGAGCAGAAAGAGAACGAGCCCCGCCGGATTCGGCGGGGCTCGGTTCGTTCTGGGTTTGCCCGCCGGCGGGGCGTTGACGGTCAGGCGGCGATGTTGGTGGCGTGCTCGATGGACTCGACGAGCTGGCGGACCTGGAAGGGCTTCTTGAGGAAGCCATCGAAGCCCTCGGCGCGGAGGGACTGGGCCTGGCCGTCGGTGAGCTTGCTGCTGGTGGCGATGACGCGGGTCATCTGGAGGGATTCGGAGGTGCGGACGAGGTTGGTGACCTGTCGCGCCTCGCCGTCGCCGAGGTGGATGTCCAGGAGGAGGACATGGGGTCGGAAGCGTTCGCACTCGAGCCCGGCGGCGAAGCCGGAGTTGGCGGTGCGGACCTCGTAGTTGGTCTGCTCGGTGAGGACGCGTGCGAGGGTGTCGAGGACTTCCTGGTTGTCGTCGGCGATGAGGACGCGGGTGCGTCCGGAGGTGAGCCCGTCCATGGGGATGGAGTGGGCGCGCATGAACTTGACGAGTTCGGCCATGGGGATGCGCCGGTCCTTGGAACCGGGGATCCGGTAGCCCTTGAGCTGCCCGGAATCGAACCACTTGGAGACGGTCCGGGGGGCAACATTGCAGATCTTGGCGACCTCTCCGGTCGTCAGGACATCCTTCTCGAAGGGCATGGGTCACCTCGTTGACGCACGGGCCATCCGGCGGCGGGGCCTTCGCCTGTCACCCAGGCAGGAACGGATCGGCTCCGCGACGAGTGGGTCATCGGCGAGGACTGGGGGGAGCTTGACGGGCAGGGGGGCGAGGGGGGCGAGTTTCCCGTTCTGGGACCTGGCACGGTGGCGGAGCGGACGCGGGGCGCGTTGACTTTGCGGCGTCCGGACCGTTAGAGTGGCTGACCCGGCGGGCGGCCCGCTTGCGCGGTTGGCTCGTTCCTCGGACGGGCGATTGTGAATCAGGCCGAGCGGTCGGAGCGTATGGACGAAAGCGACGGGCAGAGATCGGGCGGGTCTTTGCATCGAGTGTTTGGGAAGAGGTCGGTCATCGGACCGATTCGGAGCGCCACCACCGCCGATCCGTCGGAACCGCGACGGACCCGCACGGGCCACTGCGAGCGTTCCCGGGCCGAGGGGCCCTGGGGGGCGTGAGGGGGGCCTGGGGGCGGGCCGTGAGACTCCAGGAGCAGCATTGTGAGTCGTTCGATTCTCTCGCGCGTGATGATTCTGGCGGCTGCGGGGGCGGCCCTTTCGATCCATCCTTCGGCGGCGATGGCCCAGCCGGGCGGGAACGAGCCGGAGGTGGTGCTCGACACGCTCGACCCGGTCGAGCTGCTCGACGACATGCTCTTTTATGTTCAGATCAACGACTACCGGCAGGCCGAGCGTCATGCGGCGGAGCTGGAGCGTCGGAATCTGACGCCTCGACAGTTCGTGGGCGTGGTGCAGGAGCTCGATGACCAGGAGCGGTTCACCGAGGTGGTGGCGCGGGCGCGTCGGGTGAATTCGGCGCCGAACCTCCGGGCGGCGGCGGATCGGCTTGAGGCTCTGTATGAGCAGGGCCGGCTGGCCAAGGCCCGCGAGGCGGGGGAGATCACCGAGAACATCCGGCTGCTGACGACGACGGCGCGGGGGCGGCTGATCGGTGCGGACCGGCTGGTGGAGGCGGGCGAGTACGCGATGCCGCAGCTCCTTGGGGCGTTGCTTCAGGGGCAGGACCCGGCGTTGCAGGTGGAGGTGCGGCGGGTGCTGATCCGGATGGGTCGGCAGGCGGTGATGCCGCTGGTGACGGCGCTTCCGGAGCTGAGCCCGGCGCAGCAGGAACTGGTGGTGAACCTGCTGGCGCAGATCGAGTACCGGTCGTGGCTGCCGTATGTCGCCGAACTGGCCGAGTCGACCGAGTCGAGCGAGGTTCGGCGTGCGTGCCGGAACGCGATGAAGCTGCTGACGGGTCGGGAGGAGCCGGCGGCGGATGTGGCGACGCTGTTCTACGACCTGGCCGAGCAGTTCTATGGCGAGCGGCTGAGCGTGACGAGCTTCCCCGGGGAGCCGATCCAGCTGGTGTGGAACTACAACCCGGCGTCGGGTCTGTACGCGACGGATGTGCGGACCGAGGCGTATCACGAGGCGATGACGATGCGGCTGTGCGAGCGGTCGCTGCGTCACCGGACCGAGGGGAACGACGCGTTGTCGCTGTGGCTTGCGGCGAACTTCTCGAGGGAGATCGACTCGCCGGCGGGGTATGCCAACCCGCTGTATCCGACGGGGCGTCCGTCGGCGTTGTACTTCGCGACGGCGTTCGGTCCGGAGCGGGCGCAGTGGGTGCTGGCGCGGGCGTTGGACACGGCCGACACGCCGCTGGCGAGCCGGGCGATCGAGGCGATCAGCCGGACCGCGGGCGGGGAGGCGATGCGTGACCCGATCGTGGTGGTGGGCGAGACCGGGGCGGTCGAGCGTCGCCCGCTGGTCGAGGCGCTGGACTTCCCGAACCGCCGGGTGCAGATCGAGGCGGCGCTGGCGCTGGCGACGAGCCAGCCGACGACGGACTTCGAGGGCTCGCAGCGTGTGATCCCGATTCTTGCGGGCGCGGTGCGGAACGCTTCGGACCGGACGGCGCTGGTTGTTTCGGCCGACCGCGAGGGCGGTGAGCGGCTGGTGGGCATGCTCAAGGCCCGCGGGTACGAGGTGTTCAGCGGCGCGAGCCTGGCTTCGGCCGCGGGCCCGGCGCAGAGTGTCGCGATGATCGATCTGGTCGTGTCGGACCTGCCGGTGACCTCGGTGCGGGGGCTGGTGGAGGAGGTCCGGAACGATCGTCGGATGGGCGCGACGCCGGTGCTGGCGCTGGCGTCGGGTCTGGGCTTTGCGGACCTGTCGTCGCAGTACCAGCGGGATGTGATGGTGATGGTGCGGCGGGCGGATATCGCCAGCCAGGAGCTCGGGGCGGCGATCGACGATCTCGTTGAGCGTGCGACGGGCGGGCCGATCACCGGGCAGGAGGCGGCGCGGTATTCGACGGCGTCGCTGGCGGCGCTGCGTGATCTGGCGCTGTCGCGGAACCAGGTGTTCGATGTCGCGGATGCGGTTCGGCCGCTGATTGAAGCGCTGGGGTCGACCAACGGTCAGACTCAGCGTTCGGTGGCGGATGTGCTGGCGTTTATCGGTCAGGAGCGGGCGCAGGTGGCGCTGGTGGAGGCGGCTCTTTCGGCGGGGGATGACATCTCGCGGATCGAGTTGCTCAAGCGGGCGTCGGCGTCGGCGCGTGAGCACGGGAACCTGCTGCCGAGCCGGTTCGTCGGGGACATCGTGGCGCTGACGCTCAACTCGCCCGGCTCGATCGGGACGGAGGCGGCGACGCTGATGGGCTCGCTGGGGCTGTCGACGGATCGGATCCTGCCGCTGGTGGTGGGCGAAGATGTCGCCGCGGGCGAGAGCGGCGTGCGGACGGCCAATCGCTGACGGATCGGCATTCGTCGGTCGGCATTGGACAATCGTGAAGAGCAAGGCCCCGCTTCGGCGGGGCTTTTTCCTGCGCGCGCTGCGGGAGGGCGGGTTCGATCGGATCGTCGCTGCGTGTTCGGCGCGTGCGTGGAGGGGCCCGGAGCCGGGGGGCGGGTCCGAGAGCGCGGCGGGGGCGCGTCGCACGCGTTGCAGACGGCGCATCCCGCGGGCGTGGTTGGTCCGGGCGGGATGCGGGCGTGAATGCGGGGAGTGGAGCGGTCGATGAGCGAGGAGGCCGGCCGGTGCTGCGGACCGGTTCGCCGTCGCCCCGGGCGTGGAGGAGACGCTCGGCGCGACGCCGAATCGTGCACGGAGAACTCGGCGGGATGGACAGTCAGTGGACTATGGCTCGTACGAGCCGCAAGGAGAGGTCTCTCATGAAGCGCAGCAACAAGCGGAATCGTGGTTTCACGCTGGTGGAAATCCTCATCGTGGTGGTGATTCTGGGCATTCTCGCGGCGATCGTGGTGCCGCAGTTCACGAACGCGGCCGACGACGCCCGGACGGGCAACCTCGACACGCAGATCTCGACGATCGAGCAGCAGATCGAGCTCTTCCGCGCCCGCACCGGTGCCTACCCGACCTTCGACGCGACTCTCTGGACCACGCTGGTCACGGGCGGGTACCTCAAGACCGCCCCGGTCAACCCGATCAACGGCGGCAGCGATGTCGGCGCCGACGGCTCGGGCGCGAGCTGGGAGATCTACACCGACGCGAACGGCAACGCCGTCGTCGAGTCGGGTGTCTGAATCGCCTGAACTGATCTGACTCTGCCGGCTCCGGGAACGGGGCCGGCGGATTTTGGTTTCGGGGCGTGGCGAGAGCCGCGTCCGGCACGCGAGGGAGGGCCGCCATGAGTTTGCGCCGCCGTGCGTTCACGCTGGTCGAGATCCTGATTGTCGTGGTGATCCTGGGGATTCTGGCGGCGATTGTGGTGCCGCAGTTCGTCAACGCCCGTGACGAAGCGGCGATGGGGACGACGGTGAGCGAGCTCGAGAAGCTTCGGCGGGCGATCGATGTGTACCGGGCGCGGAACTCGAACCAGGTGCCGGCGGTGGTGGCGGGGAACCAGACCTGGGGCCCGCTGGTGGGCTCGGGTGAGTACCTCAAGGACGGCCCCCTGAACCCGTGGGTGGGGAGCGCGAACGCGGGGGTGATCATCCTGCGGGACTCGCCGGATGTGGCGTACCAGTCGAACTACGGGTGGATTTATGACCCGGCGACGGGTCGTGTGTGGGCGGGCGGGTTCGACGCGAACGACGATCCGCTGCCGAAGCCGTGATGCATTGACGGGCGTTTGCGGACCGCGTGTCAAGCGTGGTTCGGAGCGTGTCGATGAGGGTGGGAACTCTGACGGAGGCTCTGACGATGCGCAACCGCTCGTATACGAATGGCGTTCTCTCGGCGATCGCGGTCCTGCTGGGGCTGGTGGTGCTGGGTCAGCACACGGACCGTGGCTCCGCGTTTGTGAGCGAGGCCGGCGCGGCCGGTTCGCAGCCGAACGGCGGCGGGCTGGTGAGCGCGGCTTCGCAGCGCAAGGAGATGATCGCGGCGCTGAAGGAGATGTCGCAGCGATTGGCGAAGATGGAGGCGAAGCTGAACAGCGGGCTGGATGTTGATGTCCGGCAGATGCCTCCGATCAAGCTGCCGGCCAATGCCGGCGGCGGCGAGTGAATGAGTGAACCGGGCGCGGCGTCGGGGAGGGCGCCGCTTCCGGGTGCAGGAGGGGAGAGCGAGGATGAAGTCCGTACGGGGCTCGCGTGGGTACACGCTGATCGAGGTGCTCGTGGTCATCACGATCATGGGCATTCTCGGTGCGCTGGTGGTGCCGGCGGCGGGCTCGATCGGAGGCTTCCGCGCCGAGAGCGCGGTGCGGACGATCGTGTCGGATATCACCTTCGCGCAGTCGGATGCGATGGCGTTCCAGCAGGGGCGGGCGCTGGTGTTCGACCTGGAATCGAACTCGTACCTCGTGCTGGAGGTGACCGGCCCGGAGCTGGACCTCGAGAACGATGTGCTGTGGGACCCGATGCGGGCCGGGGACCGGTTCGAGCAGTCGCTCGACGAGGAGCGGTTCGGTGGGGCGCAGCTGACGGCGGCGAATTTTGATGGCAACTCGGTCCTGATCTTCGATGAGATGGGGGCTCCGATCACGCAGCCTGAGGGGAACACGCCCTCGACGGGGGGGCGGATCGAGGTCGACGGGCCGTTGAACGACTACTGGGTCGAGGTGGACGGATTCACGGGGCATGTGACCACCGGTCGGATGGACCAGGCCGGCGGTTGAACGCCCACGGGAGCGGCGGGATGCGGCAGCGATCGAAGAGCGGAACGGGCGGGTTGCGGGCGAGCAAGCTCGGCGCGGTGGCGCTCGTCGGGGGTGGGCTGGCGCTTTTGCTGTGGGCGAAGCTGCGGCTGGTGACCGAGGTGCCTCGCACCGCGTACGCCGAGCCCGAGGTCCGAGCCGATGCGGACGGGGCGGAGGCTTCCGATCCGGCGCCGGTCGATGGCGCGGGGCGTTCGGGGGACGCGTCGGATGAGCCGGTCGGCGAGCGGACGGGCGGGCGCGCGGGATCGGGCGACCCGTTCCCTTGAAAGGGTGAGCGAACGGGCCGCGGCCGGGGAGAGGCCGGCGCGGGACCCGGAGGAGCACGACGACGCCGCGTGACGGGGCAGGGAGCCCGGAGCGTGGCGTTTTTTCGTGCGCGTGCGTGGCGTCTGTGCGGGGTGGTTCGGGCGTGCGCGGAAGCGGGTGGACCGGAAAAGTTTGCGGCAAGGGTGGAGTGTCCGCAAAGTCGGCGATCGGGCGAGACGACAAAGTTTCCGCAGACCCGCGATGCCGTGCGTCGGCATCACGAGTTTCGGGGAGGACGCGGGCCGGAGCGTCACTCACAACGGAAAGACATGAACCGGGCGCACGCCGACTGTTGCAGCGAGGACCGAACCATGAACACGGGGCACGAGATGAACGATGCGGGCACGGTGACTCCCAGCCGGAGCGCTCTGTGGGGCGTTGCGGCGCTGGTGGTCATGGCGGGAACGACCCTGAGCTACGGGCAGGCCGCGGCGGGCGCCAGCGAGCGTCTGGCGGAGCTGGAGGAGCTTGCGGCGGAGTTCGAGGAGGGCCAGCCCGCCGATGCGGAGTGGACCGAGAGTGACGAGGCGGCCCTGGAGGGCGATGTGCTCGTCGATGACAACGAGCTCGTTGAGCTGCATGTTCGGGACGAGGATCTGCGCACGGTGCTGCAGATGCTGTCGATCCAGTCGCAGCGGAGCATCGTCCCGACGCAGAATGTTTCGGGGACGGTGACGGCGAACCTGTACGGGAAGTCGTTCAGCGAGGCGCTCGACGCCATCCTGCTCTACAACGGGTTCGGGTACATCGAGCAGGGCGGGACGATCTTCGTGATGCCGATCGAGGAGGTCCGCGCGATCGAGGCCGAGACGCAGGCGCCCGTGGCGCGGGTGATCCGGCTGAACTACATGAACGCGACCGACGCGGCGGCGTTCGCGCAGGTGCTGCTGAGCGAGAACGGGTCGATCACGACCAACGGGGCGACCGAGGACTTCTCGCTTTCGAACGATGCGCCGGCGGGCCGCGACGAGTACGCCAACGACTCGGTGCTGCTGGTGTACGACTACGAGCCGCGGGTCAACGCGATCGAGAGCGTGCTTGCCGAGCTGGACACGCGTCCGGAGCAGGTACTGATCGAGACGACGATCCTGCAGACGGCGATCAACGAGGCCAACGCGTTCGGCGTGGACTTCTCGATCATCGCCGACCTGGAGTTCGTGGACTTCACGCCGGTGGGCGGCCCGCTCCGCGTGGTCGACTCGCTGATCGCCGGCGGCGGCAGCGGGGGCGGCGGCGACGGTGGCGACGGCGGTGACGGCGGCGACGGCGGCACGGGCGGCGCGACCGTCCCGGACAGCCTGTCGGATGGATCCGGCTTCGGCATCGGATCGACGGTGGGCCAGACCGCGCAGCCCGGCGGGTTCAAGGTCGGCGTGATCAACGATGATGTGTCGGTGTTCGTGCGGATGCTCGACGAGGTCGGCGACACGACGATCATCTCGAACCCGAAGATCCTGACGCTCAACCGGCAGGAGGCTCGGGTGCAGGTCGGTCGTCGCGTCGGCTACCTGAGCACGACCACGACCGACACCTCGACGAGCCAGACGGTCGAGTTCCTGGACACGGGCACGCAGCTGTATGTGCGGCCGTTCCTGGCGGCGAACGACGACACGATCCGGATGGAGCTGCGTCCGGAAGTGAGCCAGCCGCTGATCCGGACCGTGACCGACGCGACCGGCGCCGCGGTGACCGTGCCCGACGAGGACACGAGCCATCTGATCACGAATGTGATCGTGCGTGACGGTCAGACGATCGTGCTGGGCGGGCTGTTCACCGAGCGGACGACCGCGTCGCGTCGCCAGGTGCCCTTCGCGGGCGACCTGCCGATCATCGGGGCGGCGTTCCGCGGGCACGACGACTCGATCGACCGGAGCGAGATCGTGTTCATGGTGACGCCCACGAAGGTGAACGACGAGGTTCTGCTGGCGCAGGGCGAAGAGGCGACGGCGCATGTGGAGTACCTGCGTGCGGGCAGCCGCGAGGGCCTGCTCCCGTGGAGCCGCGAGAAGCGTTCGAGCCAGTTGCTGATCGAGGCCGAGCGTCTGAACGCCCAGGGTGACACGAAGGGCGCGCTGAACAAGACCCGGCGGGCGCTGCAGCTCAGCCCGGTGAATGTGGACGCGATCCGTCTGCGTGAGTCGCTGCTGAGCGAGCCGACGGTCTGGCCCTCGCGGAGCATGCTCGAGCAGATCGTCAACGACGAGGCTTCCATCCGGGCGCAGATGCTGGCGCGGACGGTGGAGCTCGAGCAGCAGCTTGCCGACGGCGAGCAGCCGGTCGAGGTGACCGAGCCGACCTTCGGCGACCAGGCGGGCGGCAACGAGTTCGCCAATGCCGAGACCAACGACTCGTTCGAGGACAGCCAGTTCGAGAACCAGTTCGAAGGCGGGCAGTTCGACGGCAACCGTTTCAACAATGATCAGTTCGACGGTGACCAGTTCGAGAGTGACCCGTACGAGGGCGGGGCGTTCGATGCCAACCAGTTCAACCGTTCGGACCTGAGCGGCTATGAGCAGGGCTGGCAGCAGAGCGGCTCGACCGCCTCGACGGACGCGAGCAACTTCACCGGCGACGCGATGGACCACAGCCAGTTCGGCAACGGTTCGCAGCCGGGCTCGTCGAGCGGGTACCACGGCGAGTGGCCCGAGAGCGACGGGTTCGACAACGGCTGGGAGGCCTCCGACGCGAGCGAGACGCAGGTCTTCGACACCCCCGTGAACGCGTGGGAGGTCGACTGGAGCGGGGTGGGCGAGCAGGCGTCTTCGACCAGCCCGGACGGCGGGTGGGTGGACCAGCTCGGGTCCGAGAACGACGCGCAGGATTCGCCCTACGGCAACGCGTTCGCGAATGTGTTCGACCACTCGTGGCGCATCTTCAGCCAGTTCGCCCGGACGCCGGTCAACTTTGGAGAGGGCGGTTCGGTGCTGACGAATGTCGACGAGAACTTCGACGAGAACCGCTGATCGCGGGAGCGGCGGACGCACACGGGGCGATCGGCCGATCGGTCGGTCGCCCTTTTTCTCGGGATCGCAAGGAGCAAAGAGCATGCGGAACGGAACGAAGATCATCCTGGCGTGCGTGACCGCGGCGTCGCTGCTGGCCGGCGGGTGCGGGCAGGGTCGATACACGCGGGAGGGCATGAGCCTGGCCGAGGCGCGTCAGCGTCAGATGAAGTCGGGCACGGAGTGGAGCATGGCGCGGCAGGCGTTCCTGGCCGGCGACATGAAGAAGGCCCTCAAGCGGGTGGAGCAGTCGATCGAGATCAACCCGGATGTGCCCAAGAGTCATGTGCTGCTGGGGCGGATCCACATGGAGCAGTCGCAGCTCGGCCCGGCGTTGGAGGCGTTCAACGAGGCCGAGCGTCTGGACGCCGAGCATGTCGACGCGGTGTACTACCAGGGGCTGGTGTACGAGCGGCTGCAGAAGCGTGAGCGTGCGTTCGAGCGGTTCACGCGGGCGTCGGAGATCGATCCGGCCAACGCGCAGTACCTGGTGGCGGCGGCGGAGATGCTGATCGACCAGGGCAAGCTCGACGAGGCCGAGACCTTCCTGAACGAGCGGGGCGAGGACTTCGAGCACAACCCGGGGGTGCACCACACGCTGGCGCACATCGCGCTGCTCAAGGGCGAGCACGACCGGGCCGTGACGCTGTTCCGCGAGACGCAGCTGCTGGCGCCCGATGATGCGGGCGTGTCGGAGGACCTGGCGCAGGCGTATGTCGAGGCGGGGCGCTTCGCCGAGGCGGACTTCCTGCTGTCGAGCCTGCTCTCTCACGATGACCTGAAGGACCGTCGCGATCTGCGTCACCTGCGGGTGCGGTGCCTGGTCGAGCTGGATCGCCCGGTCGATGCGCGCACCGAGCTGCTCGCGCTGACCGAGGGCAATCAGGGCGCGAGCGATGTGGAGGCGTGGATCGGGCTGGGGAATGTCGCGTACACGCTGGGGCAGGATCAGCAGCTCCGTCGTGCGTCGGCCCGCGTGGTGGCGCTGGCGCCCGAGCGTTTCGAGGGGTATGTTCTCCAGGCGCTGGCGCAGCGCAGCCGGGGTGAGCTGGACCACGCGACCAAGAGCATCGCCCGGGCGGTGCAGTTGGCACCGGCCGAGCCGAGCGCGCTGCTGTTCCAGGCCGTCATCCTGAATGACAAGGGTGATGTGACCGGGGCGCGGGCGTCGCTGCAGCGGGTGCTCGAGCTCCAGCCGCGGAACGAGGTCGCCAACGAATTCCTGGCGGCGATCACGGCCCGGGCGCGCTACGCGACCGTGCCGACCGACAACGACTGATCGCGAGCGGATTTCGTTCGACGAATGACCAAGCGCGGCGGGCTCCGGTGGGCCCCGCCGTGCTTCGTTTCTGGGGTCGGCCGCGGCTCTGGGTGGTCGCGATCAGCGCACGCGGAAGTCGAGCAGTTCGGGCTCGACGCGGGTGTTCCCCGACCAGGTCGAGGTCTTGGGTCGCACCAGCGCATCGATGCGCTGCCCTGGGCGGACCGAGCCGGCGTGCTCGGCGAAGCCCCACGCGACGAGGCGCAGCGGGCGAGAGGCGGGGCCCACGACGATGTTCAGATGCGAGCCGTCGCGGCCGAATGGCTTGAGCGACTGGACGGGGAGCCCGTCGAGGCGGAGGACAACGCCGGGGTTGGCTCGCCCGAACGGCGCGAGGCGTTCGAGGCGCTCGACCAGTGTGGGCGTCAGTTCATTGAGCGAGGCGTCGGAGTCGTAACGGGTGGTGGGGACGAGGGGGTGGTCGGCGAGGGCGCGGCGTGCGTGATCGGCGAAGGCTTCGGTGAAGGCTTCGAGCCGGGAGGCATCGAGGGCGAGCCCGGCGGCCATGTCGTGCCCGCCGAACGAGGTCAGGTGTTCGGCGCAGGCGGCGAGGGCGTCGTGGAGGTTGAAGCCGTCGACCGAGCGGGCGCTGCCCCGGAGTGTGTCACCCTCGCGGCAGAGAAGGATGGTGGGGCGGCAGAAGCGGTCGACGAGGCGGGAGCAGGCGATGCCGACGACGCCGGGGTGCCAGCCTTGGTCGGCGGCGACGATGGCGCGGGAGGTGTCTTCGCACATGCCCGCGGCGAGGGCGATCTCGCAGGCGCGGTCGGTGATGCGTCGCTCGATGGCGCGCCGGCGGTCGTTGAGCCCCGAGAGCATCGCGGCGAGTTCGGCGGCGCGGGTGCCCGCCGCGGTGGTGAGCAGTTCGACGGTCTCGCGGGCGTGCCCGAGGCGGCCGCAGGCGTTGAGCCGTGGCGCGAGGCGGAAGCCGACATCGTCGCAGGAGAGTTTCTCGCCGGCGAGCCCGGAGGCTTCGATGAGGGCGTTGAGCCCGGGGTTTCCGGTGTTGCGGAGGCGGTCGAGCCCGGCGCGGGTCATCGCGCGGTTCTCGTCGATCAGCGGGACGACATCGGCGATGGTTCCGAGCGCCACGAGCGCGAGCAGTTCGAGCAGCAGCGAGCGCATCGCGGGCGAGGCCTTGTCGCCGCCCGCGTCCAGCGTTGCGAGGCGCCAGGCGAGCTTGAACGCAACGCCCGCGCCGCAGAGCCCGGCGAAGGGGTAGCGTGAATCGGGGCGGGCGGGGTGGACGACGGCGAACGCGTCGGGCAGGTCGTCGAGGGAGGCAGGCGGGGTGTGGTGGTCGGTGATGATCAGGTCGATGCCGAGGCTGCGTGCGGCGCGGGCGGGTTCGATGGCGGTCACGCCGCAGTCGACGCTGACGATGACCGCGGCGCCGCGTGAGGCGAGTTCCTCGATCGCGGGCGTGTGCAGGCCGTACCCCTCGTCGACGCGGTGGGGGACATAGCACTCGATGGATTCGGGGCTCGCGCCGAGTTGGCTGAGGGTGTGGTAAAGGATCGCCGAGGCGGTGGAGCCGTCGACATCGTAATCGCCGTAGATCGCGATGCGTTCGCCGCGGCGGACGGCGCCGAGCAGGCGGTCGGCGGCGCGGTCGAGGTCCGGGATCGAACTGGGATCGTGGAGTTGCGCCAGCGTGGGGGAGAGGAATCGCTCGGCGGCGGCGGGATCGGCCAGGCCCCGGGCGGCGAGCACTCGCTCGAGCAGCGGGCCGGGCATCGGCGCGGGATTGGTGGCGTTGGAACCGGAGCGCGGCGTCCAGAGGCGGGTCTGCCCGCGAACCGTTGGCCCCCCCGCGCCGGGCGTGGTACTGTCAGAGGCTTGGGTGGGGGCGGCGTGTGGCACGGACGCTCGGTTTCGAAGGGGCCTGCGCGTGGTCAAGCTGAACAAGATTTATACCCGAACCGGGGATGACGGCTCGACCGGGCTCGCGACGGGCGACCGTGTCTCGAAGTCGTCGCTGCGTGTCGAGGCGTACGGCGAGGTCGACGAGGCGAACGCGACGATCGGGCTGGCGGTGGTGGAGATCCGGCGCAGCGCGTGGGAGGGCGATCGTGGCGAGACGCGCGACGCGCTGCTGGGTGTGCTCGGGCGCATCCAGCACGACCTGTTCGACCTCGGGGCGGACCTGGCGACGCCGGCGGGCGAGAAGGCTCCGGAGGGCGCGCTCCGAATCGTCGCGCCCCAGACGGCGTGGATCGAGCGGCAGATTGATCGGTTCAACGAGCGGCTGGGGGCGCTGACGAGTTTCGTGCTGCCCGGGGGATCGTCGGCGTCGGCGGCGCTGCACCTGGCGCGGACGGTGACGCGTCGGGCCGAGCGGGCGGCGGTGGAGCTCCACGCCGCCGAGCCCGACGCAACGCCCGCCGAAGCCCTGCGGTACCTCAACCGGCTGAGCGATCTGCTGTTCGTGCTGGCGCGGATCGCCAACGACGATGGGAAGACCGACGAACTGTGGGTTCCCGGAGCCGGCCGGGTCGATTGAGCAGAACGCATGAGCACTCCCCGCCCGATCGCGCCGGCTCTGTTCACCAACGACTTCGATCGCGAGTTCGAGGCCGAGACTTCCAGCCTGCTCGGGCTGCGGTTCCGCTGGTTCACGGGGATCGTGGGGGGTGCGACGCTGGTCGCGGCGATCCTGGCGACGATCGCGACGATCGTGCGGCAGTCGTCTGGCGAGGCGGCGCGGCCGGCGGGCGTGGCGTGGACGGGCATCGCGGTCACCTGGGCGGTCTTCGCGATCTATGCCGCGAGCTTCGCGTACACCGCGTGGCGGCGGATCGACGGCGAGCGTCTGCTGGCGCTGAGCTACCGGATCGTGATTGCGCACGGCGTGGTGCAACTGGCGGGGTTCTACCTGCTCAACTCGGGCGGGGGGCGGTCGCCTTGGGTGACGCTGGTGGAGATCGGCGGGGCGCATCTTCTCGCGTCGCTGTTCCTGCCGTGGACGGCGTCGCAGGCGATGCGCCCGGTGATCATCCTCGTGATCATCAACACGATCGGGCTGCTGTCGGTCGGGCCCGGGACGACGGCCAAGACGCTGACGATTCTTCTGAGCCCGCTGGTCGGCGTGCCGGGGGTGGCGGTCTGCTGGTTCCGGCATTCGCGGCGGATGGAGCGGCTCAAGCTGAAATTCCTGCAGACGCGGTACGGGCAGGTCCGGCGGGAGCTGGTCGATGCGAGGAAGATCCACGAGGCGCTTTTTCCCGAGCGCATCGCGACGGGGCCGGTGCGGTTCGATTACCGCTATGAGCCCATGCACCAGCTCGGCGGGGACTTCCTGCACCTCCACGCGGAGGACCCGGGCGGCGAGTCCGGACGGTTCAGCGTCGTGATCATGGATGTCACGGGGCACGGGATCCCCGCGGCGCTGACGGTCAACCGGCTGCACGGCGAGATCGGGCGCATCTTTGCGGAGAACCCGGCGACCAGCCCGGGGCAACTCGTCCGCCTGCTCAACCGCTATGTCCATCTCACGCTCTCCTCGCATTCGGTCTACATGACCGCGATCTGCGTGCGGCTGTGCCCGGAGGACGGGCGGCTCGACTACGCCAGCGCCGGGCATCCCCCAGCGTTCGTCTGCGCGATCGACGGCACGGTGCAGGAGCTCGAGTCCACGGCTCTGGTACTGGGCGCGGCGCCGGATGAGGAATTCGAGCACGGCGAGCGTTCGATCGCGTTCGGCCCGGGCGATGTGCTGGTGGCGTACACCGACGGGGCGACCGAGGCGCGCGACCACGCCGGGCGGATGCTTGGCGTCGCGGGGATGCGCAAGGCGATCGCCGCCCGTCGGCACCGGGTCCGCCAGGGGTGGTGCGAGGAGATGCTCAAGGTGGTCGACAAGCACCGGGCGGGTCCGCCGGCCGACGACACGCTGATCGTGGAGATCAGCCGACCGATCGGGGCGGGGGTGGCGTCGAGGCCGAAGGCCGCCGTGCGGGAGCCGGGGGCGTGAGCTTCGGGACGGGTGCGGTCAGTGCTTGGTGCCCTTGACGCGGTCGGGATCGGAGTACTTGGTCAGGGCGTCGGCGAGGTCGACGCCGGTGATGTTGGCGAGGGTGGTGAGCCACGCGAGCACATCGGCGAATTCCTCGAGGAGGTTGGCCCGCTGGGCGGGGGTGGGGGAGCGGTCCGGGGCGTTGTCGTGGAGGGCGGTGGCGAGCTCGCCGACTTCCTCGATGAACCACATGAAGGTGCCGGCGGCCCCGCGGGCCGAGTCGGTCGCGTAGTAGCGGTCGCGGATGAGCCGCTGGAGCTCGCGGATGGTGATGTCCGGGGCGGGGGGTGCGGGCGATCCGGGGGGAGCGGTCTCGTTCATGGGCGGAGCCTAGCGGGAAGGGGCTCGGTGAGCGTCTCGAGCGAGGCGGCGGGAGGAGCCGGGGCGGGGCTCGGGTGGCGGTCTGGTGGGGTTCGGGCGGGCGGGGCGCTTTGAGGGGTCGGCCCCGCTTGCCGGGGGAGGGGGCGGCGCTACACTTGGGGTCCTGTCCGGGCGGGTTCCCGGAGCGGGAGACCCTGAGGAACGCACCGCTCATGCCGACGATCAACCAGCTCATCCGTGCCCCGCGCGTGTCGCCCAAGGCCAAGTCCAAGGTCCGCGACCTGGAAGCCTGCCCCCAGCGGCGTGGCGTGTGCCTGCAGGTCCGCACGGTTACCCCGAAGAAGCCCAACTCGGCGCTCCGCAAGGTCGCCCGCGTGCGGCTTTCCAACGGCAAGGAAGTGACCGCGTACATCGGCGGCGAGGGGCACAACCTGCAGGAGCACTCGATCGTGCTCGTGCGTGGTGGCCGCGTGCGTGACCTCCCGGGTGTCCGGTACCATGTCGTCCGCGGCTCGCTCGACACGCTCGGCGTGGACGGGCGCAAGCAGGCGCGGTCGAAGTACGGCACCAAGAAGGGCAAGTGATCAATCGCCCGCGCGGGAGACCGCTCGGGCGCGTTTTCGTTCGGGGCCGTGCTTGTGGGTCCCTGACGCTTTGGCAAGTAATCGCGTCGCTCCCCGCGAACGGCGGCGCGGTGAACAGAGCCCGGGCTTTCCGGGCGGATGAGCCTCAAGGAGATCCAGCATGGCGGGACGCATTACCGCGAGTGAGAGCCAGCTGCGCCCGGACCCGCGCTTCGGCAACAAGGTCCTGGCGAAGTTCATCAACTGCGTGATGTCCGACGGCAAGAAGGCCGTTGCGCAGCGGGTGGTCTACGACGCGCTCGAAGACATCCAGAAGCGGCTTGCGAAGGAGACCGATCCGAACGCTCCCAAGGAAGCGATCGAGGTCTTCGAGCGGGCGATCGAGAACGCCAAGCCGTATGTCGAGGTGCGTTCCAAGCGCATCGGCGGCGCCAACTACCAGGTGCCGATGCAGGTGAACCGTCGGCGTCAGCAGTCGCTGGCGTTCCGCTGGATCATCACCGCGGCCCGCGGGGAGAAGGGCCGCCCGATGGCCCGCCGGCTCGCCGACGAGCTCTACAACTGCGCCCGCGGCGAGGGCAAGGCGATCAACACCCGCGAGCAGGTGCACCGCATGGCCGAGGCGAACAAGGCGTTCGCGCACTTTGCTTGATTGAGTCGCAGGCCTGCGCCTGCGAGTGAAGAAGAACCGTTCGTTGGCCCTTGCCGACGAGGAGCAGAGCCAGCGGCCCTTGGGCGGTTGGCTCTGTTCGTTGACGAACGAATCTCCTCCGAGAGACACTCCGGATCGAGGTGTGGCATGGCAGAGCGGTTCGCGGACAGGTCGGTGGTCGTGACCGGGGGCACCGGGGCGCTCGGGCGGGCGGTCGTCCAGGCGCTGCTCGACGAGGGGGCGGCGTGCCACATCTCCGCGTTCGAAGCCGACCCGCCCGACATCCATTTTGAGGGGGGTGGCGGCGTGACGATCACCGGCGGCGTCGATCTCTCGCAGGACGATGCCGTGCGAGAGTTCTACGAGCAGGTCGCCGAGGACGGGCCGATCTGGGCGAGCCTGCACATCGCCGGCGGGTTCGCGATGGGCGCGATCGAGGACACCTCCATCGACGGCTTTGCGCGGCAGATGATGATGAACGCGGCGAGCTGCTTCCTCTGCTGCCGCGAGGCGGTCCGGCACATGAAGAACTCCGGGGGCGGGCGGATCGTCAATGTCAGCGCGATGCCCGGGCTCGAGCCGGTGCGGGGCGCGGGCATGGTCGCGTACACCGCGAGCAAGGCGGCGGTCGCCGCGATCACGCAGTCGCTGGCCGCGGAGGTCAAGGCCGCGGGGATCTGGGTCAACGCGATTGCGCCGTCGATCATCGACACGCCCGCGAATCGCCGGGCCATGCCGGATGCGGATCACGGCTCGTGGGCGACGCCGCAGGACCTGGCGCGGACAATGCTGTTCCTCGCGTCGCCCGAGAACTCGGCGACGACGGGGGCGTTGGTGCCCACCGGCGGGCGGAGTTGAGCCCGGGTACGGGCAGCGGCGTCGGTTCGCGGTGCTGAAATCGCGATGCCCCGGCTCCCAAGAACGCTTCGGGCGGCGCGATCGGTGCCGACACCGACGAAGAGACGGAGGACCGATGCGCGGGAACGCAACATCGAAGCGGAACCTTGTTCGGGGGCTGAGCTTCGCGGGATTGATGATCGGCGTCGCCGTGGTCCTCGCGCCGACCGGCGATCGGCAGGCCCAGTCTCTGGCGTGGATGACGATCCTGCTCGGGTATGCCGCGACCGAGAGGCGCGGTACGGGGTGCTGCCTCGGCCGCCGCCGAGCGCCCGCCAAGGTGGGGTGATCCGTTTCCGGTCGTCGCGGGGTGTTTGTTAGACTCACGCCCATGCTCGCCGATCGCCCGACCCGTCGCTTCCCGCTCGCGTCGCTGCCGCCCGCGCTGATGCTCGCGGCCGGGCTGCTGGGGTGCAGCATTCCGTTCCAGATTCCGGTGAAGCCGGGGCAGCCGGTCGCGGAGATCGACGGGGCGTTCGCGGCGGGTCAGTACATCGCGGTGTCCGATCAGCCGACGGCCGAGGAGTTCGGCACGCTCAAGGCGGACTACGGCGTCACCACCGTCATCAATCTCCGGAGCCACAAGGAGATGGATCGACTGGCGAACCCGGCGGTGGACTCCGACGCCGAGCCGCTGGATCAGCCGGCGCTGATGGAAGAGCTCGGGCTGGAGTATCACCACATCCCGCTGGGGGGCGACGACGGGTACGAGCCGGCGGACCTGGCGGAGTTTGCGCGGATCATCGATGCGTGGGAGAAGGACCGGGGATGGCTCGGCGGGCGGATCCTGATCCACTGCGCCAGCGGCGGGCGGGCGCGGGCGATGTGGGCGGCGTACCTGATCGAGCATCGCGACTACTCCCCGGCCGAGGCCGACCGGATCATCCGCACGCTGGGTCAGGAGCCGAGCGCGCAGGAGAAGCTGCTGGGTCGTGAGCTGACTCCGAGGCTGGGGAAGCGGCTGCCGGGCGGGAGCGACTGAGTCCGGGGTGGAGTTTGGAGCGTGTGCTCGGTTCGATGTGCCACGGGTCGGCGCGAAGGGCAGCCGTGTGATCGAGCTTTCCCGAGCGTACGAAGAGCGCGTGAGTGGATGCTGATGCACGGCTGGCCTGCGGACAGGCCGTGGCACATGGCGCGCCCGGAGGTGACCGCCAACGCGGTTGCTCAGCCTTCGCGCGGGATGCGGTGGGGGGTGAGGCTGAGGGTCTGATCGACCCGGGACTTGAAGTCCTCGTAACCGGCGCGGCCCATGAGGCCGAAGGTCGCCTGCTTGCCGGTTTCGACGGCCGGTTGGTCGTACGCGTCGATGCCGAGCATGAGGCCCGCGTAGGCGGTGGCGATCTGCCAGAGGTTGATGAACTGCCCGACATGGTGCGCATCGACGCGGGGGAAGCGGATGGTGAAGTTCGGTCGGTTGGATTCGACCAGGGCGTACTCGGTCGCGCGCTTCTCGGCGTTGAGCAGCGCCGACATGGTCTGGTTCTCGAGGTAGCCGATCGCCTCGACGCCGAGCCCGGCGGGCATGGTGGGGTCGGCGCTGCCAAAGTCCTCGACCTCGACGAGCCCGATGACCTTGTCGTTGGGTCCTTCGCGGTAGAGCTGGATCTGCGAGTGCTGGTCGGTCGCGCCGAGGGCCTTGATGGGGGTGAACCCGGAGTAGACGATCTCGCCGGCCGTGTTGACGCGCTTGCCCAGCGACTCGGCCCAGAGTTGGCGGAACCAGTCGGCGAGGAGGTAGAGGGCGTTGGAGTAGGGCATCAGCACATGGTTGGTCTTGCCCTTGACGGTGCCGAGTTCGACGAGCAGGGTCGCGAGCATCGCTGCGGGGTTGTCGGCGAGGTTGTGGTTCGAGCAGGCGCGGTCCATCTCGGCGGCTCCGTCGAGGAGCGCGTCGATGTCGATGCCGGTCATCGCGGCGCTGAACAACCCAACGGGGCTGAGGACGCTGAAGCGCCCGCCGACGCCCTCGGGGACGGGAAGGGTGGCGTAGCCCGCGTCGTCGCAGATGGTGCGCATGGTGCCCTTGGCGGGGTCGGTGATCGCGACGATGTGGTCGGCGTGGTCCTTGCCCAGCGACTCGATGAGCATGGAGCGGATGATCATGAACTGGGCGGCGGTTTCGGCGGTTTCGCCGGACTTGCTGATGACATTGAAGAGCGTGCCGCGGAGCCCGCCGAGGCGTCCGCAGGCGTTCAGGACGGCGGCCATGTTGGCCGGGTCGACATTGTCCAGGACGAACAGGCGGGGCTTGGTGTGCCCGCGGACATGGGCGTCGAGGTTCCAGGTGGGGGGATTGAGGGCAGC
>JBICIG010000076.1:0-7790 GCA_043101605.1 Phycisphaerales bacterium JB037
GTGTGCTCTTCCGATCTCGAAGGTGCGGTGGGCGTCGTCGGCGCGGAACGCCTGGACATACGCCATGCCCAGCGACTCAAGAACGAAATAGTTGGTCGGGGCGGCGTCGCGGGCGGCTTCCATGTGCCCGAGGCCGTCCTCGAGCCGGTTGTTGAGCACCAGCGCCTGACCGGCCTGGAGGCGGTAGGGCCAGTGGTCCGGGCGGAGTTCGGCGGCTTTGAGAGCCGCGTCGAGCGCGCCGGCGCGATCGCCCCTCTGCACGCGGATGTTCGCCAGGGCCGACCACGCGGGATGGGCGCGCGCATCGAGCGCGACGGCTCGCTCGAAGAGGGACTCGGCCTGGGCGAACGCGCCGCGGGCGAGGTCGGCGTTGCCCATTTGAATGAGGGTCTTGGGGTCGTTCATGCGTTCGGGGTGGGCTCGTAGGCGTAGGTCTCGATGAACGGACGGAGATGGTGATCGACGGCCCGGACGGGCCCGAGATAGTTGCGCCAGCGTTGGCGCGAGGTCTTGTAGATCCCCTCGGTGACGCCCTTGTAGCTGGGCGTGTTGACCACGCCCGAACGGGCCTTCTTGGAGTAGTCGAGCACGGCAGGGTCCCAGGGGAGATCGAGGAAGTCGATCATCGTGCGCGCGCACGACTCGAGGTCTTCCACCAGTTCCTCGTAACGGATCTCGAGCCAGCGGAAGTCGATCTGCCGCTTGTACTGCTCCCAGAGCCCGAGCGACTGCGCGTACAGGCGCGCGGCTCCCTCGAGCGTGTCGAAATGGACGACCGCGGCGTTGGGGCGGAACTGCTGAAAGACGCAGCTCAGGCAGCAGTCGCGCGGGTCGCGCAGCGCCATGATCATCCGCGACCGGGGGAAGATCCGTCGCACCAGCGGGACATGGATCAGGTCGAGGGGCATCTTGATGAGCAGGCGCTGCGCGTCGAGCGTGTCGGCGGGGAAGTCCTGCTCGACGCCCTGCCAGAAGCCCTGCTCGAGCGCACGCGCCTGCTCCTCGGTGAGCTGGGCGAGACCCGCGGGGTAGCGCCCGCCGAGGAGTTGGCGGGCGTGGCCCATCATGCGGTGCATGTAGGGGGGCTCGGGGGCGGCGACGAGCGCGGGGTGCGAGCCAAGGATCTGCTCGGCGAGCGTGGTGCCCGAGCGCGGGAAGCCCACGAAGAAGAACGGCGCGGGGCGGAGCGTGTCGCGCTCGGCGGGCCAGGTCGCGGTTTCGGCGCGCCAGTCGGTGGCGGCAAGGGAGTCGATGAGCTGGGGGTAGGCGGCGCGATCGACGAAGCGAGCCCGCCCCGAGGCCCAGGCGCGGTTGCCCTGCGTGAAGCTCTCGAACGCGGCGTCGTGCTCGCCCAGCGCGTCGAGCACATGCCCGAGCTCGAAGGCGAGGTCGATGAACATCTTGCCGGTCGGGGCGAGGCGCATCGCGTGGTCGAGACGGGCGCGCGCCGAGGCGAAGTCCTTGTCGCGGCGTTCGAGTTTGGCGAGTTCGAGGTTGGCCTCGATCGAGTCCGGGGCGATCGCGATGGCGTGCTCCATGACGGCGCGGGCGTCGTCGAGCCGGTTCATGCGCTCGTAGACGCGCGACTTGAGCGCCTGGAGGGGGATGTAAGCGGGGTGGGCGGCGATGGCCTTGTCGAGTTCGGCGAGGCAGGGCTCCCAGCGGCGGGCCGAGAAGTACATGCCGCAGAGCGCGACCGCGGCTTCGGGCTCGCCGGGCATCGCGTCGCGCAGGGCGTGCAGGGCTTCGAGGGCGAGGTCGTGCTGGCGGGCGTTGCGGAGGATCGCGGCCATGCGCTCGAGTTCGCGCGGGGTGCGGGCGTGCCCGGCGATCGCGGCGCGGACGGCCGACTCACCTTCATCGGTGCGGCCGACGGTCAGGTAGCCCATGCCGAGTTGGAACCGGTAGTCGGGGTTGTCCGGGGCGAGGGAGGCGGCCCGCTCGAGGAGTTCGACCGCTTGGCGGGGGTGACCGGCCTGGCCTGTCGCGTGGGCGAGCAGGGCGATCGCGGCGTGGTGGTCGGGGTGGGCGGCGAGGACCTTCTGGGCGAGGGCGGCGGCGGGCGCGGCGCGTCCCTGTTCGAGCAGGGCCGACGCCTGCGCAAGCATGGACTGGGGGTTCGGTGGCCCGGGAGTCATCGGACAAGCATTGCACGCCCGGGCGGAGAACGCCAGTCACCCGCCGGTGCGGACGCCCTCGTAGAGATCGAGGAAGAAGAAGAAGTCGTCGGAATCGAGGATGCCGTCGCCGTTGAGGTCGGCGCGGGGGTCGCCGGCGACGAAGGCGTCGAGGTAGGCGAGGAAGTCGGCGGGGTCGACGACCCCGTCGCCGTTGAAGTCGGCCGACGCGGCGACGAAGCGGAGGGTGGGGTTGGGCATGAGAACGACGCCGCGGATCCCGTCGTCGAGGCGGACGAGGTACTCGTCGGTTCCGACGCGGGTGCCGGCGGTGATGGTGACGGCGAGGCGCCCGTTGCCGAGATCGTCGATCGCGGTGACGGCACCGATGCCGTCGGACCCGGGCGCGTGGAAGACCTCGGCGGAGACGGGGATCGAGACGGTGCTGTCGGTCCAGTCGCGCAGGTCGATGGTCAGGACGGTGGTGCTGGTGCCGTCGGCAGGGAGGCGGTCGGCGGCGAAGGACTTCTCGGTGGTGACCGCGTCGGGGCGGTTGACGAGGTCGGTGCGCCAGGCGTCGAAGGAATCGCGGAGGGTGAGGACGGGGTCGGGGTCGGCCTTGACGGTGAAGGGGACATTGAAGGTCATGAAGTAGTCGCCGGTGGCCTGTCCGCCCGAGACGGGGAAGCGCGGGCCGGCGTTGACGCGGCCGTTGTTGGTGTTGACGGTGATGCCCGCGCCGGCATCGTAGTTGACGAGGTCGCCGAGCCCGTCGGCGTTGAGGTCGAAGAGCGTGAACGAGCGCCCGCCGGTCGGGTGGGCGTCGTCGCCCTGGGAGAAGGTTCGGCCCGGGTTGGCGGTCCATGTGCGGGTGGGTTCGCCGGGTCGGGCGAGGATCGCCAGATCGGGGAGGTTGTCCTCGTTGAGATGTCCGACGCGGACCTGTCGGGCCTGGCCGGCGGCGGGGAGATCGACGCGCGAGAAGCCGGTGGCGGTGTTGAAGAGCACGGCGACGCTGTTGTCGTCGCGGTTGGCGACGGCGAGGTCTTCGCGGCCGTCCTGATCAAAATCGGCGCTGGCGACGGTGCGGGCGGCGTTGCCGACGGGGATGGAAGTGGTGCGGATGAGCCCGCCCCCGCCGTCGGACTGGAAGATCGCGACGGCGTTCTCGCTTGAGAGGGAGACGGCCAGGTCGGGGCGGGGGCGGCCCGGCTGCTGGTAGGTCGCGATGCCGAAGGCCTGTCCGCCGGTGTCGAAGGGGACGGCCTGGATGAGTCCGCCGAGCCCGTCGGAGAGGAGCAGGTTGATCTCGCCGCCGGTAGCGTTGGCACCGACGATCGCCGCGTCGAGGATGTTGTCGGAGTTGAGGTCGAGCAGGGCGACCTGCTGGGGGGCGGTGTCGAAGGTGAAGGTCTGGGGGGTGTCGAACTGGTTGTTGCCGAGCCCGGGGAGGAACATCGCCGAGAGCCCGGCGGGGCTGGTGATGAGCAGGTCGTCGATGCCGTCGCCGGTGAGGTCGCCCCTGGTGATGCCGCCGGCGCGGGCGGGGAGGCTGGTGATCAGTTGCGGCTCGCCGAGCACGATGAGCCCGTTGGGGAGCGATCGGTTGGGGACGAGCCAGAGGTTGTCGTTGCCGATGACGAGCAGGTCGCGGATCGCGGCGGGATCGAGGAGTGGCGCGTCGGCGAGGACGGCGTCGATGGCGGCGGGCTCGAGGTCGTAGTTGGCCAGAGCGCCGTTGGCGTCGCCGGCGCGGGCGATGAGCATGTAGCCGATGTCGGCGGACTTGTCGTTGAGGGGGTCGAAGCCGGCGGGGGGAGAGCCACAGGAATCGGCGGGCCCGGTCAGGCAGGAGCAGCGTCCGTCGCCGCCGAAGACCTGGGCGGCTTCCATGCCGGCCATGAGCTTCTCGGCGAGGTCGCCCGGGGTGCTGATCATGGCGTCGACGGCTTCATCGACGACGGGCGAGCCGGTGAGGATGTTGCCCTGGACGGCGTAGATGATGGTGCCGGTCTGGCCGGCGTGGGTGTACTCGAAGCTTCCGGTGACGCCGCCGGCCCAGTCGGAAGCGCCCGCGCCGGTGAAAGTGAGGGTGTCCGGGGCGAGGTCGGCCATGCCGTATTGGCGCGACTGGTGGGCAAGATCGCGTGCGGCGAGCCCGGCAAGGATGTCGTTGAGGGATGCGCCGGTCGCGATGCCGTCGCGGATGAACTGGCGGTTGAGCCCGGTGCTGTCGACGGCGGACTGGGCGGTGGCGGCGCCGACGCCGGTGATGAGCACGGGGGTGTTGGCGCGGAGGTCGAAGCCGGTGAGGCAGGTGGCGCTGCCGACGGCGATCTCGCCGGTGCGGGTATCGATGAGGATGATCGACCAGGTGGCGCTGGCGTGCGACGCGGCAAGGCCGGCGGTGGCGACGATGGCGGCGGGCAGGAAGCGGGGCATCTGCGGGCTCCTCTCGGTCGGGTGAGCGGCGTGGTCGAGCGCGGCCGCTGCACTCAAGATACCCCGCGACGCGCGTGAGACGAACGCGATTCGACGCGGAGCGAGCGACTCCCGGGGAGGTCCCCGGCGGTTCTCGGGCCAGGCGGAACGGCGGGTGGCGCGGGCGTGGCCCTAGACTCCGGCCCGCGGCGGGAACGACCCGCGGCGGGTTCGAGCGGGAAGGAGACGCGGATGTCCGATCATGCGAAGTTGCTGGCGGCGGGAAGGGAGGCGGTCGCTCTGGCGAGCGGCGTGTGCCGACAGGTGCAGCGGGCGCTCGAGGAAGTGCGCGCGATCACCAAGGACGACAAGAGCCCCGTGACCGTCGCGGACTTCGCGTCGCAGGCGATTGTCGGGCGGATCCTGCGTGAGAGGCTCGGGGGCGGGGTGGTGCTGGTGGGCGAGGAGGACTCGGCGTTCCTGCGCGAGCCCGACCACGCGGCACACCTGGGCGCGACCATCGATGCCGTGCGCGAGGTGTGGGACGATGCGAGCGAGTCGGATGTGCTTTCGGCGATCGATGTGGGCAACGGGTCTCCCAACCACTCGGGCTTCTGGACGCTGGACCCGATCGATGGGACCAAGGGCTTCCTGCGCGGGCAGCAGTACGCGGTGAGCCTGGCGTACATCGAGCACGGCGAGGTGGTGGTGGGCGTGCTGGGGTGCCCGAACCTGCCGCGCGACTTCTCCGAGCCGCTGGATGTGCCCGACGACCACGGGTGCCTCTACTTCACGATGCGGGGCGAGGGGGTGTGGGAGGTTCCGGTCGACGACGCGGCCGACAAGCCGGTGCATATCAAGCGGCTCGACCACGCCGAGGGCGAGCCGATCTGCGTGTGCGCCTCGGTGGAGAAGGCGCACAGCAATGTCAGCGACACCGATCGGATCTTGGAACTCATCGGCGAGGCGGGCGAGCCGGTGCGGCTGGACAGCCAGGCGAAGTACGCGGTGGTGGCGCGCGGGCAGGCCGATGCGTACCTTCGGCTGCCGACGCGGAAGGACTATGTCGAGCGCATCTGGGACCACGCCGCGGGGGCGCTGATCGCCAGCGAAGCGGGGGCGAGCGTGACCGACATCTTCGGGCGGCAGCTCGACTTCTCACGCGGGAAGGGGCTGGAGAAGAACAGCGGGATCGTGTGCGCCCCGCCGCGCGTGCACGGGCTGATGATCGGCGCGATCGAGCAACTGGGGATCGGGCGCGGCTGAGACGTCGGCGAGACCCGTCGGCGAGACCAAGATGAACAACGCCCCGGTCCGGTGCCGGGGCGTTTGTGTTGATGGCGGGAGACGCGGCGGCGGGCTCAGGAGCATCCGGCGACAAAGAGATCGAGATAGAAGAAGAAGTCGTCGGCGTCGCAGTCGCCGTCGGGGGTGCCGAAGCTCGGGTCGTTGGGGTCGCTGCTGCCGGTGAAGTCGCAGACGCCGAGGTCGCCCGCGACGAAGGCGTCGAGGTAGAAGAAGAAGTCGTCGGCGTCGGCGTCGCCGTCGGGCACGCCGTAGGTCGGGTCGTTCGGATCGGCGCTCCCGGTGAGGTCGGCCGGGCAGCTCGCGACACAGGGACTCAGGGCGGCGAGCCCGCTCGCGGGGAGCGGCGTACCGGTCCCAACGCCCGTGACAGGATCGAACCCGCCGACCTGGGTGAAGTTGCCGCCGACGACGAGTTGATCGCCGAAGGTGCCGAGCCCGAACGCCGAGGCGAAGTTGCCCGAGTTTGGCGGGTTGTTGATGCCGCTCTGGGCGGGGACCCACAGCCCGTTCTCGAGCTTGGCGAAGTAGTTGACTTCGAAAGTGGCGGTGCCCGAGAGATAGAGGGCCGGGCCGCTGCCGTCGTCCCAGACCTTCAGATCGGTGACGCGTCCCGAGAGCGTTTGCCCGATGCCGGTCCACTGCGAGCCGTCCCACTTGGCGACGACATAGACCTGCGAGTCGCCGGCGACGCGGAAGGTCTGCCCGCCGAGGTAGAGTGCTTCGCCGTTGCCGTCGTCGAAGATCGCCCAACTGGTCATGTTGCCGGTGGTGCTGGTGGGGATGATGCCGCCGCCGATGGGCTCCCAGAGCCCGGTGGTGGGATTGAATCGCGCGACGCTGTTGGAGAGCGCGGTGTCGATGCCGTTGAAGCGCCCGCAGGCGTAGAGCTTGTCGCCCGAGCCGTCGTCCCAGACGATGAGCGAGGCGACGAATGGGTTGAAGCCGCCGAAGGGCGCGATGCCGTCGCCTGTGCCGACGGTCTCGAACGCCTCGCCGTCCCACGCGGCGATGCCGGACGCGGCGGGCAGCATGCCGATGGTCGGGAAGTTGCCGCAGATGTACAACTTCTCGTCCCCCCCACCGAGCGAGGCGGGCAGCAGGTCGTAGACGGCGTTGGCGGAGTTGCTCGGGAAGTTGGTGGGGAGTGCCGACCAGTTGGAGCCGTCCCATGCGGCCAGGCTCTTGGTGCCCGCGATGCCGCCTGCGCTGAAGAAAAAGCCCGCGGCGTAGAGCTTCTCACCCTGGCCGTCGTCCCACGGCTGGAGCTTGGTCAGGAACGCGTTGGTGTTGCCCGCGCTGATGCCCAGCCCGACGCGCGACCAGTTCTCCGTCGCCGGGTCGTACTGAGCGAGAAAGTCATTGGCGGCACCCCCGCCGATGTCGGTCGCGCTCCCGCCGACGAAGAGCTTGATCCCGCTGCCATCGTTCCACTCGATGATCGGCTCGATGTATCCGGTGTTGATCCCCGGAATGCCGAGCGTGGTGTCCCATGTGGGCTCGCATTGCGCGGCAGCGCCCGAAGCGACGCCGGAGATCGACACGAGCACGGCGGCGCGAACTGAGTTGGCGTTCATGGGTAATAAGCTCCTGATCAAGCGAGAAACGGAACGCTCCGAGGCACCATGAGTCGGCGGCCCGCGCGCAAACCCCACCGGTTCGGCCCGTCCACGCAGTGGGCGCGCAACGCACCCAGAGGATCCGGCGGCGCGGGGGCTCATTGCGGGCCCATTGTCTCGAACGGCAACTGCGGATCAAGACTCTCTGACTCGGCTCCCAGCAAACTTCACGAGCATCCGGCGACGAAGAGGTCGAGATAGAAGAAGAAGTCGTCGGCGTCGCAGTCGCCGTCGGGGGTGCCGAAGCTCGGGTCGTTGGGGTCGCTGCTGCCGGTGAAGTCGCAGACGCCGAGGTCGCCCGCGACGAAGGCGTCGAGGTAGAAGAAGA
>JBICIG010000077.1:0-16751 GCA_043101605.1 Phycisphaerales bacterium JB037
AGACCATCCCGACCAGACGCTGCTCCTCGACGACCGGCACATGGCGGATCCGCTTCTCACGCACCACCTTGCGCACTTCCGAGAGCACCGAGTCGGGCGTGCACGCGATCACCCGGCTGGTCATGACATCGGCGATGCGCGTCCGGGCGGGATCCCGGCCGGCGGCGACGACGCGCGTCAGAATGTCGCGCTCGGTCAGGATGCCGGCGACCGTGCCGGCTTCCTCGCCGCGCGAGGCGGGCTCGACCACCACCAGCGCCCCGATCCGAAGTTCGTTCATGCGCTTGGCGGCTTCGAGCACCGTCTCCATCGGTGCCGCGGACTCGACCCGGTCGCGGCGCACGGCATCGTCCTCCGACGCGCGCTTGGCCCGGAGCAGTTCACCGACCGTCCTCATGACTGGCCCCTTTCAGCCCGCGGTGGGAATGTGAGGGAGCGCGAACGCGCGTGCGGGCCAATCCGGCATTGTCCACAGATGCAGGGGGCGGAGCAAGGGAAATCCCGGGAAATGCGGGCGGCCCGAGCGGCGTAGGCCCGGGAGGCGACGGTGCCCGACTACTTCCAGCTCGTCAGGTGCCACGCCTTCTTGCCGCGGCGGAGGGCGAGGTAGGAGCCGTGGAGCAGGCGGGCGCTGGTCAGGCGGTCGTCGGCGGAGATCTTCTCGCCATTGACGCTGACCGAGCCGTTGCCGAGGAACTCGCGGGCCTCGCGCTTGGACTTGGCGAGCCCCGTGTCGACGAGCAGATCGATCGGGTCGGCACCGTCGCCGGCGAGTTGCGACTTGTCGTGCTCGCTCGAGGGGACCTCGGCGAGGACCTCGCGGAAGGTCTTCTCGGGGAGGCTTGCGAGATCGCCGGAGAACAGGGCCTGGCCGGCACGCTCGGCGAGTTCGGCTTCCTCGGGCCCGTGGAGGATCGTGGTCGCGGCGATCGCGAGGGCGCGGTGGGCCGTGCGCGCGCCGGGGTTGGCGGCATGCTCGGCTTCGAGGGCCTTGATCTCGTCCTCGGTCATGAGTGTGAAGATGCGGAGGAACTTGGGGATGTCGGCGTCCGCGGCGTTAAGCCAGAACTGGAAGTAGGCGTAGGGGCTGGTGCGGTGGGCCGAGAGCCAGATGGCGCCGGACTCGGTCTTGCCGAACTTGCCGCCGTCGGCCTTGGTGACGAGGGGGGCGGTGAGGGCGTGGGCGAGGTGAGTGGGCGCGTCGTGCTCGTCGCTCTCGGCGGCTGACTCGCGCCGGATCAAATCGATACCCGAAACGATGTTCCCCCACTGATCCGAGCCGCCGAGTTGGAGGGTGACGCCGTGCTCTCGGAAGAGATGCAGGAAGTCGTACGCCTGAAGGATCGCGTAGCTGAACTCGGTGTAGCTGATGCCCTGCTCGCGCGATTCGAGTCGCTGCTTGACCGATTCGCGCTGGATCATCTGGTTGACCGAGAAGTGCTTGCCGATGTCGCGGAGGAGGTCGAGGTAGCCGAGCCCGCCGAGCCAGTCGAGGTTGTTGACGATGGTGGGTTCGGGGAGGCCCGCGCCCTCGAACGCGCGCACGAAGATCGACCGTTGGGCTTCGACATGCTCGGCGACGCGCTCGCGGGTCATGAGTTGCCGCTCGGCGGTCTTGCCCGAGGGGTCGCCGATGAGCCCGGTGCCGCCGCCCATGAGGACGATGGGTGTGTGCCCGGCGCGGGCGGCGTGGACGAGGACCATGATGGGGACGAGGTTGCCGATGGTCAGCGAGTCGGCGGTGGGGTCGAAGCCGGCGTAGAGCTTGCGGGGCGACGCGAGGTGGGCGCGGAGGGCGTCGAGGTCCGTGGACTGAAACAGCAGCCCGCGCCACTGGATCTCGTCGAGGAAGTCGATGGCGTGATGGAGGTTCGGCTCGGTCATGGGAGCGAAGCCTAGCCGGGTGCGTGGTTCGTGGCCTTCGCTTGGCTCAGACCACGGCGCCGGGGAGTTGCCGCGTTCGGCCTCGCAGGTGAGTCGCCACGCAGACACGGACCGAGGCGCGGGACTTGGTTCGCAGAGGGGCTCGGCGGGTCAGCGGGCTTGGAGGGACCAGTGGGCGGAAGTGGCGCCGTTGGCCCACCGTCGCATGTCGCGGAGTTCTTCCCAGTCGAGGAGTTCGGCGTGCCCGTCGAAGGTGGCGCCGACGGCTTTGCCGCCGTGGCGGAGCGCGACGAAGCCCGAGTTGTTGCCCGGAGTTTCGGTCCGGTCGTCGTAGCGGTCGGCCCACTGCACGGGCGAGGGATCGGCAAAGCGCGGGGCGAGGACATGGTGGTAGCCCGGGAGGTTGTCCTCGATCGCGACGCCGGCGAGGGCCTGGGGGCTCGGGCGGGCCGAGACAAAGACGAGCAGTTGGCTGGGGCGGAGGGGCTGGTGCATGCGCTCGATGTAGAACTTGCCGAAGAAGCGGGAGAAGCGGCTGTCGAAGCCGAAGTAGCGGGCGTCGCCGCCGACGAACTGGGTGTTCATGCCCAGCAGCGGGAAGAGGCTGACGAGGTACTCGAAACTGGTGGGCTCGTTGCGGAGATCGCGGAGGGCCTTGTCGGAGTAGTACAGCCCGTTGAAGTCGTAGTCGTACTGCGGGGCGAGGCGCCACGGGTAACGCTGGGCGGTCGGCCCGGAGATCCGCGAGCCGGTCGCATCGATGCCGACCGCTTCGCTCGCGGGGAGGAAGCCCGGGAGGACGCGCGAGTCGTGGTCGTTGGCGTAGAGCGTGAACGCGAGCATCTGCTGCTGGCCGGCGGCGAGTTCGCGGGTCTGGCGGGCGGCGCCGCGGGCCTGGGCGAGGCAAGGGAGCAGAATCGAGACCAGCAGCACGATGATCGCGATCGAGACGAGCATCTCGATGAGCGTGAAAGCGGAGCGTCGGGAAGTCGTGTGCGCGGGCATCGCGGGACTCGGGCTCCAACTCGGGCCTGCCGACCCGGGGACTATCGGCCCCCGGCTGACCGGGCTAGGACGCGAGTTTGGGCCCGCCGCCAGCCTGATCAGGGGTTCGTTCGCCAGTCGGTTGAGACTGGGTCTCAATAGTATCTCGGAATGGGGCATGGCGTCTTGTGAGGCAGTGAGGAATTTTGTGTGGCAGGAACTTGATTCAATTGAGACTGAGTCTCAACAATGTCGCCGATGCGCAAGATCGGCCCGCCAACCCCATGGATCTTCGGGGTCGGGCGGCTTCCGGACGCGGCGATGAGAGGAGAACGGATCATGAATCGAACGCAGGCGGGTTTCGCGGGCGTCGTGCTGGCGTGTGTGGTCGGGACGCAGGCTTCGGCGCAGTTGTTCGACCTGTCGCTGCCGGCGAGCGAGGATCGGTGGAACTATCCGTTCAACGGCACGCCGGGCACGCGGTTCCTCGCTTCGACCTTCGGAGCGACGCTGATCGAGGGCTTCGACGACCACGATGCACAGTTCATCGTCGGGTTCGATACGAGTTCGCTCGTGCCGACGGGTCAGGGGGCGATGCGGTACCACATCGTCAGCGCCCGGCTGACGCTCACGGTGTTCGAGGACCAGACCTTCCGGTACGACCCGACGCTTGATTCGTACCGGACCTGGCTCGACCCGAGCGACCCGGAGTATGCGCCGGACGCGGACCCGGACGCGCGGCCGGTGGTGGTGTACGGGACGGGGTATCGCGGCGTGAATCCGGCCGACGGGGAGGCGTGGAGTGTCTCGACCTGGTTCGAGACGGCGCCGTTCGGCGGGACGCCGGTGATCGAGCCGGCGCAGGGCTCGCGGTATGCGTTTGTGGCGACGGTGGATGCGAACGGGCAAGTGGTGGATGTCTCGAACCGGCTGAAGGAGCGGTTCGATGCGGTGCCGCTGGGTGTGGGCGAGATCCCGGGCGTGACGCCCGGGGACCTGGTGCCGGCGGACTCAAAGGTGGTGTTCGACCTGTCGGCGTGCGCGCCGGGCGGGGCGTGGTTCCTCCGCGAGGGGCTGGACGCCGGGGTGGTACGGCTGAGCGTGGGCTCGCTGCAGTCAGCGAGCGGCGGGCCGGGCGGGCCGACGGGCGCGGCGATCTACCCGTTCTTCTACACGACGGAGAACCCGCTGGCGCCGCTGGTGGGCGGCACGCCGACGCTGGAACTGGTCGTGCGCGTCGGGCCCGTCGCGGACCTGACCGGCTCGAGCGATCCGAACGACCCGAGCTACGGCATTCCCGACGGCGACGCGGACGGTGAGGACTTCTTCTTCTTCCTCGACGCGTTCACGCAGGGGAGCGCCGTGGCGGACCTGACCGGGTCGAGTGACCCGAACGACCCGAGCTTCGGGCAGCCCGACTGCGATGCGGACGGGGACGACTTCTTCTTCTTCCTCGATGCTTTCGGGGACCTGTGATCGTGATTTCTTCCGGGCCGCGGCCCGGGTCTGGCAACGACTCCATGTGTGAGAGGAGCAGGTGATGAATCGGATGATGATGATCGCGGCGGTCGGCGCCCTTGCGGGTGCGGCGGCGGCGCAGACGACGGTGCAGTACAACGGCGCCACCTTCGATCGCTGGAACTACCCGTTCAACGGGTCGCCCGAGACGCGGGATGTCGCGACGACCTTCTCGCCGGGTTTCACGCCGGGCGTGTTCGATGATCGGGACGCGCAGGTCGTGACGACCTTCGTGACGGGCAATGACGTTCAGCCCGGGCTCGGCGTCGGCGCGTATCAGATCAGCCGCGCCACGCTGACGGCGACGATCGATCCGCGCTTCGGCGGGGTGTTCGCGTACGACCCGACGGCGGACTCGTACCGGAGCCACCTGCTGCCGAGCGACCCGGACTGGGTGCCCGACACCGACGCGGGTCGGGCGATCGAGCTGTTCGGGACGGCGTTCCGCAACGGTCTCAATCCGTTCGCGTTCCACAATCCCGCGACGCCGTTCGCGTTCGCCGACCCCACGCTCGAAGGCGTGCGGAACGCGTACGCGGCGGGGTTCGTGGGCGGGTCGCTGGTCGATGTGTCGAACAATGTGCGCGATCGCTTTGAAGCGTCGCCGTTCGCGGTCGGGCAGGCGAACCTGAACCCGGGGGACCTGGTGCCGGGCGACACGACCTTCACCTTCGAGATCGATGTCAACGATCCGAACATCCAGGCGTACCTGGCCCAGAGCCTGAACGCGGGCGTGGTGTCGTTCTCGATCACCTCGCTGCATTTGACGACGCAGGGCGGGCCGGCGGAGTATCCGGGGTTCTACACCAATGAGTCGTTCTTCCCAGATGCGCTGCCGTTCTCACTGGAGATCACCGCGACGCCCGCGCCGGCGGGCGTCGCGCTGCTCGGGCTGGGCGGACTGTCGGCGGTGCGTCGGCGTCGCTGAGCCCGCCATCTGTTCGATGAACGATGACCCCCGTGCTGCGGCGCGGGGGTCATTTGCTGCGCGTGATGACCGCGTCGGCGAGGACGGCGAGCAGATCGCGAGCGGGGCTGGGCGGGAGCGTCGCGAGTTGGGCGCGCGCTCGATCGATTCGCACGGCAGCGGCGGCGCGGGCTCGCTCGATGAAGCCCTGTTGGGTCAGGATGGCGCGAAGCTGTGCGGGGGCGGCGGGGTCTCCCGACGCGGCCCGGCGGAGGAGCGCCTCGGCGGGTTCGGCGCCGCCGGCGGCACGCTCGGCTTCGAGCCAGAGGATCACCGGGAGCGTGAGTTTGCCCTTGGCGAGGTCGACGCCGGTGGTCTTGCCGACGGATTGCTCGGTTCCGATGAGGTCGAGCAGGTCGTCCTGGATCTGGAAGGCGATGCCCAGGTCGCGCCCGAAGGTGCCGAGCGCCGCGATGGTCGGCTCGGGCGCGCCGCTTGCGTGCGCGCCCAGTTCGCACGCGGTGCCGATGAGGGCGCCGGTCTTGCGGTCGAGGATGCGTTCGTAGCGTTCCAGGGAGAGCGCGAGGTTGTCGCGGTTGGCGATCTGCGTCAGTTCGCCGACGCACATCTCCATGCTCATCGAGGCAACGGCGAGGGAGGCCCGCTGGTCCTGCAGCGACGCGCAGAGGCGGTAGGCGCCGGCGATGAGCAGGTCGCCGAGCATGACGGCGGCCTCGTTGCCGCGGAGGTGGTTGACGGTCTTCCCGCCGCGGCGGACGGAGGCCTCGTCGAGGACATCGTCGTGGACGAGGGTTGCCATGTGAACCATCTCGCAGACGGCCGCGAGGGTGCGGTGCCCGTCGGAGAGGGCGCGGTCGGGAGGCTCGGTGGCGCCGGTGCTGGCGAGGCCCGAGAGCAGCACGAGGGTCGGCCGGAGCATCTTGCCGCGGTACCGCTCGAGGTGGCGGATCAGTTCGGCAACCGCGGGCTCATCGGAGGCGAGGGCGGCATCGAACCGCTCGGCAACGAGGAGCAACTGCGTCGAGAGCTGTGCGGCAAGCTCTTCGAGTTGTTCGGGGATCTCGGCGACGCCCTGCATGGCGGAGGATAGGTCTACTTCTCGGCGGTGAGGTAACAGATGAAGCCGGCATCTGCCTCGCCTTCGGTGGCGGGCTCGAAGACGCCGTTGCCCTCGCCGTCGCCGTCATCGCCCTCCCAGTAGACGGTGACATTGCGGAAGCCGGCTTCGCTGAGGAGTTCCTGGATCTCGGGGAGGGTCCAGAGGCGCCAGGTGTACTCGAACGCCTTCTTCATGCGGGTCTTGTCGGGGAACTTGAAGTGGATGTAGCAGGTGAACTGCCCGTTGATGGGGTTGTACTTGTGCTGGTCCCAGATGTAGGTGAAGCCGGCGTCGATGTCGCGCTGCTCGGTCATCTCGCGCATCGACTCGTACCCGCCGAAGTGGTCGAGGAAGAAGACGCCGTCGGGCGCGAGCGACTTGCGGACGCTCTTGAAGTACGCGAGCAGTTCGGGGCGGGTCATGAAGAGCCAGTAGCTGAAGTTCATGGCGAGGACGCAATCGACGCCCGAACCTTCGCGGCCCGGGGTGCGGACATCGCGCTGGAGGAGCGTCACGCGGCGGCGCTGCGACGGGGTGAGCGGAGCGATGTTGTGCTCGCGCCCCCAGCCGAGCGGATCCGGGTCGATATCGAGCCCGATGGCGGTGTTGTCCGGGCGGCGGCGGACCCACTCGCAGGAGGTGTTGCCCGTGCCGCAGAAGTCCTCGCGGAGCGAGCGGGCCCTGCGGCCGCGGATGATCTTGAACCGCTCGTCGACGAAGTCGATCTCGGCCTCGACATTCTGGACGGCGAGCTGGTAGAGCTCGTGGCGGTCGGCGGTGGCGGCGGTGAACCGCGGGGCCTTGGTCTTCTTGTTGGGCCGCTTCTTGGCGGCACGCTTGGTCTGGGTCGGCATGGGGCGGAGTGTAGAGAGAGGATGCCGGGCGTGCGCGCCCGAACCCTATACTGAGCCCACGCCGGAGGATCCGGGGTCATGGGAGGACCGGAACGATGCGCCTGTCGATGGTGGGAACCGGGTATGTGGGGCTGGTGACGGGCGTGTGCCTGGCGAACACCGGCAACGATGTCGTGTGCCTCGATGTGGATGAGGCGAAGGTCCGAACGCTCCGCGCCGGGCGGAGTCCCATCTACGAGCCCGGGCTGAACGAGTTGCTCGAGCGGAACATTGCGGCGGGGCGTCTGCGGTTCACGACCGACGCGGGCGAGGCGCACCGGGACGCCGAGATGATCTTCATCTGCGTCGGCACGCCCTCGGACGAGAAGGGGCACACGGACCTCAAGTACATCCACGCGGCGGCGGACGCGATCGCGGAGGTGTTGCTCGAACTGGGGCCCGACCAGCCGCCCAAGACGATCGTGGTCAAGTCGACGGTTCCCGTCGGCACCACGCTGGCGGTGCGCGAGCGGATCCGCGAGCGCGTCGGGCCCGGCATCCCGTTCGGGATGGGCAACAACCCGGAGTTCCTGAAGGAAGGCGACGCGATCCGGGACTTTGTCAAGCCCGATCGCGTGGTCTGCGGCGGAGACTCCGAGCGGGTGGGCGAGCAGTTCCGTCGGCTGTACGACCCGTTCGTGCGCAACGGGCACCCGATCTTCGTGATGGACATTCTGTCGAGCGAGATGGTCAAGTACGCGTCGAACAACTTTCTCGCGACAAAGATCAGCTTCATCAACGAGATGGCGAACCTGTGCGAGGCGTACGGGGCGGACATCAACCGCGTCCGCGCGGGCATGTGCTCCGATTCGCGGATCGGGTATCAGTTTCTCTACCCCGGGCTGGGCTACGGCGGCTCGTGCTTCCCCAAGGACACCCAGGCGTGCATCATGATGGGCGAGAAGTCGGGCACCCCGGCCGTGCTGAGCCGGGCGGTGCACGATGTCAACCAGCGCCAGCGCGACCTGTTCTTTGCCAAGATCCTCAGGCACTACGAGCAGCAGGGCGGCGGGCTGACGGGCAAGAGGCTCGCGTTCTGGGGGCTCGCGTTCAAGCCCCGGACCGATGACATCCGCGAGGCACCGGCGCTCACGCTGATCCGCCGGGCGCTGGGCTACGGCGTCGAGTGCGTGGGGTTCGATCCGGTCGCGGCCGAGAACGCGGGACGGGAGATCGGCCCGGCGCTCACGCTCGCCGACGACATGTACGAGGCGGCGAAGGACGCCGACGGCGTGGTCGTCTCGACCGACTGGGACGAGTTCAAGAGCCCGGACTTCGACAGGCTTCGCGGGCTGCTCCGGCACGCGGCGATCTTCGACGGGCGGAACCTGTACGAGCCGGGCGACATGGCCAAACTCGGGTTCTTCCATCACTCGGTCGGGCGGGCGAGCGCGGAGCCGAGGTGAGTGGATTGGGTGCTCGCTGCGAGCAATCCGACTGGCTCGACCTGGCGCGTCGGATGGGCCCGGCGAGCGTCGACCTCCTCTACGCCGACCCGCCATTCAACACCGGGCAGCGGCAAACCGGCTCGGGAGGCGACTACGCCGACACCTGGCCCTCGACCGACGCCTGGCTCGCGTGGCTCCGCGAGCGGCTGGAAGCGACGCTCCCGGCGATCAAGCCGACCGGCTCGATCCTGCTGCATGTCGACTGGCGGACGAGCCACCACGCGCGGCTGCTCCTCGACGATCTCCTCGGACCCGACCGCTTCGTCAACCACCTCGTCTGGCAGTACGGGCTCGGCGGCAGTTCGCCCCGGCGCTTCGCCCGCAAGCACGACGACATCCTGTTCTACGCGATCGATCCGGAGCGGTACTGGTTCGACCCGCCCCGCATCCCGGCGACGAGCCGGCGGCTGCGGGGGGAGTCCAAGAAGGCAACCGATGTGCTGGACATCCCCGCGATCAACAACATGGCCCGGGAGCGGACGGGATACCCGACCCAGAAGCCGCTGGCCCTGCTTGATGTGCTGATCCGGGCGTGTTGCCCGCCGGCCGAACCGGGCACGCGGGGCGAGGTCGCCGGGGGGCTGGTGCTCGACCCGTGCTGCGGGAGCGGGACGACGCTGGTGGCGGCCGTTGTGGCGGGTCGGCGGGCGATCGGGTGCGACCTCAACCCCGATGCGGTGCGGATCACGCATGAGAGGCTGGCGGGCCTCGGAGAGCTGGCCGAAGCCGGCTCCGGCGATGCCGGGCCCGATCCCGAATCCCTACACTGACGCGCCATGCACGAACGCCTCTTCAAGCTCTACCAGAACAAGAAGATCATCAACATCAATGTCAACATCATCGCGGCCGGTCTGCTCGCGATCGCGGTCGCGAAACTGCCGGTGTACTGGGTGACGACCTGGATCGGCGACGGGCCGAAGTGGCTCAAGGTCGTCTGCGCGATGGCGATCGACGGGGCGGCGGACATCCTGATCTACTTCCTGCTGCACTGGTTCGCGAATCACTGGACGCCGCCGTGGGTCAAGACCCCCGATCCCAGCGACGACCCCATCGTGGATCCGGCCTCGTTCTGGAAGGAAGCGTCGCTGGTGCAGGTCGAACGGTACCTGCTCAGCCCCGTTTTCTATCTGATCGCCGGGGGCGGGATGTTGGCGCTGATGAAGTTCGGCGATGTCGCCGACAGTTGGGCGTTCGTGTTCGCGTTCACCGCCGCGATTCTCGTGACGCGGATCGTGCACACGCTCTGGGGCCTGAAGACGGGGCGGTTCAAGTGAGCCGCGCGGCGACCGGCATCTAGGGGAACGAGGGCGGCATGTGCGGCATCGCGGGCATCGTGCGCACCTACGCCCCGGGAGATCCGGCCCCCCACCCTCTCGAATCGATCCCCGAGCACTGGCTCGATGTTCTCGACGAGTCCATCAAGCACCGGGGCCCGGACGGGCAGGGACGCTTCCGCGACCGAGCCCTGCGCGACGATGGCTCGACGGTCGATATCGCGCTGGTCCACCGACGCCTGAGCATCATCGACCACGCCGACGGGCACCAGCCGATGGTCCACGACGGCGAGCGGCTGCGGCCCGACCTGACCTACCAGCCGGGCGAAGAGCCGAAACTTGCGCACGAATTGGCCCCGGGCGTGCCGATCGTCGCGGTGGTGTTCAACGGGTGCATCTACAACCACCGCGAACTGCGGGCGAAACTCGAAGCCGCGGGACACCGGTTCGGGACGGATCACTCGGACACCGAGGTGCTGGTGCACGGATGGCGGGCATGGGAGCTGCGCCAGATCGAGAAACTCGACGGCATGTACGCCGTGATCACATGGGACCGCGCATCCGGGCAACTCGCGTGGGGGCGGGATCTTGCCGGCGAGAAGCCGCTCTATCAGAGCCGGGGTGCGGACGGCACGCGGATCTTCGCGTCGTGCATGCCCGGGCTCGCCGAACTCGGACCGGCCACGGTCCACCTCCCCGGCATCGAAGGATGGATCCACTTCGGTGCGGCGCTCCTATCGCCGACGCCGGCGTTCGGCGTCCGTCCGCTGCAATGGTCGATCTGGCCGGAATCGCCACGACGAGGGGCCGAGCCTGCGGATGCGGCATTCGATGGGTCAGCCATGCGGTCGGTCGGGCTCCGCCATCTCCCGCCCGATCGGAGTCAGCCCGGAGGGCGCGATCTTCGCTCTGCCGACGACGCGCACCGGCTGATCGAGACAGCCGTCGGCTCGCGGCTCGACGCCGATGTCCCGCTCGGCGTGTTTCTGTCGGGCGGGATCGACTCCGCGCTGATCGCCTCGATCGTCCACAAGCAACGCCCCGATGCCAAGGCCTTCACGGTTCGCATGCCCGATCGGCGGTTCGATGAGTCGGAAGCCGCCGCCGAGACCGCCCGACACCTCGGGATCGAGCACCACATCCTCGACTGTGATCCACAGCCCGCCGAGGACCTCGTGCGTGTCATCGAGCAGCTCGGGCTTCCCTTCGGCGACAGCTCGCTCCTGCCGACATCCTGGGTGTGCCGGGCTGCACGCGAGCAGGTCAAGGTGGCTCTCAGCGGCGACGGCGGCGATGAACTCTTCGGCGGCTACCGCCGGCACGCGATCACCCCGGTGCTCAATCGCTGGCGGCACCTCCTCCGGCTCATCCCGACCATGTTGCTGGACCGCCGAGACCCCGCGAGCCGACCGACCGCTCTCGCCCGGCTTGCGACCGCCGCCCGCTACGGCGGATACCACGAGCTGATCGCGATCTTCCCCACGCCCGACATTCGAGCACTTCTCCCGAGCATCGATGGCGAACGAACCGGATCGGGCCGCTTTGACCGGATCGACGACCCGCTGCGACACGACTTCGAGCATTACCTGCCCGAGGACCTGCTCCGCAAGACCGACACCGCGTCAATGGCGGTCGGGCTCGAGGTGCGGTCACCGTTTCTTGCCGGGGAGCTCGTCGATGCCGCGCTGCGCACGCCGCTCGATCTGCTCATGCCGGGCGGCCAGCGCAAAGGCCTCCTCAAACAAGTCGCCCGCAAGCACCTCCCCGACCACATCGTCGACCGCCCCAAGCGGGGCTTTGCCATCCCCATCGGCGAGTGGTTCCGCACCGACTTCGGCGGCATGCGCCAACTCCTCCATGACCATCTCGGATCAACCGATCCCTTTCCCGGGCTCGCCGAGGCGGGCGTGAACATCGACATGAACTTCGTCCGGAAGATGCTCCGCGAGCACGACGCGGCCGGGGAGAAGTCGATCAATCCATGGCATGGTCGCGACCACTCGCAGCGGCTCTACATGCTGCTCGTCCTCTCGATCTGGGCGAAGTGGCTCGAAGGCGTGCGGCGGGGACACGCCTGATTCAGCCTCTGAGAGTCGGGGGCCCCGCACTCGGGTGTCGCGGTCTGAGGAGTCCCCGCCGATGGCCACGATGATGACCCAACTCCGATTGAGAGTCCTCCGCTCGCGGCCTTCGCTCCGCTCAGACCGCGGCACCGGAACCAATCCCGATCACTCCGGGTGATTCGGCCCATATGAAGAAGGGCCGCTCGGCGTGCGAGCGGCCCCTTGCAGAGAGAGCATGTCGGCGGAACGGTGCGAGATCAGTCCGCGATCTTGTTGAGGTGCACATCCATCTGCGGGAACGGGATGCCGATGCCCGCTTCATCAAGCGCGACCTTGATGTTGCGCGTCAGCCGTTCGCGCACGGCCCAGAAGTCACCGGTCTGCACCCAGACGCGGACGGCCCAGTCGATGCTCGATCCGCCGAGTTCCTTGAGGTAGACCACCGGCTCCTCGTCGGGCAGGCGTCCCTCGACGGCCTTGGCGACCGCCATGAGCACCTCGCGCGTCTTGTCGAGGTCGGCGGCGTACTCGGTGCCGACATTGACATCGCACCGACGCTTGGGGTGGAAGGTCACATTCTCGATCGTGCTGCCGAAGATCGAGCCGTTGGGGACGATGATGCGCTTGTTGTCGGGCGTGTCGAGGTAGGTCGTGAACAGGTCGATGTCCTTGACCGTGCCGGCTTCACCGGCCACCTCGATGTAGTCGCCCACCTTGAAGGGGCGGAAGATCAGCAGCATCACGCCGGCGGCGAGGTTGCCCAGGCTCCCCTGGAACGCCAGGCCGATCGCCAGCGATGCGCCCGCGATGACCGCGGCGAAACTCGTGGTCTCGACGCCGAACATCTCCAACGCCGCCAGCAGCGCGAAGATCAGGATCGCCCACTTGATCAGGTTCCCGAAGAAACGGGCGAGCGTCTCCTCGATCTTGGCGCGGCGAAGTGCGCCGGTCGCGACGCGCCGCAGCCAGCCCGCGACGATCCACGCGACCAGAAGCAGGACCAGGACCTTCACGACCGGGATCGCGTAGGTCTGGACGAGTTCCATGACGCGATCCGGATCGAGGTTGTCGAGAACGCCCCCGCCCGAAGCGTCGCCGCCCGAGCCCTCGCCCGCGGCGGCAGCGGTCGCGTCCGGCTCGCCCGGCGCGCCATCACCCGCGGGCTGGAGCCACCCCAGCAGTGTCATCAGCACGATGTCGTACCTCCCCCGCGCAATCGCGGGTCAAGTGTGTGAACGGTTCAGAAGGACCAGACCAGGAGCAGAAAGTAGTCGAGATCGTTCCGCTTCTGCCCCGCGCCCGGCGTGGAGTCGTACCGGTCGGCAACGCCCAGTTTGAGGCTCAGGCCGTTGTCGGGGTCGATGAGGATCTCGTAGGCGGCGGTCCCGATGAATCGGAACTCGCCCACCTCGCTGAGGTCGGGGAACAGGTCCGCGGTGGCGGTGAAACGCTGGCGGTCGGTGAAGTTGTGGGTGAAGTCGCCGCCGATGACCGCTTCGGGGCGGATCGTGTTGTCCGACCCGCCGATCTCGCGCGAGGCGCCGATACCCAGTCGCCCGAGCAGGGTGGTCTTGTCGTTCTTGATGAACTCGTACCCGCCGCCGACTGCGCCGGTCAGGCGCATGTCCCAATCCTGGAACTCGTCGAACTCGAACGAACCGAGCGCCCAGAGGAACCAGGGCGAGTCGTTGATGATCCAGTCGTTGCGGAGGTTGGCGAAGACGCGGCTCTCGGTCTGGTCGCCGTCCTCGTTCGCGTAGGTGTAGATCGCGCTGGCCTTGGTGCGCATCGCGTCGGTCTCGCGGTCGCCCGAGATGCCCGCCCGGAAGTTGAAACGCTCGGTGTTGCCGGTCGAGCCGTTGAGCCCGGCCTCGATGCTGCCCTTCCACCCTTCGAGAAAGGACTTCGGCTGAGCCTCTTCGACCGCGACGCCGGCCGCGTCTTCCTGGGCGACCGCCCCGGACGCGGCCGACAACACGACACCCGCGGCGACCGTCGTCACCGCCCGCCATCCCTTGCTTTGCATGTTGCTTCTCCTGCTCCGCGGCCGCACGCCGCAACCGCCCCCGGACGGGCCGAACAAACGCCCGCGTCCGACGGCACCATGAGCCTTCCTGTGGCGGTTCGGCCCCCCACTCCTTCGGGCGGCGATCGAGCGATCACAGTACGACCGCCCCCCCCCCGACTCAAGCCGGGAAGAACGCGGGCCGGGCCGGCGGGGCCGCCGAGGCGAGGGTCAGAACTGGATCGCCAGCAGCATGTAGTAGCTCAGGTCGTTGCGCTTGGCACCGCCGCCGGCGTCGGAGTCGTACCGATCCTGCCCTCCGACCTTCAGGCTGAGCTTCCGCTCGGGGTCGATCATGATCTCCCACTCCGCTTTGGCGTTCACCCGCAGCCGCTGCTCGGTGATGCCCGGCAGCACATCCAGGTTCGCCGTCAACCGCTGGCGATCGTTGAGCTTGTGCGAGAGATCGAAGCCGAGGATGCCCTCGGCCCGGATGTCGTCGTTGGGCCCGCCGATGTCCTGTGCGAGGCTCAGCCCGCCGCGCGCCAGCAGGTTGGTCTTGTCGGTCTTGAGCACCTGGTAGCCGAACCCGCCGCCGAGCGTCACGCGATGGTCCCAGCTCTGGAACTGGTCGGCGTCGTACGACGCCCGCGCGAAGTACCGCCAGCTCGAGTCCTTCATCAGCTTGTCGTAGCGGATCTCGGACGCGAACCGGTTCGCCGTCACGCGCGAGTCCCGCGTCGCGTAGACATACTCAAGGTTCAGCCTCGTTTCGTTGAGGTCCGTCTTCCGCTCGGCCCGGAACTTCCCACGGAAACTCGACGCGGTGGAGTTTCCCTCGCTCCCGGCGAGCCCGAGCTCGATGCGGCGCTCCCACCCCGTCAGGAACTTCTCGAGCTCGCTCGGCTCGGGCGGCGGTTCGACCACCGGCTCGTCCTGCACCACCGGGCTCGGCACCTTCGTCTCGGTCTCGCCCTGCGACTCCACCACCGACACATCCACCGGCGTTCCGGCGGGCTGGGCCGTCGCGAGGACCTCCCGCGCCTGCCCTGTGTTCTCGGAAACGGCCGGCCGGGCGGGAGCCTCATCCTCCGGGGCCGAGCGCAACGGGGGGCCCACCCGGCTCGGGCGTTCGGGGACCGACCAGATCAGGGCGGCATCCGGATCATCCGCCGGGGGAGCCGCCGGCGCCAGCGAAGACACAACCGAAAGCACGCACGCGACGAGCCAGCAGCGGGTGATTCCATTCCTTGGCACTTGCTCTGGACTCCCTTCCAGACCGCCGATCCGGGCGACGGCTTCGTTCTCCACCCGCGCTCCACGGGCCCGCCCGGCGCGAGGGATCCCCCGGGATCACCCGTCCGATCGGTATACTCGTTCACTGGCTGAAGCCGGGGTTGAAGCCCCGGTTTCAACTCTTCGACCATTCCCGGCCGATGGGATGACTCGTGAAGACACCTCTGACACGACGGCATGCGGTCAACACACTCTTTTCGGGCATCGGGCTCTTCGCCCTTTCGGCCTGCTCCAGCGGACGCCGGTCCGCTTCGGGCGGCGTCGGAAGCGTCGGCGACCCCCTCCCGGGCGGTTCGGTCGCCTCGCTCGGCGGGCGTTCGGATGAGCCGCTGGCCCTCGACCGGGCGGGAGTCCACGACGACGCCGCCTCGTCCCGGGCGCGTGAATTGCTCGACGCGTGGAAGGGTCGCCAGTCCACCGCACCCTCCGGCGTCATCATGCGAACCCGCTGGGCCTCGGCCGGGCCGGTGGTCGCCCTGGCCGACCCCATGGGTGCCGTCTCGACCATCACCATCCACCACGACGGGATGACCCCGTTCACCTCGACGCGCCAGAGCGACGCCATGAGCCGCCTGGAGTCCATCCGCAACGCCCACCGGGGCAACGGCTGGGCGGACATCGGCTACCACTACGCGATCGACCCCGCCGGGCGGGTCTACGAGTGCCGCCCGATCCGTTTCCAGGGCGCGCATGTCAAGGATCACAACCCCCACAACCTCGGGATCCTGGTGATGGGCAACTTCATGGAGCAGCGGCCGACATCCTCGGCCCTCGCGGCTCTCGACGCCTTCGTCGCCGACCGCATGAAGGCCTACCGCGTCCCGATCTCGCGCGTCTACACGCACCAGGAACTGCGGCCGACCGCCTGCCCGGGCGTCAGCCTCCAGCGGTACATGATCCAGACCCGCAGCGGCAAGGGCGGCATGGCCCGGGCCTGACCCGGTCGCCCCCCACCCCATCCGCGCCGCATCACCGACCGGTACGCCGACGCCGCTCACGCCTCCTCGGGCTCCGGCTCGGCCGACGGATCGCGCGGGCCGAAGATCGCCGACCCGACCCGGACGAGGTTGGACCCCTCCTCGATCGCGACCTCGTAGTCCCCCGACATCCCCATGCTCAGGATGTTGAATCGCCCGTCGCCGAGCCCGGCGAGTTTCATCTCCTCGAAGAGTTCCCGGCAGCGGGCGAAGACCGGGCGGGCGTCCTCGGGGTTCTCCGAGTAGGGCGCCATGGTCATCAGCCCGCGGACGCGGACATGCACCATGGTGTCGATCTGCTCGGCGAGCGGGAACGCCGCCGGCAGCGGGCACCCGTACTTGGTCTCCTCCCCCGCGCAATCGAAGATCGGAAGAGCACACG
>JBICIG010000078.1:0-47505 GCA_043101605.1 Phycisphaerales bacterium JB037
CGTGTGCTCTTCCGATCTGGTGGCACGGGATGACACGGGTTGTCGGGGGTCTTTGGTTCGTGGCCTTCGCCCTGCGGGTTCAGGCCACGGCACCGGGCGTTGGCCCGGTCGCTCACATCACCGCGACGAGTTTGATGTCGAAGTGGAGGGTGGCGCGGGGGGGGATGACGGGGGGGCTGCCGCGTTCGCCGTAGCCGACTTCGTGGGGGATGGTGAGCTTGCGGACGCCGCCGACTTTCATGCCGGGGATGCCGATCTTCCAACCTTCGATCAGGTGGTCGAGGGGGAAGGTGGCGGGCTCGGAGTCCCAGTTGGAGTCGAACTCGGAGCCGTCGTCGAGCGTGCCGCGGTAGTGGACGCTGACGGTGGCGCCGGGGGGGCATTCGCTGCCGGTGCCGACTTCGAGGTCCTGGGCGATGACGCCCTGGTCGAGTTCCATCTTGTCGCCCATGGGTCGGGTCCTTTCGTGCGAGATTCAGAGTTTGGTGAGAGGTTCAGCCCGCGGGGCGTGTCAATCGGGGAGGTCGGAGCGGTCGAAGTCCGGCGGGTTGACGCCGAGGAGTTCGATGGTGAAGTGGAGGTCGGCCTTGGGTGGGATGCCGGCGCCGGGGTCCTCGGGGTTGGGCTTGCCTTCGGCGCCGTAGGCGAGTGGCCAGGGGACCGAGAGGGTGCGGATGCCGCCGACCTTCATGCCGGGGACGCCGCGCTGCCAGCCCTGGATGAGTCGCTTGACGGGCCAGGTGAGCGGGGCGCCGTCTTCGATGGTGGAGTAGAAGACGCGTCCGCCGCGCGGCCCGCCGACGGGGTAGGTGCCGACGGTGTGGACGACCATGACATCGTCGAGTTTGATCTCCGGGCCGGTGCCGATGCGGAGGTCGCGGGCGATGAGCCCCTCGCCGAGGTCGACGGTGTTGAGGACGGGGTACTCGGTGCCGTCGGGCGCGAGGGCGGTTTCGACGGCTGGCGTGTTGTCGGCGTCGGTGCGCTGGTGGGTCTTGCAGCCGGCGAGGGCGAGCGTGGCGATCGCGGCGGCGGCGGCGACTCGTGCGCGGATCGTGGTTCGGTCCGTTGACGAGGGCATCATGGAGGTTTCCTGCGTTGCGGGTGTGCCGGCGCACGGGCCTGCGTGTGGAGGTGTGTCGGCCCGGTGCCCGCCGGGTCGATGACTCGACCCCGTCATCCTACCGGGGCGGGGCGCGGGATGCAGCGTGAGGAGGCGTCGGAGTGGGCTGATTTCGCCCGGCGGGGCCGCCGTAGGATGATGGATGCCCGCTGCGGAACCGAGTTCGATGCCGAGGCCGATGATTGCGATCAGCATGGGCGATCCGGGGGGGATCGGCCCGGAGGTGATCGTCAAGGCGTTGGCCGAGCCGGGGGTGCGTCGCGCGGCGCGTTTCCGGATTTATGGGTGCAAAGAGGCGATGGAGGAGGCGGCGGACCGCGCGGGGCTGGAGCCGGAGTGGTGGGCGGTGCCGCGGGATTCGGACCTGGTCGAGACGACGACCTCGCACGGGGTGGTGATCGCCGACTCGCCGATGCCGGGTGGCGGATCGGGGGCGGGCAAGCTGTCGGGGGAGTTGTCGTTCCGGTTCGTGGAGGATGCGATCCGCGATGCGAAGCGCAAGCCGGGCGATCCGCTGCGTGCCGATGCGATCGTGACGGGTCCGATCAGCAAGAAGGCGTGGTCGCTCGCGGGGAGGCAGTACCCGGGGCACACGGAATTGCTGGCGACGCGATTCGGCGCGCGCCGGGTGGGGATGCTGTTTGACAGCCCGCGGCTGCGGGTGATCCTGGCGACGGTGCACCTGCCGCTGATGGAGATCCGCAACGCGCTGACGATCGGGCGGATCTTCGATGCGATCGACCTCGGGCACGAGGCGTGCGTGCGGCTGGGGGTGGCGTCTCCTCGGATCGCGGTGTGCGGGCTGAACCCGCACGCGGGCGAGGAGGGGCTGCTGGGGGACGAGGAGATGCGGCTGATCGAGCCGGCGATCGCGGTGGCGCGTGAGCACGGGATGGACGCGCGCGGGCCGTATCCGGGGGACACGGTGTTCAACCGGGCGGTGGCGGGAGAGTTCGATCTGGTGGTGGCGATGTATCACGATCAGGGGCTGATTCCGGTGAAGCTGCTGGACCGGGACCGCGCGGTGAATGTGACGCTGGGGCTGCCGACGGTGCGGACGAGCCCGGACCACGGGACGGCGTTCGACATCGCGGGGAAGAACGCGGCCGACGCGGGGAGCATGATCCGTGCGATCGAGCTGGCGGCGAGGCTGGCGGTGCAGCCGGGGTCGGGGGCGTCGGTACGACGCTGAGCGGGCGGCGCGCGACCTAGGATGGGAGCCCCGGAGCGCGGGGAAGGAAGCCCGCGTCGCGGGCGCCGCGCCGGGCGAAGAAGCCGCGACGAATCCGTCATGACGAAGCAGGACCCACATCACGATGGGGTCGGGCATCGGCCCGATCTCAGCGAGGCCGTCGTGCCGGGGCTGGCGCCGGAGTGTTCCGACGGGGTGGCGCTGACCGAGGCGCGTGAGGACGGGCACCCGCTGCGCGAGATGTTCCGGATCGCGTTGCCGAGCGTGGTGACGATGACCAGCTACACGGTCATGCAGTTCATCGACGCGTGGATGGTGTCGCGGATCACGCCGAGCGATCCGGTGCATGTGCCTGCGCAGGGGAACGGCGGGATCATGGTGTGGGTGGTGGCGTCGCTGACGCTGGGCCTGCTGATGGTGGTGAACACCTTCGTGAGCCAGAACCTGGGCGCGGGGACGCCGCAGCGGGCGCCGCGGTACGCGTGGTCGGCATTGTGGCTGTCGCTGGTGAGCGTGCTGTGGTTCGTGCCGGCGGCGTTCGTGGTGCCGAGTGTCTTTGCCGCGAGCGGTCATCCGCCCGAGCAGGTGGTGCTCGAGACGCAGTATGCGCAGATCCTGTTCTTCGGGGCGGTGCTGCTGTGCGCCGGGCGCGGGATGCACCAGTTCTTCTATGGATTGCACCGCGCGGGGATCGTGCTCAAGGCGGTCCTGATCGGGAACCTGGTCAACCTCGGGGCGAACTGGGTGCTGATCTACGGGAACCTCGGGGCGCCGGCGATGGGCGTGCCGGGGGCGGCGGTCGCGACGGTGATCGGGCAGGTGTTCGAGCTGGCGATCCCACTGGCGGTGTTCCTGGGTCCGAAGCTGAACGCGGAGCTGGGGACGCGGTCGGCGTGGAAGCCGGATGTCGGGGCGATCAAGGACCTGCTGCGGATCGGGTGGCCGGCGGGTTTGATGATGGTCAACGAGATCCTGTGCTGGAGTTACCTGATGTCGTACCTGGTGCCGCGTGCGGGGCGTGCGGCGGCGGAGGCGGCGGGGAAGTCGGCCGAGGCGATCGAGCAGGCGGGGGTGCTGGCGAACGAGGCGGGTTGGATCGCGCTGCGGTACATGCACGCGTCGTTCATGCCGACGGTTGGGCTGTCGATCGCGGTGACGGCGCTGGTGGGCAAGTGCATGGGGATGCGTCGCCCGGACCTGGCGGCGCAGCGGGCGTGGCTGGGGCTGAAGATCGCGATGATCTACATGGGGCTGTGGGCGCTCGCGTTCGTGTTCTTCGGCGGGGAGTTGCTGAGCGTGTTCGTGCCGGCGGGCGAGTCGCCCGAGCGGGTGGAGGCGTTGCTGGCGATCGGGGTGCCGATCATGATCGCGGCGGCGGTGTTCCAGTTGTTCGACGCGGTGGCGATCACGATGTCCGGGGCGCTGCGCGGGACGGGGGACACGGTCTGGCCGGGCGTGATGACGGTGATCCTGAGCTGGGCGTGCGTGGTGGGTGGCGGGGTGCTGATGATCGAGGTGGCGCCGCAGCTCGGTTCGCTGGGGCCGTGGATCGCGGCGTCGGCGTACATCGTGCTGCTGGGGGTGCTGTTTCTCGGGCGGTTCACGCGCGGGAAGTGGCGGTCGATCGAGCTGCTGGGGCGGAGTTCGGGCGGTGAGGCGGGGAGCGGGGGAGCAGAAATTTTGCCCCTGAACAGAACAGAGAGCGAACAGATCGGGGCTCGGGCCCTTGAGCCCGATGCGAGCGCGTCATAGCGTTCGTGTTGACACTCGTTTTGAGCCATCGGCTCGGGCCCGTCGTCGGCGGGTTCGGGGCGGTGTGAACGGAGACTGGCATGGCAGGTGATGGACTGGACATCGTGATCGGTGCGGAGGAGCGGGCGCGGGACGCGGCGGCGGCGAGCACGCACCTGGCCGAGGGTCTGCGGCTGGAGAGCGAGGGCGACCGGCTGGGCGCGATCGAGGCGCTGCGCAAGGCGGTGGCGGCCGACCCGTCGAGTCAGGACGCGGCGTTCAAGCTCGCGTTCCTGCTGGATCTCGTGGGCGAGGAGGAGGAGGCGATCGCGCTGTACGAGCGGGCGTGCGATGTGGTGCCCGCGCCGATCAACGCGCTGCTGAACCTCGCGGTGCTGCACGAGGATCGGGGGGACTATGTGCGGGCCGAGCGGTGCCTGCGGCAGGTGCTCGAGACGAACCCGAACCATCCGCGTGCGCGGCTGTTCATGCAGGACATCAAGGCGAGCCGGGAGATGGTGGTCGAGGAGGAGTCCGACCGCGACCTGCTCAAGCGTCGGGCGCTGCTGGACACGCCGGTGACGGACTTCGAGCTGTCGGTGCGGGCGCGGACCTGCCTGAAGAAGATGAACATCCGCACGCTGGGGGATCTCCTGAAGATCACCGAGGCGGAGCTGATGAGCTACAAGAATTTCGGGGAGAGTTCGCTGGCGGAGATCAAGAAGATGCTGCAGTCGAAGGGTCTGCGGCTGGGGCAGGGGCGCGAGGATGTGCACCGGGCCGCCCGTCGGCAGATCATGGAGAAGCTCAAGGGCTCGGGCAAGGAGGCGATGCTCAACCGCCCGGTCAGCGATCTGAACCTGTCGGTGCGGGCGCGCAAGGCGCTGCAGTTGCTCAACATCCACACGATGGGCGACCTGGCGAGCCATACCGAGGCCGAGCTGATGGGCGTGAAGAACTTCGGCGCGACCTCGCTGGTCGAGGTGCGGCAGAAGCTGTCCGAGCACGGGCTCGGGCTGCGCGACCTGGACGAGGACGAGCAGTAAGCCGAGCGTTTGATGCCGACTCTCGTCGCCCCGCTCCGGCGGGGCGTTTTCATGCGCCGGCGAGAGTGGGTGGGGGGCGGGCGTGGGTGCGGATGGGGGAGCGGCGGGTTCGGGGTGTGAATCCGGGCGGATTTTGCTGTCTTTGGCGTCCGGTTTTCGATAGTTTGTTGGGTGGCCGACCCCGGTTCGTGCATCCCGTTCGCGGAGGGCCCGGGGTCATGAAGGCGACAGAGGACCGGCAGTGAGCGGGCCCTGGCGGGCTCGAACGGTCGGCGGCAATCGGATGAGGAGAGAGCGGAGCGAAGCTCCGGCGGCGGTTTCCGCACGCCGGGTTGGGTCCTGTTTCCGTGCGCTCGGGGTGATGCCGGGCCAACGGGGGAATGGAGGTCCAGATGCGCGAGACGCAACAGAATGTCCTGATTGCCGCGGTGATCCTCTCGATGATGTGGGCGATCTTTGCGTGGCTCATCGCGCCGGACTATGCGCAGAGCCTGGGCACTTCGGCGGCGGTGCACGAGTGGGGGTCGGCCGGGGCGCTGATCCTCTCGCTCGGGGCGTTCGTCTATTACACGCGGCTGAAGGACAAGCTCGGGGACGAGCTTGCGAAGGTGACGGCGGGTCATTACTTCGAGCGCGACGGGCTGTGCTTCATGCCGGTGGTGCGCGTGCGCCCGAGCAAGGCGTCGATGGGGCTGAGCCGCCCGGACCGGGCGGAGATCAGCCTGTACTACCAGTCGCGGTTCGCGGGTCCGTGCGAGGCGGTCATTCACATTCGACCGAAGGAGCGGGCGTTCTGGAGCCACAAGGGCGCGCGGGATGTGCACTTTGCGTTTCGTGTGCCGCCGGGCGGGTTCGGGGTGATCCACCAGCCGATCGCGGTGGACGAGCAGTTTGAGGGCGAGCCGGTCGAGATCGAGATCGCGGCGGCGACGAACTGGCCCAAGACGCACCGCGAGCGGCTGCGGTCGAAGCAGGGCGTGCCGGTCGGGACCTTCGAGGTGGACTGGGCGCTGGCGTACCGGCAGAGCAAGCACGAACTCTGCGGCGAGATCGAACTGCACGACCCGGCGACGATGCACCTGACCATGCCCGAGCATGTCTCGCACGAGGTGAGCAAGAGCGAATACACGAACGAAACACTCAAGGCGGTGGCGACCTGAGGGGATTCACCACGGAGGCACGGAGGGCACGGAGAGGAAGGTCTGTGTTGAGGCAGAAGGAACTCACCGCGGAGGGCCGCTGAGGGCCGCGGAGAGCGGAGTTCTTATCGAAAAGCACTGGGTGGCGTGGTCTGAGGAGCGGAGCGACGGAGGCCGCGGTTGAGGGGGCTGGGTTCGTGGCCTTCGCGGCGATCAGACCACGGCACCGGGCGGGCTCGCGCTGCGGCCGGTGCCTTCACATGCCGATGCGATCATGTGTCTGCATCCTCGTGCGGTTCGTCGCGTGCCGTCGCCTCATCCATGACCGACTCGTCCCGTTCGCTCGTCTTGTGAAAGCCGAGGCGGGCCTCGGCGTAGCGCTCGGGGGAGATCTTCAGGTCGGGGGTCTGGCCCTTGGCGTGCTGGGCGTGGAGGTGTTTGAGGAAGGGGACGCACCATTGGCAGCCGGTGCCGGCGCCGAGGCACTCGCTGATGAGCGAGGCGACGGGCGGGTCCTCGCGCTTGAGGTAATTCTGGATCTTCCGCAGCGAGACGCGGAAGCAGAGGCAGACCTGGTCATCGGGGTCCATGGGGCGGCTCCGGTCGATCGTATGGCGGGGATCGGGCGGGAGGAGGAGATTCGCCGCGGAGGGCCGTGGAGGGGGAGTGGGGGAGAAGAAGCACCACGGAGTCACGGAGGGCACGGAGAGGAGAGGTGGGGTGGTGGGCTCGTGGGGTGGTGGGGTGGTGGGCTCGTGGGTTGAGGCCGGTTCTGTGCCTCGGCTTGTCCGGAGGCAAGCCGTGTCTTGGGGCGCGCGGTGCGGGCGGGTGAGGTCGTGGCCTTCGCTCGCTGGCTTGCTCAGACCACGGCACCGCGATGTTCTCAGGCACGAAGCGCTTGCACGCGATCGCACGAACACTACACTCCGGGCTGATGGTACCCACTGTTCTGGCGTAATCACGGTTTCCACCCATTCGCGGCCGCGTCGCGCTGCGGCGCGATCTCTGTCGTCTGACAGAGCCGCCGGGATGATCGCGTGTCGATCATCGTGATTTCATGCGCCCCCCCACGAGTTGAAGAAGAACACTCGCGCGGGAGCGATCCAGAGCAGATCAGGGTTTCTACAGATGTCGAAGAATTCGAACCGGCCTGCCCGCCGACCTGGTTGGGGCGGGGGCGAGTCGTTTGTCTGTGTTGTTTGCGGGTTGAGCGTGCCGGCGAGTGCGCCGGGGACCAAGCACCGGAACCACTGCCCGCGGTGCCTGTGGTCGCGGCATGTCGATGCGCGGATCGGGGATCGGCGGTCGAGCTGCAACGAGGCGATGGAGCCGATCGCGGTCGCGTCGCGCGGGCGGGGGGAGTGGACGCTCGTGCACTGTTGCACGGGGTGCGGGCAATTGCGCACGAACCGCGTCGCGGGTGATGATGATGAGGTGGCGTTGTTGCTCTTGGCGCTGCGGCCGATCAATAACCCGGCGTTTCCAATTGAGTTGTTGCGGCCGGGGTATGGGTGAGGGAGGAGAAGAGTCACCACGGAGTCACGGAGGGCACGGAGAGTAGAGGTGGGGTGGTGGGCTCGTGGGGTGGTGGGCTGAGGACCGATGCGTGCCACGGCTTGGTTGGAGGCAAGCCGTGTCTTGGGGCGCGCGGTGCGGGCGTGTGAGGTCGTGGCCTTCGCTCGTGTTGCTCGCTCAGACCATGGCACCGGGTTGATTCAGACCCCCGTGTTTCCTGCTGCGCAGTTGCGCGCGGGATACTGAGGCCTGTTCAAGCAGGTGGGAGATCATCGTCAGAGAGGGCGGTGATCTCGCCGGTGGACTTGGAGATGAAGATCCAGCCCCAGTCGACCGTGATTGTGAGCCGATCGCCGTCTTGCTCCGGCGGTGCGGGGAGGGCGTTTGTGTCGGGGGAGAACCAGAGGAGTCCTTCGGTCTGGACCGGTTTGGTGCCGTATTGCGGAAAGATGAAGTCGGTCGGCTCCACCCCCGGCTGGATGAGGCAGATCATGGGCTCGACGCAGATGACGCGGACCTGGTTGAGGCGGTAGGGGCTGTCCGGTTCCGGGCTGTGCTCGTAGAGCTGCCAACCGATGATGTTGTTGTGGTTGAATGAATAGCGGAAGATCCGCGTTCGCAGGTCATCGAGGTTTCTCTCGATGATCCGGTCGCCATCGCGGATGTGGGACCATGCGTGCGTGCCCTTGACGAAATCGGGCTTGGAGTAAGTCCAGTACTGCACGCGGCGGCCGTCGACGCAGAGCATTGCGTCGTCGGGCGAGGTGACCCGGTCCGGGCCATGCGCTTCGTACGCTTCCAGCGAATAGACGCAGCCGGTGAGCGTGGCGCAGAGGGACAGGGCGATGAGGGTGGCGATGCGGAGGGGGTGCATGGCTGTTCCTTCCGTGCCGGGTTGCCGGGGCCATCTTATCGGCAGCATGCGTGGAGGGGCCGCACTCGGGGTGATCGGGCGGGGTTGCCTGGTTGGGGAGCTGTAGTCTGGCACGGCTTGCGAGCAAGCCGTGGCACCCGGCTCCCAGCAGTTCTCATCCTCATGCTCACAGCTCGTGGCATGACATCCAAGTCTGCAGAGCGTGCCGATTGAATCAAGGCGCGAGCTGGTCCAGCAACTCCAACACCCCCTCCGCCTCCGCCTTCTCTGAAACAACATCTGCCCGCGGCTTGATCTTCTCGTCCGCGTTGGCCGGGCAGCCGAACCAGGCGACATGGTCGGCGATGGCGGCGTCGCTGGGGGTGTCGCCGATGCCGGCCAGGCGGGTGGGGTCGAGGCCGGTGCGCTCGATGAGGCGTTCGATGCCGGTGGCTTTGCTGATGAAGTCGAGATCGCAGTTGATGTAGAACCAGGTCATGGAGACGCGGAACGGCCAGCCGCAGACCCGGAAGGCCTGAGCGACGAGTGTGAGGATCTTGTCGCGAAGGTAGGCGGGGTCGGGGTGGTAGAGGGAGACCGAGGCGGCTTTGCCGGGCTGGATGGTGACGCCGCGCGGGCCGAGCTGGGAGCGGACCCACGCCTCGGCGTCGCGGACGATGGCGAGGTGCTCGTTGGTGATGCGCGGGTCGAGGGTGCTGGTGTTGTCGCGCGGGTCGTAGAGCCAGACGCCGTTCTCGCAGACGAGGGGGAGGTGGGTGTTGCCGATGGCGCGGGTCATGGCTTCGGCGAAGGGCTGGGGGCGGCCCGAGCAGAGGGTGACGATTGGGCCTTGGCCGGTCTCGATCGCGCGGCGGTTTCGGCGGGCGAGTTCGGCGAGCGAGGCGAGATCGAAGGGCGTGGTGGATTCGGGGGAGAGGCAGCCGTCGATATCGCAGATGACCGCGTCATAGGGGCCGGCTTGGGGTCGGACGGGCTTGGTCATGGCCGGATGGTAGTGGGAGGGCGTGGGGAGGTTGGGAGTCGGAGGAAGGAGGGCACGGCTTGCCTTCGGACAAACCGTGGCACACGGGATGGGGGAATCACCATCCGGGCGCCCCACCATCCGGCCATCATCCCACTCGGTGCCCTCGGTGTCGCCGTGGTGAACCCTCTTGCCCGATCCGTCCTAGCATGGCGGCCATGCTGATGGTCTTTGGGATGGCGATCTTTGCGGGCGCGACGCTGCTGTTTCTCGTGCAGCCGCTGGTCGCGCGGCTGGTGCTCCCCCTGTTCGGCGGGAGCCCGGCGGTCTGGAACACGGCGATGCTGTTCTTTCAGACCCTGCTGCTCGGGGGTTACCTCTACGCCCACCTGCTGACGACCCGCACCGGCCGACGCACGCAGGTGATCGTTCACTCGGCGGTGCTGCTCGCGGCGATCGTTGCGCTCCCGATCGGGCTGCCCGGCGGGTGGACGCCCGACCCCGAGAACCCGGTCGTTTCGGTGCTGGTCGCGCTCGGGCTGGTGGCGGGGCTGCCTTTCTTCGTGGTGTCGAGCGGCGGGCCGCTGCTGCAGCGGTGGTTCAGCGGGACGGGGCACCACCGTGCGCACGATCCGTACTTTCTCTACGCGGCGTCGAACGCGGGGAGCCTGATCGGTCTGCTCGGGTATCCGCTGCTGATCGAGCCGCGGGCGACGCTCGCGCAGCAGGCGTGGATCTGGTCGATCGGCTACGGCGTGTTCGCGATCTTTGCGATCGCGTCGGGCGTGGCGCTGCTGCGGAGCGCCCGGCACGCGGCGATCCCTGCCTCGCCGATGGCGGCGGGGGTGGCCGACGCGGGGGCCGAAGCCGAACTCGAAGAGGCGGCCGAGCGGATCGAGCGCCACGAGCCGGCGGATCCGGTGCCTTCGCGGGTCGGTTGGCGCGTGCGCGGGAAGTGGCTGGCGCTGGCGTTCATCCCGTCGTCGTTGATGCTCGGCGTGACCCAGCACATTTCGACGGATCTCGCGGCGGTGCCGCTGCTGTGGGTCATCCCGCTGTCGCTGTATCTGGTCTCGTTCATCATCGCGTTCAGCCGGGTGAATCCGCTTGCGATGCGCGTGGCCGGGCGGGCGATGCCGGTGCTGACCGTCGCGGTGGTCGTGGCGTTCCTGATGGATGCGCGGAGCCCGCTGGGGGCGATCGTCTTCATGCACCTGCTGCTGCTGGCGCTGGTGGCGATGGTCTGTCACGGGCGGCTGGCGGCCGGTCGGCCGAGCGCGAGCCACCTGACCGAGTTTTACCTGTGCATGTCGGTCGGCGGGGCGCTGGGCGGGCTGTTCAACGCGATCGTGGCGCCGCTGGTGTTCGATCGCGTGCTGGAGTATCCGATCGTGATCGCGCTGGCGGGGCTGGCGCTCCCGGCGTGGCAGGTGCGGGGGAAGATCGGCGCGGCGATCGACCGCGTGCTGCGCCCCAGGTGGATGGCGGCGGCGGTGCCGATCGCGCTGGGCCTCTGGGCGCTGTCGATCAACCGGCTCGTCGAGTCGTGGGTGACGATCCTCGGGATCAACGCGCATCAGGTGCTGATCATCGGCGTCGGGGCGATCGTGGCGTATGTCACGAGCCTGCGGCCTCGGATCTTCGCGGGTGTGTGCGCCGTGCTGCTGGCGTTCGCGGTCTTTGTCGAGTCGTACTCCAGCCGGCCCGACTTCATCACCCGCACCTTCTTCGGCGTGCACGCCGTCGGGACGACCGAGACGCAGCGCAAGCTGTGGCACGGGACGACGCTGCACGGCGTGCAGTGGCTCGATGCGGATCGCCGCGACGAGCCGCTGTCGTACTACCACCGCGAGGGGCCGGCGGGGGATGTGTTCGAAGCCGTGGGCCCGCGGGCCCAGCGCATCGCGCTGATCGGGCTGGGCTCGGGGTCGCTGGCGGCGTACGGGCGGCCCGGGCAGCGGTTCGACATCTACGAGATCGACGCGGCGATCGTGAAGATCGCCGAGAACCCGGCGTACTTCACCTACTTGAGCGACACCGAGGCGGCGTACGAGATCATCCTGGGCGACGGGCGGCTGAACCTCGCCGACCGGCCCGAGGGGATCTACGACCTGCTGGTGATCGACGCGTTCAGTTCCGATGCGATCCCGGTGCACCTGCTGACGCGGGAGGCGTTCGAGCTTTATGCGAGTCGGCTGACCGACGACGGCGTGCTGATGGTGCACATCTCCAACCGGCACCTGGAACTGGCGCCGGTGGTGGCGTCGATCGCGGCGGATCTGGGGCTGTCGGCGTACCTGCGCGACGACTCGGCCGACGACGCGAAGGAGTCGAGCGGGCGATGGTCGTCGGACTGGGCGGCGCTGGCGAAGAACCGGGCGGCGCTGGCGGGCGTGCGGTCGAGACCCGGGTGGAAGCCGATGGTGGCCGAGGAAGGCTTCCGGACCTGGACAGACGACTATTCGAGCATCCTGACGGTGCTTGAGTTCGATTGAGCCGGGTCGGAGTGGGGCGGGCGATCCGGGCACCCGATACCCTTCGGCGATGCCACGACTCGACTATCAGACGGCGGGGGAGAGCCACGGGCCGGCGTGCCTGGCGATGGTCACCGGCATGCCCGCGGGCGTGCCGATCGACACCGACTTGATCAACGATGAACTGCGGAGGCGTCAGGGCGGGTACGGTCGGGGCGGTCGGCAGCGGATCGAGACCGACCGGGCCGAGTTCCTCTCGGGCGTGCGGCTCGGGCGGACGATCGGCGCGCCGATCACCATGCAGGTGGTCAACAAGGACTCGCGGCTCGATGACCTGCAACGCACGCCTCCGGTGCATCGTCCGCGGCCTGGGCACGCGGACCTGGCGGGGTCGATCAAGTGGTTGACGACCGATTGCCGGGAGACGCTCGAGCGGGCGAGCGCACGCGAGACGGCGAGCCGGGTGGCGGCCGGGGCGCTGGCGCGGTGCCTGCTGCGGGAGGTCGGCATCGAGGTCTTCGGGTTCGTGCGGCAGATCCTCGATGCGCGCACGGACGCGGAGGTGACGCCCGAGAACTGGCGTTCGATGCGCGATGCGCGGAACGCGAGCGACACCTACACGCTCGACGAGGCGACGACCGAGGCGCAGCGGAAGATCATCCGCCAAGCGAAGATCGACAAGGACACGGTGGGGGGGCTGGTCGAGGCGCATGTGTTCGGCTGCCCGCCGGGGCTCGGGTCGAGCATGGACTGGACGACGAAGCTTGATGCGCGGATCGCGTACGCGGTGATGGGGATCCAGGCGTTCAAAGCGGTTGAGATCGGGCTCGGGCGAGAGGTGGCGCTTCGGCCGGGCTCGCAGGTGCACGATCCGATCGAGTTCGACGCGTCGCGCGTGGGCGAGCCCGGGCTCGGGTTCACGCGGCCAAGCAACAACGCCGGCGGCACCGAGGGGGGCATGACCAACGGCATGCCGATCGTGGTGACGGGCACGATGAAGCCGATCAGCACGCTGCTGCGGGGCCTGCCGAGTGTGAATCTCGAGACGAAGCAGCCCGAGGACAGCCAGTACGAGCGGAGCGACATTTGCGCGGTCAGCGCGGCGAGCGTGGTGATGGAGAATGTTGTCGCGTTCGAGGTTGCGCGGGCGTTGTGCGACAAGTTCCCGGGCGATTCCCTTGTGGAGTTGAGGGCGGCGTTCGAGGGCTATCTGGCAACGGCGCGGCGGTTGCCGTTGGAACAGTTGTGACGAACGAGCCGCAACCGTGAGGGAGCGGGCGGTGTCTCCCACGCGAAGAAGACCGCTTGCTGACACGCGCGGCTCGTCGGATGCCGGTCCACCCGTCTTCTCTCGGCGACCGCCTCAACGCCCGAACGATCGCGGTTCGCCCCCGTGACGGCTCGCTTCGAGCAGCGGGTCGTGTCGGCGGACGAATAGGACGCCGTAGTCGACCGCCGCAAGCATGCTGAGGGTTACCGCGAGCCAGTAGACGATCGCGCGCGGCAGGTCGCCGGCGAACGCCGCGACCATGTACGCGAAGAGGGCGAAGGTCGTGACCTTCCCGAGCAGGCGCGGGGGCATGTGGCCGAACGCCCTCCAGGCGCGTCGGCACGCGGCATAGAGAGCGACCAGCCCGACGAGGATGTCGCGCGACAGCAGCAGCGCCAGCGACCACCATTCCAGGCGGTCGAGCCGGAAGAGCGTGACGAGGACGACGAGCGTGAAGAGCTTGTCGGCGATCGGGTCGAGGATGCGCCCGAGCATGGAGTGGGCGCCCAGGGCACGCGCGAGGACGCCGTCGACTGCATCGCTGATGCCGCTCGCGATGACGAAGATGAGCCGCCAGAGATCGCTGGGGAGGAAGGGAAACGCTCCCGCCATCGCGAGGCGAGCGATGGTGATCGCGTTGGGGAGGTGCCGCAGTGGGCCGGTCGTTCGATCGGCGGCGGGCTTGGCGGGCGCGTGGGGCACGCCATGGAGTCTACCCGGCGGCGAACGCGGCCAGCCGCGCGGTCAACCCCGCTCTCACGCCCGGCCACTCGCTTTCGAGGATGCTGAAGAAGACCGTGTGCCGCCGATGCCCGTCGCGCATGATGATCAGTTCGCGCAGCACGCCCTCGCGGACCGCTCCGAGCTTGGCGATCGCCGCCTGGCTCCGCTGGTTCCGCAGGTCGGTCTTGAGGCAGACGCGGATGGCGCCGAGCGTCTCGAACGCGTGGGTCATCAGCAGGAGCTTCATCTCCGGGTTGATCGCCGTCCCCCGCCGGTCGGCGGCGATCCAGGTCCACCCGATCTCCAGCCCCCGGTGCTTGTCGCGGATGTCGAGGTAGCTGGTGATCCCGACCGCGCGTCCGGTGTCGAGGGCGATGATCGCGAACGGCACGGTGCGCTTGAGTTCCCCCATGAACGCGATGAAGTCGCCCAGTCCCTCGGCGTCGAAGCGGTCCGGGCCCCACGAGAAGTACCGGAAGGTCTCGGGCGTCGCGGCGAGGGCGAGATCGCTCGCGTGGCGGGGATCGAGCGGCTCGAGGCGCACGGAGCGGCCGGTCAGCGTGACCGGATGGACCCAGGCGCTCGGCGGCTCGGCGTGGCTCATCGGCATGTCTCGGTGGGGTGCTCGCGGGCGCGTCAGTGCAGGACGCGGAAGATCTCCGATTCGTCGGTCAGCCCGGCCCGCACCTTGTCCATGCCGTCGGCCCGCATGGGCTCGAAGCCCGCGTCGACCGCCGCCTCCTTGAGGGTGATCCCGTCGACCCGCTGCACGGTCAGCTTGCGCAATTCGTCGTTCATGGACATGAGTTCGTACACCGCCAGGCGCCCGCGGTAGCCGAGCCCGAGGCAGTTCTCGCAGCGATCGCCGCGGGCGTCGGCGGCTTCGCCCGAGCCGTTGCAGACCGGGCAGAGGCGGCGCACGAGGCGCTGGGCGAGCACGCCCAGGAGCGAGCTGGTGACGAGGTAGGGCTCGGCGCCGACATCGATCAGGCGCGGGATGGCGCTGGGGGCGTCGTTGGTGTGGAGCGTCGCGAGCACGAGGTGCCCGGTCAGCGAGGCCTGGATCGCCAGCGACGCGGTCTCGGTGTCGCGGATCTCGCCGACGAGGATGACATCGGGGTCCTGGCGCAGCAGGGCGCGGAGCCCGGTCGCGAAGGTGACATTGCGCTTTGGGTTCACCTGCATCTGGCTGATGCCGTCGAGCCGGTACTCGACCGGGTCCTCGATGGTCATCACATTGCGGCTGGTGCGGTCGATGCGCCCGAGGGCCGCGTAGAGCGTGGTCGTCTTGCCCGAGCCGGTCGGCCCGGTGACGAGCACCATCCCGTTGGGGCGCTCGATGAGGTCCATGAGGTTGGTCTGCATCTTGGGCGACATGCCGACCGCTTCGAGCGAGAGCTGCGTCTGCGTCTGGTCGAGCAGGCGGAGGACGAGCCGCTCGCCGTGGATGGTGGGGATGACCGACAGGCGGATGTCGATCTTGCGCTGCCCGATGCGGACGGTGGTCTGCCCGTCCTGAGGGCTGTGGCGGTTGGCGATGTCGAGCTCGGTCATGACCTTCATGCGTGAGCTGATCGCCGCGGCGAGGCTGAGCGGCGGGGTGAACGCCTCGTGCAGCAAACCGTCGATGCGGAAGCGGATGACCAGCCGGTTCTCCTCGGGGTGGACATGCACATCCGACGCGCGCCGGCGCAGCGCCTCGAACAGGATCATGTTCACCAGGCGGATGACCGGCGTCTGGCGGGCCAGGGCGAGCAGGTCGTTGCCCGCGCCGATCGAGCCCGCGGCGGTCTCGATCGCGGATTCATCGAGCGGGAGCTCCTCGATGATCTCGGTGACGAGGTCCCCGCGCGACTCGTACCCCTGGTTGATCAGGTTCGCCACCGCCGCCCGCGGGCTGAGCACGACGCGGATGGGCATGTCCAGGCGGTTCTCGATCAGCGCGAGCACGGCCGGCTTGAGGGGCTGGGCGGTCGCGACGGTCATCACGACGCCGTCGGAGCTCAGCCCCCCGATGAGGTGCGTCCGCGCCGCGTCGGGCGGGACGAGTTCGTAGAACCGCGACGCCGACGACTCGTGCCTCGGCTCGGCGACGAACTCCAGCCCGGTGCGCTTGGCGAGCAGTTCGAGCGCGCTGTGCTCATCGAGCGCCAGCACCTGCAGCAGCGTGTCCCAGGGTTCGGCGTCGGAGTGCGGCGCGAGCCGGAACTGGCGGAGCTGCTCGGCGCTCAGCGACGCGATGCCCAGCGCCCGCGCCAGCCGCGCCAGGTCGCCCACGCTCGGGCCGGTCGGCGCGGCGACGCCGTTGCCCCCGGGCTTCTTCGTTGCCAGCAGCGTGGTGCGCTTGCCCATCGCGTTCACTCGCCCTCGGGATCGTCGACGAGTTCGGGGCGGATCAGCAGCACCGGCTCGGCGTCCTCGTCGCCCGCGCCGAACGCGGACGAAACGATCGGGATGTCCCGGAACGACAGCGGGGGGATGTCCGGCGCCAGTTCGGCGATCTTCCGCGGGCCCTCGGTCAGCAGCCGGTGCCCGCCGAAGTTGGTGTCGGCCAGGATCCGCGGCGTGATGAACACATACAGCACCGAGTCGTTCTCGATGTCCCGCGTGTCGCGGAACGCCAGCCCCAGCAGCGGGATGTCCCCCAGGAACGGGATCTTCACCACCGTCTTGCGCAGGTCGCGCACCGTGATCCCGCCGACCACGATCGTCGCGTCGCCCGGGATCGTCACCGAGTCGGCCCGCACGGTCTGCTCGGTGCGCGGCGGGGGGATGCCCTGCGAGCCCGATCCCTCGAAGCTCGACAGCGTGATCTCGTAGTTCAGCCGCAGGTAGCCGCCCTTGCTGATCCGCGGCGTGATCAGCAGCGAGGTGCCCGCGTCCTCGAAGCCCTGGAAGCTCGTGATCGTCGAGTTGTCGCCCTGGCTCTGCTGCGTCGTGGGTTCCTGGCGGACCGCGATCAGCTCCGCCTCCTCGTTGTCATCGACCAGAAGCACCGGGTTCGACACGATCTTCGCGTCGGTCACCGTCTCGATCGCGTTGAGCACGAACGGGAGCTGATCGGAGAAGATCAACGCCGTGGTCAGCCCAGAGAGGTTCGGGCTCACCGTCACCAGGTCCGTGATCGACGAGCCGGCCGCGGGCGTGGTGAGCCCGAAGTTCGTCCTCGCCACGCCGCCCGAGCCGCCGGCGTTGATGAGCTGCGTCTCGACCGCGAGCCGGAAGTCGTCGGAGTTCGACACGCTGACGATCTTCACATCGACGAACACCTGCGGACGCCGGACATCGATCTTCGCCAGGATCCGCTCGATCTGGTCCTGCTGCTCGATCGGCGCCTTGACCAGCAACTGGTTGTTGGCGATGTCGGCGGTGATGTTCACCAGTTCCGGGTCGCCCGTGAACGCCGCCTCGTCCCCCACCAGCTCGGCCAGGCCCGAGGGCGTCTGGGTCGGCGTCCGCCGGCTCTGCTGGGCCCCGCCCTGGTTCTGCGGCAGGATGCCGTTCCCGTCGTTGGCGGTGCTCACTTCGTTGAGCAGCAGCTCGCGCAGCAGCTCGCCGACCTCTTCGGCGTCGGAGTGCTCGAGTGGATACTCGCGGATGACGACCGTCTCGGCCTCGGGCTCGAAGGTCTCGACGAACTCGGCGAGCTTGGCCTGCTGCTCGGGCGTGCCGTAGTAGAAGATGAACCCGCGGACCTCGTCGACGACGATCACCGACCCGCCTTCGTTGACATCCTCGGTCCCCAGCCCCTGCTGCTGGAGCTGCCGCTGCAGCGCCTGCTGCTGCGGGTTGTTCGATGCGGTCTGATCCGACAGGGTCGTGATCTCGCCCATGCCCTGCTGGGCGGCGATGCTCGCGATGTCGGCCGTGCGCGACCCTGTGAAGTACCGTTTGGGCACCAGCGTCGTCGGGCGGTCGATGACCTCGAGCACTTCCTTCACCAGCGCGATCTCATCGGGCCGACCGCGGAAGATCAGCGCGTTGCCCTGCCCGTCGACGCTCAGCCGCTCCGACAGATTCTCGATCGCCGACTGGAACGCCCCGCCCGGCTGGTTGGGCTGGTTGGGCTGCCGCGGCTGCCCGGGCACGCCCGTCGAACCCACCGTGCCGCCGACGAGCTGGATCGCCCGGTCCCGCGCCACCGGCGCCGCGAGATGATCGAGCTGCAGCCGCACGAGCTCGAGCGACTTCCGCTCGTCGATCAGCGCCTGGATGAGCTGGCTGACGATCTCCACGCGCGACGGCGTGTCGGTCACCAGGATCACCCCGAGATCGTCGAGATACTCGATCCGGTTGCCCTGTCCGCGCTGGATCCCCAGCGTCGACTCGACCGCGCCCTGCAGCGCGCTCGGACGCAGGTTCGGCGTGCGGATGATCCGCGTCGTCCCCAGCCCGGTCCCCTCGGTCACGAGGTTCGGCGTGATCGCGTCGGCCCGGCGCACCGAGTAGAACCCCGGGCGGTCGCGCGTGATCAGGAACCCCTGCTGCTCCAGCAGCGAGTTAAGCAGCGGCAGCAGTTCGTCCCGGCGAACCTTGAACGCCGCGTTGAACATCACCGACCCGCTCAGCGAGTCGTCGATCGACACATTCAGCCCGAGTTGCTCGGCGACGAACTCCACCAGCGTCCGCAACTCCACGCCGCCGGCGAACGAGCCGAAGGTGAAGAAGTCGTCCTCGTCGGCGACGGGCTGATCCCCCGCCGGCTGCCGGGCCGAGGCTTCGCCCGTGGTTGCCGGCTGCGCGCCCGCGGCTTCGCCGGTGCGCGCCCCGCCGGGCACCTCGGCCGGCTGCCCCGGTCGCTGGGTGAGGGTCTCGCCTTCGGCGTTGGTCGTGGTGACCGTCTCCTGGGCGGGCTGGGCGCCCGGCGAACTGACCACGGTGGGCCGGTCGTTCTCGCGCCCCGCTGGCGCGGTCTCCTGCGACCACGCCGACGACGCGCAGATCAGGAGCCCCGCGAGGCTGGCACGGGCGATTCGGGAGTTCCGGGCGAGGTGTGCGATCAAGGCATGGCTCCTCTTGCGGCCTACTTTATATCCATCGGGCGGCCGACCCGTTTCGCGACACCCGTCGACTCCCCGCGAATCGCCCTCTGCGCGGAGACTTTCATGCGGATCGTCAGCCTCGTTCCCAGCGCCACCGAGATCGTCTGCCTGCTCGGCGGGCACGATCACCTCGTCGGACGGAGCCACGAGTGTGACTTCCCCCGCGAACTCTCGGACCGGCCCGTCCTGACCGCCCAGCGGACCGCCGCGGATTTCTTGCAGCCCCAAGCCTCGGCGGGCGTCGACGAGCAGGTGCGCGCCGCGACCGCCGCGGGCACGCCGCTCTACACCCTCAACGCCGACCTGCTCCGTTCCTTGCAACCCGACCTGATCATCACCCAGGATCTCTGCGGCGTCTGCTCGATCGATCTCGACTCCGTCCGATCCGTCGTCGACGACCTCGCCCGCGCCGGCTCGCCCGCCCCCGCGATCCTCAGCCTCAACCCCGCCACGCTCGAGGATGTGCTCGACGATGTGCTCCGCGTGGGCGGGGCGATCGACGCCCAGAAGCGGGCCGAGCGCGAAGCCGTGGCTCTCCGCGAACGCCTCTACCGCGCCCAAGAGTTCGTCAATCCGTATGAAGAGGGCCCGGTCGTCGGCTTCCTCGAATGGACCGACCCGCTCTTTGTCGCGGGGCACTGGACGGTGCAGATGATCGAGCGCGCCGGCGGCCGCCACCCGCTCAACGAGACCATCGCGCGCGAAGGCGCGGGCGCCGCCGCCGGGCTCCAGCAGGGCGCCCGCACCGCCGGCCCGTCCATCCGCGTCCCTCCCGAGATCTTCGCCGCCACCCGTCCCGCGGCGCTTGTCGTCGCGCCTTGCGGCTTGAACCTCGAGCAGACCCGAGCGCAGTTCGCCGCCCTCGCCGAGCAGGATTGGTTCAAGGAGTTGCCCGCGGCCCGCGCGGGGCGCATCGCGCTCGTCGACGGCAACCAGCACTTCAACCGACCCGGCCCGCGCCTCGTCGACGCGTTCGAGTGGCTCGTCGGCTGGCTCCAGCGCCGCCCGGCCCTCATCCCGCCGGCTTTCCCGTGGGAACGCTGGAACGCCTGACCGGGCCCGACGAGCCGCGCGCCCGAGCAAGCGGCTCCAAGTTTCAACTGTCGGAACGAGCCGCGACCGTGAGGGAGCGGTCCGGTCGACCGCACGCGCCGTGACGCCGGTGGTGGAGTTGTCGCTTGCCTATGCCCGCAGCCGCTCGATCCGAGCGCGCACCGCCGATTCCTCCTCGCGCGGAAAGTCGAATCCGAAGCGGCGATCCCCGGCGAGCACCACCAGCCGCCGCCGATCCTCGCGCAGCTCACGCGCGATCATCCTCAGCAGCAGCCACCCCGCGACGCCGAAGAGCACGAACATCGCCGCCAGCGTCACGACGAACGGGATCCACTCGGGCGTCTTCGGAAACCACCGCGGCGTGTTGATCAGCACCAGCCCCGCGATCGACATCGGCAGGATCGCCATCGCCCCGTACCAGATCGTCGCGACCGGGTGCGTCCACACGCTCGGCACGCGCACCTCCACGCCCGTGACGCGATCGATCGGCGAGGCGAACACCACGCGCCCGCCGTGCCGAACCACCAGATCGCCCCCCTCCAGCGAGAGCAGATCGTGCGATGCTTCGGGTGATGACATGATCCGATCCGTGTTTCCTCTGACGAGCCGCGGCCGCGAGGGAGCGGGGCCGCACGCCCGATTTCCCCTCGCCTCAGTCAACACCGCGTGCTCACGCGTGCGGCTCGTCCGAGGCGGAGATCAGGGGCTACTTCCGCTTGCCCTTCTTCTTGGCCTTGCCCTGGCCCTGCGACTCGCGGCGGTAGTCGGTCTTGCCCCGGTCGCGCTGCTTGCTCTTTCGGCTGCGGCGGACATCGCCCGGGGTCTTGAAGCCCGCGCCGCGGCCGCTTTCTTCGAGCCCGCCGCCGACCCCGCCGCCGAGCGTCAGCCCCGCGACGGGCTTGGCCTTGCCCTTGGCCCGAGCCTCGGCGTCGGCGATCAGCAGGTCCATCTGGCGACGCGCCAGGTCCACCTTCGCCACCCGCACCTTCACCGGGTCGCCCATGCTGTACGAACGCCCGGAGTTCTGGTCCACCAGCGCTCCGGTCCGCGCATCGATCTTCCAGAACGGCGGCTTGTTCGAGCGTGTCACATCCCCCGGCAGGTCGCTCGTCTTGATCATGCCGTCGGCCAGGAACTTGGAAAGCTGCACGAACACGCCGCGCTGCGTCACGCCCGTGATCACCCCTTCGAAGTCCTCGCCCACATGCTCGGCAAGAAGCTGCAGGACGAGGAACTGACGCAGCTCGCGCTCGGCTTCCTCGGCCCGGTTCTCGGTCATCGAGCAATGCCGCCCGAGCGTCACCAGGTCCTCCTGGTGCATCACCCGCGGGTCGTCCATCAGGTCGCGCCCGAGGTTCTTCCGCGCCTGATCGTCCTTGGGACGCTTCCGCGCGTTGTCGGTGCGTTCGAGGTACGCCGCCAGCGCCCAGTGGACGGTCAGGTCCGGGTAACGGCGGATGGGGCTGGTGAAGTGCGCATACGCCGCGCTCGCGAGCGCAAAGTGCCCGAGCAGCGCCGGCGAATACTCGGCCTTGGTCAGCGTGCGAAGCACCGCCATGTGCACCGCGCGGGCCGCGGGCGTGCCCCGCGTCGCGTTGAGCAGCCCCTGCAACTCCTCGCGCGTCGGGTGCTTGGGGATCTTGTACCCGGCGACCGTCGCCGCTTTCTGCAGCGCGTCGGAGTCGCCCGGCGTCGGCTCGGGGTGCACCCGCCGCAGCAGCGGCACGTGCAGCTTCTCGAACAGCCGGGCGAGGATCTCGTTCGCCTCGACCATGAACATCTCGATGACCGTGTGCGTGAACGCGTCGTCCTCGCGCTCCGCGTCGATCACCTTCCCGTCCTCGTTGAAGATCAGCTCCACCTCGGGCAACTCGAGCGAGATCATCCCGTCCCGCTCGCGCCGCCCGCGGATCGCCCGCGCGCACGCGTCCATCCGCTTGAGCGTCTCGATCAGCTCGGGCGTGTAGTTCGGCTCGGTCTTGGCGTGCTTCTTCGCCTCCTCCTCGTCCCCGTCGATCAGCGCCTGCGCTTCGAGGTAGGTCAGCCGCTTGGCCGACTTGATCAGGCTCGAGCCCACCCCCTGCGCCACCAGGTTCCCACGCTTGTCGTAGGTCCCGAACGCGCTCTTGGCGTACCGCGGAACCCCCTCCTGCAGCGAGCAGATCCCGTTCGACAGGATCTCCGGCAGCATCGGGATCACCAGCCGCGGCAGGTACACGCTGTTCCCACGCTCCCGCGCTTCCACATCCAGCGGCGAGCCGGGCTCGATGAAGTGCCCCACATCGGCGATGTGCACCCCCAGCTTCCACCCGCCCTCGGGCGTCGCCTCGATCGAGATCGCGTCGTCGTAGTCCTTCGCGTCCGGCGGGTCGATCGTGATGATGAACTCACCGGTCAGGTCCGCACGCCCCTCCAGCGTCCCTGTCCGCTCCCACTCGGCGATCTCGGAATCGAACGCCCGCGTCACGCCGCGAGCATGATCGAGCACTTCGTCGGGAAACTCGCCCGGCAAGCCGTGCGCCAGGATGACCGCCTGCGTCTCGACATCGGGCATCCCCGCTTCGCCCAGCACCTTGGAGATCACGCCCTCGGGCAGGTAGTCCCCCTCGGGGAAGTCGGTGATGTCGACGACGACCTTGTCGCCCGGCTTGACATGCTTGGCCTCGGCGTCGCGGATCACGATCGGCTGGGTCAGGTGCTTCCCGTCGGGTTCGACCAGCCAGGTCTCACCCTGCTTGTACACCTCCCCCGAGAAGGTGGTCCGCCGACGCTCGAGGATCTCGATGATCTCCCCGCTGAACTGCTTGCCCGAGAACGACCCGCCGCGCTCGCGTCGCCGATCCCGCTGCACCGCCGCCCGCACGCGGTCCCCGCTCATCGCGTCCATCGTCTGCCGCTCGGGGATGAACAGGTCCCCCTCGCGCACCGACCGATCGGGAAGGACGAACCCGAACCCCTTGACCGCCTTGCGGAACTCCCCCTCGATCACCTCAGGCCCGTCGGCGTACGACGGCAGCGTCAGTGTCCCGGACTCATCCAGGTGCACCACGCCCCGCCCGGCGAGTTCCTTGACCGCCTCGGCGAACTCCTTCTCATCCTCGACGCGCAGCTCCTGGCCCACGCGGAGAAAGTGCTTGGGCTCGTAGCCCTCGTGCGAAAGATGGCTGATCAGTCGCTTCTCGTAGCGAAGTGTCATGCGGTTCCTCGGGCCGGCCGTCCGCCGCCCGTTCAGAGTTCACTCACAGGCTCGGCGCGTACTCGGCGACCCGGTCCAGGCACCCGCCCGTCTCGAACCCCAGCAGCGCCTGCTGCTTCTCACGCGACGCCGTCGAGCTCTCGCCCGCCATGTGCGCCATCCCCTCGTCAAAGGGCAACGCATCACGCAACCCCACCATCTTCGCGGCCTTGGCGATCCGCTCGCCCACCGAATCGGGCATCCCCAGCAGCTTCAGGCTCTGCTTCGCCAGCGGCACATGCGCCTGCAGCGTGCGCAGAATCTCCGGCATCGTCACCCGCTCCGCTCCCACGAGATTGATCACCTCGCCGACCGTCTCCCGACGCTCCAGGCACGCGACCACCGCCCGCGCCACATCCTCCACCCGCACCGGCATCAGCTCCGGATCGCTCAGCTTCGCCAGCCCCGGCACCGGCGGGCCCGACTCGTGGTGCCGGAAGTACGGGATGAACAGGTGCGGCAGCGCCTTGCCCGTCACCCACCCCCGCGCCATCTCGATGAACTCTCCGTCCGCCCCGTGAACCAGGCTCAGCCGCAGAATTGTCCAGTCCAGCCCGCTCCGCCGGACCGTCATCTCCCCCTCGAACTTCGACTGCTGATACTTCGTCGGCGCCTCGTCCCGCACCCCGATCGCCGAGATGTGCACCACCCGGTCCACTCCCGCCCGCTTGCACCCCTCGACCAGCGCCCGGGGCACCGACTCATGCACCTTCTTGAAGGTCTGCCCGCCCGACGCCTCGCGGATGATCCCGATCGCGTTCACGCACGCGTCGGCCCGCGTCAGCAGCCGGTCGGCGGTGTTCCGGCTCGTCGGGTCGCCCTGGACCAGTTCCAGCCGATCGACCCCCTCGCCGACCGCCAGCACATGCTTGGCCTTGTCCAGATCGCGCGCCAGCGCCACCACCGTGTGCCCCGCGGCCAGCAGCCCACGCGTGACGTGACGACCGATGAAACCGGTCGCACCCGCGACCGCGACCCGCATCGATGCTCCCATGGCGACTCCTCATCCGCCCCCGACGAACCCCGCAAAGGGCCCGCTCCGGGTGCTTCCCAAGCCTAAGGCCGCCGAACGGGGCGTGCCACGCCCGCCCCCGCAACTACCATCCATCCCCATGCTCGCCGCCGAGTCCCTCCGCATCGCCTTCGCCGACCGCCCCGTCCTCGACGGGCTCAGCGCGACCTTTGCGCCCGGCACCATCACCGCGATCGTCGGGCCCAACGGCGTCGGCAAGACCACCCTCCTCCGCGCGCTCCTGGGCGTCCTCTCCCCCCACACCGGGCGCGTCACCCTCGACGCCGAGCCCGTTTCCTCCATCCCGCACCGCCAGCGCGCCAGACGCCTCGCCTATCTCCCCCACGCCCCCGCCGTCTCGTTCGGCTTCTCCACGGGGCAGGTCGTCGCGATGGGCCGACCCGCCCGCCGATCCACCCCCGACCAGCTCCGGGCCGCCCTCGACCGCGTCGGGCTCGCCGACCGCATCGACGATCCCTTCGGCGTCCTCAGCGCCGGGCAACGCCAGCGGGTCTCCCTCGCCCGCGCGATCCACCAACTCGGCGTGCTCGACCACGCGCCGCACGACGCCCCCGGACCCACCCGCGTCCTGCTCGCCGACGAGCCCACCAGCGCCATGGACCCCGCTCACGAGATCCGCGCCGCCGATCTGCTCTGTGAACTCGCAAAGCGCGGCGTCGCGGTGGTCGCGGTGCTCCACGACCTCACCCTCGCCGCCCGCCTCGCGACCCACGCGCTGCTGCTCGCGCCGGGCGGCACCGCGTTCGGCGCCGGGCCCGCCCGCGAGGTCCTCGCCCCCGATGCCCTCGAAGCCATCTTCGGCACCCGGTTCGTCGAACTGGCCGATCCCCGCGTCGGGCGCGCCCTCCTCACCGCCCCCTGAACCCGGGGCCCCGACGCCACCCGCCCCGATTCGCACCTCTGTTCGGGGGAGGTTCGAGGCCCCGCGCCCCCCGAACCGATATAGTCAGGTCCGCATGAATCAGAACCTCTTCCAACTCCTGATCATCATCCTGGCGATCGGGCTCCCGGCTCTGGGCCAGATCTGGAAGAAGCTCGACGAGAAGCGGGCCGAGAACAAGGCCCGCCAGGAGATCGAACGCCGCAAGCTCGAGATGCTCCGCACCGGGCGTGCCGTCCCGGGCGAGGGCGGCGAGCCGCAATCGACCCAGGCATCTGCTCAGGCGGCTCTGGCGGCCCAGCGCCAGGCCCGCTTGCAGGAACTCCGCAAGCGTCAGCAACTCCGCCTCCAGCAGGCCGCCGCCCAGCGCTCTCAAGGGCCCGCCGCCGGAGCCGCCGGTCCCGTCGGCATGGGGGCCGCCGGTGGCGCTGCAGCGTTCGGCTCGGCGACCGCCACCCCGACTGCGCCGCGCCGCGCCCCCGCGCCCCGCCCGCCCACTTCGCCGGTGCCGCGACCCTCGCCGGGTCAGCAAACGCCGAGCCGTCAGCCGACGCCCGTGGCTCGGTCGCAGTCGCAGTCCCAGCCGCTCCCGGCGGCTCGCTCGGCACCGCAGCGAGCGCCCGTGGCTCGCCCGCTCCCCAGCCGCCCGATCTCCGACCGCCAGATCTCTCCGGGCCGCGGGCTCGGCCGCGTCCAGCCCGCCCAGGATGTCCCGATGTCCGGGCTCAGCTCCAGCGGGCCCAGCATGTCCTCGCTCTCGTCGGTCGGGACCGGCGCCGGCATGGGCATGGGTGCCGGCGTCACCGGGTCGGCGTACGACATCCGCGACCGCTCCGCACCCCGCCGCATCCTCGGCACCACCATGACCCATCAGGACTGGCGCCGCGCGATCCTTCTCCACGAGATCATGGGCCCGCCCGTTTCGCTCCGTCGCCCCGATCAGGGCAACGAGGCCTGATTCCACCGCCGCGCTCGCGGCCGACCCTCCCGGGCCCGGGCCCTTTCGCCCGCGTCCGCCACGACAGGGACCGATGATGAAGCCCACCCATCCGGGGCCGCCCGCTCGCACGCTCGCGCTCCCGCTGCTCGCCGGGCTGTTGCTCGCGATGCCCGCCGGCTGCGGGCTCGATGTCCGGCCCGGCGCGCGCACGCTCAGCGAGGCCTTCGCGCCCCCTACGCCGCGCGAAGCCGCCGAGATGGCCCTCGACCTCGAGGACCCCGACCGGCGCTTCCGCGGAACCATGATGCTCGCCAACGCGCCGTTCGGCGGCGACGAGGTCTACCTCACGATGTACGAGGACTACATCGACGACCCCGAGCCCAATGTCCGCGGCGCCGCCGCCCGCGCCCTGGGCAACCACGGCGAGCCGACGCATGTCCCTCTCATCCTCACGCTGATCGATGACACGCACGACGGCGTCCGGCTCGAAGCCGTCCGTGCCCTGCAGCGCCTGCACAACCCCGCCGCGATCGACCCGCTGCTGGCCCGCATCGACCCGGAGATCGAGGACGACATCGATGTGCGCGCCGAGGCCGCCCACGCCCTGGGCCAGTACGCCAACCGCCTCGTCCTCCAGCGGCTCATCGCCGCCCTTTCCGACCGGCACCTCCGCGTCACCCGCAACGCGCTCGAGTCGCTCCGCACCCTGACCGGGCAGGACTTTGAACTCGACCGCACCGCGTGGCAGTCGTGGTACAGCGCCGCGGGCGACCCCTTCGCGGGCCAGCGCCCTTACATCTACCCGCACTTCGAGCGCGACCCGAACCTCTTCGAACGCTGGGTGCCGTTCTTCCCCCCGCCGCCGAACGAGAAGCCCTCGACGCCCGCGGGTATGCCCGCCGATTACCGGGCGTCCAACGGCTCCTGACACGCGCGTGACACGCTCCTGTGGGGGCGACTCCCGCCCGGATCCGGTGCTCCCGCCCGGTCGCGGTGGATTCGCGCGACGCCCCGGCCGATACCCGGCAGGCCGCGCGCACGCCCACCCGGAGGGAGCATGATCTCGACACCCGCCACCGCTCGATCGAGCGTCCCGTTCCTCTGCGATACCCGCGTGCGCGTCACGCGCCTGTTCAAGCTCGGGGGCGCGCTCCGCCCGGCGGTCGGGCTGGTCGAGTCTTCCGAGACGCTGGCGCCCGGCTCGCGCGTCTACCTCCCGGCCGAACTCCCCTGCGCCCGCTGCGACACCTGCCGATCGGGGCTTCGCACCCACTGCCCGCACCGCCGGCGCGATCTGCTCGATCCGGGTTCGTTCGATGGTTTCATCGAGGCCCCGGGGCGTGCGCTGCTCGGCGTGCCGAGCGATCTGGGGGACGACGCGGCGGCGTTCGCCGGCGAGGTCGCCCGGGCGATCCACGCCGGTCAGCGACTGCACATCGAGGGTCGCGCGTATGTCACCGTGCTGGGCGACTCGGCGATCGCGCTGATCGCCGCCCAGCTCCTGGTGCGCATGAACGCGACCGTCCGCTGCCTGGGAGAGCACCCCGAGCTCTACTCCCTCTGCGAGAAGTGGGGCATCGCCCACCGCCACATCGACGAGGTCGGGCGGCGGGGCGACCAGGACGCGGTCATCGACTGCACCGGCACCCGCGAGGGCTTCGACCTGGCGACCCGGCTCGTGCGCCCGCGCGGGCGGCTCGTCCTGATGCCCGAGCGGTTCGGTGCCGCGCCCCCGGTGCTCGAAGCCGAGCCCGTCGTGCGGCTGGAACTCGATGTCTTCGGCGTGCGCGCCGGCGACGAGGCCGAGGCGCTCCACGCCCTGGCGGGGCGGCGCGTGGAGGTCGCGAGCCTGGTCGGTCGGCGGGCGCGGCTCGGCGACGCCGCGGGCGCGCCCGAGTCGGGCGGCTTGCGGACCCTCATCGAGGGCTGAGGGGCGCGCCCAAGTCGCGTCTGTGTTCCACGTGGAACCAATCGACGGGTTGGTGCGCGCTGATTTGTCGCGCGTTACCAGAGCACGCGGGTGCGGATCGTCTCGGGGACGCTGCGGAGCGCCGCCGCGAGCGCCTCGCCGTCGGTCGGGTCGACATCGAGGACGACATAGCCGAGGTCCTCGCGCGTGCGGAGGTACTCGCCCGAGACATTGGCGCCCAGGTCGCTGATGAGCTTGTGGAGCGTGCTCATGACGCCCGGGACATTGCGGTGGAAGTGGAGGATGCGGTGCGGGCGCGGCGACTCGCCCGAGGGAGCCGGCGCGAGTTCCTGCGAGGGGAGCTCGACCTCGGGCACATTGACCGCGCCGGTGGTGCTCCCGATGTTGACGAAGCGGACGAGCTTGGTCGCGGCGTCCTCGGCGATGGCGCGCTGCGCCTCGACGGTGCTCCCGCCGATGTGCGGCGAGAGGATCACGCTCTCGATGCCTCGCACCGGCGAATCGAACGGCTCGCTGTTCGAGCCGGGCTCGGCCGGGAAGACATCGAGCGCGGCCCCGGCGAGGTGACCGGCGCGGAGGGAGTCGGCGAGGGCGTCGAGATCGACCACGCCCCCGCGGGCGTTGTTGATCAGGAACGAGCCTGGCTTCATGCGGGCGATCTCGCGCGCGCCGATCAGGTTCCGCGTGCCGTCGGTCGCGGGGACATGCAGCGTGACGACATCGGCGCGGTCGAGCAGGTCGTCGAGGGAAGCGGCCCGCTCGGCGTTGCCCAGCGCCAGCGCCGGGGCGAGGTCGTGGTAGAGCACGCGCATGCCCATCGCCTCGGCGAGCACCGAGACCTGCGAGCCGATGCGCCCGTACCCGACGATGCCGAGCGTGCGGCCGCGGATCTCGTGCGCCCCCGACGCGGACTTGTTCCAGCGACCGGCGTGCATCTGGGCGCTGCGCTCGAACAGGCGGCGGTGGAGGCAGACGATCTCGGCGATGGTCAGCTCGGCGACCGAGCGGGTGTTGGAGAACGGCGAGTTGAAGACGGGGATGCCCCGGCGGCGGGCCGCGTCGAGGTCGACCTGGTTGGTCCCGATGCAGAAGCACGCGACCGCGAGCAGGCGCGGGGCCTGTTCGAGGATCGCGTCGGTCAGGTGGGTGCGCGAGCGGATGCCGACAAGGTGCGCATCGTGGAGCGCCTCGGCGATGCGGTCGTCGTCGGTCGCGTCGACGCGGTGGACCTGGAAGCCCTCGGCGGCGAGGACTTCATCGCCCCGCTCGTGGGGCTTCTCGAAGAGGACGACCTTGATGCGGTCCTTGGGGAAGCTGGTCTTCGTGGGGTTCATGGGGTTCGATCGGCTGGTTGTGAGTGAGGGGAGGTCGTGTCAGGGCATCGAGATCACGCCGCCGAGCGCCAGGCCCAGCAGGAGCGCGCACAGACCCAGACGGTAGACGCCGAAGGGGGTGAGCCCGTGCTTGTTGAGGAAGCCGACGAGCCAGCGGACGGCGACCATCGCCGAGAGGGTGGCGACGGCGATGCCCACGACGATGGGGAAGACGCCGAGTTGGTCGATCATGCTGGGCGTGCCGGTGTCGTGGGCGTGCTTGAGGTTCTTGACGAAGCTGTAGACGGTGGCGCCGCCGAGGGTGGGCAGCCCGAGGAGGAAGCTGAACTCGGCGGCCTGTTTGGGGCGGAGCCCGACGAGCACGCCGCCGGTGATGGTCATCATGGATCGGCTGGTGCCGGGCCACATCGCGATGACCTGGAGCAGGCCGATGATGAGCGCGCGCGCCGGGGTGAGGTCGGCGAGGTCGAACTCGGCGTGGGGTTCCTCGCCCCGTTCGGACGCGGCTCGCTCCTCGGCGCGCAGGTGTTTCATACGCCAGCGGTCGACGAGGATCATGAACACGCCGCCCAGTGCCAGCGCCGCGGCGACGGGCCAGAGGGAGAAGAGCCTGGACTCGATCCAGTCGTTGAGGAGGAAGCCCAGGACGGCGGCGGGAAGGAAGGCGATGAGGATGTTGATCGCGAGTTTGAGCCCCGCGGGGTCCTTGCCCATCAGCCCGCGGCACATCTGCCAGACGCGCTGGCGGTAGAGCCCGAGCACCGCGAGGATGGCGCCCCCCTGGATGACGATGTTGAACGCGTCGACCGAGGACTTCTGGTCGGGCGTGTCGAGCCCGAGGAGCGAGGCGGTGATGATCAGGTGGCCCGTGGAACTGATCGGGAGGTACTCGGTGATCCCTTCGACGAGTCCGAGGATGGCCGCGTGCCAGAGTTCCAAGCGTCTGCTCCCGGGGATGGGGCCCTGTGATCCCCCTCAAGCAAGGGGCGTTCGATGCGGGGGAGGGGTGACGAGTTCAGCGTAGAGTGTCGGCGATGCCGCGGGCCGATCTGAACACGATCCTGATCGACTCGATCGATGATCCTCGGGTCGAGGCGTATCGAAACCAGCGCGACGCGTGGCTGCGCGCGGCCCACAATCCGGATCGGGTCGCGGGCGGCGAGGACGGTGGGTCGGCGGATGGACTTGCCGGAGGTCTTCGGGGCGGTCTCTTCATGGCCGAGGGGATCCTGGTCGTCGAGCAATTGGCGCGATCGGGGTACCGGGCGCACTCGGTGCTGCTGACGCCCGAACGGCGGGCGAGTCATGCGGACCTGTTGGGGTTGTTTCCCGTCGGCACGCCGATCTTCGTCGCCGAGCCTTCGGTGATGAACGGGATCGTGGGGTTCAAGATCCACCGGGGGATGCTCGCGGCGGGGCAGCGGGGGACGGAACGCTCGCTCGGGGAGGCGACGGGGCGGGCGCGGCTCGGCGTGCTGATGGAGGACCTGGCGAATCACGACAATGTCGGGGGGATCTTCCGGTCGGTCGGGGCGCTGGCGGGCGAGGCCGGCTGCGTGCTGCTCAACGAGCGGACCTGCGATCCGCTGTATCGCAAGGCGCTGCGGGTGTCGGTGGGGCAGGTGCTGCGGGTGCCCTGGGCACGGGTGGGGGCCGGCGTGGGGGTGGAGGAGGCGGCGGGTGCGTTGCGGCGGGATGGCTGGACTGTCGCGGCGCTGGCGACCGATGCCCGGGGCGTGACGCTGGGAGAGTTCGCGGGCTCGCTGGCGGGCGATGCGCGGGTGATGCTGGCGGTCGGGGCGGAGGGCCCGGGGCTGAGCGAGGCGGCGCGGCGGTCGGCCGACGCGTGTGTCAGGATCCCCATGGATCCGGCGGTGGACTCGCTGAATGTCACGGTCGCGGCGTCCATCGCGCTGGCGGCGGTCCGCGACCGTCTGGGGATCGGATGAGCGGGCGGCGAGTTAGGGCCCAACCCGCACACGAAGCAAACCGGGACGGGGGCGAGCCCGTACAAACGAGTGGCGGCGCGCGGGCCGGATGAACGAACCGGGCGGAATGTTCGGGGTCGGATCGGTATTGCTGCGAGGCAGGCGCGTGTGTTGGCCGTGACTGGCGCGTCGATGGCCCGTGACTGGCCCGTGACTGGCCCGTGACTGGCCCATGACTGGGAAGTGACCGAAACCCGTGTTCGAGCGGGCGGGGACCGGATAAGGTCCATGGGATTCGATTGAGGAGTGGAACGATGACGAATTCGCCCGGACGCTTTTGCCGCGTGCTTGGCGCGGCTGTGACGATCTCCCTGGCCGGCTCGGCGGTGGCGCAGGAAGTGGTGCGCGAGGGCACGGGCCCGCGGCGCGATGCGCTGGACGCGATGGAGCTTCGCGCGTTTCCCGCGGAGTTGTGGGACTCGCTGAGCGAGTGGGGCAACGGCGGGCCGGTGTCGGGCGAGTCGCTCGACGGGAAGGTCGTGCTGGTGTTTACCTGGTCGGGCTGGTATCCCGGCGCGATCCGCGTGCTGCCGCAGGTGCAGGCGCTGGCGGCGGCGCACCCGGACGATCTGGTGGTGGTGGGCGTGCACAACCCGCGCGGGTTCGAGCGGGCGGCGTCGGCGGCGAAGACCTACAAGCTGAGCTTCCCGTACGCGCTCGATGCCGACGGGGAGTTTCGTGATGCGCTGCAGGTCGATCAGGATCCGGATTTCTATGTGATCGATCGCGCGGGGCAGTTGCGGTTCGCGGATGTGGCGACGCCTTCGGTGCAGGGGGCGGTCGAGCAGTTGCTGGCCGAGTCGCGTCAGGACGCGGCGGACCTGAAGGACCGGCTCGAGGCGCAGGCGGCCGAGCAGGACCGGGCGTTCCGTCGCTCTGGGGCGATCAACCAGGGCGTGGACCTTCGGGAGTTGCCCGAGGTGCCGTTCCCGCAGCCGCCGGCGACGGATTATGCGTTCGATGCGCGGGGCGAGGAGTTGGCGTGGCCCGAGCAGGAGGACACGAGCAACAACGGGTGGGGTCAGCCGGTGGGCCCGCGGGCGCTGGTGCTGCCGGAGGTCGGGTGGGCGAAAATGCCCGCCCCGCCGCGCGCCGGTCGCGTGACGGTGGCGTACTTCTGGCACCCGGATGATCGCTCGAGCTACGAGCCGATTCTGGAGCCGATGAATCGCGTGCAGAACTCGAAGGGTCGGGATGTGGTGGTGGTCGGGGTGCTCAGCCCGGTGAGCAACCAGGGCGGGTTCAACAACCAGGGCCCGGATGTGGCGGACATCCAGCGTTGGAACCAGACGATGAAGGCGCTGGCGGTGGAGCGTCGGCTGACGCACCATCTGCTGTTCGACCCGGCGGGCGCCATCCGCAGCACGGCGCAGGGGCAGAGCACCGGTTTCCAGAGCAACACGACCGGGGCGCAGGCGGTGATCGCCAGTTCCGATGGGATCGTGCGCTGGTCGGGACGGGCGGGTTCGCCCGGGTTCTTCGTCGCGCTCGATCAGATCCTGAAGTTGGACCCGGGCGTGAAGGCGCGTCGGGTGGCCGAGCAGGAGTTCATCAAGACCCGGGTCGAGCGGTGAGCGCGGGCGGGCGGCGGCGCCCGCCGTTGTGCCACCTCGTGTTCGTCGAGCCGGAGATCCCCAACAACACCGGGAACGCGGGGCGGACCTGCGTCGCGCTGGCGTCGCGGCTGCACCTGGTTCACCCGCTGGGGTTCAGCCTCGATGAGAAGGCGTGCCGACGGGCCGGGCTCGACTACTGGCCCCGGCTCGATCTGCGCGAGCACGCGGACTGGGGGGCGTACGAGCGAGAGAGCGTGGGCGAGCGGCGCTGGCTGTTCACGGCACGGGGCGGGCGGTGCGTGTTCGATGTCGACCTGCGGGCGGGGGACCACCTGGTGTTCGGGCGCGAGACGCGGGGTCTGGATGGGGCGTTGCTGGAGCGGTTCCCGGATCGATGCGTGCGGCTGCCGATGGCCGCGGGCGAGCGGTCGCTGAATGTCGCGACGGCGGCGTGCGCGGCGATGTACGAACTTGTCCGGCAGGCGCGGGAGCGTGGGGAGATCGGGCTGGATGCTGATGGACGCATTCTGTTTGGTGACTCAATCGTGGTGTGAGGGGCGGGGAATTCGCGGGGGTGGTGGGAAAAGGTCCGAAAATGTGTGGCGTGCGTGAATGTTGTGCGCGAACATCGCTGCTGAGAAAGCCGTATCTCCTTCTGGCAGGGACGCGCTCGACGCGACCGGCCGGATTCTGCAAGTCTCCTCTCTCTCCTCCAGTGTCCCGCCCCTTGGAAAAGGGGCGGTACACTTTCTGGGACGCATGGGACACCTCGAACGCAAGATGTGGGATGGCGCGATGACCGGGAACCGACGGATCGGGGCGCGGCGGGTGCTCGGGGGCGCGGCGCTTCTGGGTTGGCTCGCCGTGATGGGCGGGTGCCAGCGCGTGCTGTTCACGAGCGAGACGGGGCGCACGCCGTTCGATCAGCACGATCTTCAGCAGGGCCGGTATGTCGAGCCGTATGTGTTCGACGCGTTCGGCTCGCGGCGGCCCAACCTCAATGGTCGGCTGGCGCCGAAGAACTGAGCGTGCCCGATTGACACTGGTTTTGTCGGTGTTTCGGGGGCGGTGGTCGGCGGCAACTGACAGGCTGACGACAGTTCGGCGACAGGTTTTCCACTCGGCGATGGTGTGCGTCGGGGCGCGCGGCGCGGAGGGGTAGACTGTCGGCGCGGCGCGCACGATGCGCGTTTGTCAAGCCCGGGCGCGTCTCGGGCCGATCTCGCATGCAGACCCGGGGACAGGCGGGCGAGGCGCCACCCCGGAACACCGGTCACCAGTTCGGCGAGGCTCACGGATGGCCCGACCCACGACGCGCCGCTCCCAGCGCGATGCTTCCAGAGAGGAACGCTCGGGGCTGAGCGCGCGCACGAAGGTGGTGTGGTCGGCGCTGGTGCTGTCGATGGTCGGCGGAGCGGGGCTGCTGGTGGCGGTGGACGGCGGGGCGGGGCTGACGCTTGACGGCGCGGCGCTGCCCTCGCTGGCGGTGTCGAACCAGCCGGCGTCGGTCGAGGCGATCTTCGACACGCGTGAGCCGCTGGACCGGGAGCGCTGGCAGTCGATCGTGATTCATCATTCGGGGACGCCGTACGCCACGCCCGAGTCGCTGGACCGCGACCATCGTGCAATGGGGCTGCACGGGCTGGGGTACCACTTCGTCATCGGCTCGGGGGACGGGCTGGGGGACGGGGAGGTGCATGTCGGGGCGCGGTGGCTGAATCAGCAGCCCGGGGCGCACGCGGCGGGGCCGTACGCGGACTGGTACGACCGGCACTCGATCGGGATCTGCCTCGTGGGGCACGGGGATCGGCGGCCGTTCACACGGGCGCAGCTGCAGCGGCTGACGCAGTTGGTGTCGGCGTTGGCGCGGGAGTTGGACATCCCGCCGGACCGGATTCTTCTGCACAGCGACATCGCGTCGACGACGGATCCGGGGTGGCACTTCCCCGAGGCGGCGTTCCGCGAGGAGCTGAGCCGACTGCCCTGACCGCCCGCGCGAGTCTTCATCGAGCGAGGTCGGCGAGGGGCGCGCCATGCGGCTACCTTGTGCCGATGATCGGGCCTGGCGGGGGCTCGCGCGGTCGCTCGGCGTGCTCGAAGGGGCTCGGCGAGGGTTCGTCGGCTTGACTCGGGGTCGGGGTCGGCGAAACTGTGGGCCTTGGGTCCGAGGTTCTCTTGGACTGTCGACGCCGAACGGCCCACGGGTTGAGGCGGCGGGCCCGGGGGGCGGAGAGGATCCGCCCGCGGGGCGATCGTGCCCGGCCGAGGGTCGGCCGGGCGGGTGGGCCGAGGCGGCCCGGGACCAGGGACGAACGGGCGTCGTGCGCCGTGGGTGAGGCTCGCCGATGGGCGAAGTCACGGAACTGAAGAAGGGCGATGTCGTCGATTCGCTGCGGGTCCTGTCCGAGATCGGGCGGGGTGCGGCGTCGATCATCTACCTGACGCAGGACACCAAGACCAAGCAGGTGTGGGCGCTCAAGCATGTGGTCAAGCAGAGCGCCAAGGACCAGCGGTTCCTGGACCAGGCGGAGATCGAGGCGAAGGTCGCCCAGCAGCTCGACCACCCGGGCTTGCGGAAGATCCAGCGGGTGATCAAGAAGGGCAAGTTCCTGTCGGTGCGGGAGCTGTTCCTGGTGATGGAGTTGGTCGACGGGGTGAGCCTGGAGCGGACGCCGCCCAAGACCTTCGACCAGGCGGTGCATGTCTTCGAGCAGACGGCTCGGGCGATGGCGCACATGCACGACCGCGGTTTCGTGCACGCGGACATGAAACCCAACAACATCATCGTGGACGACCAGGGGCACGCGAAGGTGATCGACCTGGGGCAGTCGTGCAAGATCGGGACGGTCAAGCCGCGGATCCAGGGGACGCCCGACTACATCGCGCCCGAGCAGGTGCACCGGCGAGAGATCACGCCGAAGACGGACATTTACAACCTTGGGGCGTCGATGTACTGGGTGCTGACGCGTCAGCACATCCCGACGGCGTTGTCGTCGGGGGATCGGCTGGTGGGGTCTGTCGATGACGCGCTGCTGGAGAAGCCCAAGCCGGCGATGGAGCTGAACCCGAAGATCCATCCGCGGCTCAACGAGCTGATCATGGCGTGCGTGGAGGTCGACCCCGAGAAGCGTCCGGGGAGCATGACCTTCGTCGCCGACCGGCTGGACCTGATCCGCGGGATTCTGCGGGCCCAGGCGGGCAAGGGCGCGATGCCCGCGATGGACGAGGATTCGATGACCGGCTGAGCGCTCCGGCTCGGCTTTGCGTGTGCCTTCTCACCCGGAGCGTCGCGATGGCCCCGCTCGATCTCCAGAGCCCCGACGAGGTCTGCCGGGTGTTCCGCGCCGCGGCCGAGGCGAACCTCGACGCGTCGTGCCGGCGCGGTTCGTGCGATGTCATCGAGCCCCCAGGGCGGCTGATCGCGACGGGGGACCTGCACGACAACCCGGTGCACTTTGCCAAGGTCGTCCGGGCGGCGGGGCTGGATGAGGAAAGCGGAGGCGAGCGGGCGCACCTGACGCTGCACGAGGTGATCCATTCGGACCGGCTGATGGGCGGGGTGGACCTGAGCCACCGGGCGTTGGCGCGGGTGGCGGCGCTGAAGGTGGCACATCCGGAACTGGTGCACACGCTGCTGGCGAACCACGAATTGAGCCAGATCGTCGGGGCGGGGATCGTCAAGAACGGGGTGCGGGTGGTCGAGGCGTTCAACGACGGGCTGGAGTATGTGTTCGGAGAGGAGTCGGGGCGGGTGGCCGAGGCGCTCGGGGCGTTCATCCGCTCGATGGCGCTGGCGTTGCGGTGCAAGACGCCTCGTGGGGACATCCTGTGCGCGCACAGCCTGCCGGGCCCGGCGATGATGGGTCGCTTCGATCCGTCGATCCTGGACCGCCCGCTGACCGAGGACGATTTCGCGCCGCGGCAGGGCTCGGCGCACCTGATGGTGTGGGGTCGCGGGTACGACGCCGAGCAACTCGAGGACCTGGTGGAGCGTTGGGGGGTGAACGCGTTCATCCTGGGGCACGAGCATGTGGACGCGGGGGCGATGCTGGTCGAGCCGAACGCGATCGTGGTCAACAGCGATCACGAGCGCGGGGTGTATCTCGAGATCGATCTGGCGCGGCCTCGCTCGGTGGTGTCGATGATCGCCGACGCGGTGCCGCTGGCGGGCTGATCGCGCGGGGCGGCGGGTGTTCGGGTCGTCGTGGGGTCGTCGTGGTTTTGCGGGCGCGCCCGGTGGCGGTCGGGCCGGTATGGTTGACCCATGACGAGCGCGATCGAGAGTCATTTCACCGCGGCGATGGAGTTCGCGCGGCAGGGGAACCTGTCGGCGGCAGAGGCGGGGTTCCGCGGGGTGATCGCCATCAACGATCGTTTCGGGGCCGCGCACCACATGCTGTCGCGGACGCTCGAGCAGCAGGGACGGGTGGCGGACGCGCTCGAGGCGATGGAGCGGGCGGCGGAGGTCGAGCCGGATCGCCCGGACCACCGTTTTCACCTGGCGCGGCTGTTCATCTCGCAGGGGAACCCCCGGCGTGCGCTGGAAGAAGCCGAGGAACTGCACCGGCTGGTGCCGGGGCACGCGCGGAGCGTGTCGCTGCTGGTGAACACGCTGGTGATGCAGGGCGTGCGGGCGGTGCAGCCGGAGTTGCTCGATCGGGCGCTGTCGATCTGCGATTCGTCGGGCGGGGCGTTGGGGCCCGACGGGGCGGAGCTGATGCGGGTGCCGGTGTTGGCGGCGATGCAGCGGGAGGGTGAGGCGCGGGCGCTGCTGGAATCGCGGTTGAGTTGGCCCCTGCGGCCGCACGCGGCGCGGATGGCGCTGGCGTGGTACCAGATCGCCGCGGGCGGGGCGGCCGAGCGGGGCGTGAGCGACGGATCGGCGATCGCGCCGCTGCTCTCGGGCGAGGGCCCGGAGGGGAACCCCGAGGCGTACGCGTCGGCGTTGGCGGTGTTCACGCGGATGTTGCGCGGGCTGGGCGTGACCGAGTGGGCCGACCGGTACGCGAAGGAGTCGATCCGGCTGGCACCTGGGAGCCCGGCGTCGAAGCTTGAGGCGGCGCTGCTGGCCGAGCGGGAGGGGGATTCCGGGACGGCTCGGCGGATGCTCGAGCAGATCGCCGCGTCCGGGGATGTGCTGGCGAGGCCGAGCGGGTCGATCGCGGATCGCGCGGGCAAGGCGGCGCTGCTGCACCTGGGGCGGCTGCTCGACAAGCAGGGGGAGTATGTCGCGGGGTTCGACCGGGTGGCGGCGGCGATGGGGGCGCTGGCGCTGGATCCCGATGCGCAGGCGTTCGACCTGCGCGCCCAGGGGGAGATGCTCGACAAGTACGAGGCGTGGATCGAGCGGGCGGATGTCAGCGGGTGGGCGAGGAGTTTCGATGAGCCGAAGGGGCGGCTGGCGCCGATCTTCTTCGTGGGCTTCCCGCGTTCGGGGACGACGCTGACCGAGCAGATCCTCGATTCGCACCCGGACCTGGTCGGGACGGGGGAGGGGGCGGTGTTCACCGCGGTGGTGGGCGAGGCGCAGCGGGACCTGGGGGCGGACCCGTCGGGGCCCGAATCGCTCGAGACGCTGACCGATGAGCGGGTGATCGAGCTGCGCGAGCGGTTCTACCTGCACGCGGGGCGCGTGGTGGGGGCCGAGGCGGCGTCGACGCGGCGGATCGTTGACAAGCTGCCGCTGAACATCGTGCGGCTTGGGTATGTGCGCCGGCTGTTCCCGGAATCGAAGGTGATCGTGGCGCTGCGCGACCCGCGGGATGTGTGCATCAGTTGCCTGTACCAGAGCTTCGGGCTCAACCGGGCGATGGTGCACTTCATGCGGCTGGACACGACGGCGCGGATGTACGCGCGCGTGATGGGGCTGTGGCTGAAGTATCGCGAGCGGTTGGGGCTCGACTGGATCGAGCACTCGTACGAGGCGATGGTCGCCGACCCGGAGGGTCGGGTGCGGCGGCTGCTGGAGTTCCTGGGCGTGCCTTGGGACGAGTCGGTGCTGCGGTTCCATGAGCGGGCGCAGGAGAAGTTCATCAACACGCCGAGTGTGACGGGGGTGGTCAAGCCCGTGTACTCGAGCGCCAAGGCACGGTGGAAGCGTTACGGCAACCGGCTGGACCCGGTGCTGCCGCTGCTCGAGCCGTTCATCCGCGAGTTCGGTTACTCCGAGGAGGATTGAGCATGGATGTGCGTGCGGAGTTGCAGGCGGCCGAGTCGATGATGCGGATGGGAGATCCGCGCGGGGCCGAGTCGGCGTGCCGACGGGTGGTGGAGAAGGACCCGAGCCAGGGCGGGGCGTGGTTCATGCTCGGTTCGATCCAGGGGCAGTCGGGCAAGCTCGAGGAAGCCGAGCGTTCGCTCGCGCGGGCCGAGGAGCTGATGCCGACGCGGGCCGAGCCGCGGGTGGCGCGGGCGCGGTGCCTGATGCTGCTGCAGCGGTGGGTCGAGGCGCGGGACGCGGCGAAGACGCTCTTCAACGCGCGCAAGACCGACGCGGGTTTCCTGTCGATGCTCGTCAACGCCGAGGTGTGCGTGGGGGACTCGACGGGCGATCCGGACGCGTACCAGCGGGCCGACGAGGCGTGCGGCGAGGCGCTGGCGGCCGGGGCGGCGCGCGAGGCGAATCTGCTGCGCGTGGTGCCGCTGTCGGCGATGGGGCGTGAGAGCGAGGCGCGGGAGATTCTGGGCGGGTTCGCGAAGATCCCGCCGCCCCCGATGGCGGTGGTGGCCGCGACGAGTTGGTACCAGCGGGTCGCGTCGGATTCGCGGCAGGTCGCGGGGCAGCAGGAGGTGCTGCGCCCGCTGCTGGCCCGACCCGGTGTCGGCGAGACGCCCAGCCCCCAGCAACTGGCGCGGGCGTGCGTGTCGTTCACGCAGTTGCTCGGGCACCTGCGGCTGGATGAATGGGCCGAGCGGGTGCTGGCGCACGCGAAGAAGCTGGACCCGCACAACGCGGATGTGATCGTGGAACTGGCGTCGAAGAAGCGCAAGAGCGGGGACCCGCAGACGGCGCGGGAGATGCTGCTGCCGCTGGCGAAGGAGAAGGAGGCGCTGGAGCGTCCGAGCGCCTCGCCGCGGGATCGGGCGATCAAGCACGCGACGATCGAGATCGGGCTGTGCCTGGATGATTCGGGGGCGCACATCGACGGGCTCGAGGCGGTGCAGCGGGGTCGGCGGGCGATCCGGCTCGACGGTGATGCCAGGCGGATCGATCAGTCGGCGGCACCGACGATGATCCGGCGGTACCGAGCGGCGATCGAGGCGGGGACGATCCCCGTCGGCGGGACGCCGGCCGACCGCAGCCCGGTCTTCTTCGTGGGCTTCCCGCGGTCGGGGACGACGCTGACCGAGCAGATGCTCGAAGCGCACCCGTCGATCATGACGACGGGGGAGCGCCCGGTGCTGATGGCGATCGTCGAGACGGTGCGCCGCCAGGGGCAGTTCGGGGGCGATCCGGCGGCGGCGCTGTCGGCGCTGACCGAGGAGCAGATCGGGACGGTGCGCGAGCGGTACTGGCAATTCGCGGCGCGGGCGATCGGGCGGGATGCCGAGGGGATCACGCTGGTCGACAAGCTGCCGCTGAACATCCTGCACCTGCCGTGGGTGGCGCGGCTGTTCCCGGGGGCGAAGGTGGTGGTGGCGCTGCGCGATCCGCGGGACATCATGGTCAGCTGCGTGTTCCAGAGCTTCGGGCTCAACGAGTGGACGATCCACATGGGGTCGCTGGAGTCGGCGGCGGAGCTGTACGCGGGGGTGATGGGGCTGTACCTCGAGTGGAAGAGCCGGCTGGGGCTGGACCTGTTCGAGTCTCGGTACGAGTCGATGGTGGAGGACCCCGAGAAGGGGATCCGCGCGATCCTGGATCACCTGGGGCTGCCGTTCGACGAGGCGGTGCTGCGGTATCACGAGCGGGCGAAGGAGCGGTTCGTGATGACGCCGAGCGCGGCGGGGGTGACCGAGGCGGTGTACGACCGGTCGGCGGGGCGTTGGGCGAAGTACCGCCCGCGGATCGACGCCATCCTGCCGACGCTCGAGCCGTATCTGGACGCGTTCGGCTACGATTGATCCATGAGCCACGACGCGATTTCCGACAGCGTGCTCGAACTGATCCGCCGCCAGGACCCGGAGGCGGCGGGGGTGCTCGAGCGCGAGCAGGCGCGGCAGGAGACGACGATCGAGCTGATCGCCAGCGAGAACCATGTCTCGCCGGCGGTCATGCACGCGATGGGCACCTGCCTGACGAACAAGTACGCCGAGGGGTATCCCGGCGCGCGGTACTACGGCGGGTGCGTGCACCACGACGAGGCTGAGCGGCTGGCGCAGGATCGCGTCAGGGAACTCTTCGGGTGCCGGTTCGCGAATGTGCAGCCGCACTCGGGCGCGCAGGCGAACGCGGCGGCGTTTCTGGCGCTGCTGAATCCCGGGGACACCTTCGCGTCGCTGGTGCTGGCCGACGGCGGGCACCTGTCGCACGGGCTGAAGGTGAACATGAGCGGGAAGTGGTTCAACCCGGTGCACTACCCGCTGCACCACGACCCGCAGCACGCGGAGTTCGAGCGGATCGACTACGACGCGGCGCGGGCGGTGTGCCTGGAGCACAAGCCCAAGCTGCTGATGTGCGGGTACTCGGCGTACCCGCGTGAGATTGATTTCGCGCGGTTCCGGGCGATCGCCGACGAGTGCGGCGCGCTGCTGATGGCCGACATCGCGCACATCGCGGGTCTGGTGGCTTCGGGGGAGCATCCCTCGCCGTTCCCGCACGCGCATGTGGTGACGACGACGACGCACAAGACGCTGCGCGGGCCGCGCGGCGGGCTGATCATGACCGACGACGCGGACCTTGCCAAGAAGATCGATCGCGCGGTCTTCCCGGGGATGCAGGGCGGCCCGCTGATGCATGTCATCCTCGCCAAGGCGGTCGCGTTCGGCGAGGCGCTGCGCCCGGAGTTCAAGGGGTACCAGCAGCAGGTCAAGCGGAACGCGCGGGCGCTGGCGGCGGCGCTCGCCGACCACGGCTATCGCATCTGCTCGGGCGGGACCGACAACCACCTGATGCTGGTCGACCTGCGGACCAAGAGCGACGACCTGACCGGGGCCGACGCCGAGGTCTGGCTCGAGGCGGCCGGGCTGATTACCAACAAGAACGGCGTGCCCAACGACACCCGCCCGCCGCGCGTCACCAGCGGGCTGCGGCTCGGGACGCCCGCGGTCACGACGCGCGGGTTCGGCGAGGCGGAGATGAAGCAGATCGCCGGGTGGATCGACCGCGTGCTCTCAGCGGCCGGCGGCGAAAGCGAGACCGCCGAAGTCCGAAGCGAAGTGCGGGACCTGTGCGCCAAGTTCCCGATGCCCGCGGGTCCGGGGAGCGCGGTGGCGGTCTGAAGCAGGCACCGGCGTGGGTCCGAAGGGGACGGGGCGTGTGAGCGACGCGGCGGCGCAACCCGGGTCCGAGCCAACCAAAGTCGCGGGCGACACGGGCGCTCCGGGAAGCGGACGGTCCGAGCCGGGCGTGTGCCCCTCGTGCGGGCGTGCGTCGGCGGGGCGGTACTGCCCGGAGTGCGGCAGCCGCATCAACGCCGAGCGCCTGACGCTCCCGAGCATCTTCCGCGAGGCGTGGCGGCAGATGGTCGAGTTCGACGGCCCGACGGTGCGGACGGTCGTGAGGCTGGCGTACCAGCCGCACAAGGTGGCCGAGGCGTACATCGCGGGGGATCGGCGGAAGTACCTCAATCCGGCGAAGTTCTGCTTCGTCGCGGGTGCGGTGGCGGTGCTGACGCTGAGCCTGTTCGGGATCAACTACTTCGAGGTGATGCGGGCGAGCGGGGCGGTGGAGATCAAGGCGAACTCCGCCGACGCCGAGCAGACGCTGCGCGAGCAGTTCGAGCGGGGTTCGCTGGCGTTCCAGGACTACCTGCACCTGTTCACGATTCTGTCGCTGCCGGTGCCGGCGCTGGCGATGCGGCTGCTGTTCCGGAGGGCGGGGCGGACGATCGCCGAGCACCTGACGCTGCTGCTGTATGCCTACGGCTTTGCGTTCCTGGCCCAGGCGGCGACGGTGCCCTTCGGCGGGTACGCGAGCGGGCGGGCGATCCTGGTGCACACGGTCGCGGCGTTCGTGTACACGACCTGGGCGATCGTGAAGTTCGAGCGGGCGCCGTGGCACACGGGGCTGCTGCGGGCGCTGCTGGTCAACGGGATGCTGATCCTCGCGTCGCAGTTGCTGCTGGTCGGAGCGGTGGTGGTGTACATTGTTCTGACCCTCGGGGAGTCGTAGCTTGATCGCGAGCGGGCCAGGACGGATCGGCGGATGGGTGTGGCTGGCCCTCGTGCTGTCGCTGTCGGGCGGCTGCAAGGAGAAGGACCCGCGGGGCGTGCTGGTCGAGGGGGTCATCGAGACCGAGTCGGGGACCGAGATCCTGCTGAGCGAGGCGTTCGATGTCCCGGCCGAGGGTCGGCTGGTGGTGAAGGTGACGGTGCAGCGGGGCGCGTCGGTGAATGTGGGGCTGCTGGAGAAGGCGCCGTACCGGAGCAACGCGGTGTCGCCGCGCGTCGCCGAGGGCGAGGGCTCGCAGGTGATCCTGGAGATCCGCGCGATCCCGCGTCGCTACGAGCTTCTGGTGACGCCCAACGACCGCCCGGTGGCGCACCGGGTGCGGTACGAGGTCGAGCTGAAGTGAGCGGCCCGGGTTGGGCCCGGGCGTCGCGCGGGCTCAGCCGGCGGCTTCGCCGTGGCGGTGATCGGGCATGTTGGTGAGGATGGCGTCGACGAGCCCGTACTCGAGCATCTCGTTCTCATCGAGCCACTTGTTGCGATCGAGGTCGCGGACGACGCGCTCGCGGGGCTGCCCGGTCTTCTCGGTGTAGATGTCGTAGATGGTCTCGCGGATGCGGAGCATCTCGCGGGCCTCGATCTCGAGGTCGCTGGCCTGGCCTTCCATGATGCCGCCGATGAGTGGCTGGTGCATGAGGTTGCGGCTGTTCTTGAGGGTGAACCGCTTCCCCTTGGTGCCGCAGCAGGCGATGATCGAGCCCATGGAGGCGGCCTGCCCGATGATGTAGGTGCAGACATCGGGCTGGACATATTCCATGGTGTCGAGCATGGCGAGCCCGGCGCTGACCGAGCCTCCGGGGGAGTTGATGTAGAGGTGGATGTCGCTCTTGGGGTCCTCGTTGGCGAGGAAGAGGAGCTGGGCGACGATGAGGTTGGAGAGGTCGTCGGTGACGGGCCCGCCCATGAAGACGATGCGGTCCTTGAGGAGTCGGCTGAAGATGTCGTAGGAACGCTCCCCGCGTGCGGTCTGCTCGACGACGATCGGGACCAGGTGCGACATGGGGTTCATGGCTCGGCTCATGGGGAACCTCGTGGGTGGGTGGGTCTGGGTGGTCGGGCGGACGCGGGACGGACTCAGGCGGGCTTCTTCTCGGGGGTCGAGAGGACCTCGTCGACGAGCCCGTACTCCTTGGCTTCCATCGCCGAGAAGTAGCGGTCGCGCTCGGCGTCCTCGCGGACCTGCTCGGGCGTCTTGCCCGTGTGCTCGGCGAGGATGCGGTTGAGTTCGTTCTTGCTCTTGATGATCTGCTCGGCCTGGATGCGGATGTCCTCGGCCTGCCCGGTGATCCCGCCGTAGGGCTGGTGGATCATCACCTTGGCGTGGGGGAGGGCGAAGCGCTTGCCGGCGGTCCCGGCCGCGAGCAGGACGGCGCCGCCCGAGTAGGCGCGCCCGATGCAGTAGGTCGCGACGGGGGCCGAGAGGAACCGCATGGTGTCGTAGATCGCCAGGGTGTCGTCGACGGCCCCGCCCGGGGAGTTGATGTAGAAGGAGATGTCCTGACCCCGCTTCTGGTTCTCGAGGTAGAGCATCTGCATCATCACCCGGGCGGCCGAGGCGTGGTTGATCTCGCCGATGAGGAAGACGATGCGGTTTTCGAGCAGGAGCTCGTCGATCGTCATCTCACGGGTGCGCTGGTAGGAGACATTCGCCGCGGGCATCCGGAGTCCTTTCGCTTCTGCTCATCCGGGGCCGATTCGAAGGCCCCGGGCGCGGGATGATAGGGGGTCCGGCAGGAATGTCGGCACGCCCGCCCCCTCGCTGGAGCCGCATCGGGGGAGATTCCCGCTTGAGCGGAATCGCATAAAGGGATCGACGATCCCCCGCCCGGGGTGGGGGCTCCCCGAAACCGAGCGGATGGGTCCGGGGCGTTGCCGCCCCCCCCGGGGGTCCATAGGATGCCCGACTCCCTCGGGCCCGGGAGGGGTTCGGGAAGGACCACGAAGTGACGACGGCGATCATCAGCGACATCCACGGGAACGCCGAGGCCCTGCGACGCGTGCTCGAAGACATCGACCGCCGGGGAATCCAGCGCATCGTCTGCCTGGGCGACATCATCGGGTACGGGCCCGAGCCGCTGGCTTGCGTGGATCTCGTCCGGGAGCGGTGCGAGTGGAGCCTGATGGGCAACCACGACTTCGGCGTGCTCTACGAGCCGACGCACTTCAACCCGGGGGCCGAGGCCGCCGCGTTCTGGACCCGCGAGCAGTTCGACGCCGAGCCCGATGCGGCGTTGCGCGAGGCTCGGTACGAGTTCCTGGGTCGGCTGCGGGTGCGGGTGGTCGATTCCACGCCCGAGGACGGGTTCAAGGTGCTGGCGGTGCACGGCTCGCCCCGCCGACCGATCAACGAGTACATCTTCCCCGACGACGCGGCGGCTTCGCCCGACAAGCTCGAATCGATCTTCGAGCGCATCGAGGCGCTGTGCGTGTGCGGGCACACGCATGTGCCGGGCGTGTTCACCGACGAGCCCGATTTCTATCCGCCGGCCGAACTCGGCGAGACGCGGAGCTACGCGTTCAACGAGAACGAGAAGGCGATCATCAATGTGGGGTCGGTCGGGCAGCCGCGCGACCTCGACCCGCGGGCCTCGTATGCCGTGCTGCACGCCGACCGCGTGGAGTTCCTGCGCGTCGAGTACGACATCAAGGCGACGGCCGACCAGATCAAGCAGATCCCAGAGCTGTTCGACTGGCTGGGCGATCGGCTCTACGAAGGCAAGTGACCACCCACCCCGCGTGAGCCGGGCTCCCGGCTTCCGCCCCATCCGCGAGATCCATGCCCAGGAAGAAGCCCCACAACCCGCTCCGCGTGATCCTGCCCCTGGCGCTGCTGTTCGCCGGCGGGGCGCTCGCGCTGACCTTCATGCTCTCGCCGGGCCCTGCCAAGCCCGGGCCCGACGACAAGAAGACCGAGACCGCGCGGGCCGAAGAGCCGGGCGGCCGCGACGCGCCCGCTCCGGATCAGCCGGTGAGCTCCGAGCAGCCCGGGACCGATCAGGCTGGGACGGATCAACCCGGAACCGATCAGGCGGGCGGCGATCAGCCGGGCGGGGATGAGCCCGCTGCCGAACCGGACGCGCCGATCGAGTTGGTCGGGCTCCGCGCGCAGGTCGTGCCCGACCCGGCCGGCGACGCGGACTGGTGGGACCGTTACGAGCCACTCGGTGGGATCGATCCGGCGGGGGACGACAACCTGCAGATCGCGTTCAGCCGCTACGGCGCGGGCGTCGCGTCGGTGCAACTGGCCGACTACTTCGACGCCTCGACCTCGCCCGATCATGTCGAGCTGCAGCGCGAGTACGACTACCAGAACGCGGGCGTCACGCCCTTCAGCGCCGACCGCGTGCTGATCAACGGCAGCGAGGTGCTGCTCCAGGGCGTGCCCGACGACGGCGGGATCGAGCAGCGGTTGTGGGAGCAGCTCCCGATCACCGATCCGGCCGAGCGGTCCTTCCGCGCCACCATCGTCAACGCCGACGCCGAGCCGGTGCTCGAGATCACCCGGACCTATCGGCTCGAGCCCGGGGCGTACGAGTTCACCATCGCCCAGCGGCTGGTGAACCTCACCGATCGCCCGCTGGAGATCGCGTATCGCCAGTACGGCCCGGTCGAGTTGCCGCAGATCACGGTGTACCCGAGCGATCGGCGGCGGCTGCGCATCGGGACGATCAGGGCGAGCGATGTTGGGCGCGGGATTGTCCAGGGCGACACGGCGCTGAAGATGCACGACTCGGCGCTTAAGCCCAAGATCAAGGGCTCGAGCCCGACGCGCTACGAGCCCTTCGCGGAGATCTGGCCGACCGAGCGGGCGATCGAGCAGGAGCAGATCCTGTCGTGGATCGCGCACACCAACCGCTACTTCGCGGTCGCGGTGCTGCCCGCGTCGACGGGCTCGCCGGCGCTCGAGGGCGCGGCGACGGTCGAGCGATTCGTCCTCAACCGCGAGAATGTCTCGGGCGGGCTCGGTGCCGTGCTGGGGCTGAGGCTGACCAGCGGGGAGATCACGCTCGCCCCGGGGGGCTCGCGGTCGCTCGACCTGGCGGTGTTTGCCGGGCCCAAGAACGAATCGCTGATCGCCGATCAGCCGCTGGCGTCGGCGGTGAACCTGTCGGAGGTGGTTGTCTACAACTTCGTGG
>JBICIG010000079.1:0-28493 GCA_043101605.1 Phycisphaerales bacterium JB037
GCCGCGCCTCGTGCCGCTCGGTGCCGATGACATGCAGCCCCCCCAGGTCCTCGACATCCTTGAACCAGCGGATCCGGTGCAGCAGCACCCGCTGCGTCTGGTCGAGCGCCTCACGCAGCTCCTCGCCCGACATCGACCCGATCGCCTTGTCGGTGAGCATCGTGCACCGCATCGCCCAGTGGCGCAGCAGCGACATCTCCAGCTCCTCGAAGGGCATCTCCTCGGCCTCGCGCTTCTTGAGCCCCAGCTCCGCCGGCGCGATCTTCCGGTACACATCCTCGCGCAGTGCCCGCTCGTCGGCGTCGACGGTCAGCTTCCGCGAGCAGATCCCCCGCCTGAGCCAGTGCTCGAGCAACTGCTCGCGGGTGAACGACCCGAGCTTGATGTCCGTGCCGCGGCCGGCCATGTTCGTCGCGATCATCACCGCCCCGAGCTGCCCCGCCTCGGTGATGATGTTGCCTTCTCGCTCGTGCTGCTTGGCGTTGAGCACCTCGTGCTTGATCCCGAACTTGCGGCTGAGTTGGTCGCTGATCATCTCGCTCTTGGCGACGCTCGTCGTGCCAACCAGAATCGGCCGCCCGACATCGTGGAACGCCTTGATCTCGTCGACGATCGCCTCCCACTTGTCCTTGGCACGCAGGTACACCAGGTCCGGCGCATCCACGCGGATCACCTCCCGGTTCGTCGGGATCGACACCACATCCATCCCGTAGATGTCGTGGAACTCCTGCGCCTCGGTGTCGGCGGTGCCCGTCATGCCCGCCAGCCGCTTGTACATCTTGAAGAAGTTCTGGATCGTGATCGTCGCGACGGTCTGTGTCTCCTCCTTGATCGGGACCCCCTCCTTGGCCTCGATCGCCTGGTGCAGCCCGTCCGACCACTGCCGCCCGATCATCGGACGACCCGTGTTCGTGTCCACGATCACGATGCTCGGCGACGGACGCCCCGTCCGCTGGTCGGGCAGGTCCATCACCACATAGTCCCGATCACGCTGGTAGACCGCGTGCGCGCGCACGGACTGCTCGAGCAGGTGCGGCAGGTCCATGTTCTCATCGACATAGAACGATCCGATCCCCGCCACCCGCTGCGCCTCGGCGATGCCCTCGTGCGTCAGATGGGCGCTCTTCCGCTCCTCCTTGGCCTCGAAGTACTGCACGAACTGATCACGCTCACGCTCCAGCTCGGGCAGCTTCTTCTTTTCCTCGGCGAGCCGCGCCTGCAGCTCGGGCACCTGCGACTTGTCCCGCACCTGCCGGATGTCGCCCTCGAGCCCCTTGATCCGCTCGAGGCACGCCCGAACCTTTTCCTCGCACCGGGTCCACGATCGCTGCTTGTCGACCAGGTGCCGCGCCAGCCGGTCGGCCAAGTCGTACCGCGGCTGCTCGTCGTGCGCGGCACCCGAGATGATCAGCGGCGTCCGCGCCTCGTCGATCAGGATCGAGTCCACCTCGTCGACGATCGCGAACTGACGCTTCCGCTGCACCTGCTGCTCGACCGAACGCTTCATGTTGTCGCGCAGATAGTCGAAACCGAACTCGCTCGTCGTCCCATAGACCACATCGCACCGGTACATCCGCCGCTTGGTCTCCTCGGGCTGCATGTGCATCGGGTGGATCGCCCCCACGCTCAGCCCCAGGGCACAGAAGAACGGCATCGTCCAGTCGCGGTCACGCTTGACCAGGTAGTCGTTGACCGTCACGACATGCACCTGCTTGCGCTCCACCGCCGCCAGCGCGCACGCCAGCGGGCCCACGATCGTCTTGCCCTCGCCCGTCTTCATCTCCGCGATCTTGCCCGACGCCAGCACCATGCCGCCGATCAGCTGCACATCGAACGGCCGCGAGCGGAACGGCGGGCGGCTCTCGGGATAGATCTCCCGCACCGCCTCGTACAACTCGTTCGGAATCGGGTGCCACACCCACGCCGGCACCGGCTCGGTCTCGCCCAGCAGGTCCCCCTCGGGGTTCCGCGGCTCGAGCGACTCCATCTCCGCCTTGGTCTTGTCGAAGAGCTCCCGCGCCGACGCCGGCAGCTTCGACGGATCGAAATTCCCCGCGTGCGCCGGGTTGAAGATGTTCCGGATCCCCACCGCCCGGTCCATCGCCTCGCGCGCCACCGCGAACACCTCGATCAGCAGGTCGCTCGTCGGCGTCCCCTTGTCGTGCTGCTCGCGGAACCGCCCGATCATCTCCTTGATCTGTCCGTCGGTCAGCTTGCGGATCTCCGGCTCGAGCTTGTTGATCGCCTCAACCCGGTTCGTGTAGCGCTTGACGAAGCGCTCGTTCCGCGTGCCGACGAGCTTGTTGAGAATGCCGCCGATGACGGGGATGCCCTTCTCTGCCATGATGCGTCCTTCCTCGGAAGCCGGGGGCGCTCGCCCACGCCGGTTCCGCGCGTGATCTGCTTGTTCAGGTTCGGGACCGCGGTCCCTCGATGGAGCGCCACGCCGGGATCCGGCGCGCGCACGGCTGTCGGGTTCTGCCAAATCGACGCGGCGTTCCCGCCGCGCTGGGTCACCCGACCCCGGGCGGGGGAAGATCCCCCTCGCCTCGCGCTGCCGCCGACACGCCCCACAAAGAAGCGCAGGCTTCGACGCCCGCCCCGCCGACCGACGGCACAAACCCTGCGCCGCTCGGTGCCGGAGCCCGCTCGCCCGAAGCCTCCGCCTCGGCCGTCGGCGTCATCAGCCCCCGCACGACCTGCAGCAGCGTCAGCGACCAGTCGCGGACGCCCGACCGATCCCCCGCGCCCGTCCCCGCCTCGACCACCGAAACCGGGGCCAGGCAGAGCAGCGCGATGATCGCCGGCAAGGTCGACCACCCGCCGGCTGCCCGGCGCGGACGCTCGACCCGTTCTGGATGCGTCGGCGAGTCCATCAAGATAGAGAAGTATCGGCTCGACCGAGCCCCCGGACAACCCCCGCCCCCGCCCGCACGCCCATTCAGCCACCCCGGCATCGCACATCCCGGTTTCTGGACCCCCCGACCCGCGAGGTCCGATACCTCTCCGGCCGGCGACGGGCCGGCATACCGTGACCGAGATGACCGACGAACAGGACACCCCCATGGTCGCCCAGCGCCAGTCCCTCCCCGGCACCCGGCACTCCCTCACCCACAAGTTCTCCATCGCGGGGCACGAGGGATACCTCACCATCGGGCTCTACCCCGACGGCTCACCCGGCGAAATCTTCATCAAGATCGCCAAGGAAGGCTCGGCCCTCTCGGGCATGTGCCAAGCCTTCTGCCGGGCGTTCAGCATCGCCCTCCAGTTCGGCCTCTCGGTCCCCGAAGCCTGCGCCCGCTTCAAGGGCATGCGCTTCGACCCCATGGGCCCGACCACCAACCCCGACATCCCCGAGGCCGACTCGATCGTCGACTACGTCGCGCGATACCTCGAACAGCAATTCGCCGAGCCGACCCGCCGGCGGTAACCGCCGAAGGCTCGCACTCCCAATCCCCGCTCTCCCGTGCCACCGACCTGTGCAACCGGTCGGTGTCCTCGTCATGGCACTCCTGGTCAGGTGCCACCGCATGCCGCTTCGGCTTGCGGTGCGATGGACGCCCGGCCAACTCTGAGCGCCGCAGAGGCACCGCTAGTCGCTCCGCTCCATGCGGTGGCACACGGCCAATGCTCGCTGCTCGGCTGTCGCACCCCAGGCCGCGCGCGGAAACAAGCAATCGCACCCGAGCGGATTTTGCTTCACGGGGTGACCGGCAAGAAGTAATCTTCCTGCGTTCCCCGAAGGGATCCCCCGGGAACGCTTCAAGGCGACCGAGGGAACGCACGCCGCTTTTCTTAGGTTCCACCCCATGTCTCAACCATCATGCCGGGCCCTCACGCCCAAGGCCGGCCTCCTCGCCGCGGCGACCACCGCTTCATTGCTCGCGACGAGCACGCGCGCACAGATCGAGATTGAATGGGTCACGGTGCGTGATGCGGGAAACCCGGCCGATGCGATCGGTTTCGGCGCGGTGGGGTACGACTATCGCATCGGTCGCCATGAAGTCACGAACGCGCAGTACGCCGCGTTCCTTAACGCCGTAGCCGCCAGCGATCCGCACGGCCTCTATCAAGACGCCATGGGAACAAACCTCCGCGGGGGCATCACCCGCACGGGCATCGACGGCTCCTATGTCTATTCCGTCAAAGCAAACATGGGCGACAAGCCCGTGATCTTTGTGTCCTGGTACGACGCGGCTCGATTCTGCAACTGGATGACCAACGGGCAGGGATCAGGAAGCACGGAGCTCGGCGTCTACACCTTCACCGGAACATTCTCGATCAGCGCGATCACGCGCGCCTTTCTGGATCCCGACGCGCCCACGAATCCAAACGAAGTCTTCATTCCCACCGAGAACGAATGGCACAAGGCTGCCTACCACCACCCCGCGGCCCAGGGAGGAGACGCCGACGGCTATTGGCGGTACGCAACTGCCAGCAACAGCATTCCCGCCGTCGCGACCGCGACGATCATCGGCGATGTCGCCAACCCCGGACCGAATGTGGCCAACTACGCCGCCGGCGCGGTCTGGAACGGCGTCAGCAATGTGACCACCGCCGGCTCGGCGGGTGCCGCGTCCTTCTACGGCGCCTTCGACATGAGCGGCAATGTCTCCGAGTGGACCGAAGGGCTCCCCGGTGGCCTCCGCGATATTCGCGGCGGCTCGTGGAACACATCTTCGTTCGAACTGCGGTCGGATGCTTCGGAGCCGGAGTTCCCGGCGGTCGAGCTTCGGGACCTCGGGTTCCGCGTCGCCAGCCCCCTGCCGCCCGCCTGCCCCGCCGACCTCACCGGCTCCTCCGATCCCAACGATCCATCGTTCGGCCAGCCCGACGGCGTCGCCGACAGCGAGGACTTCTTCTTCTACCTCGATGCCTTCATCGCCGCCCAACTTGCCACCTGCGATCTGACCGGCTCCGCAGATCCCAACGACCCGTCGTTCGGCGCGCCCAACGGCCTCTGCGACGGCGACGACTTCTTCTACTACCTGGATCTCTTCGTCGCCGGCTGCCCCTAGCCGGGCGCCGCCAATCTCCGCTTCGGCTCGCGGCGCCTCGCCCGTTGATGCTCACCCCACCCGATTCGGCGCATCCCGCCCCGCCAGAATCGCCGACGCATTCGCGCACACCATCTCCGTCATCATCACCCGGTACCGCTCCTCGGCGCTCCCGATGTGCGGCGTCAGCACGCAGTTGTCGAGCTCCTTGAGCCCGTCATCGACCTTCGGCTCGAACTCGTACACATCCAGCCCCGCCCCATAGATCCGCTTGGCGCGCAGCGCCTCGACCAGCGCCGCCTCGTGCACCACCGGCCCCCTCGCCGTGTTCACGAGAATCGCGTTGGGCTTCATCAGCCTCAGACGCTCGGCATTGATCAAGTGCTTCGTTTCGGGCGTCAGCGGCGTGTGCAGACTCACCACATCCGCGCGCGCAAGCCCCTCTTCCAGGCTCACCCGCTCAGCCGCCAGCGGCGCCAGTTCAAAGTCCCAGTGCCGCTTCCGCGCCGTGTAGATCACCTTCATCCCCCACCCGATCGACCGCATCGCCGTCGCGAACCCGATCCGCCCCGCGCCGACGATGTGCAGCGTCCGCCCGGTCAGGTCCACGCCCATGAACTCGGCCATCCCCAGCACGCCCCGCCGCTCGTATGCCCCCGAGCGCACGAACCGGTCGCCCTCGGCCACGCGGCGCGCCACCGCGAGCACGAGCGACCACGCCAGGTCCGCCGTCCCCTCGGTCACTGCGTCGGGCGTGTTCGTCACGATCACCCCCCGCCGCTTGCACGCGTCGAAATCGATGTTGTTCACCCCCACCGCGAACTGGCAGATGCCCCTGAGCTGATCCCCCGCCGCGTCGAGCAGTTCGTCATCGATCCCGTCGTTGTACATGCTCACGATGATCGCCGCGCCGCGGACATGCTCGAGCAGCGCCGCCCGGCTCATCGCGTCGTCCGGACCCTGGCGGACCTCGGCCCCCTCGATCCGCACCTCGCCCGGCACCCGCCGCGTCACCACGACCAGCGCCCCGCCTCTGCGCGTTGAGTCACTCATGCCGGTACGGTACCCGACGCGGCCGAACCGGACGGAGCCGGCGCCCCGATCCCGAGCCCACGCTCTCCCAACCTCCCATGCCAAAGCTCCTCGCCTGGAACATCCTGCACGGCGGCTCGAGCCGGCGCCTCCCCCAGATCGCCCTCTCCCTGCTCGAGCACGACGCCGACACCATCGTCCTCACCGAGTTCCGCACCCATGTCGGCGGGCAACTCCGCGGGCTCCTCGCTGACCACGGCTGGCACCACCAGCGCTGCACCCAGCCCCCGCCGCGGACCAACGGCATCCTCATCGCCTCGCGCTCCCCGCTGGAAGACCCGCGCCTCCCCGAGCCGCCCGAGTCCCTGAGCCAACGCTGGCTGGGCGCGCGCCTGCCCGATCTCGGACTCGATCTGCTCGCCCTCCACCTGCCCGATCGGCTCACCGACGCCCGCCGACTCGTCGCGTGGAACGCCCTGCTCGATCTCGCCCGCGCCGCCCGGGACACCCACCTCGCGATCGTCGGCGACCTCAACGCCGGCCGCACCGGGCGCGATTCGACCGAAACCGCCGCCCCCGGTTCGACTCTGATGGGCAAGCTCTGGTCGCTCGGCTACCGCGACGCGTGGCGGGAGTTCCACCCCGACGCCCGCGAATACTCCTGGTTCAGCCACACCGGTTCGGGCTTCCGCCTCGACCACGCGATCGTCGCAAACCCCTTGTTTCCAAGGGTCTCCGGCGCCTGGTACGCCCACCGCGAGCGGGCCGACAGGCTCAGCGACCACGCTCCGCTGGTGGTCGAGTTCGCCTGACGCGCGCGCCGGGATCGCGCCCCCCAACGCTGCCCGCCGAGCCCGGAAAACCCTTGCATCCCCGGCTCAGACCGGCCCCTCCGAGGCGCCCCCGCACCGGGCCGACCTCAGAAACCCTGCAAAAACAGTGGTTTTCTTTTCCCCCAAGGCCCGATACGACTTGCCGACCCGTTCACGCCGAGTTAAAACGCTCGGCAATCCCGGTGGTGGGAGACGGATTTCCACTCGCCGATTCGCCGAATCGGCACCAGCCAATCGCTCCGGGCGGAGCCCGGACGAACACGACGGAGTGTCAACATGGCTCGCAAGACCGCGAAGAAGACCGCCAAGAAGTCGACCAAGAAAGCCGCGAAGAAGACCGCTCGCAAGGCGACGACCGCCGCCGCCCGCCCCGCCGCCAAGATCGGCGCCGCCGCCAAGCCCCGCACCAAGGGCGAGATCTACGGCATCCTCGCCGACAGCGCCGGCATCTCCAAGAAGGAAGTCGCCGCCGTCTTCGACACCATGGCCGAGATCATCAAGAAGGACCTCTCCAAGGCCGGCCCCGGCGCCGTCAATGTCGGTGGCATGATGAAGGTCACCGTCCAGCGCAAGCCCGCCACCAAGGCGCGCAAGGGCATCAACCCCTTCACCGGCGAGGAGACGATGTTCAAGGCCAAGCCCGCCCGCAATGTCGTCAAGATCCGCCCGCTGAAGAACATGAAGGATCTCGTCTGAGTCAGCCGCCTTCGCGGCTGAGAGGCCTGATCTGAGTCGGCCCCGGTCGGGGCTCAACCGTCTCTGACGACCAGGCTCTGATCATCAAGGCGCGTTTCAGACAGACGGACCTGAACAGACAACGCCCCGGTCGAAAGGCCGGGGCGTTTGTCTCAACGGCGCATCTGCTGCAGCTCGCCGGAGCCGACTCGATCCTCGGGGACGCGGGCGGCCCGTGTCACGAGCAGCCCTGAACGAACAATTCGAGATAGAAGAAGAAATCGTCCCCGTCGCAATCGCCGTCGGGCGAGCCGAAGCCCGCGTCGTTCGGGTCGCTCGAACCCGTCAGATCGCAGATCGCCAGGTCCCCCACGATGAACGAATCGAGGTAGAAGAAGAAGTCGTCTCCGTCGGCGTCGCCGTCGGGAACGCCGAAGTCGCCCGCACCCGGATCGCTCGAACCGGTCAGGTCCGCCGGGCACCCCGTCTGCGGCCCGAGGATCCCCGCGATCTCGATCGCATCGACCGCGTCGATCTGGAACGCCCCATCGGGGAACACACCCATGAACCCCCGGATCCGGACCCGATCGCCCGGCGACAACTGGAACTTCACCGACGGAAACAGATCCGTGATCTCATCCCCCGGGGGCACCGTCCCGGCGATCGGCCCGGTGTCGAACACGACCGTCTGAGCCGTGGGCCCGACGATCGTCGTCCCCACCCGCGGCGTCAGGTCCAGCACGAGCCCGTTGCGCGTCACCGCGGCGTTCTCGGCCATCGCGCCGAGGATGAACGACGGCTCCATCAGCGCGGCCCCATCCCCGTTCGCGTCGAACAGGTCGATCGCGAGATAAGTCCGCGCCGTGTAGCCCCCCGTCACAACCGGCTCGTTGGGCATGAAGATCCCGAGCGAGACATGCTGGCTCTGGTCGGTCAGGTTCGTGTAGGTCGTGTCCACCGCCGAGAATGGATCCCGGAAACCCACGTACGCCATCAGCACACGCGCCAGAATGTCCTCGATGACCTGCTGGCGGGTGACGAAAGTCGTCTCGCTCTGGCCCGCCTTCAGACCGCCCGTGAACGACACATCCGCGATGATCGCGATCAGTTCCATCTTGCGATCGTCCGGGATATCCGCGTCCAGCACCGCGGCCAGAAGAACATTGAGCTCGAGCTGCTCCAACCCCGCGTTGAACAACCTTCCGAAGTCGACATCCACGCCGATCGTCCCGCTCGGGCACGACGGCGGGCATTGCGCCAGCGTTGGCGAGGCAAACAGAACCGGCAACAGCTTCATCCAGCGACGCATGTGGGTTCCTCCGGCAATGCCACGCCCGCCCCGAACACTCCGGCCCGCCGACAAACGCGACCGACCGAAAGTAACAAGCCCCCGGTCGCCGCGAAACTGTCCGGTTCGACAGGTCGCCCGAGATTTTCCCGCACCGACATGCCCCGAAGAAACCTCAGGTCCGCACCAGCCCCAGCCGCACCGCCCGCGTGATCGCCAGCCCTCGCCGATCCGAGCCGAGCTTTCGGAACGCGTTGCCCAGGTGGTACCGCACGGTCCGCTCGCGGATCCCCAGCGCCGCCGCAATCTCATCGTTCGTGCTCCCGCGCGCACACCACGAGAGGCACTCGATCTCCCGCGGGGTCAGCCCCGCCCGCTCCGGATGCGCCGACGGCAAGGGCCCAAACCCCAGTTCCTCGGCTCGGGTCATCAGCGCCACCGCCGACGCGTGCCACTCGGCACCCCCGCACGCCAGCCGCTCCGCGAACCTCCGGGGCGACTCCCGCGTGAACAGCACCACCCCGCGCGATCGATCCGCGGTGTTCAGCGGGACCATCCACGCCTCTCCGAGCGCGTGCCGATCCGCCAACTCCGTGATCCGGCCGTGCGCCGCCGAGCCCGCAAAGTGCGCACCGATCGACGACTTCGCAAAGCCACGGTACCGCCCGGCGAGCAGATCGAACACCGGATCGAACGACTCCATCCCCTCCGACCGATACGCCCGCTGAAACTCCTCGGGAAGCGTCGACCACAGCACCGCACGCTCGCACACCAGCGCCCCGCGCTCGAGCGGCGCCGCGCCCAGCGTCACCGCCCAGAATCCCAGCGGCTCCAGCAGCGGCCCGATCGCCGATGCCAGTTCACCCAGCGAACCAACACGCCGCAGCCCGTCCTCCAAGGCCCGGATCCGTTCCATCGCCGCATCCCCTTTCTCCACACGCGCCTTGATACCGGTGCCGCGGTCTGACCGTCCAACGCCTTCAAGACCACCATCCGGTCCCCCGTTCAATCCACGCCCCACCCCGGTGGCGTCGTCGAAACCCGATGCTCTGGTCTGAGCAACGCGAAGGCCACGAACAGAACGCCTCGACCCCCTCACGCTCCACATCATGGCCTTCGTCGAAGACCCCTCAGACCATGGCACCAAATGCCCGCAGAGTTCACCGATACCTGTCGTTCAGCCCCCCGCCACCGAGAATCATCGGCACGATCTTCTCCACCCGCCGCCGGCGCGTCTCCTCGCGCTTCGCCTCGCTCACATACTCGGCGTACTCGCGCCGACAGCCCTTGCTCATTGCGTCGAACGCCGTCTTCAGCTTCGCATCGCTCTTGAACGCCGCCTTGAGCTCGGCCGGGATCGTCACGGGCTTGGCTCGGTCGGGCTTGATCTCCTTGCCCCGCCGATTCAGCTCGATCGCTTCGGCCACATACGCCTTGATCGCGCGCACCTTGATGTCGCGGGCGTTCTCGAACCGCCACTGCCGCTGCGCCTTGGTCTTGCCCTCCTGCGCGTTCATCAGCACGCCCTCGGGATCGCTCAGCAGCGCACCCTGGTGGAACCACAGCCCGAAGTACGACTTAAACGCCGCCATCCCGACGATGTTCTTCCCGCCGTCGGTGTAGCACGGCGCGCCCCACTTGATCGTCTCCTCGAGCCCGGTCGAGTTGAGGATGTCGCGCAGCTTGACAAGCTCGGCCTGCCACTCGGGCTTGGACTTGATGTAGTCGTCGACGGTCTTGGAGCGTTGCATTGGCTTCTTCCCTCTATCGCTCAGTCAAGCCACCAACGGATGGACGCGCCTCCAGAGCCAGCGCGATGGAGGGCATTGATGTAGGCGTCGCGTACATAGTGCTGCCCGACGAAAGGCAGGTCCCCATTCAGTTGACCGAATCTATTCGGATCGCGCTGATACGCTCTCAGCTCTGGCAGCATCCATGCCGAATATCCGGAGTTCTCATCAGGCGCTGCAAAGAGGTTTCCAAACCATGGACGGCCCACCAAGCCATCAATCATGGTCCAGCCGTACTCCGCGTCTCGTATCTCCCGATTAACCCCGGCGATGATCTCAGACCGCTCGCTCTCCGCGATGGTCGTATCCGCCACCGCTCGCAACGCGAGGTCGCGACCAGTAGACCAATCCTGACCGACCTGCCGAGCCATGACGTCAAGTTGCATCAACTCCAATGGCAATCCGGTGTCGGGTTCGATCCGGGTCCACATCCTCGACGCAACCCCGTCCCGCGCAATCGCCCGCAAATGCTTCCGAAACTCCGGCCCATACCGCGCCGGATCCAACGGCAGCAACTCCGCGTTCGCCAGCCTTGACGCCACCGTCACCGCCATCCGCGTCACCATCAGCGCCGGCTCGTAATCCTCCCCCACCACCTGCCGATACCAGTGCAGGTTGTCCGCCACGCCGTGGTACGACACGCCGTCGCTCCCGCCCCCGCCCAGGCTCAGCGACGGGATCGCGAGGTGACACCAAAAGGCAATATGGTCCGACCCGCCGCCAAGGTCGCCGATCCGCGGCTCGTCCGGGAAGTCCGCATCCTTCCCGCGCCCGTGCCAGTGCTCGTACACGCTCATGCCCGGCTCGCGCGCCTGCGGCACCGCCTTGCTCGACTCCACAATGATCCGCTTGAGCGACGGCGCCGCGCTCGAACCGAAGTTCGGCCCCATCGCCGACATGTCCATGTTGATGTACGCGATCGCGTTCTCGCTCAGATCCTCGGCGTGATGCTCGACCCACTCGGTCGAACCGATGATCCCGTGCTCCTCGGCGCCCCAACCCGCGAACACCAGCGTCCGCTTCGGCGGCTGCCCGCGCTCGGCCATCTCCGCAAACGCCCGCGCCGTCTCCAGCAGACAGATCAACCCGCTCGTCGAATCCCCCGCGCCGAAGCCCCATGAATCATGGTGCGACCCGAGCACGATCTTCTGTTCGGGGAACTCGCTCCCGCGCAGCGTCGCAACGACATTGTGCAGCTTGGTGATCCGCCGCTCCTGCTCGACCATCACCCGCACGCGGAGCGCCTCGCCGCCCTCCACCCGGTACGCCAGCGGCAGCCCGCCCTGCCACGACTGCTCGGGCACGCGCTCGCCCCGCATCCGCTCGAGAATCTGCTGCGCCGCCCCGTACCCGATCGGCTGCACGGGGATCCGCGCCAGCGCCACCTCGTCCGGGTCCAGTCGTTCCGCATCCTCGCTCGCGTACACGCCCGGCGTCAGCGGATCGCCCGCATAAGGCAGCGTCTTGATCGACCCCCGCTGGATGTGCTCCGGACCCGCCCATCCTCCCTCGGGATACTCCAGCCCCTTCACATACCCGTTGTCGGCCGGATCCGTATAGATCAGCAGCCCCGCCGCCCCTGCTTCCTCGGCGAACTTCGCCTTGTACCCGCGGTAGTTCCCGCCATAACGAGCGATCACGACCTTGCCGGTCAGATCGACACCGAGTTCCTCGAGCTTCTCGAAGTCCTCCAGCCGCCCGTAGTTCGCGTACACCACCTCGCCGGTCACATCGCCCGACCCCGAATACGCGTTGAACGCGATCCGCAGCTCCGGATGATCCGCGTACGGATCGCCCTCGAACGGCCGCTCCTTCACGGGCAGCGCGATGGGCCCGTCGACCCCATCCCCCGCGACGATCTCCACCGCCGCATCGATCGGCCACGACAGGTACGCCCAGAACGGATGCCGCTCGACCTCGAGCCCCATCGCCTCGAACTCGCGCACCAGCGTCTCGATCATCTGATCGTCGCCCGGCGTCCCCGCCCCGTGCGGCCGCGACGCGGTCAGGTCGTGATACCGCCGCAGGCTCGACGCCTCGGGAATCGACCGCAGCGCGTCCTCGTACTGCCGATACGCCTCGCGCGCGCTCGGCCGCCAGTACTTGAGCTGGTCCGCGTCCACCGCCGGCTGCCCCCACGCCCCGCCGACCACCACCAGCGCCCCCGCCGCCGCCACGATCCCCGTTCGAACATGCATCACCAATGACCTCCCAACCGCCAACGAGCACGCCGGCGTTCAAACTCGTTCACTCACTCCGACCCCGACCCATCACCCCGGTTCCGCCGCCGGTCGCGACCGCTTCGTGCGCACGACCAGCGCCGCCGCCTCGATGACGATCCACACCTCGAGCGCCAGCATCATCAGGGAGATGACCAGCAGGTGGACCTTTCCTTCGCCCGCGCGGAACTGATCGACCATCAGCGCGATCGCCCACCCTGTCATCGCGAGCATGAAGACCATGGGGATCGCCGTCACCCACGCCGCCCGCCGCTGCTTGACGAGCCACACGCTGATGACCAGCAGCGCCAGCCCGCCGAGCAACTGATTGGTCGCGCCGAAGATCGGCCAGAGCGTCAGCCCGCCCGTCCCAGCCGCGGCGAGCCCCTTGCTCGGGATGTCCGAGAGCGCCAGCGCCCCCGCGCTGACCACCGCGATCCCCGTCGCGACGAACCGGTTGCCCAGCAGCGCGCGCACGCCGCCCGATCGACCGGTCCCCGCCGGCTCATCGTCCACGCCCGCCGCCGCCCCGCGCGCGTGCCCAGCGAACAACTCCGAGAGCACATACCGCTGCAGCCGCGTCGCCGAGTCCAGCGTCGTCGCGGCGAACGACGCGACGAACACACCCATGATCGTGATCGCCAGGCTCACGCTGATCCCGATCGACTCGATCATGTTCGCCGCCCCGAGCACGAACGGCGCCAGCTTGTCGCCCAGACTCTTGTCCCCGCCCCAGGTCGCGTAGTGGTGCTGCCACGCGGCCGTCCCGGTCAACGGACCGTCGGGCCCCGCCGTCCCCAGCCCGATCCCCGCCGCGCACGCGATGATCACCAGCGTCGCCAGGAACCCCTCGGTCAGCATCGCCCCGTACCCGACATACTGCGCGTCCCGCTCGCTCTCGAGCTGCCGGCTCGAGCACCCCGACGCCACGAGGCAGTGGAACCCGCTGATCGCCCCGCACGCGATCGTCACGAACAGGAACGGCGCAAACGGAGGCACGAAGCCCCCGGGCTGGGCCGGCTCCGGACGCACATTCACCGCGTCGGCCACCATCGGCGGGTGCGACACCAGCAGCCCCAGCATCAGCAGACCCATCGCGATCAGCAACTGGTGGCTGTTGATGTAGTCCCGCGGCTGCAGCAGCACCTGCACCGGCAGCACCGACGCGATGAACACATACGCCAGCAGGATCACCGTCCACAACGCGTTCTCGGAGATCACCGCCGTGACCGCCTCGGGGAAGATCGAGATCTGCGACCAATCCAGCGACGCGCTCACCACGATCGACGCGTACATCCCCCCCACCGCCGCGACCGATCCGAGCAGCAGGCTCCCGCCGCGGCGCAGATACTCTCCGAGCGCGATAGCGATCGGGATCTGCAGGAACACCGGCACCACCGACGACGGGTACAGCCGGAAGATCGTCGCGATCACCAGCCCGAACACCGCCAGCACGATCCACAGCCCCATCACCACGACCAGCATGAACAGCACGCGCACCCGCGGCGTCACCACATCCCCCGCCAGGTCCGCGATCGTCCTCCCCCGGTGCCGCATGGAGATCACCAGCGACCCGAAATCGTGCACCGCCCCCATCACGATCGAACCGACCAACACCCACACCAGCGCCGGCACCCACCCCCACACCACCGCGATCGCCGGCCCGACGATCGGGCCCGTCCCGGCGATGCTCGTGAAATGGTGCCCGAAGACCAGGTCCCGCTTCGAAGGGACGAAGTCAACCCCGTCGTTGATCTCCCGCGCCGGGCTCACTCGCTCCGGATCCAGCCGGAAGATCCGCCGCGCCAGGTACCTCCCGTAGGTGTGGTACGCGACGAGGTACAACGCAAACGCGCCCAGCGCGATCAGGACTGTTGTCATCCGATGCGCCCCGCGCCCGCCGTTGGAATACCGTTCCCGAGCATGATCCCGACGAGTCTAACGCCCCCCCCCGATTTGCAAAGAGCGTTCCCGATCCCACGCGGACCGGAGCACGCCCCGTGACCCGGCCCCACGCCACCCAAATCGTCAACCGCGCCGGGCCCCGCCCCGTCGCCCTTGAGACCACGCTCCTCGCCCACGGCGTCCCCACCCCCGACGCTCTCCCCCTCGCCGACCGCCTCGAGTCCATCGTCCGCGAGCACGACGCCGACCCCGCCACCATCGGGCTCGTCCGAGGCGTTCCGACCGTCGGCATGAACCGCCCCGAACTCGAAGCGATGCTCGCCGAGCCCGAGGTGCCCAAGGCCAATACCTCCAACCTCGGTGTCTACATCCACCGCCGATCGTGGGCCGCCACCACCGTCAGCGCCACCATGGAACTCGCCGCCGCCGCCGGCGTCCGGCTCTTCGCCACCGGTGGGCTCGGCGGCGTCCACCGGAATTACGCCACCGACCTCGACATCAGCGCCGACCTCGCCGCCTTCACCCGCTTCCCCGTCGCCGTCGTCTGCTCGGGCGTCAAGAGCCTGCTCGATGTCGCCGCCACACGCGAAGCCCTTGAAACGCTCGGCATCCCCGTCGTCGGCTACCGGACCGACCGCTTCCCCGCGTTCTATCTCCGCGAGACCGACTCCCGCGTCGACGCCCGCTTCGACGATCCGCACGAACTCGCGTCCTTCGCCGCCGCCGAACTCGCGCGCACGAGCCGGGGCATCGTTATCGCCAACCCCGTCCCGCCCGAGGCCGAACTCGACCCTCGCGAACTGGAGTCCTGGATCGCCGACGCCTCGGCCCGCGCCGCCGACCAAGGCATCACCTCAAGACGCGTCACGCCCTTCATCCTCGCCCGGCTGCACGAGTTTTCCAAGGGTGCCACGCTGCGCGCCAACATCGCGTTGATCGAGTCCAACACCCATCTCGCCGCCATGCTCGCAGCCGCCATGCCCACCTCCCCCGGGGCGTCGGCATGAGCGTCGTCCTCACCCGCGATGCCGACGAACTCCTGCTCAACAACCGGGGATGGGCCACCCTGCTCCGCCTGGCGTGGGACTACGGTTGGCGGCCGCGCGGCACTCTCCCGCCGCCGCACTGGACGACCCCCGAACTCCGCCTCAAAGCCGCCGAGTGGAACGGTGCCGACTATGTCACCTGCCGCGGGCAGATCGTCACCGCCCCCGACGCCCAGCGCCTCGCCGAGGCGCTCCGCGCCGTCGCCGACGACCTCTCCCCCGAAGACCCCGACCCCGCCCACGACGAGCAACTCGGGCTCCGCCGCGTCCCCATGCCGGGCTACCCCCCCGTGGCGTTCCTCAGCGACGCCCGCCCGATGAGCCCGTTCGAGTTCTTCGGCGGGTCGAACCGCGCCGGCTTCCACCGCTTCGTCAGCTTCTGCCAGGGCGGGGCGTTCGCGATCTGGTAGCCGACCGGCTCCGCTGATGCTTGGTCATTATCGGATCCTGTCCGGATCCGGGACCCGGAATACACAACGCTCAGATTGCCCAGTTTCCAGATATAGACAAACCGAGATCCCGTTTACAAAACCTTCGCGCATCTTGCGCCCATCCCTCTCATCGCCCCCCATCCTCCGGGGTACGATTCCTTCGTCGCGAGGAGAGAGCCCGCGGCGAGATCAGGGCCCGCAAGGGTGGGTTTCGGCCCCTCCGCGTGAGCGGCGGGACCAGAGCGAATGCGTCACCCCCGCTCCTGCGTGGGGCGGTGGCTTCTTCCGCTTCGATTTTCCCCACTTTCGGGGGTTTCAAGCCGATCTCGCCGGGCCCGTTGAGGGTTGCGGATCGGAGTCGAGTCAGCACCGCGATCGAACGAACATCGGAATCTTCGGCAGCACGCCAAGGCACCCAGCCAAGGAGTATCGAGAGATGACCAACAAGGTCCGCATTACCAGCATCGTCGCGTTCGCCGGCCTCGCCGCCGGCGCCGCCGCCCAGGACTCGGTCGGCCTCACCGGCGGCCTCCCGGGCGACGCCCTCAACGCCTACACCGGCGTGCAGCGCGCCGACTATGTCGTCGACCTGGCCGACCTGACCACCTCGTGGGGCAATGTCTACGGCATCGCGCCCCTCGCCAAGACCGCCCAGACCGACGCCGCCGCCTTCTTCAACAACCTCGGCAGCGCCTGGGGCATCAGCCAGACCCAGATCGTCGCCAACAACTTCCCCGCGGCCCAGTACGCCGAGTGGACCACCGCCGGCCCGGGCATCAACCCCGCGATCAACAGCAGCCCGAACATCATCGCCGCCCCGGGCGTGGATCCGATCCAGTTCGCCGCCGTCGGCGCCGACTTCGGCGGGCCCTCCAACAACATCGTCAGCGCCATCGTCGCGTTCGACCCGGCCAACCCGGGCCGCCTGTATGTCTCGCGCGTCCTCGCCGCGACCAACAAGGCCACCGCCGCCGCCCCGAGCAACGGCGCCTTTGGCGCGGGCTCGATCGATGCCGACGGCAACACCTACTTCCGTGCCGACAACTTCGGCGCGGGCGTCGGCAACGCCTTCACCGGCCAGAACATCTTCCGCGTTGATGCGCTGGCCCGCTCCGGCGCGGTGAACGCCCTGGGCAACTCCGGCCCGGCTGATGCCGGCGCCACCGACTGGCTCGTCGTCAACAGCGGCACCACCCACAGCACCCCGTCGGCGATCCCCGCCGATGTCGCCGGCCGCCCGGTCTATGTCGGTGCCACCTCCGCCTCGACCTACGCCTTCGAGTCCGCGCCGCTGACCGTCTCCAACTCCGGTGCCCACATCGTCGGCACCGCGACCGATCACCGCGGCGTCGCCTCCTACAGCCCCAACGCGTGGGTCGCCAACTCCGTCGGCACCTTCAGCGTCATCGGCCGCAACGGCAGCGACGCCACCCAGTCCATCCTCTTCTGGGATGTCGACGCCAACGGCAACCTCCTCCGCGCCACCGAGCTCGTCCAGCCGCTCGCCGTGACCGATCCCGCCGACGCCTACAGCCTCCCCTTCGGCATCCAGTCGCTCGGCGAGTTCGACCACTACCACAGCCAGACCGCGTTCAACGGCGGCAACGGCCCCACCGCCATCGGCTTCCGCCCCGCCGACAGCCGCGGCCTCGCCGCCGGCGTCACCTACAACGCCGATCTCGGCAACACCGACCCCTTCAACTCGATCATCGTCGCCGACTTCGACCCCTCCAATCCCGGTGCCACCGCCAACTGGACCCTCGTCAGCTGGGTTGATGACTCGGGCCTGAACGGCAAGCCCATCAAGGACGGCCCCGGCGGCACCGTCATCGGCAACCTCGTCACCCTCGACCTCGTCACCGGCGGCCAGCCCCTCGGCCCGTCCGTCTCGGCTCCGTTCATCGACGGCCTCGGCAACATCTGGTTCGTCCACGCCATCGTTCAGCCCAAGGTCGACCAGAACGGCCAGCCCTTCGACGACTTCGACAGCGGGCTCATCCGCGCCGTCTACGACCCGACCACCGGCGGCTACGAGCTCGAGCTTGTTCTCGAAATCGGCCAGGTCATCACCGGCCTCAACTCGGGCGTCCCCTACCAGGTCCAGTTCTTCGGCGTCGCCGACAGCAACTCCGTGACCTCGGGCACCCTCTACTCCAACGGCGGCATGCAGCAGACCTTCGCCAACGAGCCCACCGCCGGCATGGACCAGGCCAGCACCAAGAGCACCGGCGGCGTCCTCCTCGGCGCCGAGATCGTCTACGACGCCGACAACGACGGCGACTTCGAGGATCCCACCAGCTCCGGCGGCGACCCCCTCTCCGGCGACGAGGCCTACCAGGTCCTCCTCTTCATCGGCCACAAGGGCGAGACCACCCCGGCCTGCCCCGCCGACCTCACCGGCAGCAGCGATCCCAACGATCCCACCTACGCCATGCCCGACGGCGATGCCGACGGCGACGACTTCTTCTTCTACCTCGACGCCTTCAGCACCGGCAACCTCGCCGTCTGCGATATCACCGGTTCCTCCGACCCCAACAACCCCACCTTCGGCAACCCCGACGGCGACTGCGACGGCGACGACTTCTTCTTCTACCTCGACCTCTTCAGCCAGGGCTGCCCGTAATCTCGCCCCGCTGCGACACCCGACCGAGTCGGGTTGATTGAGAGAGATCACGGCCCCGAGGGGAAACCCCCGGGGCCGCTTTCCGTATCCGACCGCACCTATCCGGACCCCGCCGAACGCTCCGAGCCGCCGCCGGGCCCTGATACCATCCGCGATGTCGCCAGCCGCCCGCCGACCGGGCGGCCCTCAGGAGGGAAGCCCCATGCCCGTGCGCAAGACCCTGATCCTCGTCGCTCTCTGCGGCACCCCCGCCCTCGCGCAGTGGGATCCGCAGAACGGCCAATGGGGCAAGACCGACCCCACCGATCTCCGCGTCATGACCTGGAATGTCCAGGACGCCATCTGCTCGACCAACAACAAGGACTACGACTTCGGCGACTGGAACGCCGTCGTCCACATCATCGCCTCCCTCCGCCCCGATGTGCTCATCCTCCAGGAGTGCGGCGACAACTCCGGCAACGGCACCGGCTCCGGCGTCGATTCCGTCGCCAACCTCACCACCACCCTCAACCTCATGATCAACGGCGGCAACGACCCCTTCCGCGGCAATGTCCCCGTCACCTCCTACATCAAGCTCATCTCCTCCGACCCAACCTACGACCTCCCCCACATCTATGTCACCACCTTCAACGACAACTTCAACCGCAATGTCATCCTCAGCCGCTACCCCTTCTCCGATCTCAACGGCGACGGCGTCGCCACCTACCCCGACATCCCCTTCATCGCCCCCGATGAATGGGCCGTCGGTGGCCGCGGCGGCATCCGCGGCTTCCAGTTCGTCGAGATCGACCTCCCCAACGATGTCTACGCCGGCGACCTCGTCATCGGGAACGCTCACCTCAAGTCCGGCGGCGACGCCAGCGACCACACCGAACGCGTCAACGCCGCCAGGAATGTCAGCTATCTCGTCCAGTACTGGTACAACGGCAACGGCACCGGTTCGCCCGACCCCAACGCCAAGGTCCTCGACAGCCCCGCCGCCACCGCCATCCTCAACCCCAACACTCCCGTCATCCTCGGCGGCGACCTCAACGAGGACGAGTCAAAGAACGGCGGCACCCGCGGGCCCGCCGACTACCTCAAGAACGGCGGCACACCGGGCGGCACCGACGGCACCGACCGCGACAACACCGACTCCACCTTCGACAACGCCGCCGACCCCTTCAACGGCACCACCGACACACAGTCCTCTTCCAAGCTCGACTACCTCGTCTGGCAGGACTCCATCGCCAACCTCCGCCTCGCGTTCAACTTCGACAGCGTGACGGCCAACACCGGCGGCGGGCTCCCCCCCGAGACCCTCACCTTCCCCAACGGCGGGCGATTCGTCACCGGGCTCGCCTCCGACCACCGACCCGTCATCGCCGACTTCATCCTCCCGCTCGGCAGCGGCGTCTCCGTCCCGGGCGAATTCGCCCTCGTCTCCCCGGCCGACAACATCCTCGATGTCGACCGCGACGCCGAGTTCACCTGGACCGCCGCCGACGACGCCGAGACCTACACCCTGACCATCCGCCAGGGCAACTTCTCCACCGGGCCCATCGTCTTCCAGCAGACCGGCATCACCTCCACCAGCTTCACCCTCCCCGACACCCTCCTCGACTGCGAGACCGTCTACGAGTGGGGCGTCACCGCGATCAACACCGCCGGCTCCACCCCCGCCTCCAACCAGCCCTTCAACTTCTACTCCGACAGCCCCGCCGACCTCACCAACTCCTCCGATCCCAACTCGCCGAACTACGGCATCCCCGACGGCGACGCCGACGGCGACGACTTCTTCTTCTTCCTCGACGCCTTCGCCACCAGCAACCTCGCCGTCTGCGACTTCACCGGATCCTCCGACCCCAACGACCCCACCTACTTCTCCCCCGACGGCGACTGCGACGGCGACGACTTCTTCATCTTCCTCGACCTCTTTGCCGGCGCCTGCCCCTGACCGGCTCAGCACAACCCTCAGCGCGCGCAAACACAAGGCCCGGGCTCGACCCGGGCCTTTTTCGTGGGGCGCCGTGGCGTGCGCTCAGTCGCGCTGCTCGCGCAGCCGCTTCATCTCCTCGAGCGTCCGGTCGAGCTGCTTCCGCAACCGCCGCACCCGGATCAGCGACCGCACGCGCGTCAAGAGCTCCAGCTTGTTGACCGGCTTGGTCAGAAAGTCGTCGGCCCCGCACTCGACCGCCCGCTCCACATCCCCCACTTCCGACAGCGCCGTCACCATGATCACCGGGATGTCCCGCGTCCCCGGCGCCGACTTGAGCCGCTGGCACGCCTGGAACCCGCTCATCCGCGGCATCATCACATCCAGCAGGATCAGGTCGGGCTGGTCCGCATCGACCTCACGCAGCGCCTCCTCCCCGTCCCGGGCCAGCCGGATCGGGCACCCGAGGTCCTCCAGATACGCCCCCAGAAGCTCCAGATTCTGCTCGTTGTCATCGACCACGAGCACCGACGCCTCGCCGATCTCGAACGCCTCTTCGTCCCCGTGCTGACTCAGCACGGATTCCTCATCGCCGGGCATGGAAGCCTCCCTGGAGCAACCTCGGGGGGTCGAGCGGGGTATCGTAGAGAGAGCATACGCCACCCTCGGGCCACGCGCAGCACCCGAACACGCCCCCTTCGCCGGCCGATTCACTCGCCCGCCACGCGTTCTCGGACCATGCTGCCACCGATACGCGGCGTCGAATCGGATCCGGAGTCTCCCCGCCATGACCACCCGCCCCAAGGACATCCCCAACGCCTGGAGCTGCAAGTTCCAGACGCCCACCATCGATCTGCTGCTCGCCGATCTCCCCAAGACCGACCGCCCCGCCTTCGACCTCGCCCGCGAGGCCCTCGCAGAGATCGACACCGCCCGCGAGACCCTCGAGTGGCACGGCATCCCGTGGCGCTGGGCCCTCCGCTACACCACCCGGGGCAGCGCCGACCCCTTCGCCTACCTTGTCCCCGACCCCGCCGCCCCGCTCCTCTGCCTCCCCGTGCCCGGCGAACTCCTCCGCGACACCGAGGTCGCCAAGCTCGCCCGCACCGTCCGCGAGGGCGTCGCCTCGGGCACCCGCGTCGGTGAACTCGTCTGGTGCCACTGGCAGCTCGTCGCCAAGAGCCTCGTGCCGGATCTGGTCGGCTTCGCCCGGGCCTGCCTCGACGCCCGCGCCACCGCCGTCTGACCGCCCTCTACACGACAAACCGCGTTTGTCTGCGGCCCACGCTCCTCCCCGGCCGATAGGCTCCGGATCGACGCTGCGCGCCCCGTGTGTGGAAGGAGCCACCGCCCGATGCCACTGCTTCGACGCCGTTTCTCTCTCGTCGCCTCGTTCGCTCTGCTGCTCGTCTGCTCCCTGCAGGCCCTGGCCGACCCGGCCGGCGAGATCGACCGGCTCATCCGCAACGCCCGCATCGGCGACGCCACCGTCACCGTCCACGCGATCGACCTCCGCACCGGCGCCCCCATCGTCGCGGTCGATCCCGGGACGCCCATGATCCCCGCCTCCAACATGAAACTCCTCTCCACCGGAGCCGCCCTCGTCGTCCTCGGCCCCGACTTCGTCTTCCGCACCCGCCTCGAGACCGACGGCGAGCGGCTCATCCTCGTCGGCGACGGCGACCCCGCCCTGGGCGACCCGCGCATGCTCGAATCCACCGCCGCCACTTTCTCCGTCGACGACATCCTCGACGCCCTCGCCCGCGCCGCGGCCGACCAAGCCTCCGAGCCCTACACCGAACTCGTCATCGACGACCGTGTCTTCGACCGCCAGACCGTTCACCCCGGCTGGCCGCGCGACCAACTCGACCGCCACTACGCCGCCCCCGTCGCCGGCGTCTCGCTCAACGGCAATGTCCTCTCCTTCTTCCCCGCACCCAGCCCCTCCGGCGCCGGTCAACCCGCGACCTTCACCCTCGAGCCCCGCTCGACCGCCCTCGCCCGCGAAGTCGAGGTCACCGCCCAGAGCGTCGCCTCGGGCACCAACCGCATCTGGATCCGCCGCGACCCGGTCGAGAACCGCTTCACACTCGGCGGGGCCGTCCGCTCCCCCAGCCAGGTCCGCCTGCGCGTCGCGATCCACGATCCCTCGGTCTTCGCCGGGCACATCCTCGCCGAACGCCTCGCCGAGCAGGAATCCCGCCGGTCCGGCTCCCGCGCCCAAACCCTCACGCCGCGCCTCGCCGACCCGCAGGAAACCTTCGACAACGCGCGCACGCTCGCGGTCGTCACCACACCGCTGGCCGATGTCCTGACCCTCTGCAACACCGACTCGATCAACCTCTACGCCGAGGCGCTGCTCAAGCGCATCGCGCACGAGTCCACCGGCGAGCCGGGCTCATGGTCGGGCGGTGCCACCGTCATGCGCATGGTCCTCGCCCAGCGCCTCGGTCCGACCGCCGCCGCCTCCACCCGCGTCTCCGACGGCTCGGGACTCAGCCGCGACAACGCCGTCTCCGCCGAGACCTTCACCGCCTGGCTCCGCTCGCTCTGGCTCGACCCCACACTCCGCGACCCGTTCCTCGAATCGCTCGCCGAGCCCGGCGAGGGAACCCTCCGCTCCCGCTTTGCGCGCACCAAGCTCGAGAACTCCGTCGCCGCCAAGAGCGGCTCGATCAACGGCGTGCGCACGCTCAGCGGCTACCTCCTCAACGACCGCACCGGGCAGGGCTACGCCTTCTCCATCCTCATCAACGACCTCCCGCTCAGCGGCTCGGCGACCACCAACGCCCGCGCACTCCACGAAGCCATCGTCGCCGTCCTCGACGAGCACCTCGCCGAACGCACCACCGCTTCGGTCCCGACCAGCGAGTAGCCCGCCTCAACCGAGCCCGAACGCGCCCCACCGCTCGCTCACGCGCGCCCGCGTCGCGGCATCCATCTCGATGATCGGCGGCCACGCCCGCACCGGCTCGCGCTCGGTCGCGTCCTCCGGACGCTTGGGCGTCGCATCGAACGCCACGCATCCCCGCACGCCCCCCTCGACACGCACCAGGTCGCGTCCCGCGTCGCAGTTGGCGCACCAGTGGAACAGCACGCGGTCCGGATCGCCCAGATCCACACCCTCCCCCACCACGACGACAAACGGCGCACGCCCGCCGAGCGCTTCGACCGCCTCGCGCGCCACCCGCCGACCGTTCCCGCCAGCGCCCGCCGACACCAGCACCCACCCGCCCAGTTCCTCGGGCCACGCCGCGTCCACCACGCCCGAGATCGCGCGCACGCGGTCGATCGCCTCACGCCGCTCGTCCTTGCCCGGCATCTCCCACGCCGCGATCCCCGATCCCGTCAGATCCTCGTCGCTCGCCTTCGGCGTGCAGTCGAACCCGATCTTCGTTCCCACCCCGAGCCGCGGCGCCGCGTGATCGAGAATGTCCAGCGGCCCGCGCACCATCTCCAGGTCCCGCGCCGGATCGCAGTGCGCGCTCGCCGCCCGCAACACCGCGAAGGTGTCGTGAACATCGACATCCCCATCGACCACGAAGATCGTCTTGGTCCACGCCATCTGCCCGGCGCCCCACACCGCGTGCATCACCCGCCGCGCCTGCATCGGGTACGCCTTGGCGATCCGCACGCACGCCGCGTTGTGGAACGCCCCGAACATCGGCAGGTCGTAGTCCTCGATGTCGTGGATCAGCGTCTTGAGCAGCGGCAGGAACATCCGCTCGGTGCCCTTGCCCAGGAAATAGTCCTCCTGCGGCGGCAGCCCCACGATCGTCGTCGGATACACCGCGTTCCTGCGGTGCGTGACCGCCGTCACCGTCAGGATCGGGTACCGATCGGGCATCGAGTAGAACCCCGTGTGATCGCCGAAGGGCCCCTCGAACACCGCACCGGGCCCGAGGTCCCCCGCACGCTCGTCCCGTGGGTCCCACCCGATCGGCCCCGCCTCGTGCGAGACAAACCCCTCGATCACGATCTCCGCGTTCGCCGGCACCCACAGCGGCACCGTCCTCGCCCGGCACATCCGGATCCCGCGCCCATTCAGAAACCCCGCCATCAGCAACTCGCTGATGCCCGGCGGCAGGGGTGCCGTCGCCGAGTACGCCAGCACGCTCTCGCCGCCCAGTGCGATCGCCACCGGCATCGGCTCGCCCCGCTTCTTCCAACTCCGCCAGTGCGACGCGCCGTCGTGGTGAACATGCCAGTGCATCGCCATCGTCCGCTTGCCCAGCAACTGCACGCGGTACATCCCGATGTTGTGGCTCCGAGGCTTGCCCGCCCCCGCATCGTCCGCGTGGATGGTGTGGATCCCCGCCAGCGTGATATACCGCCCGCGGAACTCCCGCTCCCACCGTGCCGCGTCGATCTGCCGATGCCCGAGCCCCGGCACCCCGTCGTTCACCCCCGATGGATACCCCACCGCCTCGAAGTCCCCGTCCATGGGCCAGCAGCGGATGATCGGGAGCGTCGTCAGATCGACCGCGTCCCCCTCGACGACGACTTCCTGGCACGCGCCGGGCCTCCCGCTCCGCTTCGGACCGATCCTCAGCAGCGGCGCAAACTGCCTCGCCTTGGCGATCGCTTCGCCCAGCCCGCGCGGCGGCTCGGGCTTGACGAGATCGCCGATCCGCGCGGCGATCCCTTCGAACCCATCCAACTCGCCCCGCGCATGACGATCCGCCCCCAGCGCCATCGCCATCCGCCGATAGCTCCCGAACGCGTTGATCAGCACCGGGAATCGCGAGCCCCGCACCTTCTCGAACAGCAGCGCCGGCCCGCCGCGATCAAAGAACCGCGGATCGGTCCGACGCGCCCCCGCCCCCGGAAGCCCCGGGCACGCCGATTTGCTCACTCGGTCGGCGATCTCGGCGATCTCCAGCACCGGATCGACCTCGGCGCCGATGCGCACGAGCTCCCCCGCCTCCTCGAGCGACCGGATGAAACTGTGGAGATCGGGGTGCATACGCGCCAACAGTAAAGGCGTGACGAATCGGAACGCAAACGACCCCGCCCCGCCCATTCCGGCTCACGAAGCCGCCGAACGCCGCGACTGGGACGCTTACTTCGCCCGCACCGCGGGCCTGCCGCCCCGGGAAACGATCCTCGAAGCGCTCCGGCGGTTCGACGCCGAGGCCTCCGCGGATGACACCCGCGCCCAACCCATCGACCGGCTCTGCGTCGATCTCGGCTGCGGCGACGGACGCGACCTCCCCGCCCTCCTCGATCCCGCACGGGCCGACACCTGGACCGTTCTCGCGACCGACTCCAACCAGCCCGCCCTCGAACGCCTCGGCGCCACCCCCACACTCGCCGAAGCGATCGAGACCGGTCGGCTCCGCGTCGAACTCGCTGACTTCCAGTCCGTTGAGATCCCCCCCTGCGACCTCGTCAACGCGAGCTTCTCGCTCCCGTTTTGCCCGCCAACCCACTTCGACGCGCTCTGGCGGCGGATCGAGTCGGCCATCAAACCGGGCGGCCGATTCGCCGGGCAGCTCTTCGGCGACCGCGACTCGTGGACCATCCTCGAAGATCGCACCCACCTCACCCGCGCGCGCGTCATGCAACTCCTGGACGGTTTCGTCCTCGAGAGCTTCCACGAGGAAGACCGCCCCAGCCGCCACGCCGGCGAGCACCACAAGCACTGGCATGTCTTCCACATCGTCGCTCGCAAACGATGATCTCACCCGCTGCCGTCGCCTGTTCCGATGCCGTGGCCGGAATCCCCGTGCCGTGGTCTGAGCGCAGCGAAGGCCACGATCCCCCACCTACCGCTCCGTGCCTCCGTGGCGAATCTCACGCACCCTCGGCCAACTCCGCCCCGCGATCCCGCGCCGCCCGGATCGCCGCGATCATCATCTCGAGAAACCCCGCCTCGTCCATCACTCCCGTCGCCGCCGCGGTCGTCCCACCGCGACTGGTCACCCGCGCCCGCAGGTCCTGCGGCTTCTCCCCGCTCTCGGACAACAGCCGCGCCGCCCCCAACACTGTCTGCATCACGATCGTGCGCGCCTCGGCCTCCTCGAAGCCCAACCGACGCGCCGCCGCCTCCATCGCCTCGGCCAGGTAGAACACATACGCCGGCCCGCTCCCGGCCACCCCTGTGAATGCATCGATCATCGACTCGGGGATCTCCACCGTCTTCCCGATCGCCTCGAACAGCGATCGGCACAGATCCCGGTCCGCATCGCTCGCCGACCCCTCACCCACGCCCGGCGACGACGCGATCGCGGTCATCCCCATCCCGATCGCCGCCGGCGTGTTCGGCATCACCCGGATCACCCGCGCCTTCCCGCCCAGTTCCTGCCGAACCCGCCCGCTGGGCATCCCCGCGAGGATTGAAATCACCACCCGGTCCAACTCGCCGACCTCGTGCAGCAACTCGCGCCCCACCGCCCCGAGCATCTGCGGCTTCACCGCCAGCAGCACCTGCCCCACGCCCGGCTCGGGCTCACGCTCCTCCACAAACCGCACCGCCTCGCTCGCGGTCCGCACCGCCCGCCGGAACGCGTCGTGCTTGGCTTCGTCCGGGTCGGCGACGATCACCCGGTCGGCATCCAGCACCCCCGCGCGGATCCCCCCCTCGACGATCGCCCGGGCCATGTTCCCCCCGCCGATCACCGCCAGATACGCCGCCTCCCGCTCGCTCGCCCTCTTGCCGCCCATCGCACCCGCCTCGCCCGGTCGATCCGGTTCCGATTCCGCCGATCTCCGCTCCGCCAGCCCACCCGGGCCCAACGAGGTACCATACCGGCGGAGTCATTGCCTCTCATGTCATCGTTCTATCAACTCGACTTCGAGAAGCCCCTCGCCGAGATCGAGGCCCGGATCGCCGACGCCGAGCGCGCCCTCAAGCGGCTCGAATCGGGCCCTCCCGCCGCGGTCAGCCCAATCCCCGAGGACCAGCGTCCAGACGCCGACACGCTCCGCGCCCAGATCGCCGACCTCCGAGCCCGGCGTGAGCAGACCCTCGCCGACATCTACCGCGAACTCGACCCCTGGCAGACCGTCCGCGTCGCACGCCACCCCGCTCGCCCCCAGACCCGCGACTACATCGAGTTCATCTGCCGCGACTTCTGCGAACTCCACGGCGACCGGCGCTTCGGCGACGACCCCGCGATCGTCACCGGCTTCGCCCGCATCGGCTCGATCAAGTGCCTCGTCGTCGGGCACCAGAAAGGCCGCTCCACCCAGGAAAAGCTCGCCTGCCACTTCGGGTGCGCCCACCCCGAGGGCTACCGCAAGGCCCTGGCCAAGATGAAGCTCGCCGAGAAGTTCGGGCTCCCGATCGTCACCTTCGTCGACACGCCCGGGGCCTATCCCGGCCTCGGGGCCGAGCAGCGCGGCCAGGCCGAAGCCATCGCCGTCAACCTCCGCGAAATGGCCCGCCTCCGCACGCCCGTCGTCAGCATCGTCATCGGCGAAGGCGGCTCGGGTGGCGCGCTCGGCATCGCCGTCGCCGACCGCGTCGCGATGCTCCAGCACGCCTGGTACTCGGTCATCAGCCCCGAGGGCTGCGCCGCGATCCTCTGGAAGCAGGCCAACGAGCAGACCAACCGCGCCGCGGCCGAGGCCCTCTGCCTCACCGCCCGCGACAACCTTCGCCTGGGCATCATCGACGCGGTGATCGACGAGCCGCTCGGGGCCGCCAACCGCGCCCCCCCCGAGACCGCCAAGTCCCACGAAAGCTGGATCCTCGCCCAGCACAACCATCTGGGCGAGATAGACCCCGAGGTGCT
>JBICIG010000080.1:0-22564 GCA_043101605.1 Phycisphaerales bacterium JB037
GGTGAGGACGACGATGTCGGCGTCCTCGCCCAGTATGAGACCACCCAGGCGCCCTACGGCACGGTCCTCTACGGGCTCGTGGTCGTCGGCGGCGGGGAGGCCGAGTGAATGGCGCGCGTGCTCGTCGTCGGACCCCATCCCGATGACCAGGAACTCGGCATGGGCGCCACCATCGCCCGGCTCGCCCAGCAGGGGCACGAGGTGCTCCTGCTCGATGTGACCAACGGCGAACCCACGCCCTTCGGCGACCCCGCGACGCGCAGAGCCGAGGCCCTCCGCGCCGCCGAGATCCTCTCCCCGGACCCGGCGAAGTTCCCCGGCGCCAGGCCTGTCCGCCGCCTGCTGCTGGGCCTGCCCAACCGCTTCGTGACCCACGACATCGAGAGTCGGCACGCGGTCGCGGGCGTCATCCGCGCCCACCAGGCGGAGATCATCTTCACGCCGTACTTCGAGGATGCGCACCCGGACCACCTCGCGGTGACGCGCATCGTGCAGGATGCGCGGTTCGACGCCAAGCTCTCGAAGATCGACATGCCCACACCGGTCGACGGCTGGACGGGCGAGGCGCACGCCGTCGGCGACCCGCTCTACCCGCGCTGGCTGTTCTACTACTACGCGACGCACCTGCGCTGGGTCGCCGATCCGAACTTCCTGATCGACGCGACCGGGTTTGTCGCGCAGAAGATCGAATCGATCCGGGCGTACCACACGCAGTTTGTGCTGCCCGAGAAGAATCGGCGGGTGGTCGAGTGGGTGGAGGCGGCCGCGACCTACTTCGGCAGCCGCATCGGCACCGACGCGGCCGAGCCGTTCTACACAAAGGAGCCGATCGGGCTCGGCGGGCTCGATTCGCTGGTGATGTGACGCCCGGGGTACCATCCCCCCGTGAGCCTCACCACGGAACTGCTCCAACCCGAGATCACCGAGCTTCTTCGCGAGGGCAAGTACCGCGAGCTGCGCGACTCGCTGCGCGGGCTCGAAGCGCACGACCTCGCCGAACTGCTCGACGCCGCCGAGCCCGCCGAGGCGGTCGTGCTCTTCCGCCTGCTCCCGCGCGACCGGGCCGGCGACGCGTTCGCCGAACTCGACGCCGACGACCAGCAGCGCCTGCTCGAGGAATTCGGCGACGAGCGCGCCCTCCGCATCATCGAGTCGATGGAGCCCGACGACCGCGTCGCCCTGCTCGACGAGATGCCCCCCGAGGTCGCCCGACGCCTGATCCTGGCGCTGAGCCCCAAGAACCGGCGCGTCACCCAGCAGATCCTGGGCTACCCCGCCGAGAGCGTCGGGCGGCTGATGACGCCCGAGTATGTCCGCCTGCGAGCCGAGTGGACCGTCGCCCGCGCCCTCGAGCACATCCGGCGCTACGGCAAGGACGCCGAGACCGTCCACTGGGTCTTCATCGTCGACGCCCGGGGCCGCCTGCTCGACGACCTGCACATCCGCAAGCTCCTGCTGGCCGACCCCGACGACACGATCCAGTCATTGATGGACGACAAGTTCCTCTCCGTCGATGCCCACGCCGACCAGGAGGAAGCGGTCGCCCTGATGAACGACTACGACCGCACCGCGCTCCCGGTGATCGACCCGACGGGCGTGCTGCTTGGCATCATCACCTACGACGACATCGCCGACATCGCCGAGCTCGAGGCGACCGAGGACATCCACAAGCTCGGCGGCGTCGAGGCCCTCGACCTGCCCTACATGCAGACGGGGCTGGTCGACATGCTGCGCAAGCGGGGCATCTGGCTCGCCGTCCTCTTCGTCGTCCAGGTGCTGACCATCGGCATCATGAGCGCGTTCGATGAACAGCTCGAGAAAGCGGTCATCCTCGCGGTCTTCGTCCCCCTGATCATCTCGGCGGGCGGGAACACGGGCACGCAGGCCGCCAGCCTGCTCGTGCGCGCGCTGGCGCTCCGCGAGATTGAGCCCGGCGCGTGGAAGAGCGTGCTGCGGCGGGAACTGGTCACCGGGCTCTGCCTCGGCGCGGCGCTGGGCTTGCTGGGCTTTCTCGTCGTGACGATCCTGCACCTGACGGGCATCGCGACCCACCACGAACACTGGCGGATTGGGCTGGCCGTGGGGTGCGCGGTGACGGGCATCGTGACCTGGGCCGCCCTCGTCGGCTCGGGCTTCCCGCTTCTGCTCGACAAGCTCAAGCTCGACCCCGCGACAATCTCAAGCCCGCTGGTCGCGACGATCATGGATGTGTCGGGGATCGTGATCTACTTCGTGGTCGCGGTGACGATTCTGACGGGGACGGTGTTGTGATGACCGAGTCTTGATTCGCCATCACACTGGGGCATCGACATCACGTCAGGCAAAGGTGCGAACGCAACCAAATCACTTCATCGCGTTCTGGGCTGCCGCGCGGCCTTCGCCCATCACTACCCGCCTATTCGGCTTGACAGGCACAGATTTGGGAGACGCGCCTCCGCCGGATTTGTTCGCGAGCGATTTTTGAATCACGCGAACAGTCTTGCTGGTTGTCTGTTGCTTTTTCATGCTATTCCAGTCGCATATCTACAACAGGACGAACTGCCGCGTCCAGGGGTTTATGCCGAATCCACCGAAACGGTCTGTCACAAGTGATCGTCGCCAGCTCTATCGGACCTCCACAATAGTGCTGCCATTTTGCGAACTTGACTGACCGGATCGTGGTGTAGATGACAGTATGAATCCAATCTACGGCTTCACGAAGAGGGAGATGTTCCGGCCGAATCAATTCGCCTTTTTCGGCAACAATATCGGTGAGTTCATCAAGACTTCCCTGCCAGTGACCGGAGTTGAAGATGGCTGAAAGAACAATAGAGTCGAATCCATAGATGAGGCGTTCCATGAAGAATGGAACCCCCCAGAACACCGGCTTCTCTCTAGGAACGGGAGCGACTTCTGGCTCGGCGAAGTCAGGCGCCCATTCAACGGTATAGGCGCTGCATTCCAAATCTTGTTCGACTCGACCCGCGATGCAGTACCCACCTGAGTATCTTGCTCGATATTCCTCAAGTTCCCGAAGCTCCGATGAGCTAATGGAGCCCTTCGCGTCTTGTTCAGCAAGTTCTCGCGCTCGGCGAAACTGAATGGAATACACATTCTCTAGCTCTTGCCAAACCTCCTTGGCAAAAGCGGCGGCAACCTCTTCCATGGTTGAAAACGGTTTGCGAATGTGTCTTCGACCAATGGCGTTTGCGATGTATCGATGGCTCTTTTGATTGACCTGTCCCATACCCCATGTGACCATCCCAATGGTCGAACCTGGTTGGCCTATTTCAAAGAGCTTTTACGCATAATCGAAGTGGCACTCTCGCCCGTCAGGGAAAGAGATAGTCGTAGTGCTATCCGCTCCGAGGACTACGCCTTCGGGAGAAACATGACAGGCCGCAATAGTCACCGCACTAAGCATGACAGCCGACTGCCCGGCAGTCAATACCCGGTTCTATCCACAACCCAAGTCACGCCGGCTGCGCCCCCGGCGTCAGCCCTCGCACCGAGGCCTCGCGCCGCACCGCCGCCTTCCGCCGCGCCTTGGCCGCTTCCTCGGCCGTCACGAAGTCCTCGCCGAAGCGGAACAGGCGGAAGCTGTTGGCGAACACGAAGATCTCGCCCGCGAAGTGATAGAGCGCCGCCAGCCCCACATTCAAGAGGCCCGTCGACGCCAGCACCAGCCCCACCAGCACGATGAAGATCGACGCGGCGATGTTCTGCCCGATCACCACCCGCGTCTTGCGCGACAGCTCCATCAGGAACGGCACGCGGTTGAGGTCGTCGGTCATCAGCGCCACGCCGGCGCTGTTGGTCGCGATGTCCGAACCGGAAAGCCCCATCGCCACGCCGACATCCGCCGCCGCCAGCGAGGGCCCGTCGTTGATCCCGTCGCCGACCATCAGCGTCCGCATGCCCGCATCGACGAGCTGCTGGATCTGCTCGTGCTTCTCCTCGGGGAGGCACTCGGCCTCGATCGCATCCACGCCGACCGCCACGCCCACGCGCTTGGCGACGCTGAGCCGGTCGCCGGTGAAGATCGCGATGGAGCGCACGCCCAGGTCGCGGAGCTTGGTGATGACATTCTTCGTGCCCGCGCGGACCTTGTCCTCGAGCCCGACGACGCCGAGGTACTGCCCGTTGCGCATCACATGCACGCCCGACATGCCCTCGATCTTCGCATCGGCGGCGGCGACCTCGGCGGCGATGCCCGGGTTGAGCTCGAGCAACCAACTCGAACGCCCGACGCAGACCTCGCCGCGGCTCGTCCGCGTCCGCACGCCACGCCCGTGGATCTCCTCGACATCCTGCGTCTGCTCGATCTCGATGCGAGCGGCGCCGGCGGTGTGCATGATCGACTGCGCCAGCGGGTGGTTCGAGTGCTGCTCGGCGTTCGCCGCGGCGCGCAGCAGGTCGGCGCCCTCGATCCCGTCAGCCGGGACGAGCTTGGCGACCTCGAACTTGCCCGTGGTGATCGTGCCGGTCTTGTCGAAGACGACCGCGTCGATGTTCCCGGCCGCCTCGAGGTGCTGGGTCTGCTTGATCATGATGCCCAGGCGCGCCGCGGCGGCGAACGCCGCCACCATCGCCGTCGGGCTCGCCAGCAGCAGCGCCGCCGGGCACGCGACGATCAGCACCGTGATCGCCCGGAGCGACGCCGCGTCGCGCACCGCCTCGTCGGGCGACTGGCTGTTGATGAACCACACCACCGCCGCGACCGTCAGCGCGATCGGGACGAAGAACTGCGCCACCTGCTCGATGAGAAGCTGCCGGGGCGTGCGGGTGTCCTGCGCCTCGCGGATCAGCTCGGTCACCTTGCCGATCGTCGTGTCGGCACCGACCAGCGTCGCCTCGATGTCGATCTGCCCGGTCAGGTTGGTCGTGCCGGCGTAGACCGTCTCGCCCGGCTGCACCTCGACGGGCATCGCCTCACCGGTCAGCGACGCCTGGTTGATCGTCGATCGGCCCGACACCACCCGGCCGTCGACCGGCAGGTTCTCGCCCGGGCGCACCCGCACGACCTGCCCGACCCGCACCTCGCCCTGCCCGACCTCGCGCTCCGAGCCGTCCTCCCCGACGATCCGGGCGATGTCGGGGGTCAGCTCGATGAGGTCCTCGATCGCCCGCTGGGCGCCGAACGCCGTCCGCCGCAGGATCTGGTCGGCCACCAGCAGCACGAACGCGAGCAGCCCCGCGGTCGCGTACTCGCCCGTCGCCAGCGCCGCGATGATCGCCAGCGCCACCAGCGTCGAGCTCGAAGGCTTGAGCGACTTGAGCTCCACATACGCCGCGTAGAACAGCGGCGCCCCCAGCAGGATCGCCCCGATCAGCGCGGGCACCTCGCCCACGCCCGAGTCGGCGAACCCGAACCACTTGGCAAACAGCGTCAGCATCACCAGCACGCCGCCCAGCAGGTACAGCGGCAGCATGCTGTCGATGCGGGCGATCTCGTGGTGCGCACAGCAGGTCATCGGCCCGCCGTCGAGGTGCTTGTGACCCTTGTGCGTCTCGGTGTGGACATCCTCGGTCATGGTCGCTCCGTCCGAAGGATCGATCTCGCACCGGCTCGCCCCGCGGGAACCTCCTCGCGGGAACCAACCAGCACGCCCGGCTCACCCGCGAGAACCGCGGGCCCACCCCAACGCCCGCCGCAGCGGGCCGACTCGCCCGAAGGCCGCGGCGAGCCGCGAACTTTAGCCGCGACACCCGCCCGGAGGGCTCTGCTACCCTACGCGGCGGGCCCGCGCGCGGTTCATCCCCCCGCACGACCCGAACACACATCCACTTCCTTCCTCTCTCGACACCCGTTCCATGCCCGACCCGACCCCCCACCCCGAGCGACCGATCGGCCCCCTGGGCCACCCCCTGAGCCCCCAGGGACGCCCGCTCAACATCGCGGTCCTCGGGCTCGGGCAGATGGGGCTGGTCTGCGCGTGGCTGCTGGCTTCGACCGACCGCGCCCGGGGCACGGGCGAGCGCCCGACGCCGCGCGTGACCATGTGGGGGCACGACCCCGCCGAATCCGGGGTCATCGCCCAATCCCGCGCCAGCCGACGCCTCCCGGGGCTGCACCTGCCCGAATCGGTCCGCATCGCGATGCGGGACGAGGACCTGGAGGGAGCCGACCTGGTCGTCTGCGCCGTCCCCGCTCAGCACATCCGCGAGACCATGACCCGGCTCGGGCCGGTGCTCGGGGACCGGTCGGCGGTGCTCTCGGTCGCCAAGGGCATCGAGGTCGAGACCCTCTGCCGACCCACGCAGGTCATCCGCGAGGTGCTCGCCGGCGACCGCGACGACCCGAATCGTCCGGTCGGCGTGCTCAGCGGGCCGACCATCGCCGCCGAACTCGCCCGCGGGCTCCCCGCGACCATGGTCGTCGCCGACAACTCCGGGCAGGGTGCCGCCCCGATCGCCCCGGCGATCCAGCAGATCTTCTCGACCAGTTGGCTCCGCGTGTACACCCACGACGACCTCGTCGGGGTCGAACTCGCCGGGGCGACCAAGAATGTCATCGCCCTCGCAGCCGGCATGCTCGACGGGCTCGCCGCCGGCTTCAACGCCAAGAGCGCCCTGCTCGCCCGCGGGCTCGCCGAGATCACCCGGCTCGGGACGACGATGGGGGCCGCCGCCGAGACCTTCTTCGGCGTCGCGGGCGTCGGCGACCTCGCGACCACCTGCTTCAGCCCCGAGGGACGCAACCGCTCCTGCGGCGAGGCGCTGGGCAAGGGGCAGACGCTCGGCGAATACCTCGAACAGTCGCCCTTCGTCGTCGAGGGCGTCGAGACGACGCGCAGCGTGGTCGACCTCGCCAAGCGTCACGGCGTGGAGATGCCGATCACCGAAGCCGTCCACGCGGTGCTGTTCGAAGACCTCGACCCCCTGCACGCGATCAGCCGACTGATGAGCCGGGAACTGAAGGCCGAGCGGGTGGGGTGATTCTCACTGCAATTGGTGTTGAGTCCTCTATCGCTTTCTAGTAGCCTGCATCTTGAACTCAGGGAGAGGGAGAGGCATGACGCGTTCCATTCGTCTCATTGCTGCCGCGCTGACGAGCCTGTTGTCTTGTGCTACGGCGTGGTCGCAGACACCATGCCCGACAGACCCTGGTGACGATGTCATCTTCGAGGTCACGATCGAGTACTTCGACACCGACGCGTTCTTATTTGGTCAGGACCGAGACAATTTCCAGACCTTCGGCCCGGCCCTCGGAGGGTTCACTGCTCCTTTTCGAGACGAAGGAGATCTGAATGCTGACCGATTCAACATCCAAACACTAGCTTCCGCAAGTGGGACCGGAGGGTCACTCTCTTTCAACATTTTCAGTCTGACGGAAATGCGTGCAAGAAGGGACGATGGCAACCAACTCGGCAATGGTGCCACCGTGATCGTAAAGACATATGTAAAGGGCCCTACCGGCACCCCCTACTTCGTCAATGAGACATCAACGGGCACGGTCGATGTCAGCGTTCCGACAAGCGCGGGACGATTTGATGCCTGCTTCAATGGTGTGTGTGCAGACAAGAGCTCGGGGCCTCAATTGGTCGATGGGTTCCTCACCCACACTGGCATGAGCGGCGCGGAACGCTCGTTCGACCCCGACGGCGACGGGACCTTGACTGTTTACTCACTCGCACGTACCTCCGAATTCGATGCATGGACCGGATTCTGGCAGAGCATTGACTTCTGTTTCCCGTCTTGCAATTTCAATCGATACACCTCTGTCGTGCAGGTCAGCGGCTTCGTTGACGCGGGAATCGGCCAGCCGCCCTGCGGCGGCAGCCTCACAGTCAAGCGCTCGGCACCGTTGGTCATCGATGACTCAACGCTTGGTTGCTCCGACTGCAAGACGCTTGTCGCGCCTTGGGAGGTCGAGGCAGACTTCGCTGGCGACTGCTCTTGCTGTGAGTACCGCCAATACGTCAGAGTCCTCGCGAGGGAAAGATTCCGCGCTTACCGAGTTCCTGGCATTGGTGATTTCGGCTTTCGACTCCCAATGCCCTCTGCGCCGAATCACGAAGATGAGAGCAAGATTGGACCTTGCTTGGTGGAGGATACGAGCGACCACGGAAACGACAGCAATTGCTCCGCAGGCTACATCGCCAACGGAGAGCGGGCCGAACCCGGAATCGAGCCGCGACAACCACGCGACAATTCTTGCCGGCGCGCGCCGCAGTTCGACCTGTACTTGCTTTCGGACAATGCCTCTGACGAGGATCGCCTAGAGGGTTGCTTCTACCGTGGCCGGGACGAGCCCTCTCTCGGCCACATCACACCCGGAACACCGTACAAGCTGAGCATGCTCTTTGAGGCAGTCATCATTGCAGCTGGCCGCGATGGATGCCTCGGGGCGAATGCTGACGACCAGATCGTTGCTCGTCGCAGATTCTCGATATGCTACGAAGGAGTCATGGATATATCAGGGCCGACCATTTGTACTGAGGAACCGTTGACCCAGTGGCCGGATTGGGAGCACCGAGCCATTAGTATCGCTGGATTCGAAGCTGAGGTGTACGTCTGGACTGATCAAGGCTATATCCTCGCAACGCTGGCGATCCCTGCCAACTCGCCGAGCGAGCTTCAGGATGGTGAAGTGAGCCTCACGGCACCGGGGGCGGTCTCCTTTGACCCCGTGGACGGCGGGGGACTCACATTCGCGGAAGAGTTGGGCACGGAGAGAGCAATGATCTACAAGGATCTGGCTCTCGCACCGGTAGAATGTAGCGATGCAAATCTGTCGCTTTCGGCAGAGGTACTCGGTGATCGAGTTGATCTTGACATCGACCTGAGTCGCCTTCTCGATGGCTGCGGCTGCCGCGCCGACCTGACCGGGTCCGCCGATCCGAACGACCCGACCTACGGACAACCAGACGGCGTCGCTGATTCGTCCGATTTCTTCTTCTACCTCGACGGCTTCGTGACGGGCGACTTGGCGGTCTGCGACCTGACCGGATCGAGCGATCCGAACGATCCCACCTTCGACGCGCCGGACGGAGACTGTGACGCGGATGACTTCTTCCGGTACCTCGACCTCTTCGTCGCCGGCTGCCCCTGACCGGGCTCACTGCTCCGTCGGCGGGACGACGCGCTGGGGGGTGTGGGGGGCGGCGCCCTTGGGGACGGCCTGGAACTCCACATGGAAGTGGTAGGGCTCGAAGAACCCGCCGGGCATCGCCGGATCGGTCATGGGGAGTCCGTCGGGGCCGAGGGGCTTGTCGGCGTGCGCCGCGTCTTTCATGCCGTCCTTGCCCTGCATGTTGTTCATGTCGTTCATGGGCTGCGCGGGCTGGGTTGACTCGTTCGACATGCCGGACATTCCCGCCGTGTTTGACATGCCCGACATGCCCGAGCCGCCGTGCATGGTGCTGGAGTTGTTCATGCCGGGCATGTTCATGGAGCCCATGCCTTCGCCGCGCTCGTCGCTGCGTGGCATGTCCTTCATCTCGGCTTCCATCATGCGGATCATGGTTTCGTGGTCCATGTCTTTGATGGGTTCGGGGAGGGTGCCATCGTCGCGGATGTGTCGGAAGAGCGGGTAGGGGAGAGTGGCGACAAGGGTGTAGGAGCCGTCGGGCTGTTCGGCGACGGTGATGCCGCCGCCGTGGGGTGAGCGTGGCGCGAGGGCGCCGGGTCGTGCGTCCTGCCCGAAGACGACGCGGTCGTTGAGGGTGTCGGTGGCGCTGACGAGGTTGTGGGTGTCCATGGCCTTCATGGACATGCCGTAGGCCATGACCTTCATGTGGTCGTACATGGAGTGGTGGATGCCCGAGTCGTGGTGGATGTCGACGGGGCGATCGAAGCGGATGTTGGAGCAGGTGATGGTGACCGGGGAGGTCGGGTCGATGTCGTCGAAGAAGGGGGCGTCCTTGTCGACCTTGTAGAAGCCGATGCGGACGATGGCGCCGAGGGGGTGCCCGGCGCCCTTGTCGAGGCGCTTGCCGCCGAGCGCGATGAACGCCGACAGGTTGCCGCCCATGGGCGTGTGATCGGTCGGGCTGAGGAAGAGGCGGTCGGCCTCGTGGCTGATGCGCTTGCCCGCGGCGGTGGTCCACTCGACGCGGATGTGCGCCGGCTCGGTCGGGTCGATGGTCAGGAAGTTGGGCAGGGCGCGATCGGGGGCGATCGGCGCGGGGGGATCGTTCGCGGGAGCCGACGCGCGGGGCCCGTCGCCCGAACGGGCGCAGCCGGTGGCAAACAGGGCAAGCGCGGCGAGCAGGGAAGCCGAGCGCGCCCCGGCGACGGACCCGAACAGGGTGCGACAATGGGCCGAGCGGGTGCCGGTGTGGGCCGGCCGGGCATCGGGGCTCGGGGCGGTGCGGGGTGTGCGGCTGGTCGGAATCATGCAGGAATCTCCCCGATCCACGGGCTTGGGGTGGGCGTCCCGGAACCTTTGGGATCCCGGGTTCGGACGGTAGCATGGCCGAATCGGCTCAGGGCTGTACGCGCCGCAGGCCGATCGTGTTGCGGGAATCAGAGGGGATCTGCATGCCGAATGAGAACCACCGTCGTGGCCGGTCCGTGGCCGCCTGTCTCTCCGTCGCCGCGGTCTGCGCTAGCGCCGGGCTCGCCCGGGCGCACGACGAGGACTGGCGGAAGCTCAAGGACAAGATGGCGTCGTTCGTGGGCCCGATCGTGTCGGGGCTGGCGAACCTCGAGATGGACATCTTCGACAGCCAGGGCGTGGAGCTTCTGGCGTGGATCCCGATCAACAACTTCCCGGGGACACACGGGGCGGGCAACGACTGCTGGGGGTACACCAGCCCGAGCGGGCGTGAGTACGCGATCATGGGGCTCGAGCGGGGCTTCGGGTTCGTGGAGATCACCGATCCTTATAACCCGGTGATCCTGACGACGATCACCGGGCCGGCGAGCACCTGGCACGATGTGAAGGTGATCGGGCAGTACGCGTACGGCGTGAGCGAGGGTGGCTCGGGCATCCAGGTGATGGACCTGAGCAACATCGACAACGGGCAGGTGACGCTGGTGCGGAACTCGCAGACCGGCGGGCACTCGACGACGCACAACATCGTCGCCAACGAGGACGCCGGGACGCTGTGGCTGGTCGGGGCGAACATCGGCAACGGCGGGCTGATCCATGTGGACATCTCCAACCCCGCCCTGCCGCAGGTCGGCAACGGGTGGACGCAGATGTATGTCCACGACGCGCAGGTGGTCAGCTACGACTCGGGCCCGTTCGCGGGGCGCGAGATCGCGTTCGTGGCGTCGGGGTTCAACGGCGGGTTCAACACGACCGGGCTCCGCATCGTCGATGTGACCAACAAGAGCAACATGTTCACCGTCGCGACGGTGCTGTACCCAAGCGCGGCGTACTCGCACCAGGTCTGGCTCAGCCCCGACAAGCGCTACGCCTACCTCAACGACGAACTCGACGAGCAGAACGGTCTGGTCAGCACCACGACCACCCGCATCATCGATGTGTCGGACATCAACAACCCGTTCTTCGCGGGCACCTTCACCTCGGGCAGCCCGGCGATCGACCACAACCTCTACACGCGTGATCAGTACATCTTCGAGGCCAACTACCAGTCGGGCCTGCGGATCTTCGACGCGACCGACCCGCTCGACCCGGTCGAGGTCGGGTACTTCGACACCTTCCCGGGCGGGGACAGCGCCTCGTTCAACGGCGCGTGGAGCGTGTACCCCTACTTCGACTCGGGCGTGGTCATCGTCTCGGACATCGAGCGCGGGCTGTTCATCCTCGGGCCCGATGTGCTGCGCGACCGGCTCTCGATCGACATCCTCGGCGGGGCGCCCGATGTGCTCGACCCGAACGGGGGCGAGACGATCCTGGCGAACATCGAGGAAGTGCGCCTGACGCTCAACCCCTCGACCGTCACCATGCACCTGACGACGACGCAGGGCACGCAGCAGATCCCCGGCGTCGCGACGGGCACGCCGGGCGAGTTCGCGTTCACCACGCCGACCGTTCCCTGCGGCGATCCGGTGAGCTACTACTTCAGCGCGGGCGATACCACCGGCGAGACCTTCTTCGACCCGCCGCAGGGCGCGGGCATGCCCTACGAGGCGATCGTCGCGTCGGGCGGGGTCGTCAACTTCGCCGATGACTTCGAGACCAACCAGGGCTGGAGCGTCTCGGGCAACGCGAGCGACGGGCAGTGGAACCGCGGCGTGCCGGTCAACTGCTCGCGCGGCGACCCGGCAAGCGACTTCGACGGCTCCGGGTCGGCGTTCCTGACCGACAACAGTTCGGCCTCGGGGTGCAACTCCGATGTCGACGGCGGATCGACCATCCTCACCAGCCCCGCGATGGATGCCAGCGGCGGGCAGGCGTACCTGACCTACGCCCGCTGGTACGACAACTCGTTCGGCAGTTCGCCCTTTGCCGACACCTTCGTCGTGGAGGTCTCGAACAACAACGGCACCAACTGGACGACGCTCGAGGTCGTGGGCCCGGGCGGGCCCGAGGCGGCCGGGGGCTGGGTCGAGAAGCGGTTCCTCATCAACGATGTCTTCGCGACCCCCTCGACGCAGTTCCGCGTGCGGTTCACCGCGTCGGACCTGGGCGACGGGTCGGTGGTCGAGGCGGCGGTCGACGGCGTGGTGCTCGAGGTCCTCGAGTGCGTCGACGCCCCGCCCCCCAACTGCCCGGCCGACCTGACCGGGTCGAGCGACCCCAACGACCCCAGCTTCGGCACGCCCGACGGCGACGCCGACGGGGACGACTTCTTCTTCTTCCTCGACGCGTTCGCCAACTCCCAGTTGGCGGTGTGCGACCTGACCGGGTCGAGCGACCCCAACGACCCCAGCTTCGGCACGCCCGATAGCGACTGCGACGGGGACGACTTCTTCTTCTACCTCGACCTCTTCAGCCAGGGATGTCCGTAATTGATGATGCGCCCGGGGTTTCCGCACGAGGACTGTTGTGCTTCGGCGGCGGGCCCGGTAGTTTGGGATGACCTCTCGGAACGATCACATGGGGAATCCGCGTCTTCCGGCTCAGCGGCGGGAGGGGACGGGGCTTCCGAGCCAGTTAAGGAGTAAGGCTGTCATGACTCTCTCGAAGACCACGATGATCCGCTGCGGGGCGGGGCTCGCGCTGGCGGCGTGCACCGCGATCGCCGCGGCCGACGACCAGCCGGCCCTGCCGGGCGACGCGACGGTCGAGATCGACTTCAGCTACACCTCGGGGCTGGTCGCCAACGCCGGCGACGAGATGGAAGTCGTCTGGGCCCAGGAAGTGAATGTGCCCGGGGCGGGCTGGGTCCGCCTGCAGTTCAGCGATGTGCTGCTCTCGGGCGATGCCCGCGACGAGACCGGCTCGTTCCTGCGCATCACCAGCCTCGAGGACGGCGCGGTCCAGTACCTCAACGCGATCCATGTCCAGCAGTGGAACCAGACCAGCGCATATTTCAACGGCGACACGGTCCTGGTCGAGATCGTCGCCCAGCCCGGCACCGGCAACAATCACCTGACCATCGATGGCGCCTGGACCGCCTTCCCGGTCCACACCGATCGCTCGATCTGCGGCCCGACCGACGACCGCGTGCTCTCGAACGATCCGCGGCAGGGCCGGTACCTGCCCGCGGGCTGCACCGCGTGGCTGTGGGATGACGCCGAGCGCTGCTTCGGTTCGGCCGGTCACTGCGTGAGCTCCCCCGGCGTCATCGAGTTCAATGTGCCGCTGTCGACCTGCGCGAGCTTCAGCTGCATCCAGCACCCGCCGCCGGAGGACCAGTTCTCGGTCGACAACTCGTCGATGCAGTCGGTCAACGGCGGGATCGGGAACGACTGGGCGTACTTCGGCACCTTCCCCAACTCGAACACGGGGCTGACGCCGTACGAGTCGCAGGGCAATGTGTCGTACGAGCTTGCCGATGTCGCCCCGCCGCAGGTCAACGGCGAGACCATCCGCATCACCGGGTACGGATCCACCTCCTCCCCGGTCGATCCGACCTGGTACCTCGCGCAGAAGACGCACACCGGCCCGTTCGATTCGATCTCGGGCACGACGCTGCGCTATCGCCCGGACACGACCGGCGGCAACTCGGGCTCGCCGGTCATCAACGACAGCGACAACGGGATCGTCATCGGCGTGCACACCCACGCGGGCTGCAACTCGACCGGCGGCGCCAACCAGGGCACCAGCGTCAACAACGCCGGCTGGCTCGCCGCCCGCGCCAACGCGCTGGGCATCTGCGGCGAGCCCCCGCCCCCGCCGGAGGGCCCGCTGTTCCTCGGCAACAACGGGCAGGGCTTCATGGGCTCGGCCAACCGCACCGACGGCTCCTTCGGCCCGGCGCTGCCCATCTCAGGCAACACCAACGCCATGGCGTTCGACGGGAACACCAACACCATCTCTGTCGCGACCGAGACGGGAGACAACCTGCTCGCCGTTGACGGCGCCGACTTCTCCTTCAGCGTCATCGGCACCATCACGGGCGTCCCCACCGGGATGTACGGCATGGCGTTCGATGAGTCGACCAACACGCTCTACGGCGTCGACCAGACCAACGGGCAGCTCTACCGCGTGAACACCTCCACCGCCGCCGCCACGCCGATCGGCTCGGCGACCGGGCTGGTGCTGGGCGGGCTGGCGTTCGATTCCTCGACCGGCACGCTGTACGCCGCCGACGACTCGACCGTGCCCTCGCGCCTCGTGCGCCTCAACACCACCACCGGCGCCGCGACCGTCGTCGGGTCGTTCGGCTCGGGCCTGACCGATGTTGACGCCCTGGCGTACTGCGACGACACCGACACGCTCCTGGCGTTCAACGACGGCAGCAACGACTCGGTCTACACCGTCAACCGCAGCAACGGCAGCGCCTCCCTGCTCACCAGCGTGCCGGGCGGATTCGGGGCGGTCGTGGGCATGACCTGCGCCACCGTCGCCGACGCCGGCTGCGCCGCCGACCTCACCGGCTCGTCCGACCCCAACGCGGGCGACTACGGGCAGCCCGACGGCGACGCCGACGGCGATGACTTCTTCTTCTACCTCGACGCGTTCACCACCGGCAACCTCGCGGTCTGCGACTTCACCGGCAGCAGCGATCCCAACAACGCCAGCTACGGCAACCCCGACGGCGACTGCGACGGGGACGACTTCTTCTTCTACCTCGACCTCTTCGTCGCCGGCTGCAACTGATCCGCCGCCGGTCGCCCCCCCGGCGGGGCGTCCGATCCACCGCGCCTTCCCCAGACGCCCCCGTCCCCCTCTGCGAAGGGGACGGGGGCGTTTTCCGTTGACGATCCCTTCGCGCTCGGAGAGCCGCCGGGGCCCGGGCATTGCCAATACCCTCTGCGCGTGCGCTTCACCTTCCTCGGCACCGGGACCTCGGCGGGCGTGCCCGCGATCGGGTGCGACTGCGCCGTCTGCCGCAGCGACGATCCGCGCGACCGGCGCCTGCGCACCAGCGCCTGCCTCCGCTGGACCGACCACGCCGGCGAGCCTCGGACGGTGCTGATCGACTGCGGCCCGGACCTGCGCGAGCAGGCGCTCGCGGCCGGGCTCGACCGGTGCGACGCGGTGCTGTTCACGCACAACCATGTCGACCACACCTGGGGCGTCGATGAGCTGCGCCGGTTCAACGCGGTGATGGGGCGTCCGATCCCCGTCTTTGCCGAGGACCACACGCTCGACTTCCTGCACCGGGTCTACGCGCACATCTTCGACAGGTCGGGGAACATCAACGACAGCTTCGTCGCGACGCTGGTGCCCCACCGCATCGAGCCGATGGTCCCGGTGGATCTGTTCGGCGTGCGGTTCACGCCGATCCGCTGCCTGCACGGTCGCCTGCCGATCGTGGGCTTCCGGATCGAGCCGCTCGACACCCGAGGCCGTCCGCGCCGGGCCGGCCCGTTCCCGCTGGGCTACCTGACCGATGTCTCAGGGCTCCCGCCCGACGCCTGGGAGCCGCTGGAGGAGCTCGAGACGCTGGTGCTCGATGCGCTGCGGCACCGGGCCCACCCGACCCACCTGACCCTCGCCCAGGCGGTGGACCTGGCCGGGCGGATCGGGGCGAATCGGACCCGGTTCGTGCACATGAGCCACGACCTCCCCCACGCCGAGACCGACGCCGGGCTGCCCGACGGGATGGCGCTGGCGTGGGACGGACTGACGCTGGAGTAGGTTCGGGGCGGGCCCTGCCGGAGCCGGGTTCGGGCCCCGATCTGGCCGTGCCGGTACACCCGCGCCCCCTTCCCCGCGAGGGGCCGGGGCCTACACTTGCCGCCTATGGGCAAGAGCCGAGAAATCAAGAAGCGCATGAAGGCGGTCGGCAACATCCGCCGCATCACCAAGACCATGCAGATGATCGCGACGAGCAAGTTCGCGCGGGCGCAGTTGGCCGCCACCGCGGGCAAGCCGTACACCGAGGCGCTGATGAGCCTCGTCCGCGAGCTCGCGTCGGTCGAGGGGGCGGACCATCCGCTGCTCACCGGCGTCGCCGGCGCCGAGAAGGCCCCCGAGGTCACGCTCGTCCTCTCGAGCGATCGCGGGTTCTGCGGGCCCTACAACGCGTCGGTGCTGCGCCTGGCGATGCGCCACCTCCGCTCCTCCGACCGCGCCCGCGTCGAGGTCGTCGGGAAGAAGGGGGCGGCGATGCTGAAGTTCAACGGCTTCGGCGTCGACAAGCACCACACCCAGTTCGGTGAGAAGCCCCAACTGGCCGAGGTCCGCCACCTCGCCCGCACCTACATCGAGCGGTTCCTCGCCGGCGAGGTCTCGGCGGTGCGGATCGTTTCCATGCGGTACTTCTCGGCCGGCAAGCAGGCGCCCGACATCCAGCAGCTCCTGCCCTTCAAGGCCGAGACGCACGAGCAAGGCTCCAACGCCCTGTTCGAATTCTCGCCTTCCGAGACCGCGCTGCTCGGCGAGATCCTTCCCGCCGCCGTCACCACGATGCTCTTCCAGGCGTTCAACGACGCGATCGTCTCAGAGCATGTCGCCCGCATGGTCGCGATGAAGGCCGCGACCGACAACGCCGGCAAGATGGGCAAGAACCTCAGCCGCCAGTACAACCGCGCCCGCCAGGCGCAGATCACGACCGAGCTGTCGGAGATCATCGGCGGCGCCGCGGCCCTCGGCTGAGCCGCCCACCGATCACGCCACCCACCGACGCGACGCCCCGGCGTCGCGTCTTTGTTTCTGCGTGACGCTCGGGATGTGCCTCGGCGGGCATCGCCCCCGCGTGCCCGAAGGCTCGAGGTCAGCGCTCCTCGGGGCCGACCAGCGCGGGCGCCTCGGGTTGCCCGGCGGGGGCCTCCTCGGGCATGCCCACCACCCGCACGCGCACGCGCCGGTCGCTGGCGAGCAGCTCGCGGAGCGACGCGTCGATCGCGCCCTCGGGCTCGGCTTCGAGTCGCTCGACGACCAGCAGCAGGTCGTCGATCTCGCGCGACCACCACTGCCTCGTCGAGAGGTAGTTCGCCCAGACGCGGGCGCTGGAGCGCAGCTCCGATGCGGCCGAGAGCTGCCGCGCGCGCGCCTTGGCGAGGTACTCCTCGCCGACACCCTCGCCCGCGATCGTCGCGAGCTCCCGCTCGGCCAGTTCGATCGATTCATCCACGCGCGCCGGCTCGCTGAGCACCGCCAGCAGCAGCCCGCCCGCGCCGGCCTCATCGCCCGGCACGAGCATCTGCGCCCCGACGCTGAACGCGAGCTGCCGCTCGTGCTGCAGCGACGACTCCAGCCGCTGCTGCAGCGCATCCATCCCGATCGTCAGTCGGCGACGCCCGGCGGCCCGCAGCGGCTCGTCGAGCAACAGCGCCCACATCGCCACCGCCTGCGGACGCGTGCCCTCGAGCGTCGCGTCGGCCTGCGCTCGCAGCGGGCGCGCGCCGGCCTCGGCGTGCATCGGAACGATCCGCTCGCGGTCGGGCAAGCGTGCCAGCGAGTCGGCCATCATCGTCAGCGCGGGAACGCGGTCGAGGTCGCCGCAGATCGCCGCCTCCATCGGGTGGACCCCAAGCGCGTCGAGCCACGCCTGCACGCGCTCGGGCGTGACCGCGTCGAGATCCTCGCGCGCGACGACCGAGTCGGGCGAGAGCGACAGCGCGATCTCTCGCCTGGCCCGCGCCGGCGGGGCACGCTCGACCGAGTTCAGTCGCGACGAGCTCGCGGCCTTCCATCGCGCGAGCGCCTCGTCGTGGGCGCGGGCCGACGCGAGCAGTCGCCCGAGCAGGTCGATCGCCAGCGCCGCGTCCTCGACGCGGGCGTCGACGCGGATCGTCGTCGCGTCGGCGGTCGCCGAGGCGCGGATGGTGACGCGCTTGCCGCGGAGCATGCCGCGCCACGCGTCGGCGTCGAGGTCGTCGGTCGCCGGCGCGTTCAGGACCGCCGCCGCTGCCTCGGCGACCGCCAGTTCGCTCCCGCCGAGCCCATGCCCCTCGAGATCGAGATGCGGAATGGTCAGCCCGATCGCGACGAGCCCCGAGCCCCGGTCCATCGCGCGGTGATGGATCAGCACGCCGTTGTCGAGCCAGACCGACCACACGCCCGACGCGGGGTGCTGGGTGATCTCGACGATCGACGAGCCCGGCTCGCCCGAGTCGGGCGTCGGGGGCTCGAAGACGGGCCAGGGATCGCCGGGCTGCGTAGGCTCGGCCGACACGCCACCGACCAGCAGCGTCCAACAAATCGCCGCGGTGATCACGGGGCGTCTCATGCGGTGGTCTCCGTTCGGTCGGACGGGCTCGGGGTACTCGCTCGCATGTACAAGTGAACCGCCGTGGTCCCGTAGGGTCGCGTCTCGGGGCCTTCGGCCCCATCGATCGCCAGGTCGCCCGGCTCGAGGTTTCCCCCCGCGGGCGTCAGAAGAAACGGGTGAGGGGTGCGAAGCACCCCGAAACCGGCGCGATCGAGCCTCGCGATCAACCCCGCGAACGCGCGGCGGACGCGGTCCCACGCCTCGGGCGTGCGGGTGAGGTCGTACGGCGGATCGCTGAAGACCAGGTGGGCCGCGGGCAACCGCGCGAGCGTCGCCGCGCTGAGCGCATCGCCGACGATCACCTCGCCCCGGTCGGCGACGCCCAGAGCATCGAGGTTCTGCTGGATGACGCGGGCGGCTTTGCGGTCCTTCTCGATGAAGACGCACCGCGCGGCGCCGCGGCTGATCGCCTCGAGCCCGATCGCGCCGCATCCGGCGAACGCGTCGATGACGGTCTGTTCCTCGCAATGCCCGCGGAGAAGGTTGAAGACCGCCTCGCGGACATGGTCGGGCATGGGGCGGGTGATGGTGCCCGCCGCCGGACCCAGGATCGGGCGTCTGCGGAGTTCGCCGCCGATGATGCGCATCGCCAGAGCAAATCCCCCCGGCCCGGGCCGGTCAAGCGTCGACCGCCTCCTGAAACAGCGATGGGAGGCCGGCGGGGCCCCCCATCGCATCCTCCCTCCCCGCGGACGGGAACTTCTTTGAGCCGACGAGCACGATCCCTCGCAGGATCGGTCGGCGGCGATCATCGTCGGTCAGTCGGCCCGTTCGACCGGGCTGAAAGCGTCAACATCGAACATCGCGACGGGGGGCTCGATCAGCCCGGTGACGACCTCCCAGAAGGGCATGCCCGTGCCGTCGTCGTGCCAGTTGCGGAACTGACCGGCTTCCTGCTCGGCGTACGCCGCGAGCGCCGGCGAGCCCAGGAACAGCACGCGATGAATCAACAGCAGGTCGTCGTCAACATACTCGGCCTCGGCGGCGACGCCGGTCATCACATCCACCAGCCGCCCGAACAGGTCGGCGTCGGATTCGAGCAGGACATCGGCATCGTGCCAGATGTAGTAGCGATACCGGGCGGGTGCTCGCCCCGGGAGCGTCTGCCGCGAGCGAAGCAGCGACGCGACGCCGCTGGGCCCGTCGACCCGGCGTTCGAGCGGCTCGCCGGGGATGGCGCGTTCGAGCTGGTGGCAGAACGAGTCCAGGTCGCGGATGAACCGCCCGTAGAGGACGCACACCTCGGCGAACCGGAGCGACTCGAGGAAGTGCGTCAGCGAAGCGGCGAAGCTGAGACGCCTTCGGGCGCTCGCCGACCACGCGACGAGATGATCCTCGTCCATCAATTGCACGACGCCCGGCTGCCAATCGATGACGCCGAAAGGCAAGTCCGAACGCCGGGAGAGCGCACTCATCAGAGAGACCTCACCCGGTCCTGACAGATTCCCCCACGAGGTCACCAGATTGCACAGATAACCCCACGACCGCGGCGCCAGGACGCAGGATGCGCTGACGGTCCGGGCACAATATTCCGCAAACTCCCTGTCGGTTCAAGGGGCAATCCCCTTTCTGAGGGAATTCCGGAACAATTCTTGCAACTCCCCCAACCGCCAAGGTTTACAGATTGCCAGCCGGGACCCTTCCGCCCGGGGAACCCATGGAATCTCGGGGCTGGATGCCTGTCCGATGCGTGTTGATCCGCCCCGCCTTCCGGCGAGCGGCGATCCGCAGCTCCTGAAGCCGTGGTCGCTTATGGGACGCGGCGGGATCCGCTGGGCGTCGCTTCCCGCGCCGGGACGACGACCTTGGGCAGCCGCTTCTCGCCCGAGCCCGCGACGGTCGGCCGCTCGTGCGACGCCGCCTGCCGCCCGTCCTCGGTCGAGCGGTAGACGATCCCGATCGTCCGCTCGGGCTCGCCCAGCACCAGCCGGTCGACCGCCTCGACGCCCTGCATCAGCGTGTGGTCGGTGTTGGCGATCTCGTACTTCCACATCCCGAATCGCCCGCGGCTGAGGATCCCCCGCTCTTCGAGCCACGGGATCACATCGCTCAGAATCGCGTCGCGCTCCACGCTGGGCGTCGGGTACGAGTAGTCCACGAAGTGGTGCCAGACCGACACGATGTCGTCGCGCTCGCCCGGCTCGAGCAGCCCCGCGTTCTCCAGCCCGGTGATCGTCTCCTCCACGATCGCTCCCGCATCGACGGGCTTGTCGGGCGAGGCGCTGGTCTCGCACAGCAGCGAGTAGTACCGCTCGCGGTCGGGGGTCATGTTCGGCGAGTAGTTGCTCAGGTAGGTCACGCGGTAGAACGGGCAGTTGGCATCGGGAAAGTACATCCAACTCTTGGTGCTCGGGCAGGGTCGGCGGATCCCGACGCCCACCATGTGCCCCGAGGAGTGCAGCAGTTCCCCCGCCCGCGCGCGCAGTTCATCGGGCACTTCGCCCGTCAGGATGTCGCGCATGAGCACATCGAGCGGCATGGCGGTGATGAGCTTGTCGTAGCGCTCGGTGGTGCCGTCGCTGAGCGTCGCTGTCTTCGTGTCGACATTGATTGACTCGACGCGCGTGCCGTAGGAGATCTTCCCGTCGAGTTCCGCGGCCATGCGCCGGTAGAACTCGCCCGTCCCGCCGAAGAGCGGGTACTTGAAGCGGTTGTTGGGCCCCCACCCGAAATCGTCCTGCTCGAGGATGACATTGCGCAGCGCCCGCTCGGCGTCGATCACCGCGACGCGCTCGCCGATCCAGGTCTTGTTCATGCGCTCGGGGGCGTACGCCCAGACCTTGAAGTTGTACGGGCGCATGAAGTGGGTCGCGATCCCCTCGCCGAAGACCGCGTCGATGAACTCGCCGAAATTCCGGGCTTGGTCGATCTTCGCGCGCGCGCCGCCTTCCCCGCCCGGGCCCCCCCCCTGAGCCCTGATCAGCCCGCTGAGGCACTCGTACGCCGCCTCTTTGGGCAGATAGCGGATGTTGTTCTGGAAGGGGTACGGCACCCAGCGATCGAACGATCGCACCCAGCTCTCGCGATCGTTGAGCGTGTAGTCCTCGCCCATCAGCCGCTCGAAGAGCCGGTCGTAGTAGTCGTAGTGGCTGAACATGACATGCCCGCCGATGTCCCAGGTGAAGCCCTGCTCGTCGACGAACGAATGCGCCAGCCCGCCCGAGTAGGGATGCCGCTCGATGATGCGGAAGTTGTCGTGCCCGAGTTCACGCAGGCGGATCCCCGCGCCGAACCCTGTCGGGCCGGCACCGATGATCAGGACGCGCCCGGGATCGAGGCGGTCGGCGGGCTGGGCAAGATCGGCCGGCTCCGTCGGGCTGGGTGGCATGCATCCTCCGTGGTCTGGATCGGGCCCGGGCCCGGCGTGCGCGACCGGGGCGGGCCCGGACCGGAGCGGGTCGCGGGCCCCCGAGAGGGCTCGGCCCGGGCACCCCGGTCAAGGGTGGAGGGTAGGGCTCTCGAACCCGCCCGGACGCCCACCGGGGCTCTCCCGGCACACCCGAGCGAGGCCCGGGCGGGCCCTCCCCGCGCTCGGGGCGGACGGCTTTCTTTGAAGCCCCACGGAACGGGGGCCCGATGACACCCCCGGCGTTCGTGTCCGGGAGAGCGAGCCCGGGGCCTTGGGCTCCGGATCCATCGGCCCGCGAGGGCCCGTCGAGATGGGACCGACCGACAGTGTCCCGAGCCATGGGCCGACTGATCGGCCCGAACCGGATCTCAGGAGTTCCGACATGGCGATCGCAGTCGATCCGAAGCTCATCCGTTCCGTCGAAGCCGCCGAGGCGCTGTGCGAGCTGCCCGCGGTTCCCACCCGCTGCTGGCCCGACGACGCGTCGGCGTGCCGGTCGCGGGTCCACCCGGCCGGGCTGTGCGCCACGGCCCTCCACCAACACGAGGGG
>JBICIG010000081.1:0-36843 GCA_043101605.1 Phycisphaerales bacterium JB037
GGCGCGATGCGCGGCGCGTCGGGTCCGGCGGGGATGCCCCGGAAGTCGATGAAGCCCGCGTTCTCGCTCCACCCGAAGCGGTGGGTGGGTCCGAAGTTCGAGGGCTGGGCCGTCGCTGATGCCGCGAGCGCGCACGGGAGCGCCATCGCGAGTGATCCTGGCCATGGCCGGCGTCGGCGTTCGGTCGTCATCCGGGGCTCCTCCGCCGGCGAGTCTACCCCGGCACCTGCGCACGACCAAGATCGGGGGACCGGATTGAGGGGGGATCCCGGTCGGATGCGGGCGAAGGGGCCCGCCCGCCGGCGCGGGGCTCAACTCGCGCCGGGGCGGACCGATAGTGGTTTCCGAGACGATGAACTCGAACCACCTCATCGAGAGGGGCTTGCGAGCCCTCGGCCTGCACCGTCGATTGCTGATGCGCGGCGAGTCGGCGGTCGCGTGGATCGGGCTCGGGCTCGGCGCGCTGTTGCTGGCGGCGATGTCGGCACTGGCGTGGTGGAGCGTGCGCACGCACGGGCAGTCGCTCGAAGAGAGCGGTCGGGCCCGCGTCGCCGCGGTGACAGAGACGCTCGCGGCGGTCGCCGAGCCGATGATCGCCGCCGACGCGTTCTCGGACCTCCGGCGGGCGCTGATCGAAGCCTCGCGCGACGACGCGATCGCGTCGGCATCCATCGTGACGGGCGACGGCGGCGTGGTGGCGCACTCGGATCCCTCGCGGATCACCGCGACGACCCTGCCGCAGATGCTCCCGGGCGTGCCGATCGATGCGGCCGGCGGAGTCGAGGGCGAGTCGCGGGTGCTGCACATCCCCGGGCGCGGGCGATTGATTCTGACGGTCACGCCGGGCGAGCGGGATTCCTGGGCGGCTCAGTGGGAGATGCTCGCGGGGCTGGGGGCGATCGGGGCCGCGTCGCTGGTGGCGCTGCTGGTGGTGTACCGTCGGCTGCGCGGGCGGCTGGGGGCGCTCGGCGCGGTGCGCGATGCGCTGCTGCTCGCGGCCGAGGGGGAGACCTGCCCGGATGTCCTGCTCGTCGGCGAGGCCATGGGCCCGGTGGGGCTGGCGTGGAACGAACTGGTGCGCGACCGCGAGGCACTCCGCGAGCGTGTCGAGGCCGAGCAGGCCGGCGAGGTTCTGCGTTCGAGCGGGCGTTCCAGCGGCGAGCTGCGCGACGCGTGCGACGCGCTGTGGCTGGGCTTCCTCGTCGTCGACGCCGAGTGCCGGGTGTGCTACGCCAACGGCGCCGCGTCGCTGTTCCTCCAGCGTCAGCGCGAGGAACTGGGCAACGCCGACCTGCGCGAGATCGTCGGCGACGCGTCGTTCACCGACGCGATCGAGGGCGTCGCGACCGGGCGCCTGCGCCAGCGCCAGAGCGTGGTGATCGAGCGTGCCGGCGATTCGAGCGCCGTGCTGCGCTTCAGCCTGCGCCCGATCCGGCGCGAGGACCGGGGCGTGGCGATGATCGTCATCGAGGACATCTCGCAGCAGCGGGTCGCCGAGGACGCGCGGTCGCAGTTCGTTGCGCACGCGACGCACGAGCTCCGCACGCCGCTGACGAACATCCGCCTGTATGTCGAGGAGGCGATCGACCTTCCCGAGACCGAGCACCACGAACGGGCGCGGTGCCTGAATGTGATCAACCAGGAGGCCCGCCGGCTCGAGCGCGTCGTGGGCGACATGCTCAGCGTCTCGGAGATCGAGGCGGGCTCGCTCAAGCTCAATGTCAGCGAGGTGCGCCTCGAGGCGCTCTTCCCCGAGCTCCGCGAGGACTACCAGGCCCAGGCGGTCCACAAGGGCGTCGAGCTTGTCTTCGACCTGCCCCCCAAGTACCCGCTCCTGCGGGGCGACCGCGAGAAGCTGGGCGTGGCGTTGCACAACCTCATCGGCAACGCGCTCAAGTACACGCCCCAGGGCGGGCGCGTCGAGGTGAAGGTCGACGCCGACGACGCGATGCTGACCGTCGCCGTGAAGGACACCGGCATCGGCATCTCCGAGGAGGACCAGCAGCGCGTCTTCGAGCGCTTCGGGCGCGCCGGCGACGACCGCGTCGCGGCGATCGGGGGCTCGGGGCTCGGGCTGACCATCGCCCGCGAGATCGCGCGGCTTCACGGCGGGGACATCAGCCTCGAATCGGCGCTCAACGAGGGCAGCACCTTCACGCTCACGGTCCCGACGGTCGCGGGGGTCGCATCGAAGGCGGCGTGATCGCCGCGGAGGGGTCGCCGCGTGCAGATCGAGCACGACAAGCTGGGAGCCGTCTCGGTCATCCGCCCGACCGGGCCGCTGATCGGGAGCGACGCGCCGTCGCTGCTGGGCGCGGTGCGCGAGCAGGTCGCCACCAGCTTCGGGCGGTTCGTGCTGGATCTTTCGCGCGTGCCCTTTGTTGATTCCCAGGGTCTCGAAGCGCTCGCCGATGCCGGGCAGGAACTCGAGACGACCGGGCTGGGGCTGAAGGTGTGCGGCGCCAACGAGGTGCTGCGCGAGGTCTTCGATCTCACGGGCGTCAACGGGCTCTTCGAGCAGTACGCGGATGTTCAGTCGGCGGTGAGGACCTTTCTGTGAGCGAGCCGATCCAGCCCGGAACGACGCCCGCCGAGGCGTCGCCGCGCACCCCGCTCGCACGCGGCGGCAAGGTCCGCGTGGGCGAGGCGCTCGTCCAGCAGGGCATCATCAGCGAGGATCAACTCGGCGCCGCCCTCGAGCAGCAGCGCTCCACCGGGCAACGCCTCGGCGAGATGCTCGTCGACCAGGGCGTCATCACCAGCTCCACGCTGGTGCACGCGCTGGCGAACACGCTGGGCGTCCCCGGCGTGCAGCTCCGCCACGGGCTGATCGACCCGGCGCTCCTCAAGCTCATCGGGCCCGAGGAAGCCGAGCGACTGGTCGCGCTCCCGATGTTCCGCGTCCACAACGAGCTGACGGTCGCGATGGCCGAGCCCCTGTCGCTCCCGGCGATCGACCGGCTCGAGCGCCTCACCGAGTGCCGCATCCGCCCCGTGCTGGCGCTCGAGGCGAACATCCTCGAGTTCGTCGGCAAGTACGCCTCGGGCGATGTCGATGTCGACGCTTTCCTCACCTCGCTCAGCGAGTCCGATGTCGAGGTCGTCGAGCGCGAACGCGTCGACGAGGGGCCCGAGACCAACCTCGACCGCATGGTCGCGGGCAGCCCCATCATCAACCTCGTCAATGTCGCGCTGCTGACGGCCGTCAAGGAAGGAGCCAGCGACATCCACATCGAGCCCGACAAGAAAGGCACGCGCATCCGCCACCGCGTCGACGGCGTGCTGCGCGACCTCATGAAGCCCCCCGCGGGCATGCACGCGGCGATCGTCTCGCGCGTCAAGGTCATCGGGAAGATGGACATCGCCGAGAAGCGCCTTCCCCAGGAGGGCCGCGTCCGCATCGTCGCCGAGGGACGCGAGATCGACCTCCGCGTCTCGAGCATCCCCACGCTGCTGGGCGAGAAGCTCGTCGTCCGCATCCTCGACAAGCAGAACCTCCGCGTCCGCATGGAGGACCTGGGCTTCCACCCCGACACCCTCGAGCGGCTGCTCCGCGTGCTGCGCCAACCCCACGGCATCACGCTCGTCACCGGCCCGACCGGCTCGGGCAAGACCACCACGCTCTACTCCGCCCTCGACCTCCTCCGCTCGCCCGAGACGAACATCGTCACCGTCGAGGACCCCGTCGAGTATCAGCTCGACCTGGTCAACCAGATCCAGGTCAACGAGCAGATCGGCATGACCTTCGCGCGGGCGCTCCGGTCGATCCTGCGCCAGGACCCCGACATCATCATGGTCGGCGAGATCCGCGACGAGGAGACCGCCCGCGTCGCCGTGCAGGCCGCTCTGACCGGGCACGGCGTGCTCGCGACCCTCCACACCAACGACGCCGCGGGTGCTGTCGCGCGTTTGCTCGACATGGGCATCGAGCCCTACCTGCTCTCGAGCGCGCTCAACGGCGTCGTCGCCCAGCGCCTGGCGCGCACCATCTGCTCGGGCTGCGCCGCCAAGTACTACCCCGACGCGATCACCCTCGCCGACGCCGGGCTCTCGCACATGGCTGGCAAGCCCTTCCGAAAGGGGCTGGGCTGCCAGCAGTGCCACGATTCGGGCTTCCAGGGGCGACTGGGCATCTACGAGGTGCTCGAGGTCACGCCGCTGGTCCGCCGGCTCATCCACCGCGCCGCCGCCGCCCACGAGCTGCGCGAGCAGGCCGCGCGCGACGGCTCGATGGCGCTGCGCGACGAGGGCGTGCGCCTCGCCGTTGACGGCAAGACGAGCCTCGAAGAGATCCTCCGCGTCACGCACGCCGACGATCTCGATGATCCCGTCGAGCCGCCCGCCGCCCCCCCCGCCGCACCCGAGGGTGAAAGGAGGGCGGCATGAAGTACGCCTACACCGCGTTCGACAACGCCGGGCGACAGGTCGCCGAAACGATCGAGGCCGCCTCCGAAGCCGAGGCGCGCGAACTCATCCGCGCCAAGGGACTGTTCATCTCCTCGCTCGCCGCGTCGTCGGGCAAGGGCCAGCCATCGCCCGGGGCGAAGAAGAAGACCGGCGGCGGGAGCGTCGGGCTCAAGCACCTGGCCGTGTTCAGCCGCCAGCTCGCGGTGCTCGTCGCCAGCGGCACGCCCGTCGTCGACGCGATCGCCGCCCTCGAGAAGCAGACCAAGGACGAGAACTGGCGTGCGATCATCGCCGATGTCCGCGCGCGCGTCGAGCAGGGTGAGCCACTCAGCGAGGCGATGGCGGCCCACCCCAAGGCCTTCGACTCGGTCAGCCGCAGCCTCGTCGCCGCGGGCGAGGCGTCGGGACAGCTCGAAAAGATGCTCGACCGACTCGCCGGCTTCATCCGCCAGCAGCAGCATGTCCGCAAAGCCGTCACCGGCGCCATGGTCTACCCCACGCTGTTGATCTCCGTGTCGGTCGGCGTGCTGACGCTGATGATCCTGTTCGTGCTGCCCCGCTTTGCCGGGATGTTCGAGTCGCTCGACGCCGAGCTCCCCGCGACAACCAGGGCGCTCATGGCGCTCTCGGACTGGCTCCGCACCTGGTGGTGGGCGGTGCTGATCGTGCTCGGAGCGGGCCTGGCGGGCACCTGGGTCTGGGTCCGCACCCGGGCCGGACGGCGTGTCGTCGACCAGACCCTCGTCTCGGCGCCCGTGCTCGGACCCATGATGAAGTCCTTCGCGACCGCACGGCTCATGCGCCTGCTGGGCGTGCTGGTCGAGAGCCGCCTCCCCCTGCTCGAGGCGCTCGAGCTGACGGCGGGGTCGAGCACCAACTCCTGCTACCGCGACCTGCTCGACCGCGCGATCGAGCATGTCTCCCAGGGCGAATCGCTGTCGCGCGTGCTGTCGTCGTCGCCGCTGGTCGAGGGCTCGATCTGCGAGGCGATCCGCAACGCCGAGCGTTCGGGCACCATCGGGCAGGTCATGGCCAATGTCGCGCAGTTTATGGACGAGGACAACGAGGTCGTCGTCAAGTCGCTGACGAGCATCGTCGAGCCGGTGATCCTGCTCGTGCTGGGGGGCGTGGTCGCGTTCGTCGCGATCAGCATGTTCCTGCCCATGTTCGATCTCGTCGCGTCGGCCTCGGGAGGAGCGTGATGGGACCCAGCCGCATCGGACCGATCGGCGTGCACCTCGGCGGGCGATGGATCGCCGTCGCCCAGATCGCGCGCACGCACAAGGGCGACCGCCTGCTGACCAGCGCCGTGATCGAACGCCCCGAGCCCGGCGAGCCCGTCTCGCAACGCGACATCGCCCGGCTCGAGGGGGTGCTCGATCGACGCGGGTTCCGCGGCACGCGCGTCGCGCTCGCCGCCCCGGAGGACCTTGCGTTCTCCAGCGTCCTCGAACTCCCGCCCCGCTCCAGCGGCGCGCCCATCGAGCAGATCGCCCGCGCCGAGATGGCCCGCATCCACCAGGTCGACGCCGACGCCTTCCGCATGGGCTCGTGGGATCTTCCCAGCAGCCAGCGCGCCCGCCAGTCGACCAGCGTTCTCGCCGTGGGCGCGACGCACGCTTCGATGGGCACCCTGGTCGATCTCTTCGAGCCCCTCGGCTTCGAGATCGCGTTCATCGAACCACGCTGCTGCGCCCTCGGACGCGCGTGCCAAGCGGTGCTCGCCGAGCCCACCGAGGTCATCATCGACCTGGGATGGAACGCGTCGCGCTTGCTCCTGACCTTCAACGGCGTGATCGCCTACGAGCGAGCCCTCGCCGCCTCGGGCGTCGCCCGCCTCGACCAGACCCTGCGCGACCACCTCGAAACCGAGACACGCCTGCTCGACCATGTCCTCGCGACGCTCCTTGCCGAGCCCTCGGCCGCCCGCGACCGCCGCAGCCCCGGACGCTCGGGCGAGGTGCGCGAGTTCGTCCGCGAGTGGGCGCTGCGCATCGCGCGCGAAGCAGACGGCGCCGCCGCCTACGCCGAACGCCAGTTCGCCGCGCCCCTCCCGACCCGCATCCTGCTCACCGGCCCGGGCACCGCGATCGCCGGCATCGACGAGACCATCGGCGAGCTCTCGGGCATCCCCGCGCGATCGCTCGCCGCGGGCGACCTTGTTCCCTGCCGCCCCGAAACCGCGAGCGACGCCCGACTCGCCACCGCGATCGGCGTCGCACGGAGGTTCCGCTGATGCGCGATTGGCCCGCGATCGATCTGGTCCCCCCCGCCCACGCCGCCGCACGGCGCACCCGCGCCCGCGCGCGTCTCTGGCTCGGCGCCCTGACCGGCTACTCGTTCCTCGTCGTGGTCGGCACCGTCTTCGTGCGCGCTGCTCCCACCGACAACACCGCGACGATGCGCGCCATCGCGGATCTGCGCACCGAGGTCGGCTCGGTCCGCCACGCCGCCTCCTCCCGCGCCGGCGAAGCCATCCAGCTCGCGCGTCGGCTCGAACTCACCCGCGCCCTCCGCGCCGGACCCGACTACCCCGACCTGCTCGAACGCGTCGCGTCCATGCTCGGCGACGATGTCGTCCTCGAACGCATCGCGATCGATCGCGACGCCACCGGCCGATCGGTCCTCGTCATCGACGGGCTCGCCGCCGCCCAGGGCGGGCCCAGCCGGCTCGCCCTCGAACTGGAGAACTCCGGGCTCTTCACCCAGACCGAGCTCAAGGGCACCGTCCGACGACCCTTCGGCACCGGTGAGGTCGTGGGCTTCCGCGTCCGATGCGAGATCCCGGGAGGTGCGCGATGAAGTCGCTCTGGAACGGCTGGAAGTTCGACGCCGCCGGCATCGCCATCGCCGCCGCGTGCACGGTTCTCGGGCTTTGGCTCGGCGTCGGCGCCGCGCTCGAGCGCCGCGCCCGCTCGGCCGGGCTCGAACAGGAGCGAGCCGCCCTCGCCGACGAGCGCATCGAGGCCCGCCAGACCGCCGACGAACTCACCTCGAGCATCGAAGCCGCCCGCGCCGAATTGGACCACACCGAGATCACCCTGCGCCCCGAGAGCGACCTCAACACCATCTTCGCCGACCTCGGCTCGCTCGCCCAACGCTTCGCGATCTCGGTCGACCAGCTCGAACCGGGCACCTCGACCGACGCGCGGCTCTTCCGCGTCGTCCCGCTCCGGTTCGTCGGGCGCGGCGAGTTCCCGGACATCGCCGCCTTCATGCGCTCGGCGACCACCGAATCACCCGACCTGGCGATCCGCTCGTTCTCCATCGCCGCCGCCCCCGCAAGCGGGGGAGCCAGCGCCCGCTTCGAGATCGAATTTGCGTGGCGTGCGGTCTCTGACGGCGCGCGATGAACTCCGGTCTCCCGATCGGCTGGCACGCCGCCCATCTCATTGGCCCCTTTGCCGCATGAGGCGGGACCGAATCGTGTATGCAGCCGTACTCGCAGCCGCGGGCGGCGCGCTGGTGGTCGACCGGATGCTCATCGGGTACGACGCGCCGCCACCGGCACCGTCGTCCGAGAACGCCCAGGCGTCGTCCGATCCGGGGCGGGATGCCCTGCGTGTCCTGGCGGCGCTGACCCCGCGGCTGGAAGCGGCGGAGCCCGAAGCCGCGTTCGCCTCAGTGTCCGCCGTGCGCGATGTCTTCCGGGCACAGGGAGACGCGTGGAGCGCCTACCTCCCGCCCGCCGGCACCGCGGCTCCTCAGGAATCGCCCGCCGCCGCGCCACCCGCCCTCACGCTCACCTCGGTCTCTCTGGGTACCCGCCCGCTGGCGGTCTTCCGCGGGCAGGAGCCCAAGGGGCTCGACGATCCGCTGCCCGGCGGGTGGCGCATCGACGCGATCGACGCCCGCTCGGTCATCCTGCGCCAGGGCGCGCGCACGCACCGCATCGCGCTCGTCGGCAACGAGGGCGACGACCGGTAACCGACCACCCACTCATCCGCGCCAACCTGTGCGGGTTGCGCGGGCGTCGGCCCCGCGGGCGGGTTTCACGCCATGAAGTCGCCCCGGATCCGAGCCGATGACCCCCGGAGAGACGCCGGGCGGATCGCCAGAGATCGCGATCGGGGCGTCGCGAGAGAACCGAGCCGGAGGCACCGAGGCATGCACCGCAAGGCATTCAGTCTGATCGAACTCGTCATCGTCGTCGTGATCCTGGGCATCATCGGCGCCATCGCGATCCCCCGCATGAGCCGCGGCGCCGAGGGCGCCAAGGACTCGGCCCTGGTCGCCAACCTCACCACGCTCCGCGCGGCGATCGATCTCTACGAGACCGAGCACGAGGGGCTCCGCCCGACCGTCGCCGACATCGAGACCCAGCTCACCCAGTACACCGACATCAACGGCAACACCAGCGCCACCAAGACCGGTGCCTTCATCTACGGGCCCTACATCCGCGAGATCCCGTCGCTGCCCGTCGGCACCAACCGCGGCAACAGCACCATCGCCGCCGCCGACGCCGCGGGCGTGGGCTGGATCTACAACGCCACCACCGGCACCATCGTCGCCAATCTGCCCGCCGGCGATGTGGACGCCTCGGGCAAGCAGTACAACACCTATTGATCCCCGCCGCGCCGTGACGCACGGGTGAGCCGAGCCGGCACCAACCATCGACCCGCCGAAGCGCCCGCACCGGGGGTCTCGGCGGGTCGATGCGTTCGAGAGGTTCCCATGCGAGCGACCACCCGTCAGCCCGCGTTCTCGCTCATCGAGCTCGTCGTCGTCGCGACGATCCTCTCGATCGTCGCGGCGATCGCGCTGCCGAAGTTCGCCGGGGCCTCGGCACGCCAGCGACTCGCCGCCGCCGAGCAACGCGTCCTGGCCGACATCGAAGCCGCACGCCAGGAAGCACGCGCCACCAGCCGCGTCATGTCCATCGAGTTCCACATCACCGCCGAGCGTTATGTCGTCACCGGCGGCGCCCAGTTCCGACGCGTCGTCCTCTCCGAGGACCCCTACCGCGCCCGCATCGAGTCCGTCTCCGGGCTCACCGACCGCACGCTCTGGATCGATCCCAACGGCGAGAGCGCCGACACGATGACGCTCGTCCTCGCCGCCGGCAACGAGCAGCGCACCATCACCGTCCCCGCCACCGTCGAGTCGCCCGGGCTCGTCGTCGTGCTCGACCCCGTCGACGGGCTCATCGAGCCCGTCCTGACCGGCATCACCGACCCGATCCTCGGCGGCGTCGGCGACCTGCTGGGGAATTGACCCATGCCCCGCCGCCCGAGACACGCCGGCTTCACGCTCATCGAGCTCGTCGCGAGCCTCGGCGCGATGTCGGTCATCCTCGTCGCGCTCGGCTCGACCATCCTCATCGCCGGCCGCATCGCCCCGCAACAGTCCGACGCCCCCCAGGTCGCCGCCCGCACCGCACGCGCGCTCGACCAGTTCCTCACCGAGCTCTCGCAGGCGTCGCGCATCACCGAACTCAACGCCGCCGCCATCACGCTCGAGGTCCCCGACCGCACCGGCGACGCCAGCCCCGAGACCGTCCGCTACGCGTGGGGAGGCGTCGGCCGACCGCTGACGCGCTCCATCAACGCCGCCGCGCCCGTCACCATCCTCGACGCCGTCGACGCCTTTGCCCTCCGCTGGCTCGCCAAAGTCGAGCCGGGACGCACCGGCACCGCCTCGCGCACCCTCGCCGAACACGCGGGCGAACCCACGACCATCAACAACATCGGCGGCCCGCGCCAGGTCGCGCAGATCCTCAGCCCAGTCCTACCCGACGACGCCACCAAGTGGGGCGTCTCGCGCATCCGCGTCTACCTCGCCGCCCCCGACGCCCTCCCCGACGACGACCAACTCATCATCGAGATCCGCACCGTCGAGCCCGCCGGCACGCCCTCGAGCACCGTCCTCGCTCGGGCCTCGGTCGACGCCGGTTCCGTTGACGACGAGCACGGGTTCATCTCGATTTCCGGGCTCAGCGTCGACTCGCTCGCGCCGGGCGACTCCATCGCGATCGTCCTGAGCGCGCCGGACAGCTCCGTCGGCTTCGAGTCCGGGCTCGTCGCCCACGCCGATCCCATCGAGGGACTCACATGCGCCGCCTCGGGCGACGGCGGAAATGTCTGGAACATCAGCGACCGCCTCTACACCCCCTTCGCCGTCGCCGGCACCATCACCGCAGCCTCGATCGACAGCACCCGCATCCACGCCGTCTCGGTCGAACTCACCGTCGCCGGCAGCCGACCCTTCCGCGCCGCCGCCCGCGTGCCCGCCGCCCCGGAGCTCGGCTCATGACCCGCGCCCACCATGCCCGCCGTGCCTTTAGCATGATCGAGGTCTCGATCGCCACCGTGCTCACCGCCGGATTGCTGATGGCCGCCCTCACCGCCGCCGGCCGCGTCGGCATGGGCAACCGCGTGATCGACGAACGCGCCCGCGGGCACGCGCTCGCCCACGAACTCCTCGCTGAGATCCAGGTGATGCTCTACGAGACGCCCGACTACGCCCCGGGCAGCTTCGGCAAGGACGCCGCCAAGGCCTCCTCGCCCAACCGACTCGTCTACGGCGATGTCGACGACTACCACGGCTGGTCCGCCTCGCCACCGCAGTCCCGCGACGGCACCCCCATGACCGAACTCGCCGGCTGGACGCGCTCGGTTGTCGTTGAATGGATCGACGGCTCCGGGCGCGCCGTCGCTTACGACACCGGCATGAAGCGCATCACCGTCTCGGTCCTCCGCGACGGTCGCACCGTCGGCTCGGCCGTCGCCATCCGCACCCGCGGCTGGGACGCCCTGGGCCCCAACCGCGACGACTATCGCGAGCCCGAAGGTGACGACTTCGCCCTGGAGGACGGCTCGTGATCTCCCGCGCCGCCGACCATCCCGCCGATCACGCCGCGCCCCGCGCCGCGACCGCGCCGCGCCGATCGCGCCGGGGCTCGGCGTATCTGCTCGTCCTTGCCGCGACGACCATCGTCACCGCCGCCGGCGTCGGGGCCCTGCTCGTCCAGCGCGCCAGCCACCGCGCCACCAAGCTCGCCCAGAGCACCGCCGACGCCCGCGCCGCCGCCCTCAGCGGGCTCGAACTCGGCGCCTTCGTCATCAACACCGTCCCCACCTGGCGCTCCACCTTCGGCGAGGGCACCTGGATCCCGGGCTGGACCGTCGGCAACGCCACCGTCACCGTCACCGCTTACACCGCCGACGGCTCCACCTGGCAGACCAGCACCGACTCCACCCAGCGCATCCGCCTCGTCGCCACCGCCACCGCCGGCGACGCCACCCAGATCTCCACCATCGAGGTCGAAACCGAGGTTCTGCCGGGCGGCGCCATCCCCGCTCTCTCCTACACCGCCGTCGCGGCCCTCGGGTCCAAGCTCAACGGCGGCGACAACCTCCGAGTCAACGGTGCCCCAGTCGCCACCAATGCCAATTTCGAGGTCGACGGCGATCTCTACGGCGACGCCGAGGCCCGTTCCGCGCTCGGCTCCGGTGGTACTGTCCACGGCTCCTTCTCGGCGATCGCGTCCGAACTCAGCCTGCCCGGCTCGTCGGCCTTCCAAACCTACATCGACCGCGGCACCGTTCTATGGGGGATCAAAGACCTCAAACAATGCCTGCTCACGCCCAGCGCCAATCCCTTCGGGTTCTCTAATTCCCGCGGAATCTATGTCATGCGGCCCGACGGCGACGCGTCCATCGAACGCTCCCGCATCGAGGGCACCCTCGTCGTCATCCTCCCCGATGGCAAGAAGCTCCAACTCCAGAAAGAAGTTCTCATGGAGCCCGCCGCCGACGGGTACCCCACCCTGCTCGTTCAGGGAAATGTCGAGATCGATCTCGACTCGCGAAACAACCTGCTCGAGAAGGACGCGGGCAACCTCAACCCGCTCACCTCGCCCTACCAGGGCAAGTGGGACCTCGACACCGCCGACGCCTACGCGAACACCATCACCGGGCTCATCCACGCCACCGGCTGGATCAAGATCCGCAAGGAGTTCACCGGCGAGGTCATCATCCTCTCCAACAACGAGATCATCTACGAGGGCAACGACATGACCCTCACCCACGACGCCTCGCTTGTCGCCGATCCACCCGCCGGCTACGCGACCCCCGGCACGACGCGCCCCGTCGCCGACCTCGCGACGCTCCAACGCCTCGCTCAGGATTGAACGCCCGATTCGATTGTTGAGTGTCCCGCCGTTCGATGGGCTCACGCTGCCTCGGACGGTGCGATGATCGGCGTCTGCGCCGCCGCCTCGGCCACCATCGCGTCGTACTGCTCAAGCTCCAGCGACAGGAACGCCGGCACCAGCGCCGGATCGAACTGCGACCCCGCGCAACGCTCGATCTCCGCCAGCACCTTCTCCCGTGGCATCGCCGGGCGATACGCACGCGTCGAGCTCATCGCGTCAAAGGTGTCGGCGATCGCGATGATCCGCCCCAGCAACGGGATCTGTTCCCCCGAGATCCCGTGCGGATACCCGCGCCCGTCCCACCGCTCGTGGTGGTGCAGCACGCCGGGGAGCATCTCCCGCAGCCGCGGGATGTCCTTGAGAATCCGGTACCCGATCTCCGGGTGCAGCTTGATCGCGTCGAACTCCGGGTCGGTCAGCCGACCGTTCTTGCACAGGATCGACTCGGGCACCCCGATCTTGCCCACATCGTGCACCAGCCCCGCGATCCGCGTCGTCTCGACGAAGTCGCGGTCGAGCCCCACCGCCTCGGCGATCGCCGCCGACAGGTGCGAAACCCGCTCGGAGTGGCCGCAGGTATACCGGTCCTTCGCATCGATCGCCGCCGTCAGCGCCTCGAGCGTCCCCAGGTACATCCGCTGCTGCTGCGCATACAGCGCCGTGTTCTCCATGAACGGCGCCAGATACCCGCTCGCGGCCTCGATCAGGTGCGTGTCGTAGCTGCTCACCTGCGGATCGAGCCCCGTCTTCTCACCCGCCAGCAGGTACGCCGTCGCACGCCCGCCGCGGATCACCGGCTGCAGCACCACCTGCGGGCCGCCGTCGGGCTCGAACCCGTCCAGCCCCCCCAGGATCCGCCGCTCGCACGGATGCTCGAGCTCGGCAACCAGCGCGCGCGCCGCCGACTCCAGCGCCTCGCCGTCCATCGTCGGCGAGCCGGCGAAGTAGAACCGGTCGCTCAGCCGCGCATCGGTGTCCTCGTTCGCCTCGAACAGCACCCCCACCCACGCGAACTCCATCGTGTCGTGGAGCTGCTCGAGCGCCGTCGCCACGAACCCGTCGGGCTCCTGCAGCCGGCTCATCGCGTGACCGAGTGAATACAGCAGGTCGATCGTCTCGTACGCGTTGCCGAGCTGATCGGTGAACCCCTCGATCGTCTCGTCGTGCTCGACAAGCTGCGTGAGGTCCGAGACCATCCACTCGAGCGAGGTCGCCAGCCGACGCATCGACGCCTCGTCGAACTCCGCGAACGGGCGCAACGCCCGCCGCGCCGCCGCGCAATCCACCTGGCTGTCGGCGCACAACTCCCGGAAGCGATCGTCCTCCAGCGCCGCCGGCGTCAACGCCAGCACCGCCGAGTACCCGCTCAGCCGACGCCGATAGGTCTCGGGCACGCCGATCAGCCACGCCCCTTCGAACACCTCGATCGGCGCCGCATCGAGCCGCCCGTCCCAGTCGGCCGCGGCCCGCGCGATCATCCGCGCCACCCCGCCGCCCCGGAAGAACAGCCCCGCCAGCCCCTCGATCTTCGGCTCGTCGATCACCACCCCGGCCGCGTTCGTCCGCCACACCGGCGCGCGCAACGCCTCGCAACGCTCACGCACCAGCGTGTACGCGTCGCCCCGCGTCGATGGCCGGCGTCCGCCGCTCACGCGACATCCCTCAGCCCGTCCGATCGATCCGAGGCCTGCCCCGCACCGGTCGCCGCGAGCGTCTCCTCGATCAGCCCCACCAGCCTCTTGACGCCGAAGGGCTTGCTCTCGAGGTGCTTGATATTGGTCTGCGCCAACTGCTCCGGCGCGAGCACATACCCCCGCGCCGTCAGCATGATCACCGGCGTCGACGCCGTCGCCGCGTGACCCTTCAGAAGCCGCGCCAGTTCGATCCCCGTCAGGTAAGGCATCTGCAGGTCGGTCACCACCAGCGCCGGCAAGGACTCCTGCGCGATCTGCCACGCCTCCTCGCCGTCGCGAGCCACGAGCACCTCGTGCCCGCACTGCTCGAGCTTCCGCGCGATCAGGCACGACACATGCGCATCATCATCTGCCAGCAGGACCAGGGCCATACGCCCTCCTCGGGGAAGTCTCGGGCCGTTCGCTCGCCGTTCATCGACCCCGCGCCGCTCACGCTTGAGCCACCTGCCAACCACCCTCCAAGGTTCACCCGATCCCGTCGCCATCCCCCCCGGACGCGGGACCCTCCCGCCCGGATTCGGTGTCGCTCCCCGCCAGCGTGCCCCGACCCCGCGACGCGTCCCGGATCGCCCGCGCCCGCAGCAGCACCGCGTGCTCCACCGCATCGAGCATCGGCGTCCCCGCATGCCGTGCCGCTTGCTCGAGCAGACCCGCCAACGCGTGCCACGCCCCGGCGTCGAACGCCCGCGCATCGGCGAGCACCGCGTCCATCTCGCACAACCGCACCGCCCGTGCCCGCGTCCGCCGGATCGCCAGACCCGCCGACAGCCCGCGCAACTGCGCGCGCAGCGCCGCCTCGCGTGCCGCCTGCCCGTCGCTCGCCCGTTCATCGCTGGTTGGCTCGAGCCACTCCATGACCCCGCAGCATCGGCTCGAACGCCCCGCCGCCCAACCGCCGCTCCATCCCCGCTCGGAGTCGCGCGACGCCTGCAACGCGCGCACCGCTCGTGCCGCGACGCGATCGGACCTCCCGACCCGATCCGCCCCCGCCGACCGCCGCCGCGCCCCGGTTATCGGTCGAAGCGCTCGAGCGCCTCGTCGCAGCGGATCGCCTGCATCAGCAGGTTGCGGTCGTCCTGGTCCACCACGCCGTCCCCGTTCAGGTCCGTCGCGGTCTGGTGGTGCGCGTACAGGTCGTCGATGTCCACCACGCCCGACCCGTCCACATCCAGGTCGTACCCGTCGTACATCAGCCGGATCTGACCCACCTGCTGCGCCCCGCCCGCGTCGGTCACGCGGTAGACGATCAGGTCCGAGCCCGAAGCGCCCGGGTCCGGGCGCACGATCCGGAACGCCGAGGTCCCGCTCTCGCCCCCGCCCCCGATCGTCGCCTGGGTCGGTCCCTGCAGAATCTCGAAGCTCAGCGTCCCCGGGTCGTCGTCGCTCGACGCCGGCAGCTCGAGCACGAACGCGTCGTCCGTCGCGACGCGCTTGGTGAACCGCACCGCACGCGGCGGCTCGCTCCCGGCATCCGCGTTCATCGGATCCACCAGGATCGTCACCGGCGCGCTCCGAACCAGCGACCCGTCGGCCAGCAGCGCCTCGCCCTGCACCGTCACCTCGCCCGCCCCCAGGCTCGACCCGTGCGCCGACAACTCACCCGCGCACGCCCCGACCGACGCCACCACGCGCCCGCCCTGCACCACCCGCGTCTCGATGATCCCCGTCCCCCGCGCGCGCACCACGAACCGGAAGTTCGTCGACAGGTCGCCCACCGGGTCCAGCGGCTCGATCGTCACACTCCGCCCCGACGCGTCGCGTTCAAAGGTCTGCACCGACACGCCCGGCACGCGCACATTCGTGCTCTCGAGCCCCACCACGCGCACCTCGTGCCACCCGTCGCTCAGCACGCTCGCATCGACCAGCATCGGGAATCCCGCGTTGACCGTCTGCTTGAGCACCCCGTCCACGAACAACTCGTACTGCGACACCGTCTTGCCCGGGTTCGTCGTCGAGCCCTGGTAACTCAGAATGAAGAATCCCGTCGACGAGGGACCCGTCGGCAGACCCGTGAACGACACCGTCGGGATGTGCGCGTGCGGCCGCGTCAGCGGATCCCCATACAGCATCCCCTGGAACGGCCAGAAACCGATCGCCCGGAACACCGACTCCCCGAGCGACAGCCCCTGGAAGTAGTGCACATGCATCCGCGCCGAGGGGAACTTGCCCTCGTAATTGCAAGGCTCCTCCACCTGCCCCCAGCTCCCGCTCGCCCCCTTGACGATCCACCGCGACACCTTCGTCTGCGCGCTGATGTCGAAGGTCGCCGCCCAGCTCGTCAGGTGGTCGCAGAACGCCCCGGGCAGAATCGTCATGTTCGCGCCGTCGATGTTCGGCCCGGCCAGCCCCGTCATGACCCCCAGCACATCGTGCCGCTGCTGAGGCAGGTTCTGGAACAGGTGCTCGCCCGTCCCACCCAGCGACGCCAGCGCATTGACCACCGTCGTGAACAACCCGTCCCGCGGATCCGAGCGGATGTTGTCCGCCGTCTCCATGAAGTAGAAGGTCCCCGCCGGCCGCGTCCCGTCGGCCAGCGCCGACCGGTCGATCATGTCGATCACCTCGTCGGCCGTGTTCCCCCGCTCGCCCGTGTACCCGAGCTGCGCGCCGATGAAGTACCGGTCGCCGTCGGTCCGCGGCAATCCGTCACGCCACCCCGTCGCGCTCGAAAACCGCCGCGCATCCAGCGTCGTGTTCGTCTTGTACCCGTTCTCGCGCGACACCGGCACGCCCCCGGCCAGAAACTCCGCCGAGTTGAACGCCAGCGTGTACGCCCCCGTGATGCTGAACCGACGCACCGGCGAGCACCCGTCGTTCACCAGCCCCGGCGCATCCATGTAGAACTCGTCGGTCGCCGCGATCACGATGAAGTCGATCTGATCGGACAGCCCCCGCCGCGCCATCTCCCCGAACAGCGCATCGAGGTTGTCGCTCACGAAGGTCTGGATGTCCGCCGCCCCGGGCTCCATGTACAGCACATGCGACTCGGGGATCCCCCGCATGAACTTGTAGTGGTTGCCCGTGTACAGCGCATCGGCATCCGAGGGATCGATGATCAGCAGCGTCCGTTCCGGGCTCCCCGCCCCCGCCCCGGTCGCCAGGCACGCCGCCAGCCCGCACGCGGCCAAGACCTTCTTCACACCCGTCGCTCGCATGTCGCCTCTCCGAACCGGCCGGCCCGCGGCATTCCCGCCGCGCGCTCCAACCCGCTTATGCCACAAGGATTTCCCGCGGGGCTTCCCGCATGGATCGCTCGTTGGGGGATTCTCCTGCCTCCGCGTCGAGTATACGGGTGCCCCGCCCGCGCTCGACCCTTTCTCAAGCCCGCCGCAGGGGCCCGCCTCTTCCCATCCGGGTGATCCGTCCAGCCGGTTCGATCGCTCCCCGCCCGAGCCCTTCCACACCCAGCCGACGACCGGCTCCGACGCTCCCCGGACCTATAGTCCGGTTCTCGGGCCCGGCACGCGCCGCCCGATCACCCACCGATCGCGTCCCGCACGCCACCGGAGCGAGAGCCATGCCCAACCTGACCGTCAATGTCCGCGAGATCCTCGGCTCCGACGCCGACTCCCTCCTCAACTACGAGTCCAGGTCCGTCAGCAAGTCCGCCCTCCACCTCCCCGGAAGCGACTTCATCGACCGCGTCGTCTCCCAGAGCGACCGCAACCCGAATGTGCTCCGCAATTTCCAGCACATCCTCAACACCGGCCGACTCGCCGGCACCGGCTATGTCTCCATCCTCCCCGTCGACCAGGGCGTCGAGCACTCCGGCGGCGCGTCCTTCGCCCCCAACCCCGCCTACTTCGACCCCGAGAACATCGTCAAACTCGCCATCGAAGGCGGGTGCAACGCCGTCGCTTCCACCTTCGGCGTCCTCGGCGCGGTCGCGCACAAGTACGCACACAGGATCCCCTTCCTTGTGAAGTTCAACCACAACGAGATGCTCTCGTTCCCCAACACCTACAACCAGACGCCCTACGGCACCATCAGCCAGTGCTTCAACATGGGCGCCGTCGCCGTCGGCGCGACGATCTACTTCGGCTCGCCCGAATCGCGCGAGCAGATCCAGTATGTCTCCGAGATGTTCGCCCACGCCCACGAACTCGGCATGGTCACCGTCCTCTGGTGCTACCTCCGCTCCGACGCGTTCAAGGTCGACGGCACCGACTACCACGCCGCCGCCGACCTCACAGGCCAGGCCAACCACCTCGGCGCCACCATCCAGGCAGACATCCTCAAGCAGAAGCTCCCCACCAACAACGGCGGGTACAAGGCCCTCAACGCCGGCAACTCGTCCTACGGCAAGTTCAAGACCGAGGTCTACACCGAACTCTCCGGTTCCGACGAGAACGGCAAGGGCGGGCACCCCATCGACCTCACCCGCTACCAGGTCGTCAACGGCTACATGGGCCGCATCCCCCTGATCAACTCCGGCGGCGAGAGCAAGGGCGCCGGCGACCTCGAAGCCGCCGTACGCACCGCCGTCATCAACAAGCGCGCCGGCGGCATGGGCCTCATCTCGGGCCGCAAGGCCTTCCAACGCCCCATGAACGAAGGCGCCAAGCTCCTCCACGCCATCCAGGATGTCTACCTCGACGACTCAGTCACCGTCGCGTGAGCGCACGGGAATTCCGACCGACCTCACCGCCGGGCACTCGCGCCCGGCGGTGTTCGTTCTGAACGACTGCACTACTTGTCGCGCTCGTCCCACGCCTCCAAGACCCGCTGCTCCTTCTCCGGCGCCAGCCCGCCGCGCACTCGTTGAGTCCACTGCGCACACGCCTCGTCGCCGTTCTCCTCGCGGATCTCCGGCCCGCGCGTCCGCACATACTCCAGCACCGCACGACCCGTCTCGACCTCGGGCCGGATCCTCATCCCCGCCTTCAAACCCTTCTCCACGCTGATCCGCCCCCGCCCCGGGTACTGATCGCTCGGGAGCCACACCGGCATCTCCTGCCACGGCGCCACCGACTGCTCACGCAGGAACTCCGCCGGCATCCACACCCGCTCCGGGTCCGTCCCCGCCGCCTCCGCCGCCGCATCGATCATCGACTTGGTCGTCCGCGAGTCCGCCGGCGAGATCGCGTTGTAGGTATCGAACAGCCGCTTCTCGGCGCAGGTGATGGTGAATTCCCCCACATCGCGCACATCGATGTACTGCACGAAGTCTTCCCCGTCGCCCGGGCAGACCATCCGCCCTCCCTCGCCGCAGCGGATGGGCCAGTAGCTGTACCGTCCCGTCGTGTCCCGCTCGCCGCAGATCAGGCCCGGCCGGATCACCGACACACGCCCCGGGAATCGTTCCTGGGCAGCCTTCTCCACGCGTGCCTTCATCGCGCCGTAGTGCTGCCCGACCTCGCGGTGCGTCGTGATCCCCGCCGCCGTCGCGTCGTCGATCGTCTCCAGCGGCGCGTCCTCGTCCGCGCCCGCCTCGGGGTTCCCGTACACGCTGATTGTCGAGATCACGATGAACTGGTCCATCGCCGGCAGCAGCACATCCATCGCATCGGTCACCGTCCTGGGCACATAAGTGAAAGTGTCGATCACCGCGTCCCACCGCCGCCCGTCCGCGACCGCCTTCTCCAGCGCCGACAGATCCGTGTACCGATCCCCCTCCAGCCACTCCAATTCCGGGAACAGGTCCGGCCCGCTGCGCCCACGATTGAACAGCGTCATCTCGTGCCCGGACCGCAGCGCATCCCGCACAATCTGCGGGCCCAGAAACCCCGTCCCGCCCAGGATCAGCAGCTTGAGCTTCTTCTTCCCCGGCGTCCCGAGCCGACCCGCCATCGCCATCGGCGCCATCGCCGCCCCCGCCGTGAACGCCATCATCTCGCCCATGAATTCCCGTCGATTGCTCATACCTGCACTCCTTCATGCGCGACCCGCAGCGCCGCACCTTGTTCGTTCCTTTTGCTTGCGCGCCGCCGTTGTTCGACCGCGAGCCACACCGACAACCCGCCCCAGATCACCGCCAACGGCACCGCCGCCAGCGCCATCCCCGTCAACCCGATCGCCAGCTTCGCCATCAGCCCGTCCGTCCACGCCCCCGCGACATCCCCACCGCGGTACACAAACACATCGACGATCGGCTTGGCCTTGTACTTCTGATCGATCGGCAGCACCGCGAACAGCGTCTCCCGCGCCGGCCGCGCCACCGCGTACCGCGTCGCCCGGTGCGACGCGTTGAACACCGCGAACACCGCGAACACCTGCCACGCCTCCAGCGACGCGTTCGCCCACGCCAGCGCCGCGAACCCCAGCGCCGTCACGATCGGCATGAGCGCCAGCGTCCCGCCGACCCCGATCCACCGGATCAGCCGCGCCGTCACGAACATCTGCACCAGCAGCGTCGCCCCCTGCGTCCACGCATCAAGCTGCGCAAACAGGCTGATCCGATCGCGCAACTCCTCCGAAGCGTCCGTCACCAGCCGCGCCTGCGCGAAGTAGATCAGCGTCGAACTGATCGCCATCAGCACGATCCACGCCCCGATCGCCAGCAGGTAGGGCGACCGCGCCACCGCGACCGCCCCGTCGATCCACCGCCCGCCGAGCCCCGCCTTGCGCGACGCCTCCGCGCCCCCATCCGCCGACCAGTCCCCCGGCCGCTCCATCGCCCGCTCGCCCGTCCCGGGCTCCGGGGCCGTCTTCTTCGCCCTCCGATCGACCGCCCGCATCGCCCACACCGCCGCCTCGAAACACCCCGCCGCCAGCAGCATCTGCCCGACCGCCCCGATCTCCGCGGCCATCTGCCACGCGAACAGCGACCCCAGCAGCGCGCCCGCCGTCCCACCGATCGCGATCGCCGGGAACACCCGCTTGCTCTGCTCGAGCGACCACACATCCACCATGAACGCCCAGAACACGCTGCTGAGAAACAGCGCCACCATGCTCAGCCACACATAGAACACGTACCCGGGCCATACGCCCAGGCTCCCGCTCGTCGACGCCCGCACCCCCGCGAAGATCACCAGGCACGCGACCACCACCCGCAGCGCCACCGGGATGAACCGCGACCGGTCCATGTTCGTCACCGCCGACCCGAACAGCAGCGTCACCCCCAGCGACAGCACGCAGGTCCCCACGAACAGCGTCCGCAGGTCGTCCATCGACCGCTCGACGCCCATCGCCTCACGCACCGGCCGGATCAGGAAGTACCCGAAGAGCAGCAGAAAGAAGAACACGCCCGACAGCACCACCCCGCCCGCCTCCCCCGGCTCGATCCGGAACAGGCGGCCCAGCGGCGACCTCGGCATGTCCGACGCATCGGCCATGACTCGGCGTACCGCGCCATCGCCCCGATGTTGCATCCAAGTATCTTTCCGCCGGATGCAACTCCGCCGCCCGAGCCCGCCGTAACCCACCCCACCGGCAGCTCACGACCCGCCAACCAACCCGCCAACCAACCCGCCACCATCCTCTCCACCTTCGATGAACTCCGCCGCGGTCTGACGCCGACGATCCACCACCAGCCGCAGCACATCGGGTCGCGCGTAATGCCCCGCCGGATCGAAGCTCTGCCGCTCGGCTAGCACCCGCGACAGATCCAGATCCGCAAACAGGATCCCCTCCCGATCCGCCACCGGCTCGATGATCCACGCCCCGTCGGGGCCCGCGACGCACGACCCCCCATCGTGCACCGTCTCGCCCGCCGACACCATCCGCCCCCGCATCGGGACGCCCGTCGGCACATCCGTCTCACGCACGATCCCGCACGCGCTGATCACGAAGCACCGCCCCTCGCGTGCGATGTGCCGCGTCAGATCGACCGTGTTCCGCACCGCACCGGGCCAGATCGCCACATGCAGGTTCACCCCCTGCGCGTACATCGCCGCCCTCGCCAGCGGCATCCAGTTCTCCCAGCAGTTCAGCGCCCCGACCGTGAATCCGCCCACCCGGTGCGCGCGCAGCCCGTGCCCATCCCCGATCGCCCACGACAGCCTCTCTTCATAAGTCGGCATCAGCTTGCGGTGCGCGCTCCCGATCGTCCCGTCGCCCCGCACGAAGACCGCCGTGCAGTACAGCGAGTGCCCGCCCCGGTCCGCCGCACGCTCCATCACGCCGATGACAACCGACGCGCCCGACTCCCGCGCCGCCGCCTGCACCGGCTCGAGCTCACCGGCATCCAGATCGACGCCCTGCGACACATACAACCCGTGCAGCTCCTTCAGCTCGGGCTCCTCGAACCGAGCCGCATCGACGCGGCTGAGCCAGAACGGATAGCCCGGCACGACCGCCTCTCCGAAGCAGACCAGTTCCGCCCCGTCCCGCGCCGCTTCGCGCACCGACGCCGCCGCCTTCTCCAGCGTCGCCGCCCGATCCAGCACCACGCTCCCGATCTGCGCGATCGCCACTCTCATCGTCATGCCTCCCCGCCCCCGGCTGGGCTCGATCGAAGCACCGATCGTACAGTCCGCCCCCAAGCCCCCGCCCGCCGATCTCCAATCCGTCCTCCGCGACCGCTTCGCCCTCGACTCCCTCTACCCCATCCAGCAGCGCGTCATCGACCGACTCATGACCGGCAAGCACGCGCTGGTCGTCCTGCCCACCGGCGGCGGCAAGAGCCTCTGCTATCAGTTGCCGGCGCTCGCCCTCCCCCCGACCCACGCGGGCCCCGGCGTCACCCTCGTCTTCAGCCCCCTCATCGCGCTCATGGAAGACCAGGTCCAGGCCCTCCGACGCAAGGGCATCGCCGCGTCCTTCGTCAACAGCACACTCGACCGCAGGACCCGCGAGAAGCGATACGCCGAACTCGCACAGGGACGCTACGAGATCTTCTACGCCACCCCCGAACGCATGGAAAAGCCCGAGTTCGTGCGCGCACTCAGCGAATGCCCCGGCGGCGTCAAGCTCCTCGCGATCGACGAGGCCCACTGCATCTCCAAGTGGGGCCACGACCTCCGCCCGGCCTACCAACGCGTCGGCGAGTTCCGCCGCATCCTCGGCAATCCCACCACCATCGCCCTCACCGCCACCGCGACCAAAGCCGTCCGCGAAGACATCCGCGCCGTCCTCGGGCTCGATGAAAACGCGATGCCGCTGTTCGCCCTCCCGCTCGACCGCCCCAACCTCGAACTCAACTGCGAGGAAGTCTGGGACGACGACGACAAGGTGCGCGCGATCAAGTCGCTCTGTGCCCGCCGCCCCGGCACCGGCATCGTCTACTTCGCGCTCATCAAGCACCTCGATCAGATGGCCGACCGGCTGAGACGAGAACTCCCCGACCGCGATGTCGTCATGTACCACGGCCGCCTCGACCCGCGCGACAAACGCCGCATCCTCAAACGCTTCATCGAAGCCACCCCCGACGACAACCTCCTACTGTGCGCCACCAACGCGTTCGGCATGGGCGTCGACAAGCCCGACATCCGCTTCATCGCCCACGCCGAGATCCCCGGCTCGGTCGAGGCGTACTTCCAGGAAGTCGGCCGCGCCGGGCGCGACGGCGAGCCCAGCGAGTGCCTCCTCCTCTACGCGCAAGCCGACCTGCTCATCCAGCAGCGTTTCATCGAATGGGCGAATCCGACGCCCGATGAACTCATGGAAGCGTCCGTGCTGCTCGAACGCCGTCGGCACGCCGATGTCGACGAAGACGAACTCCGCGTCGAACTCTTCGGCAAGGGCCAGGGCGAGGGAAAGGCCCAGCACCTGATGATCACCCTCGAGAAACTCGGCGTGCTCGAAGCGACCGGCGTGCCCGGGCGCGCCCGGTTCGTGCGCGCGCTCCGCGACGATGAACTCGATCCCGAAGAGATCGCCGCCAAACGCCAGCGCGACCTCGAACGCCTCTACGAGATGGTCAAGATGACCAGGTCGGAGAGCATCTGGCGGTTCGTGCTGGACTACTTCGAGCTCGAGCCCAAGTAGAACCCACCACGGAGACACGGAGGACACGGAGTCAAAACAAGGTCAGGTTGACCCGTGCCTCGGCTTGGCCGAAGGCGAGCCGTGCGCTGAGCGTCCAACGAAAGGGTGGGGGGGGTATGTTCCACGTGGAACACATCCCCGGTTTGTGCGCAGCGGCGTGGTTTGCGCGCACGCGAGCCCGAACGCGCGATGCAGCCTTCACTCGGCGAGCCCGAAGCTGCGCTCGACGGCGCGCTTCCAGCGGGCGAGCAGCCGATCGCGGTCCGCGGCGGGCATCGCGGGTTCCCAGCGTCGGTCGGCGCGCCAGGCGTCGCGGACCGCGTCGGTCGAATCAAAGAACCCCGCCGCGAGCCCGGCGGCGAACGCGGCGCCGAGTGCGGTGGTCTCCCAGACGGCGGGTCGGACGACGGGCAGGTCGAGCAGGTCGGCCTGCATCTGCATGAGCAGGTCGTTGCGGACCATCCCGCCGTCGACGCGGAGTTCGGGCAGGTCGAGCCCGGCGTCGGCGCGCATCGCGTCGAGAACCTCGCGTGTCTGCAGGCAGGTCGCTTCGAGGGCCGCCCGCGCGAGGTGGGCGCGGGTGGTGTGGCGGGTGAGCCCGGTGATCACGCCGCGCGCATCGTCGCGCCAGTGGGGGGCGAAGAGCCCGTTGAACGCGGGGACGATCGCGACGCCGCCCGAATCGGGCACGCTGCGCGCGAGTTGCTCGATCTCGCCGGACGAGCCGAGCAGCCCGAGATTGTCGCGCAGCCACTGCACCAGCGCCCCGGCGATCGCGACCGAGCCCTCGAGGGCGTAGGTCGCCGGCTTGTCGGCGAGTTTGAGCGCGACGGTGGTGAGGAGTCCGTGCGCGCTGGCGACGGGTTGCCCGCCGGTGTGGAGGAGCATGAAGCATCCGGTGCCGTAGGTGTTCTTGGTCGCCCCGGGCTCGAGGGCGGCTTGCCCGAGCAGGGCGGCCTGCTGATCTCCCACGGCTCCGCAGACCGGGACGCGCGCGCCCAACGGGCCGGCCGGGTCGGTCAAGCCCCAGGGCTCGGGGTCGGCCGAGGGGACGATGCGCGGGAGCATGGCGCGGGGGACCCCCATCGCGTTGAGGACCTCGTCGTCCCAGTCGAGAGTGCGGAGGTCCATCAGGAGGGTGCGCGACGCGTTGGTCGCGTCGGTGACATGTGCGGCATGGGAGCGCGTGACCGGGTCGGCCCCGCCGGTGAGATTCCAGATGAGCCACGAGTCGATGGTGCCCGCGAGCAGGTCGCCGCGCTCGGCAAGGGGGCGCCATTCGGGGTGCTCGTCGAGGAGCCACCGGATCTTGGGACCCGAGAAGTAGGTGGAGAGGGGGAGGCCGGTCCGCTCGCGGAAGCGCCCGCGGCCGAAGGGGCGGGCGAGGCGCTCACAGAGATCGCGGGTGCGGGTGTCCTGCCAGACGATCGCGTTGGAGACCGGTTGCCCGGTGGCGCGGTCCCACAGGACGACGGTTTCACGCTGGTTGGTGATGCCGACGGCGGCGACGGAGGCGGGCTTGGCGGACGCAAGTGCTTTCTTGATAACGATTTGGGTATTGTTCCAGAGCTCGGCCGCGTCGTGTTCGACCCAGCCCGGGCGGGGGCAGATCTGGGCGTGCTCCCGCTGGGCGGAAGAGATGGGGCGGGCGCGGGCATCAAAGAGGATGCACCGGGTGCTGGTGGTGCCCTGGTCGATGGCGCAGACGAGGTCGGGCATGTCGGGCAGCGTATCGGCGCGGGGCGGCTTGGTGCCTGACCCAGCTCTGCCCCATGTCTGCCCCATGTCAGGGAGCCTGCCGCATGGCGGTAGCGGGGAGGAGGCGGCGTGGGCCTGGGGAGTCGGAGCGGGCGAAGGCTCCCGCTATTCTCTCGTGGGGCTCGGCGGGCGGGTGCGTGCGCGGGGCGGGATTTTGAGCGGAGCGCTTGTCGACAGGGGCGGACCGATGCGACGAATGGGCAGTTGGACGGGTGCCGCGCGGGGCGCGGGGTGGCTTGCGGCGGCGGGCGCAGGGCTGGTGCTCGGGGCGTGCAGTTGCAACACCAAGATCGTGACCGAGGCGGAGAAGGCCCATCTGGCGGGCGATTTCGCGCGGGCGGCCGAGAAGATCGACACGGTCAAGAGCTGCACGAAGTCCGACACGATCTACTTGCACTACCAGCGAGGGAAGATCCTGCAGGACGCCGGGCGGTTCGCCGAGAGCCAGGCCGAGTTCGACGAGGCGCTGCGGCGGCTGGGCAACACGCAATACCTGTCGGTCGTGAGCGTCAGCGGGGCGGGCGACAACATCGACGCGATCCTGACCGACGACACGCGGCGGGATTACTTCGGCACGCACTACGACCGCGTGATGCTCCGCGTGGCGATGGCGATCAACGAGCTGATGGACCCGGCGGGGAACACCGAGGACGCGCTGGCTCTCTCGCGCCAGCAGCTTGATCTTCAGAACCCGCGCGTGCGGGACCAGCTTCTGGCGGCGGGGGAACAGGTCGAGGATGTCTCGCTCGCGTCGAGGCGCGACCGCAATGAGCGGATCACCGCGGGCGGGCTGTTCGAGCGGCCCGATGTCTCGTCGGTGATCCGCGGGTACGAGGGCTACACCTACACGGGGCACGCGACGGATGTGGTGCCCTACGGGTTCTATGTCGGGTCGCTGGTGTCTCGGGCCGAGGGGAGCGAGCTGGCGCCCGAGTGGAACAGCCGGCTGCGCGCGGTGTCGAACTCGCGCCTGGCGAGCGAGGCGTCGTCTCCGATCGGGAACAAGGTGTATGTGCTGTTCGAGAACGGGATGGCGCCGTACCGCACCGAGCGCCGGTTCGGGCTCGATGATCTCTCGGTGAAGGTGCCCGACATGCGGGTGCGTGCGGGCGGACGGGCGTCGGGGATGACGGTGCAGGGGGGCGGGCGGACGGCGATCGCCGAGAAGCTGACCGATGTCGACTCGATCGTGATGGCGGATTTCTCCGACCGGATCACGGAGATCTGGGGTCGCCCGTTCCTTTCGGCGGCGATCCGCGTGGGGATCGCGGTTGCGGTCAATGTCGCGGTCGAAGACGACGAGGACGAGTGGTGGGACGACGCGGTGAAGCTCGGCACGCTGATCGGCGTGGCGATCTGGCAGGCGCAGACGCGTGCGGACCTGCGTTCGTGGCGGACGCTCCCGGGCGAGCAGTTCGCGGCCGAGCTCCCGATGCCCGAAGACGGCGTGGTGCGGTTCAACCTGATCGGCCCGACGGGGCAGCCCGTGCTGTGGCGTGAGATCACGGTGCCGACCGACCGCCCGATCATCGTGTTCGCGCGGAGCACCGACGCGGGCAACCTGAGTGTGTACTGGAACGAGCTGCGCGGGCGGGCGACGCCCCGCGGGGCGCGGTGAGCCGGCGCCGGTGGCGCGGGCGGATCTCTGAGAGCAACGAGGAAATGAAGATGAACCGATCGACTCTTGGTGCGGGCGTGTGCGCGGCGGCTCTGATGGGCGCTGGACTCGCGGGCTGCTCGCAGATGAGCGTGAACGACAAGCCCATCACGAATGTCGACACCGTCACGGGCGTCGAGTGGGAGTACTTCGCCGAGAACCTGCTGTTCTCGATCGATTCCACCGGTGTCTTCGAGCGTTACCGCGGTCCCAACGGGCAGCCGGTGGTCATCGCGATGGGCGACTTCGTCAACAAGACGAGCAACCCGCGCATCCGCGAGCAGAAGGACTTCATGTACTCGAAAGTGCGCGCGACGCTGGTCAACTCGGGCAAGGCCGAGGTCCGCATGGACATCGCCGGGACGGGCGGCACGGTCGACGAGTTGCTCCGCTCGATGCAGGCGATGCGCAACAGCCCCAACTTCGATGCGCCGACCATGGAGCCGGCGATGCCGCGGCTGATCCTGCACGGCTCGTTCAACGAGATCCGCACGCAGGCGGGACGCTCGACGCAGATGGAGTACCAGGCGTGGTGCATCCTGGTGGATGTGGATCGCGGGGTCTCGGTCTGGGAGGGCCCGGTCGACCTGCGGAAGAAGTACACGCGGGGGATTCTGGGCGGCTGAGTGGGGCGGCGGAGCGGTCGGCCGCGGCGCGGGATCGGCCGATCGGTTTGCCCCGGTCGGCCCGCGATGCCGCATGTGAACAGGCGGCGCCCGCGCGAGATCGGGGCCGCCGACGCGTCCGCGAGGGACGCGGTGGGAGGCATGCTCATGCGTAGGCGAATCATGAATCGTCTGATGGATCGCTCGGATCGTCGATCGGCGCTGCTCGCCGCGGCGGGCTCGCTCGCCCTGCTGGGCGGGTCGGCGCTCGCCCAGCCCGGCGCGGGGGACTTCCAGCCGGCCCGGGCGTGCGCCCCGGTGCAGGAGGCGACGGTGCCGATCCAGTCGGTCGTCGGCAAGGGGCGGGCCTCGACGCGCGAGAAGGCGGTGCTGCTGGCGCTGCGCGAAGCGGTGCGGCAGGTCAACGGCGCTTCGCTGACGGCCAACAGCGCGTACAAGGAAACCTTCGAGCGGTTCCTGACCAACACCGAGACGATCAACGACATCAAGGTCGACTCGCAGGATGAGTGGGACATCAAGTCCGACGGCATCATCCACGCCTACCGCGTGCGCGACGAGGTGAAGGAAGGCAACGACTTCATCGTCGAGGCGTGCGTGGATGTGATGGTCTACCGCCCGAGCTGGCGCCCCGGCCCGCCGACGCTGGGGGTCATCCCCTTCGACTCGCGCGGGAGCAACGGGCCCGGGCTGTCGGGCAAGCAGCTCTCCGACGCGGCGGTCGCGGAGATGAACGGCTCGTTCGTCCGCGAGGGGCGCTTCCGCGTCGTCGACCGCTCGACCATGGACCGCGTCTTCGAGGAGCAGGCCCGCATCCGCGACTGGGTCGCCAGCGGGCAGGCGCAGGCGGCCGAGGCGATCACGCTGGGCAATCTGCTCGGGGCGGATTACCTGCTGATCATGCAGCTCCACGACCTGAACGCGTCGCGCGAGCGCGTCTACAACAGCGTGCTGCGGGCCGACGAGACGCAGCGCTCGATGAGCGTCACGATGAGCGCCAAGATCGTCTCGACGGGGACGGGCGAGCTGATCTGGGCCTCGCCGCTGCTGTCGCGGGCGTTCGGCTCGCGCGAGATCGTCCAGGGCGTGGGGTGGGCGGCGTACGAGAACGATGACGAGTTCGTGACGATGTGGGGGCTGCGCCAGGTGATGGCCGAGCTCACCGACGACGCGCACTCGTTCCTGGATGCACGCTACGCCCAGCCGCCCTATGTCTACTTCGCCGACGGCGACTATGTCGAGATCGACCTGAACCAGAATCCCTATCGCCCGGGCGACCGGCTCCGCATCGTGCAGGTGCGGACCTCCTCGAGCGGGCGCAGCGCCACCGTGCCGATCGCGACCGTCGAGATCATCGCGATTCTCGAGGAAGGCGGGCGGGCCGAGGTGCGCATCATCGATCGCCGCAGCGAGAGCGCCACGATCGTTGAGGACCTGGTCTGCGAGCCCCTCTCGGGGGGACGGTGATCGCCGTGGCCCGTTTCGACGGCCAACCCGATCCGGCCCGGTCGGCGCGCGCGCGCCGGTCGTCGGCGCTCGCGACGGGGCTGCTTGCGCTCCTGGCGCTCGCCGCCCCGGCCCAGCCGATCGAGTTGAGCGAGGACCGGCCCGCGACGCGTCAGCGCGCGATCGACGAAGCGGCGCGCTTCGCCCGATCGGCGGACTTTGAGGCCCCGATCGCCACGCCGACGCGCGCGTGGATGACCCAGGACGGCACGATCGTCGCGGCGGGCGTTGGCTCGCTGTCGTACTACAACACGCCGCGCGACGAGCAGTACCTCGACCGGTTGCTGCGCGAGAAGACCCGCATCGCCGCGCTGCGCATGATCCTGATGAGCCGGTACGAGGGCGTCCGCGATCCCGAGGCGCTCTGGACGGGGCTGGCGCTCCGCGAGGGAGGCGTGCGGCTGCGCGGGTCGCTCCCGCGGCTCGGCGGCTTCGAAGCCGACCGCAACGAACGCCGCCTGTGGATCATCTACACCGCCCGGGCCGACGACCCCGCGTTCGCGCGCCCCGGCGCCGATGCGGCCGAGGCCTGGGGGCTGCCCGAGCTCTCACCCGAGGAAGTCCGCGAGTATCAGGCTTGGGGCTGGCTGACGCGCTCGCGCGAGCACGCCGCTGACGGTCGGCACGAATCGGCCCTCGAATTCTTCATGCGGGCGGCTCCGATTCTCGATCTGCCGCGGCGGGACCTGCTGCAGACCGGCTTCGCCTCGGCGATGGAGGTGGCGCGGGCCGAAGCGGCGCGGGGCGAGGACAATCAGGCAACGCTGCAGTACGCGCTGCGGCTGCTGCGGGCGGCGGTCCGGGCCGAGACGCGACCGGCCCGCACCATCACCATCGACGCCGACGCCCGCATCGCCGGGCGGATCGAGGGGGCTCTGGGCACGCTGTTCATCGAGCACGAGCGGGAAGAGATCCCCGGCAACGGGCTGATCCGGGCCGAGTTCAAGGGCTCCGATGCCGAACTGGCGGACTTCCTGGCGAGGCTCGACCGCATCGAGCGCGGGCTGGGGCTCGACCGCCCCGCGTGGCGGCACACCAGCCCGGCCGAGGGGCTGATCGTGATCATGCCCTTGCCCCCGACCGGCGGGGGTGCGCATGATCTGCAGGAGGATGCCGACGCCCCGGGGGTTCCCGGACGCGACGGCTGAGCGAAGCACCGGACCGGGCCCGTGCCCGGCGTTTGGAGAGATCGCGATGCGTCACCGACTGACCCGTTTCGCCGCGGCCGCCCTGGTTTCGATCGCCGGTCTCGCGTCGGCCCAGCCCGACGGCGTGCTGGCGGCGGACTTCGTCATCCCCGACCGCGCCACCGAAGTCTCGGTCGCCGACCCCGACAGCATCCGCGAAGTCGTCAACGACGAGCTGATCATCGAGGCCGAGGCGAGGACGGTGTATTCGGGCGAGACGACCGACGACGCGATCCGGCATGTCATCGAGAAGGTGCTCGCGAACCAGGCCGGTGCCGAGTTCATCAAGACCGACAGCGGGCTGGGCATCGTCGCCAAGGGCGTCGCCAGCTACGACCCGACCCAGCAGAACCGCAACCTGCTGCTGCGCGATCAGCGCAACGCGTGGGTTCGCGCGAGCCTCAACGCCCGCCAGCAGCTCGTGCAGACGCTGCAGGGCGCGGATCTCTCGGCCCGCACGCTGCTCGTCGAGCAACGCCGCGAGCGCGACGGGGGCACGCAGGTCGAACTCGAGAATGTCCAGCAGGAAGAATGGCAGATCGTCGCGAGCGGGTTCCTCCGCGGCGTGGTGACCTACCAGGTCTCCGACGACCCCGCGACCGGGCGCGTCATGGTCTCGGTCGTCGCCACGCCCCGCAGCATGGGCATCGCCCGCAGCGTCGGCGGGGGCGTCGGGCCCATCACCGCTCAGTCCCTGACCGACGGCTTGAACAAGGCGTTCGCCGACATCCGCAACGGCACCGTCCCCGCGACCGGCGGCACGGTCGTCATCGTCCCGACCACCGGCGAGGTCGCGTGGGTCGGGTTCGGTTTCGAGCCCCTGCCCTTCAACGACAACCCCCGCGTCCAGCAGCTCCTCCGCGACGACGCCTACCGCATTGCCGGCGAGCGGGCCGACATCGAACTCGTCCGCGTGATCAAGGGCGAGTACCTCGAGGCCTCGTCGGAGACCGAGGAGAGCGACCGCGAGACGATCAACCAGTTCCGGGCCCTCGACGAGGAGTTCGGCGGCGACCCGGCCGCGGCCGGCGAACGCGAACTCCGCACCGTCATCGCCGAGCGCACGCGCCAGACGCGCGTCGAGGTTTCCACGGAAGGACGCGTCCCCCCCGGGCGCCAGCAGCGTGTCTACGAACTCGTCGACGCCGACGGCAACCCCGTGTGGGTCTACGCGGTGAGCGTCTACTTCGGCACCGCCAAAGACCTGGGCGACGATCTCCGCCGACAGATGCAGGAGTTCGACCCGCTCCGCGCCGCGGGACGCAACGAGCAGGAGTACCTCGTCGCGCCCGACGGCACCTTCGAGGTCACGCCTGACGGCAACCTGATCCCGCTCGGCAACGGGCGCGTGACGGATCCGGGCGACCTGTGATCCCGCGGGCGGACGCCCTCTGACCGCACGGAGTCTCAGCCCGGTGCCGCGAAGTCCGCGTCTCCGGGCACTTCCCACTCGCCGCAGCGCGTCTCGACCCCGAACCACGACGCCAGTCGGGCGAGGTCGGTGCAGAGCACCGCAAGCTGATCGAGTTCGCTCCTCGACGCGTCGGGGGTCCGGCGGACGACGATCAGGTCGTCGGCCTGCTCGATGAGAGTGCGCACCGTGTCGGTGTCGGGAGACTCGCTCGTGCGCATGCAGCGGATCATGCCCAGCAGGCACTCGAGCGACGCCAGCGGCTGGTCGCCGTGGCTCTCGTAATAGTCGTGGGCATCGCGGAAGCGGTTCATCGCCTGTGCGTACTGCCCGCTCTGGAAGAGCCGGTCGCCCAGGAGCAGACGGACGCGTGCGATGTCGCTGTCGGTCCCCTCGCCGCCCTGGAGCGCATCGAGCGACTCGTCGTAGGCGCGGATCGCCTCGTCACCGAAGCCCGCCAGTTCGTACGCCAGACCGAGGAACTCCCACTGCCGGGCGCGGGCGCTGGGTGAGAGCTGCCCCGCCTCCTCGGCGATCTTGGCTTCGAGCTGCACCAGGCTCTGCTTCCACACGCTCAGGAACCGGTCGGCGGCATCGGCGTCGATGCCGGGCTCGCTGGTCGGGCCCGCCATCACCTTGATCAGACTCTCGATCATCCGCCGGAGCGCCTGCGAGCCCGCCGCCTCGGCCACCGCCCGGCGACGCTGCGAATCCGTGTCCGACTCGGCCTGCGCTCGCTGACGATTGGCCTCGGCCGCCTCCGCCCGCGCGTCGTCGGCCCACGCGCGCGCCTCGGCCGCCTCTTCCCGCGCCCCGGCCGTCGCGCGGTCGGCTTGGATCCGACCCGTGCGCTCGCTCCAGCCCCACGCCCCGATGCCCGCCAGTGCGACGAGCGTCAGCGCCAGCCCGCCCGCGACCGCGCCGCGCCGCACGCCCGCGAGGCGGACGCCGTTCGGATCGCCCCGGCTGAACAGCAGCGGGCGACCATCGAGCCACGCCTGCAGATCGCGCTTGAGATCCAGCACCGACTGGTAGCGGTGGGAGGGGTCCTTGGCGACGCAGAAGCCGATGATCGCGTCGAGGTCGGCGTTGCACGCCGGGTCGCTCGGGCGGAGCGCGCTGGGCGGCTCGGGCAGCGCCCCCTCGATTACGCTCTGCAGCTCGTCGGTCCCGCCCATCGGGAAGTCGAACGCCCGCCGACGCGCGACCAGCTCGTACAGAATCAGCCCGAGACAGAGCACATCGCTCCGCGTGTCGATGCGGCTGGGCTCGCCGGACAGGTGCTCGGGGCTTGCGTACGCGGGCGTGCCGAGCATCTGCGGGTCGGGCGTCTGCCCTTCGGGCATCTCCGCCTGGGTGAGCCGCGAGATCCCGAAGTCGATGACCTTGGGCGCGCGGTCGCGGTCGACGAGCACATTGCCCGGCTTGAGGTCGCGGTGGATGACGCCGCGCTGGTGCGCGTGGATCATCGCGTCGCAGACGAGTGCGAAGAGTTCAACGCGATCGCGCGTGGTCAGCGAGCGGAGGTCGGCGAACTCGGTGATCGTCTTGCCCCCCTCGACATACTCCATGACGATGACCGGGAGCGATCCGCCGTCGCCCAGCGGGTGCTTGACCACGCCGAGCACCTGCGCGATGTGCGGGTGCCGGAGGTGCCCGAGCGTGCGCGCCTCGACCTCGAACCGCTGGCGGGCGGCGGGGGAGTCGATCTGCTCGGTCATCACCTTGATCGCGACGGTGCGGTGCGAGACCGCCTGGCGGGCCTTGTAGACCTCGGCCATCCCGCCGCCCCCGATGTACCCGAGGATCTCGCAGTCGGCGACGCGATCGCCCTTGGCAAAGCGGCGCGCGTCCTCGACCTCGCCCGCGAGCAGCTCGCGGATCGCGAACATCCCGCCGCTGCGGCTCTTCGATCCCGGCCGCGCGCGCGCCGGCTCGTCCGGCTCGCCGTCGCCCTCCTCGATGTGCTCGAGAAGGCTGAGCACTTCCGAGGCGAGGTCGTCGTCGCCGGCGCACGCGGTGTGCACGGCCGATCGGCGATCGGCGGGATCGAGCTCGATCACCGCGTCGAAGACCTGCCGCACGCGCCTCGGATCAGTCGCCATCGGGTTCCGGCGAGGCCGCGCCGGACTCCTCCATCGCCCGCTTCAGCCAGGCGCGCGCAAAGGCCCAGTCGTTCTTGACCGTCCGCTCGGAGACCTCCAGCACCGCCGCGGTCTGCGGCACGCTCAGCCCCAACAGGAACCGCAGCCGGACGACATTCGCCGCCCGCTCGTCCTCTTTGGCCAGCTCATCGATCTTCGCCAGCGCCGCGATCGCCGCGTCGTCGGCCGCGATGTCCAGGTTCGCCAGCTCGCCCACGGCGATCTCCAGCGGCACGCGCCTTCGATCGCCCCCGCGACGCAGCGCCTTGCGCCGACGCGCGTGGTCGATCAGCAGTTGCGTCATCGCGTTGGCGACCGAGCCGAAGAAGTGCGCCCGGCTGTCCCACTTGGCGTGACCCTTGCCGCACATCTTCAGGTAGAGTTCGTTGACCAGGATCGTCGGCTCGAGGGTGTTCGAAGCCTCCTTGCGGAGCGCCCGCTCGGCGAGATCATGGACCTCGTCGTAGACCAGCCCCCACACGCGCTCGACCGCCCCGTCCGCACCGTCGGCGGCCTGATCGAGAAGCTGCGTCAGTTCGGCGTTCGTGAGCATGCGCCCCATCCCGGGAGAATCCCGGCCGGATTCTACTCGCTGAGCCCCCGCCCCCCAACACCCCGCTTCAGGGCAGCCCGAGCCCCCGGAATCTCGCCGAGGGCCTGAAACGGGCCGCCCGGGCGTCCGAAATTCTGTTAGCGACCACTTGATTGTTCATGCATGCATGGAATAATCATGCGATGACCGACCGTCAGCGTCGACAAGCCCTGATCTGCCGGATCCTCGCCGGCGGGCCCATCGCGAGCCAGGAGGCCCTGGTGGCCCGTCTGGCTTCGGTTGGCGTCCACACTACGCAGGCGACCCTGTCGCGCGATCTGCGCGACCTCGGCGTGCTCAAGGGCCCGGACGGCTACATTCTTCCCGAAGCGACCGCCGAGCCCGCCCGCGCCCTGCCCCGTGTTCCCGAGCCTGATCTGCGGTACGACAGCCTGGCGCGGGTCGTGTCGCAGTACCTCGTCTCGGTCGCCGGCGGCGTGGGGCAGGTCGTGATCCACACCAACCCCGGGCACGCGCAGCTCATCGCGCTCGAACTCGACCGCTTCCCGCCCAAGGGCGTGCTGGGCACGATCGCCGGCGACGACACCATCTTCGTCGCCGTCGCGTCGCCCGAGCGGGTCGCGTCGTTCGTCGAGGAACTCGAGGAGATGGCCGGGCTCTCGCACTACCGGGACATGGACGGGGGCGACCTGGACGAGCAGGATCTCGATCAGAGTGACCTGGAAGGGGCGTCGTCGTGACGATGCACGCGTCCATCCCCGTCGCGATCGCCGGTGCCGCGGGCTACACGGGCCAGGAGCTTGTGCGGTTGGCGCTGGGGCATCCCGAGTTGGAGATCGTCGGGCTGTTCGGCTCCGAGAGCGGGGCGGCCGAGAGCTACGCCGACCGCTGCCCGTCGTTCCGGGGCCTCGTCGAGGATCCGATCCAGCCGACCAGCGCCGGGGCGATCATCGCGTCGGGCGCGAAGGTCGCGCTGCTCGCCACGCCGCACGAGCTCAGCGCCCACCTGGCGCCCGAGTTGCTCGACGCGGGGCTGACGGTCATCGACATCTCGGGCGGGTTCCGCCTCGCGGCCGAGGACTACCCCAAGTGGTACGGCTTCGCCCACCCCTGCCCGGACCTGCTCGCCGAGGCGGTCTACGGGCTTCCGGAGATCAACCGCGAGGCGCTCGCTGGCGCGTCGCTCGTCGGCGTCGCGGGGTGCTACCCGACCAGCGCCATCGTCCCGCTGCGGGCCCTGACCGACGCGGGCGCGCTGGCTCCGGGCTCGCGGGCGATCATCAATTCGGTCTCGGGCGCGAGCGGCGCGGGGCGGAAGGCGTCCGAGGCGACCTCGCTGTGTGAGGTGAGCCTCAAGCCCTACAACATCGGCGTGCACCGGCACCAGCCGGAGATCGACCGGTACGCCCGGCTGTCGAGCCTGTTCGTGCCGCACATCGCCCCGTTCAAGCGCGGCATCGTGAGCACGATCCATGTTCAGCTCGCCGAGGGGTGGACCCGGGCGAACCTGACCGAAACACTCCAGTCCCGGTTCTCACACGAGCCGTTCGTCCGCCTGCTCCCGGGCGGGGTCTGGCCGAGCGTCGGGGCGGTGGAGCACACGAACTGTCTGGATCTGGGCTGGTTTGTCGAAGATCAGCCGACGGACGATCAGGGCGGGCCCCGCGTGGTGGTGGTGTCCGCGATCGACAACCTGATCAAGGGAGCCTCGGGCCAGGCGATCCAGTGCCTGAACCTTGCGATGGGGCTCGACGAGACCGCGGGCCTGCTCCCGGGCGGTCTCTCGCATTCGTTCTCGAAGGGAATCACGGCGTGATGACGGTGGTGGTGAAAGTCAGCGGTCGGCCGATCGAGCAACCCGAGGCGTGCAAGACGCTCTGG
>JBICIG010000082.1:0-17613 GCA_043101605.1 Phycisphaerales bacterium JB037
GGGTTGGTCTCGCTGGCGAGCGCAACAACCGTGTTGCCCGTGCACAAAGCAGGCGCGACGATGGAAACAAAGCCGAGCAGGGGGAGTTCGTCGGGGCAGACGGCGGCGACGAGACCGGTCGGCTCGGGGATCGAGAAGTTGTGGTAGGGGCCCGAGACGGGGTTGGCGCAGCCAAGGACCTGCGGGAACTTGTCGGCCCAGCCGGCGAAGGCGACGAGGCGATCGATCGCGGCGTCGATCTCGCGCGTGGCGTCGGACTCGGAGATCGAGCCGACGGCGCGGCTCGCGTCGATGAGTTCGCGGCGCTTGCCCTCGGCCATCTCGGCGAGGCGGTAGAGGATCTGGCTGCGGAGATAGGCGTTGACGCCGGCCCATTTGTCGAGAGCGCCCGCGGCGGCTTCGACGGCGTTTCGGAAGTCTTTGCGCGAGGCGTGGCAGGTGTGGGCGATCACGCGACCCGTGTCGTCCTTGATCGGGATGGAGCGGCCGCTCTCGGTGCGTGGGAACGCGCCGCCGATGAATAGCTTGTAGGTCTTGTCGATGGGGAGTCGCTGGGTCATCGCGTCGTGCCTCGTGTCGGGGCGGGTCAGATCGCTGGGGCGGTTCAGAGGTCGAGGTATGCCGAGAGTCCGTGGATGCCGCCTTCGCGGCCGAAGCCGGATTCCTTGAACCCGCCGAAGGGCGAGGCGGGATCGAAGCGGTTGTAGGTGTTGCACCAGACGACGCCGGCTTTCATCTTCGAGGCGATCTCGAAGATCTTGGAGCCCTTGTCGGTCCAGATTCCCGCGGCGAGGCCGTAGGGCGAGTTGTTGGCGCGAGTGATCGCTTCGTCGGGAGTGCGGAAGCTCATGACGGCGAGCACGGGGCCGAAGATCTCCTCGCGGGCGATCGTGTGGCTGGGTTGGACGCCGGTGAAGAAGCAGGGGCGGCACCAGTGGCCCTTGTCCGGGAGCGGCTGGCCGTTGACCGTCTCGCGTGTTGCACCCTCGGATTCGCCGTGCTCGAGGTAGCGATTGATCGTGTCGAGCTGGGCTTTGGAATTGATCGCGCCGACATCGGTGTTCTTGTCGAGCGGGTTGCCGACGCGGAGGGTGGAGAGGCGGAGCCTGAGCTTGGCGATGACCTGATCGAGCACGCTTTCCTGCACGAAGAGGCGGCTGCCGGCGCAGCAGACATGGCCCTGGTTGAAGTAGATGCCGCTGATGATGCCCTCGACCGCCTGGTCGATGCTAGCGTCGGCGAAGACGATGTTGGGGCTCTTGCCGCCGAGTTCGAGTGTCAGGCGCGTGCCGCGCGCGGCGGCGGCTCTGGCGATCTGCTTGCCGACGGCGGTGGAGCCGGTGAACGCGAGCTTGTCGAAGCCCTCGTGGGCGGTGATCGCCTGACCCGTCGCGCCCTCGCCCGTGACGATGTTGACCACGCCCTTGGGGAGCCCGACTTCCTGGAAGATCTCGGCGAGGCGGAGGGCGGTGAGGGAAGTCGTCTCGGCGGGCTTGAGGACGACCGTGTTGCCGCAGGCGAGCGCCGGCGCGACCTTCCACGCCGCCATCAGCAGCGGGAAGTTCCACGGGATGATCTGCCCGCAGACGCCGAGGGGCTTGGGGGTGCGGCCCGCGAATGCATAGGTGAGCTTGTCGGCCCAGCCGGCGTGGTAGAAGAAGTGGGCGGCGGCGAGGGGGATGTCGACATCGCGGCTTTCCTTGATGGGCTTGCCGCCGTCTTTGGTTTCGAGGACCGCCAATTCGCGGGCGCGTTCCTGGATTCGGCGGGCGATGCGGTAGAGGTACTTGCCGCGCTCGATCGGCTTGAGAGCGGCCCACGCGGGTTGCGCTTCGCGGGCAGCCTGATAGGCGCGGTCGACATCGGCCGCGTTGGCCCGCGCGAGCTCGCTGAGCGTCTCCTCGGTCGCGGGGTTCTCGGTGGGGAAGTGCTCGCCAGAGGCGGGCTCGACGAACTCGCCGTTGATGAACAGCCCGTAGCGGTCGGCGATCTCGACGGGGGCGCTCTCGGGGGCGGGGGCGTAGTCCCACGCGCCGCCGAACTCGATCGCGGGGACCGAGCCGGGGCCGGCGCTGATGGCGCGGCCGGTCGGCTTGCTCGCCGTGGTGACGCCGTTGGTCTGGGTGTCTGTCATCGCGTGCTCCACGGTCGGAGGGGTATCAGGCGTCGGAGAAGTCGTACTGGGCGGCGTAGCGGCCGGTGGCGTGCTTGACGAGTTGCCTCAAGAGATCATTGAGGAGCGAGCTGGCGCCGAAGCGGAAGAGTTCGGGCGTGAGCCACGCGTCACCGAGCGTTTCCTTGAGCATGACGAGGTAGTGGAGGGCCTGCTTGGCGTGGCGGATGCCGCCGGCGGGCTTCATGCCGATGGTGCGTCCCTGTGCAAGCCGCGCGTCGCGGATCGCCTCGAGCATCACCAGCGTGATCGGCATGGTCGCGGCGGGGCTGACCTTGCCCGTGCTGGTCTTGATGAAGTCGCCGTCGCGGATGTGCTCGATCGCCAGATCGCTCGCGCGGCGGACATTGTCATAGGTTTCGAGTTCGCCGGTCTCGAGGATGACCTTGAGGTGCGCCTCGCCGCAAGCTTCGACGACGGCTCGGATCTCGCCCGCCACCTCGTCGTACCGCCCGGCGAGAAACGCGCCGCGATTGATGACCATATCGATCTCGTGGGCGCCGTCGGCGACCGCTCGCCGGACATCATCGAGCCGCACCGCGAGGGGATACTGCCCACTCGGGAAGCCCGTCGCGACGGAAGCAACCTTGACCGAACTGCCGGCGAGGGCTTCGCGGGCGATCGGAACCATGCTCGGGTAGACGCAGACGGCGGCGACGCTGGGGAGTCGCTCGCCCAGGATCTCCTCGTCGCGTTCGTAGGGGCGGATCGCCTTGCGGCAGAGCGAGCGGACCTTCTCGGGCGAGTCCTTGCCCTCGAGCGTGGTGAGGTCCACCATCGAGATCGCGAGCTTGAGCCCGGCGAGCTTCATGGAGGTCTTGATCGAGCGGGTCTGAAACTCCGCCGCCCGGCGGTCGGCCATCACGCGATCGACGGTGGGCGATTGGAAGCGGCTCATGCGTGGATTCTACGCGGAGGGGCCGCGGATCGAAGCGAGGAAGGCGCAAGCCTCGGCGGTGCATCGCTCGGCGAATGGGTGCTCGGTCCAGAGGTCGTTATGAGACGCGTCCGGGATCTCGGCCAGCCGGGCCTGCGGGGCGGCTTGGGCGATCGCGCGGCCGTCCTCGATCGGGCTGATGGGGTCCGCGCTGCCGTGCAGAACCAGCAGCGGCACGCGGACGCGTGCGGCGATCTGGACGCGATCGAAGCCACGCCAGCGAGGTCCGATGCCCAAACGCGTGCCGAGGAGGGCCAGCGCCGGGGGGAGGCTGAGGCGATGGGGCAGCCGGCGGAGATGGAGCACGCGTCGCGCGGGTGTCTTTGCTTGGATGTAGGGCGCTTCGGCGATCACGCCGGCGACTCGTGGATGGGTCGCGTCGTCTGCGGCGACTCGCAGGGCGACGCCCGCGCCGAGCGACCATCCGAAGAGGACGACGGGTCGGGGCTCGTCCTGAAGCGCATCGAGGATCGTGCGCACGAGAGCGTGCTCGGTGGCGCCGAGGTGGCAGACGCCGTGGGAGACGCCGTGCCCGGGCAGATCGAACGCGATGATGCGTGAACAGGAGCGGCGTAAGTGCGAGGCCCGGACGAGAGCGCCGATGCGTGAGTCCGACCAGCCGTGAACAAGGACAAGGGTCGGGCCGACCGGGTCATCGGCGGCGATGTCCCAGACCTCGATGTCGCGTGGGTGGGCGCGGACGGTCCAGGTCTTGAATGCGGCGGGCGGGTCCATCTCGCTCGGGTCGCCGGCCAACCCGCGCGCCACCGCGCTCGAGTAGGTCCTTCGGGGGGGATGGGTGAGGAACCACGCGAGCATCGCGACCGACGCGATCCACGCGAGGACGAGCCCGATGCCGAGGAGGATGGCGAGTCCGCCCACGCGTCAGCCGCCGAACAGCCCGACGATGTCGTGGTAGGTGACGATGATGAACATGGCGCCGATGAGAACGAGACCCACGAGCGTGATGGCGCTCTGGAAGCCGAGGGGCACGGGGCGGCCGCGGATCATCTCGTAGAGGATCATGAGGAACTGCCCGCCGTCGACGATGGGGAGCGGGAGGAAGTTGATCACCGCGAGATTGACGCTGATCAGTGCGAGGAAAAAGAGCAGCCAGATGAGGCCCCGCTCGGCGATGCGCGTGCCGAGGTGGGCGATGCCGACCGGGCCCTTGAGGTGCTCGATCTTGACGGTGCCCTGGAAGAGGCGGGCGAAGGTCAGGTAGGTGGTGACCATGACGCGGTTGGTCTCGGCGAGCCCGAGCCCGATCGCGTGCAGCGGGTCGCCCGCGCGGAGCTTGAACTGCTCGAGTTCGAAGATGCTCATGGAGAACGGCAGGTCCCACGCGAGGGCGGCGACCGATCGCAGCGACTCGCCGCCGAGCGTGAGCGTCGCGGTCTCGATCGGGGCGGAGGCGGGATCGCCGCCGGCGGGCTCGGCGAGAGGATCACCGAGCCCGAGCGTGACAGTCAGCGTGTTGCGCTCGGCGGCGAGCGCGTCGCGGGCGAGCTTCTGGAGTTCGGTGCGAGCCTCGACCAGGGACGCGACGGGAGCGCCCTCGAGCGTGATCAATTCCAGCCCGGGGCGGTCGAAGACTCCGGCGGCGGGGAGCGGCGTCGGTTCTTCATCGCGCGGCGAGAGGCGGGCGTCTTGCAGGGGCCGGGCCAGCAGCGTGCCCTCGAAGCCCGCGCCGGGTGCAAAGCCGATGGTGCCGTCGCGCCCGACGGGAGCTTCGAGATCGATCGTGCGGGTCTCCCCGTCGACCTCGCGACGGACGGTAATGGGGATGACCGAGCCGGCGGCGGCCTTGATCTCGGCGATCCCGCTGGCAAGGCTGGGGAACTCGGTGCCGCCGATTCGTAGGAAGACATCGCCGGCGCGCAGCCCGGCCCGCTCGGCCTTCTCACCGGTCTGCTCGACGGTCATGACGCCGACGAGGCCGGCGACATGCTCCACGGGAAGATGCCGCCCCGAAGGCATCAGCACCCACGCGAACTCGAACTCCGGCACCGGTTCGATGACTGGCGTGGCTCGGCGAGGCTCGGCGCTCGCCGAATCGGCCGGATGCTCGAAACGGAGCGTCAGAGGGCGGCCGCCCGAGTCGCGCACGATCCGTGTCAGGTCGTCGGCGGTGCGCACGGGCTGGACGCCCGCGGCAACGAGTTCCATGCCCGGCTCGACGCCCTCGAGCCCGATCGCGTCGAGCCCCGCGGCGAGTTCGCGGCGCTGCCACGAGCGGGGCGGCTCGACGACGAACGCGGTGTGCGCCGGTCCGATGCCGATCTCCAGCAGACCGGTCATCTCGCTGGGCTGCGGCGTGATGCTGAACTCGAGCGGCTCGTCGTAGCCCGCCCGCTCGATGAGCAGATCCACGGGCTGGTTGCGTTCGCTCATGACGATCGCGAGGTTGAGGTCATTGAAGTGGCGGGGGGCCTCGCCGTTGATCGAGAGCACGCGGTCGCCGGGCATGAGCCCGGGGTCGCGGATGCCCAGGTGGTCGGCGTTGGCGGGCATCGCCAGTGCCGCGGGGGAGCCGGCGTAGACGGTGCCGACCTTGGCCGGCTCAGAGCGGATGCCGACCATGAACACGAAGATGAACAGGATCGCGGCGGTGATGACATTGGCGACCACGCCTGCGGAGATCACGACCAGCCGCTTCCAGGGCGGGCAGGCCTGGTAGCTGTCGGGCTCGGCGCTGACGGCGTTGGGGTTGAAGTCCTCCTGCCCGAGCATCGTGACATAGCCGCCCAAGGGCAGCCAGTTGATGCGGTACTCGGTCGGGCTGAGCGTCTGGGCGTCCTCGGAGCGGGGCGAGCGGGCGATGCGGTGGAGGTACTCACGCTCACTCGAGCCCCGCCGCCAGCCCATGCCCTTGCGGTAGCTGATCATCGCGGGCCCGAAGCCGATCGCGAAGGCGAGCACGCGGATGCCGGCCCACCGGGCGGCGAGGAAGTGCCCGAGTTCGTGCAGGAAGATGATCAGTCCGAAGCCAAAGACGACCAGGGCGAGGTCGCCGAGGGTCGCGAAAATGCCGAACAGGTCTGCCATCGTGGGATCCTACGGGCGGGTGCGGGCGGGCGTTCAGGGCGTAAAGGGTGCCGCGAGGGGTTCATCGGCATGATCCTCGGGGTGACCGCCGAGAAATGCCGGGGTTCCGGGGGTGCATCAAAAGCACGAGGGCCCGGCGACGCGGCCGAGCCCTCGGAGATTGATCGGAGCGTGGGGCGGATCAGGCGCCGCCGCGCGAGGGCTTGGCGTACTTGACGCCGCAGCCGTAGGGCTTGGTGTTGGGCTCGCTGACGGTCTCGCCGGCCTTGATCTCCTTGAGGGCCTGCAGGACATAGTTGGTGTCGCCAAGGGTGCGGGCCGAGCGGTTGTTGTCGATCGCGCCCTGGTAGGCGACGATGCCATCGGGGGTGATGATGTACATGTGCGGGGTGACGATGGCGCCGTAGGACAGCCCGACCTCGCCGGTCTCATCGAGGAGGACGGGGAACTTGATGCCGAAATCCTCGATCGCCTTGGTGTTGCGCTCGACGCCGGCGCCCTGCAGGCCGGGCCCGCCGGAGTTGATCGCGATCCAGACGGCACCCATCTCCTTGGCCTTGGCGGCGGTCTCCTCCATGGTCTTGAAGCGCAGGTGGTGCTTCTGGACGAACGGGCAGTCCGGGTTGAACCACTCGAGGACGACGATCTTGCCCTCGTCGAGGTAGGACTGCAGGTTGTGCTTGTTGCCCTTGGTGTCGGTCAGGGTGAAGGCGGGGGCCTTGTCGCCCGCCTTCACGCCCTTCTCGGGCTCGGCGGAGATGCTGGTGGCGGAGGCGGCCGTCAGGCCGAGAATGAGCGAGCCGAGGAGAGCGGTGGCGGCTTTGATCTTCAGCATGGGTCGTTCCTCTCAGGTTCGAGTCCCCGACCGGGTGTTTCGCCCGGCGGTGCGGGGAGGGTCGTGACTTGTCTCGGACCGCCATCGAGCGGGCCGCTGGCTCTCCGCGGACGCCGCGGAGCGTGATTCTTGGTCAGCCCCCGTGTGAGCGGGGGATCGATTCGGTCGGGCGAGCCGTCGCGGGCGCGGCGGGGCGGTCGACCCACCAAGCCCCGATGGGACGCCGATCTGCGCCCCATGCTTGTACCACGCCCCGGAGGTTTGGATGCTCCGGGTCGGGCGCGCCCAGCACGAGCCGGAGCGTGTTGTCGTCCGAGGCGCCGTCGCGCAGGGGCGATTCCAGCGGAGCCGTCGACTCGTGGGGATAGAAGTGCACCGCGTCGGCACCGGTGACCTCGATCAACGCCTCCCGCCCCGACCAGACCAGGCGGACGGGGGACTTCGGGGCGTCGAAGGGCGTCGGGAGCGCCGCACGGGCCTCGGCAATCAGCCCGGCATCGGCCGATCGGCGGGGTTCGCTGCCGGGCTCGAGGATCGGGACTTCGATCGACAGTTCCTCAAATCCCGGGATGCACGCCTCGCGGCAGACGAGCCACTCGACAGCGACATGGATCGTCGCGACCGTGCCTGGCTTGGCGTCGGCGGGCACGCGGAGCGGGACGAGGTGCGTCACGCGGTTCTCGTAGATGTGGTCGAGCACGCCGACCGAGGGCGTGGCGTACCGCTTGGGCACCGGCCAGCCGATCGGGCCGACCTCAAAGCCTTCGGGCAGGGTCCAGTCAAAGGTGGTGGGAAAGCCGGTGTCGTTGAGGCCGATCCAGTAGATGTGCCAGCCGGGGTCGATCTCGAACGAGACGCCGAGCGTGATCGAGCCGCCGGGCTCGACGCCGCGGTGCTCGGCGATCAGCTTCGGGCGGGCGTGCTCGGCTTCTTCCTCGGGCTGAGCCGAGGCGGGGCGAGCGGCGATCGCGAGCGAGAGGGCTCCGGTCAGAATCGCAGCATGTCGGATCGTGAATCCCAAGCTCCGGCTCCGAGGGTCTCGACGCGTGCCGCGTCGGGACCGGTGACGGACCATCCCCGTGCGATTCGAACGAACGAGGCGTTCGGATTATTCGCCGCGCGAGGGGAATCCGGATGGGCAGAAAGAAAACGGGGAGCAGGGCTGGGCCTTGCTCCCCGCGGATGGCGGGAGGTTCCTGTCAGGGGGTCGGCGGGGACCCGGCCGGCATGGTTCAGATGACCGAGCTGAGCGGGTTGATCAGCCCGAGGTTGGCCCCGTTCATGCCCCAGCCGCTGCCGAGCACCAGGTCGAAGTGGGTGAGCGAAGCGGAGATGGGGCTGGAAGAGGTGGCCTGGATGCTGAACGCCGCGGTCTTCTCGCGGACACCGTTGACCAGGGGGTTGTTCAGGAAGGTCTCGGAGTCGTGAATGACGAACTCGCCGAAGTCGAAGGCATCGATCTGGATGGTGATCGTGTCGGCGTTGCCGTTGGCGTAGAGCAGGTCGATCTGGACCTCGGTCGCGAAGGGGGCGGGGTTGAAGAACGAGAGGGTCTCGAAGTAGGACTCCCCGGCGAGGGGGCGGCGGATGTAGGCGTCCCCAAAGAACCAGTTGGTTCCGACGAAGGTGTTGGCACCCTGCCCGTTGGAGTCGGACCCGCGGTCCTCGCCGAAGACGACGCTGACGCCAAGGTCGGAGGTGTAGGCGATGCCGATGGGCTGGTTGTTGATCAGCCCCAGATCGCTGCCCGAGAGACGGACGATGCCGTTGCCGGGCACCTGGATGCGGCGGGCCAGACCGGGGAGGTCGGCCCGGATATAGGAACCGGAGAGATCGACGGTGGCGGCGGCGTCGTTGGGGTTGTAGATCACGATCTCGGGGTTGGAGCCCGGGCCGCGGGTGAGGTTGTTGATGGTGCCGGCCGTCGTGCCGCCGGTCGCGTCGCCGAGCAGCCCGTAGCCGCCGTCGGTGTTGGTGTCGAAGTGGGTGAGGGCTGCGACGATGCCGTCGAAGTTGGCCTGGTTGGCGGGGTTGACCGGCGTGGCGGTCAGCGTGACGCCGAAGATGCCGACCGGCAGGTTGGGCAGGGCGCTGATGTCGAAACCGCCGCGACGAAGGGCGTTGACCTGGCGGGTGATCTGGAAGACCTGGCCGCCGGGCGTCTCGGAGCGGAGCGTGACATTGATCGCGAAGTTCTGCGGGTTCTGGAAGAGGATGAAGTCGCGGACGCCGGTGTCGCGCTGGACGCGGCCGAAGGTCCACTCATCGGAGATCTGCGAGGTGAACGCCTCGCCCGTGCCGATGTCGAAGTCGTAGTGGCTGAGGGTCGCGCCGAGCGGAGCGCTCGAGACGATCTCGATGGCATAGGGAGCGTTGGGACGCACGCCGGTGGCGAAGGCTCCGCCCTCGGAGAGGGTCACGCCGCCGCGCGAGCCGGCCGCGAGCGTGGCGTTGTTGACGACCACGGCGTCGCGGGCGCCCGTCTCGTAGCGGAGGATAAGCGAGTAGTTGACAGCGAAGTTGTTGGGGTTGGCGATCGAAACGAACTCGCGCACCTGGTTGCTGCTGAAGCCCTCGGGGTAGAACAGGCGGTGGGTGAAGCCCAGCGAGTCGACCTCGGGGATCTGTGTCGAGACCGCGCCGGCGACCGCGTCGATGCGGACGGTGTAGGAGCCGGTCGCGGCGCCGATGCCGTCGACGAGCACGAAGTACTCCTGGCCGCCGACGGCTTCGAAGCTGGTGTTGGCGGTGACGCCGAGGATGCCGCCCGAGTCCTGCGCCACGCGGCCGCTCGGATCCTCGCTGGGCTGGTTGTAGATCGCGACCGACGCGTCGAGCAGCGAGCCCTGCGGCGTGACGACCTGCACGAAGACCTGCCCGCTCGAGGGCGCGACGAACCGGAACAGATCGCGGTCGTTGGCGACATTGATCTGGTCGGTGACATCGGCGTTGCCGAGGAAGTTGAGGTTGATGGGCGTCGGGTTGGCGAAGTCGACGGCCGAGGGATCGTCCGGCGGATCGGTGACGCCGGCCTCGGAGTTGATGACCAGCGTGTACTCCGAGCCGGGCGGGGCCGAGCGGATGATGTCGGCGACGAGCACGAAGTAGGTCTCGTCCTCGCCGGTCGTGCCCAGGTCGATGGTGACGGGGTCGTTGAACGACGCCGTGCTGGCGGTCGCGACGACATTGAAGTTGCTGTCGTAGACCGTGACCTCCGGGCGGAGCGTGAGCGCGCCGCCGAGGGGCGTAACGGTGATGGAGGTGGGGCCCTCGGCGAGGGTGGTGAAGCGGAAGAGGTCGGTGTCCTTGCTGGGGGAGATCAGCGGGTTGTTCCCGCCGAGCACGCCCGTGCCGACCGACGCATCGCCGGTATTGGGGTTGAGCGGGACGATCGTGGCAAGCCCGAACTCGGTCTCGTTGGCGTGATCGTCGTTGGCGGGCCCGTCGATTGCCAGCGAGTAGCCGCCGGTGGTGTCGGGATCGGTCGCCGCGGGGTCGGGCTCGACGATGACGAAGTAGCCGTCGCCGCGGGTGACATTGAAGAACAGGACGGGCGGCGCGCCGCCGGAGTTGTCGGTGATGAGGTTCCCCGAACTGTCGTAGACGCTGACGAGGGCGTCGAGCGTGCTGCCGACGAGGTTGGAGACGCTCAGGCCCATCTCGCCGCCGGCCGGGGCGATGAAGGTGAAGAAGTCCGAATCAGTGTCGAACTCGATCTCGCCCTGGGCGCTGCCCAGACCGGTCGTGTTCTCGACGACGATGAAGGTCGCCAGGTCCCGGTCGGCGGGGACATCGAACTCGGAGCGGTCGGCGTGGTCGTCGGTCGGATCGAACGACGCCGAGAGCGTGTACGCGCCCGTGCCGTTCTCGGGGTTGGTCCCCTCGACGACGAGGTAGTAGGTCGGGTACTCGTTCATCGTCGCGCTGGAGACGCGGTTGATATTGACCGGGACCGTCACGCGGGCGCCCGGGCCGCCCTGGGAGTCGACCGTCGTCTCGCCGATGCGGGTCAGGTAGGGATTGCCCACGAGGTCTTCCTGGACCTCGTAGATGGTCAGGCGGGCATCGAACGCGCCCGCCGTGGGCGCGACCGTGAACTCAAGCGACAAGGTGTCGGAGGGGATGAAGCGGAACACATCGGTGTCGCCGTTCTCCTCGATCTCGCCCGAGGCGCTCGCCGACCCGAGGAAGTCGAGGATCTTGAGCGGCGTCGCGTTGGCAAAGTCGCGGATGTCGGCGTGATCGTCGGTCGGATCGGGCGAGGTGACCGAGATGCGGTACTGCCCGGTCGTGACGGTGCCGCCGTCGATCAGGGGGAAGAGCACCTCGCCCTTGGTGACGGGGAAGGTCAGTTCGACGAAGCCCTCGCTGGTGGAGGTGCCCGAATCGCGGATGATCGTCTGCGTCGGGTTGTCCGGATCGATTTCGAAGATCGTCACCTGCGGGAGCAGGTTGGGGCTGAGCTGGGCCCGCTCGACGCGGATGGTCATGAAGCCCGAGGCCGGGGCGATGAGCTCGAACAGATCGGCGTCCGTCGTGCTCTCGATCGTGCCGTCGTAGAAGAAGTCGTCGTTGGGGTTCAGCGGCGTGCCGGCGTCGTTCCTGAAGAGGTTCAGGAAGCTCTGCCCGGACGAATCGAGCGGGATCACCGTGCCCTGTCCGAGCGTGCCGTTGACATGGTCGTCGCCGGGCACAAGCGCCGTATCGGTGTTGGGCGAGTTGATCAGCAGCAGGTAGCTGCCCAGCGCGTGGCGCCAGTCGATCTCCTCGGGGATGTTCTCGACGCGGTCGTCCGGGTCGGCCGGCGAACCGTCCTTGTAGCGCTGGGCGCTCTCGATGGAGATGAAGTAGCGCTCGCCCTCGACGACCGGGAGCACCAGGCGCGGGTCACGATCGGTGTAGATGAGCTGGGCGATCTGGGCAGCCGCCGGGTAGGTGCCGGTGAAGGTGAGCTGATCGCGGTCGCCGTTGACCAGCCCGTCGCGTGCGTACCCGATCTGCTCGAGGTCGTTGTTGAAGACACGGATCGCGCCGTCGAGCATCGAGTTGTAGGTCTTGGAGCGGACGACGCCGTTGGTGTCCTGGAACGCGTCGGCCAGGGCGGTCGTGCTCAGGCGGATCTCGACGGTGCCGGTGTTGGCGGCGGTGAACGCGTACAGATCGCTGTCGTTGATGTTGGAGATGAGACCGAGGCTTCCTTCCTCGCCGATCGCCGAGCGGGTCGAGGGGTTGATCTCGTAGATCTTGATCTGGTCGCCCTGGAGGCCGGGCGGGGAGAGATCGAACTCGTTGTTGGCGTCGCCCGCGCTCGTCACGATGCGGTTGCGCGGCGCGTTGAAGCCGAAGACATCCGGATCGGAGTTCTCGACATCGGTCCAGTTGACCGAGGTCGTCACGCCGTCGCCGTCCATCTCGTCGGGCACGGCATCGATCGAGACGCTGAGGTTGTATCGACCGGTGCCGGCGAGCGTCGTTACCTCGATGTAGTAGGTCTCGCCGCCCCAGATCGGCGGGAGGATGAAGTTGGCGTCGGGGGAGTCGGCCACGCCCGGGCGCGACGGATCGATCGCGCCGGACGGGTCGGGGAACGGCGGAGAGATCGTGTCGTTGGTGTAGATCACCTGGAAGTTCGAGTCGTACACCGTGATGAACGAGTTCACGAACGATCCGGTCGCCGGGCTCACCACGATTTGCGGACGGGCCGAGGGCTTGTCGTGGCGATCGAAGAACTGCCCGCTGTTGTCGAACGCGGGGTTCTGGTCGTCGAACGAGGTGAGCGCAAAGACCGTGTCGTCCGGTCCGCCCGGCGTGTTATCGAAGCCCGCCGCCAGCGCCTCGAGCGCGTAGAACGGGAGGAAGGGATCGACGAGCTGGACATCGAAGAGCGCCAGGTGTCCCGTGAACTCGCCGCCGAAGTAGACCACATCGCGGTTGTCCGGGGCGTCGTCTCGGGAGTCGATGAGCGGCTCCTGCGCATCCTGCCCGATGTGGATCGTTCGGACCGGCGCGTCGAAGTCGAGCAGCGCGGGATCACCGCCGACCGAGAAGCCGGTGCCGTCCCACATGACAGCGTTGTTGGCTTCGAGCCCGCCGCCGTCGACGGTGCTGAAGTCTCCGCCGATGAACAGCACCTGCTCACCCTCGGCCGGTCCACCGGGGAGCGCCAGCAGCCCGCCGGCGTCCGCGGTGTCGAGTTCGGGCAGGGTGTAGGCACCGAGCGCGTAGACCGGGCCGTCGTCGACACCCCCGCCGAGCTCGACATACTCGAGCTTCGGCTCGTACTGCGGATCTTCGGGGTCCTGGTCGGAGACGCGGCCCCAGAGCCCCACGCCGGGCGATGCCAGCCCGCCGATGGTCGTGAAGTCGCCGCCGATCGCCACCAGCGGCCCGTCGGGGTTGTCGCCGACATCCGGCGGATCGAAGACCGTCAGCGCGTACACCGGGCCGTTGGTGCCGGAAGTCGGCGCCGAGCGGAACTCACCGAGCGACAGCGCTTCGAGCGGGCCCTGCCCGACCCAGAGGGCGACATTGGTGATGCCCGGGCCGGCGTTGAAGTCGCCGCCGATGATGAGCGAGGTCGGGTAGTCCGCCGGATCGTCCACCTCGTCGAGACCGGCGTCCATGTCCGCGGCGCGGCCCTCGCCCGGGTCGGCCGGGTCATAGACCGCCAGCGCGTAGACCGGGCCCGGGACGGCCGGTGCGGCCAACCCGCCCCATGTGAGCGACTCGAGATCGAGCATCGCCAGGTTCTGGAACGGCGCGCCGCCGATGTTCGTGAACTCGCCGCCGAGGACGAGCTGGTCCTCGCCGGGGTCGTCGAGCATGAGGTCCATGGAGTCTTCGGGGTTGAAGACCGTCATGGCGCGGACCGGGCCGTCGGCATCGCCCAGCGAGCCCCAGACATACCGCCCGGCGAGCGCGTTATACGACCAGACCGCGAGGTTCTGGAAGGTGACAACCGGGTTGGCGGGGATGCCCGTGGGCACATTGAGCAGGAAGTCGCCGCCGACCACGAGCGCCGGCGCCCCGTTGATCGTGATCTCCTGGAGTGCGTAGACCTCGCCGACATCGGTCCCCGGCGTCGCGGGGTTGTCCACGATGCCCAGCGTGGTCATGGTGATGGGTTCTTCGCGCTGGTCGCCCACGGCCCAGAAGTCCGCGGCGTCGTACAACGCCAGCCCGCGCGAGCCGACGAAGAACGGATCGTTCTGCGTCGCGCCCGTGAACCGCCCGCCGAAGAACAGCGAGGTGCCCGCGTCGTCGTTGTTGCCCGCGTAGTTGCCCAGCAGGTCCATCGGCGCGGTGAACTGGAAGAGGTCCGAATCGCCGCCGGTGAAGATGCGCCCGCTCCCGACGGCCGTCGCGACATGCCCCTTGTCCCGCACGATGTTCCCGTCCGCATCCGTGAAGACCTGCGGCTGGTTGAAGACCAGCGGCGTCGCGTCCTCGAACCGGCGGCGGATCTCGTCCAGCGAGAGCGCGCCATCCGGCGTGTTCTCGTGATCGTCGGTCAGGATGTCGTCGGCCTGGTTGTAGGTGTGGGCCGCCTCGACCACGAGGATCAGCGGGTCGACCGGGATGTTGACCAGCGGGTCGTCCACGCTGTCGAACAGGATGAAGTATTCCTCATCCCCCTCGAGCACCTGCTGGATCTCGGCATTGGCGTTGATGAAGTCGTCTGAGAACGCGATCTGATCGCCGTCGGAGTTGAACAGCGTCAGCCGGATGTCAAACGGATTGGCGCCCGAGACGCCCGTGATGAAGGTCAGCCCGTCGGTGACATTCGTGAAGCGGAAGAGCCCGAAGTCGAAAGCGTCGGCGGCAAAGACATCCGAGTTGATGCCCTGGCGGTTCACGCGATCAAGAACGACCTCGTTGTTCGTCGGCTTGACGCGCACCGTCGTCTGCCCGGCCGAGGGCACCACGCCCGGGTCCCCGAACTCGTCGCTTCGGACGCGGATGTAGTAGGTCTCGCCCGGCGTCGTGCGCAGGGTCGTGAACGCGCTGGTCAGGAACGACGACTGGCTGTCCGACGCCAGCGGGATCAACTCCCCGTTCCCGTCGTAGATGTCCAGCCGCGTATCGAGGTCCGCCGCGTCGGCCCCGGCGGCGATGCCCAGCAGCCCGTCGAAGACCTCGTCATCGGGGATCACGAACTTCAGGACGACGTCGTCCTGGCTGAACTCGTCGTTGGGCGCGGGCGTGCTCAGATCGTCGCCGCCGAGCGTCAGGTCGATCGGCGCGGGCCCGTTGGTCGGGTCGATCGGCGTGAAGCCGATCAGTCCGGTGTTGTCGTCGTACACCAGGTCCTGCGAGCGGGTGTTGACCCGGACGATGTACTCCCCGATCGACTCGGGGTCCATCGGATCCTGCGAGTCGCCCAGCACGCGGATGTAGTAGTCGTTCCCGGCGGTCGCGAGGAAGCCGAACCACGCGTCGGTGGGGGTGCCGGCGGTCAGGACGCTGTTGCCCGAGCTCTCGCCGATCAGCGTCAGCCCGCCGCCGCTCTCCTCATAGATCTCGAGCTTGGTGTCGAGGTCGCTGCCGGCGTTCTGAGCGTCGGCGAGGATTCGGACGAAGTCGGTCGCCGGGGCGGTGAACCGGAAGAGGTCCCCGTCGTCGAGCACATTGCCCGGGAAGAGCTCGATCTCCCCGGTCTCGACGCCGCGACCGTCGACATTCAGGTTGATGTCCGTGGCGTTGGGGAAGTCGACGAGGCTGGGGTGGTCGCCCGCGAGCAGGACGCGGGGCTCGAGCATCTCGACCGTGGCGGCGTGCCCCGCCTCCTCTCGCAACCGCTTGGCATGCCGCTTCGCAAGGGAGTCCTCGCTGCGACCGAACACCGAACGGAGATTCCATCGACTCATCACGAACTCCCTGATTGCGAGAGGGCTTGGAGGCTGGCCCTGGTCCTGCCGACAATGCTGCCGACTCTTCCGCCGACGCCGCTCTCGAATGTCGAGACGCAGCTTAGCCTGTTCCGCCGCTCCATGCGGGGGGAGCGGCTGGTTCGGAGCGACCCTGGCAAGCGCCTGGCGACGCCGGGTACTCCTCGCTGTGTGGGATCCTAACAGATCCGTGAACTTCCTGTCCAGACCGTCGGGTTCGGATCTGTCAAATTGGCCACGCCCGACACCGATCGATCCGCTCTTGCCGACGCGCCAGTTGCGTCGAAGTTCCACGAAATCCGTCGCAACAGGGTCCCGGGACCTACTCCGTGCCGTCCCGCCCCGCCGCGTGCGCCACCGCCCGGGCGGTGAGGATGTCCGCCGCGTCGTAGATCGGCATCGGAAGCTCCACATCCCGGAGGACCAGCGGCACCTCCGAAGACCCCAGAATCAACCCTTGGCAACCGCGGTCTGCCAGCCGGCCGCAACTGGTCAAGAACGCCGCCCGAGACTCCGGCCGCACCCTCCCGAAGATCAGCTCTCCCACGATCATCCGGTCCATCGCGTCGGCCTCGTCAGGCTCCGGGACCAGCACCTGCACTCCCCGCAGCCCCAGCCTCGTCTGGTAGGTCGCGCCCGATGTCACCCACTTGGTCCCCACAAGCCCGACCACATCCCGACCGTCCCGGGTGATCGCGTCGGCCACGAGGTCCGGGATCGACAGCCACGGAATCGGGGAGTCGTGCTCGGCCAGGTGGATCGCGTACTGGATCGCGTTGTCCGGCGAGATGCAGAAGTCCGCCCCGCAGTCGGCCAGGATCTCCGCGCTGCGCCGCAGCAGGTCCGCCACCCCGTGCCAGTCCCCAGCCCTGATCGCGTCGATGTAGTACGCCAGCGGCTCGTTGTGCAGCGAGATCCGCGGGTGCTCGTGGGGCTCGAGCAGTTCGGCGGCGTGCCTCGATAGATGCCGCACACACAGCGCCGCCCCTTCGGGGCTGACGCCGACGATGCCGATGTGCTTGGTCAACGGGACCTCCCTTCCTTGGGCGCTGACCTCCTCCTCAGCCGACCCCATGGTCCGCGGAACGGCCGCCGGAGTCAACGCCCACGCCGCCTACCGTTGGGCGTGACGCCCGACCCGTTCCAGATCCTCGGCCTGCCGCGACGGTTCCGTCTGGACCGGGCGGCGATCGAATCGGCCTACCTCGCCGCGATCGCCGCGAGCCATCCCGACCTTGCGGGAGCCGACGACGCCGCGGCGACCGCCGACGCCTCGGCCCTCAACGACGCCCGGGCCGATCTGCTGAACTCTGAGAAGCGGGCGAACCTCCTCCATGCAGCGCTCGGCGGCCCGTCCGCCGCCGAGAACCGCGACCTCCCCGATGGCTTCCTCATGGAGATCATGACCACCCGCCAGCAGGTCGAGGCCGCGATCGAATCGGGCGATGCCGCCCGGCGGGAGGAGTGGCAGCGGTGGGCGCTCGAGCAGCGGGCGTGGTACGAGGACCGGGCCGCCGAGGTCCTCGACGCCGAACACCCCGTACCCGCCGCCCTGGCCGACCTCCGCCCGACCCTCAACGCGTGGCGGTACATCGAGCGCCTGATCGAGCAACTCGATCCGGACTACGACCCCAATCGGGCCGACTTCCTCTGACGCGGCCGCGGCCCGCCCCCGGAATACGCGGGCTGATGCGCGGGTTGATCCGTCGATTCCGCAGATCGGAAGAGCACA
>JBICIG010000083.1:0-15982 GCA_043101605.1 Phycisphaerales bacterium JB037
CAGCTCCCGGAGCCACCAGCAGCAGCACGATGGACGCGAACGCCAGCGCCGGCTGGGTGCGCCACCAGTCGAGCAGGGGCTCGGCGAGCGAGTCCCGGAGGAACAGCGAGATCGCCGCGGCGATGAGAAGGACCTGGGTCATGGCGCGGGCTTGCGGGTCATGGCGCACGCTGGGGGGTCATGGCGCGGGCTTGGGAATCACAGCAAAGCCGAGTTCAAGGCTCGATCTCTCCCAGGTCGAGCACCACGCCGTCGGGCTGGTACGCGTCGACGGCCAGGAGGGTCCGCGTCAGGCAGGTGAAGGTGAGCGCCGTGCGTCCCATCAGGGCGGCGTACGCGAGGTCCCCCCGGCTCGGGCCGGCGTAGCTGCGCTGGCTGGTCTTCTGCGCGTGGAGGTGATAGTGCGCCAGCGCGTGCGCCGTTTCCCGCAGCATGTCGTCCGAGGCGATGTACTGGTCGTCGCCGAGACGCTCGCTGGGACGGGGGATGAACGGGCGGGCCTCGAAGGAGCCGTCGGGGCGGGTGAAGATCGCCCCGCCGAACTCGGTCGTGCGGTCGGCCCGGTCGGCATCGACCTGCCCCAGCACCGTCTGCTGCACCGATCGCTGCGAGACGGCCTCGTCGACAACGAGCATAGTCAAGAGGTCGGCCCACCCGAGCCGCTCGGCCCAATCGCGCAGGCGCTCGCGGTTGGGCCCCTGCGGCTGCACATCGTCGTTGGTGCGCAGATTCACGCGGCGTCCCGACAGCCGCTGCTCCATGAGCCGGTAGAGTTCATCGCGCGAGGCGTTGAACCACGCGGGCCGGTGCGCCCGCGCAAAGCGGATCGGCTCGAGGTGGCGGAGCGTCAGGTCGCCCTTTTTCTCGCGCGGGAGAGCGGCGACGGCGGCGGCGGTCTCGTCCCACCACACGCCATCGCCCGGGTCGTCTCGCATCTGCCCGAGCCACTCGAGCTCGCGCCCATTGAAGGGCACGACGCCGAGGTCGTTCAGCGCGGCGCGGAGGTCGCCCAGCACGCGGTCGGTCGTGTCGGCGGGGAGGGACTGGATCAGCGCCCGGCGCTCGGTGGTGTCCGGGTCGAGCCGGGCGAGCAGATCCCATGCATCGCGGCGGGCCCGCTGGGCGAGGTCGAGGTCACGCTCGAGCAGGTCCGCGTCGGCCATGCCGGGATCGAGGAAGACCGCGAAGGTGATCTCCGAGAGAGAGCGGCCCGGGTTGAGCGTGCGCAGGTCGCGCACCTCGGTGCGCTCCTCGTCGGGCGTTCGGCGGTCGCGCTGCGCCAGCGAGCGGACGAGCGGCGCGGTGAACTCCGTCCAGCCCTGCTCGGCGGCGACGCCCCCGGCGTACGCGACGACATTGGCGCTGGGCTCGACGGGGATCAGCCGACGCGTCGAGACACGGATCCACTCCCGGACGGCCGGATCGGGGTCGGACGAGAGCGTCTCGATGATCGCAAAGCGGATCGGCTCGGGGGCCCGCGGGTTCCAGAGCCAGTCCTCGAAGCGCTCCAGGGCCGCGGCGCGGGTCGCGGGGTTGGCGCGGTCTCGCGACCACGCGGCGACCACGGCCCGGGCCCTCCAGTCCGGCGAGATCGTGATCTTCTCCAGAGCCGCCCACGGGTCGCGGTCGATCTCGGCTTTGGGCGAGCCCTGGCAGGCGGCGAGGAACAGGGCGAGTGAGGCGGCGGCGAGCGCGTGGGGCGCGGCGGTCCGCCGCCGATTCGGTCCATCCGTGGATCGTGTCATCGCGGGACTATACCCGGGCCCGGTCGGGCTTCGGTTGTCGGACGGGGCGGGGTTCTCTACCATCCCGCGTGAACCCCTCCCGAGGAGTATCCCTGCCCATGGCCACCCCGGGCGCGAGCCCCGACACCCCACGCGAGCCCATCACGGGCGAGCAGCGTGAACGGATCGCGCGGGTGATCGAGCTGATGCGCCCGGCGATCCAGGCCGATGGCGGGGATGTCGAACTGGTCGAGGTCTCCGAGGACGGGATCGTCACCGTGCGGCTGCACGGGGCGTGCGTTGGGTGCCCGTCGAGCGAGATCACGCTGCAGGGGGGCATCGAGCGGAACCTGCGGGCCCATGTGCCGCAGGTCGCGGCGGTGCGGGCGATCGACTGAACCCGTCAGGCGGGCGGAATCCGCCCAGATTGCCAGCGGGGCGGGGGTCGGGCGGACGCGTCCACGGGCCGTCCCCGGGCAGGCTCAGATCTTGTAAATGTCTTTCGCGAATGATGATGGCGCGGTATAGTGCCGCCGGTGGTTGGTGGTGGACCGCCCGGCTTGCGTTCGTCGAGCCGGGTCCGTGGCCCAGGACGGGAGGCACGATTCATGTTGGTCATTACGAGGCGCGAGGGCGAGGAAGTCGTCATCGGTGATCCGCGCAATCCCATCGGCATCGTCCGCATCGCGTCGGTGCGCGGCGAGCGGGTGCGGGTGGCGTTCGACTTCCCGCGGGAGGTGGACATCCACCGTCGCGAGGTAGCCGATCAGATCACCGAGGACCGCGTGTCGGGTGTCGTGGGGCGCATCGAGCCCAGCGAAGCCGCGGCCCGCTGATCCGATCCGCCGCGACGCGCGCGTCAATTCAGCCGTTCAAACGACAAGACCCGTCCGGGTTCGGACGGGTCCTGCTTTTGCGCCGAGATGGAGCGAGTCTCGTTACTCGGGCGAGCCGCTCGAAAGGTCGTAGACCCAGCCCTCGACGGCCCGCTTGAAGCTGAGCACCTCGCCGGGCCCGAAGAAGAGCCCGAGTTCGCGTTCGGCGGCTTCGGGGCTGTCCGAGCCGTGGATCAGGTTGAAGCTGTTGGAGACGCCGAAGTCGCCGCGGATGGTGCCGGGCTCGGCCTTGGAGCCGAAAGTGGCACCCATCATCTTGCGGCTGATGGCGATGGCGTCGACGCCTCGGAGTGCGAGAACGAGGACAGGGCTGGAGGTCATGAAGCCGACGAGCCCGTCGTAGAAGGGCTTGCCCTTGTGGGACTGGTAGTGGGTCTCGGCGAGGTCGCGCGAGATCTGCATGAGCTTGGCGCCGACGACCTGCAGCCCCTTCTGCTCGAAGCGGGTGATGATGGCGCCCATGAGCCCGCGCTGAACGGCATCGGGCTTGAGGATGATCAGGGTGGTCTCCACGGGGTCTCTCCTTGGATCTCGTGATGGGTTCCTGGTGGTTTCGATGCGGCCGCACGCCCTGCGGGGGGGTCGCAAGGATAGCGCCCGAGCCCGGAGGCTTCCGATCGGGCGGGCGTGAAAGGGCGGCGCGTGGAAAGAAGAAGCGGGCGACCCGCAAGGGCCGCCCGCTCGGCGAAGCAATGGTTGCGGCTCACGCCGCGGGAAGGTCGCGATCAGGCGCGACGGCGGCGAGTGGCGACGAGGCCGCCGAGGCCGAGGAGGGCCAGGGCGCCCGGGGCCGGCGTGCCGCGGAGCTGGATGTTGTCGAAGCGGTTGTTGCCGCTATCGCCGCTGGCACCGTCAACCGTGAAGCGGATGATGGCGTTGCTGGCGTTGTCGAGGAGGTTGCCCGCGCTGGCGGTCTCGAGGACGAAGGAGGTGCCGAGGGCGCCGGCGTCGGCGTAGATGTTGGTGAAGTTGACGCCGTCGGTCGAGACCGAGACGGTGCGGCTGGTGAAGCCGGTGGCGGTGCCTCGGTTGACCCAGCTGACATTGATGTTGTCGAAGCCGGTCAGGTCGGCGACGATGTCGAAGAACGAACCGTTGTTGCCGGTGCCGACGACCGAGAGGGTGCCGCCGCCGAAGGTGCCGCCGTCGGGACGGTTGGTGCCGGTGCCGGAGAACGAACCCCAGTTGTCATTGGTGCCGCTGGCGAAGTTGTCGCCGGTGAGCCCGTTGATGTTGATGGCGGCCTTGAAGAGGCTGGCGGCGGGGGTGCCGGCGGCGTCGTGGGCGGCGGGATCAACGAGCAGGCCCGGGTTGATGTTGAACGCGTCGTAGACGGGGTAGAGGTTGCCCGACGCGGGGTCGTAGTACCCGTCATCGAACGGCGGGTTGCCGTCGATCATGTGCCCGAAGTTTGTGCGGAGGTTGTCATCACCGGTGCTGTTGAGCAGGTCGCTGTCGTTGTTGGTGTTGTTGAAGCTCCACCAGGCGAGCAGGTCGTCGGCGGTGGCCATGGAGGCGAAGCCCGCGATGGCGGCAATGGCAAGGATCTTCTTCATGTCTTGTCTCTCCTACGAGTAACCGATCACCCCGGAGGCGACGACCGCCTGCGGAGCTTCCTCTCTTCTCAATCACACAAGATCGGGAGGGGTCTCTCTCACATCTCCTCGATCTCTCTCCCGGGAGTCTAAGGGGTTCGACACCCTAGGACGAGGGGGAATCCAGTGAGAAAGCAGGAACTTGGCGGGTGCTTAGCGCGGTCTTGACACAAGCCCCCTCAGCGGCGGGTCGGCGGGGATCGGCACACGGAATATGAACAACTTCCGGGGCTTGCAGGCGGTCGCGCGCTCGTTTCGGGCCGGTTCCGCGGCCCGGGTCGCGGGAGCGGCGGGGACCGGCTATCTTCCCCCCAGCAGCGTCAGGGAGGACGCGACCCCGATCAGGATCCGATCATCGGTCGCGCCCGGATCGGGCCAGGGAGGGCCGGGATGAGTCAAAAGCCCAGCAAATCGCCGCCGCGCGCCACCGCCGAGTCGATGGCTGAGAAGCAGCGGGAGATCTCCGTCAGCGAGTTCTTCGCCAAGAACCGGCACCTGCTGGGGTTCGACAACCCCCGCAAGGCGCTGCTGACGACGGTCAAGGAAGCGGTCGACAACGCCCTCGACGCGTGCGAGGAGGCGGGGATCCTGCCGGACATCCTGGTGAAGATCGAGGAGCTCGAGGCCCCGCCGTCGGCGAGCAAGCCCGGGCGGTACCGCGTGACGATCGGGGACAACGGGCCGGGCATCGTCCGCAAGCAGGTCGAGAACATCTTCGGGAAGCTGCTGTACGGGTCGAAGTTCCACCGCCTGAAGATGAGCCGGGGTCAGCAGGGCATCGGGATCTCGGCGGCGGGCATGTACGGGCTGATGACCACCGGCAAGCCCATGGTCATCACGACGCGCCCGAACAGACGCAAGCCCGCCCACCACATCGAACTGGCGATGGACACCACGCGGAACAAGCCCGAGGTGTCGGTCGATGTCGAGACCGAGGACTTCGAGCCGACGAGTTCGGGAACGGGGACGACCGTGTCCATCGAGCTCGAAGCGCGGTATCAGCGCGGCAAGGTCAGCGTGCTGACCTACCTCGAGCAGACGGCGATCGCCAACCCGCACGCGGAGATCGTGTTCATCCCGCCGGGCAAGGGCGCGGGCGATGACGACGGACCGACGCTCGAAGCGAGCCGGGACCGAGAGGGAGCGGAAACAGACAGCAACGGCACGGGCGAGTCGCGGTCCGGCACAAAGCAACCCATCCCTGACGGTCGGGGCTCGCCCGACGAGATCGTGCGCACGATCGAGGCCGACGGGAAGATCATCTTCCCGCGGACGGTCGAGGAGCTCCCGGCCGAGACGAGCGAGATCAGGCCGCACCCCTACGGCGTGGAGCTGGGCACCTTCCTGCGGATGCTCAAGCAGACCGACGAGAAGCACCTGGGCGGGTTTCTCAAGAACGAGTTCTGCCGGGTCGCGCCGAAGGTCGCGAGCGAGGTGTACAAGGACGCCTCGACCAAGAGCCACAGCGTGAGCGGGCAGACCTGGGTCAAGTCGATCGATCACGCGACGGCCGAGCGTCTGTACAAGGCGCTGCAGGCGTCGAAGCTGCGGGCGCCCCCCACCGACTGCCTGAGCCCGATCGGTGTGCGGCAGATGCTCGCGGGGCTGCTCAAGGGCGTGCGGGCGGAGTTCTACGCCGCCGCGACGCGCCCGCCGAGCGTTTACCGCGGCATGCCCTTCCAGATCGAGGCGGCGATCGCGTTCGGGGGCGACCTGCCCTCGAGCGAGAACGGGCAGACCGAGCCGGCCCGGGTGATCCGGTTCGCCAACCGCGTGCCGCTGCTCTACCAGCAGTCGGCGTGCAGCGCGTTCAAGAGCGTGACCGAGACGGCGTGGCGGAACTACGGCATCACGCAGCCGCGCGGCGGGGCACCGGTCGGCCCGCTGGTCATCATGATCCACATGGCGAGCGTGTGGGTGCCATTTACGAGCGAGAGCAAGGAAGCGATCGCCGACTACGACGAGATCCGCAAGGAGATGAAGCTCGCGCTGCAGGAGTGCGGGCGGAAGCTCGGCACCTACATGCGCCGCCGCCAGCGGATGAAGCGCGAGGGGCAACGCCGGGACATCTTCGAGCGGTACATCGGCGAGATCGCCAGGGCGTGCGCCGCGCTGACCGAGGTCGATGCCGCGGAGCTTTACGAGGCGCTCAAGCGGCAGGCCCAGCGGCGGACCGAGATCGCCGACGCCGAACTCGACGATGAGGGAAACTTCATCAAGTCCGCAAAGAACTCATCCAGGAATGGGGGCAACGGGCGGCTCGATGACGACGACGGCGTGCTGATCGTGGACTCTCCGAGCGGCCCGACGCCCGGGGGCGGGGCGTTGGAGGACGAAGGATCGCGCGAGGTGAAACCGGCGAAGCGCGGGGCGAAGGGCTCGTCGAAGAAGACGAAGAAGAAGTCGGTGCGGAAGAAGAAGCCGAGGCCCGAAGGGGCGGCGAGCGGCGGGTTGTTCGGGAGCGAGGGCTGAGCCATGGCCAAGAAAACCACCCGCAAGAAGATCTCCAAGAAGGCGTCGACCAAGCCGGGCGGCTCGAAGGCGGGCGCGGCGTCGGCGCGTCCCCGCTCCAAGGAGTCGGCCGAGCGCGACGCGGTGACCGCAGCCAAGCTCCATGACCTCGCTCAGTCGGTCTCGAAGTCGGCGCTGTCGGGGCGTGAGCCCAAGATGGAGGTTCCGACGCGGTCGGCGAACAACACCAAGTGGAACAAGAGCCGGGGCATTCTGCAGATGGGCTCGGGTGTCAACGAGCGGCAGTTGTTCAATCTCGGGCAGGCCAAGAAGTTCATGCAGACGCTGCTGCACTCCAAAGGCATCCACGAACTGATCCAGCAGGGCAAGACATCGAGCCTCCGCGGCATGTTCTACCAGGGGCTGCACACGATCGAGGGGACGGGGCCCAAAGGAAAGGGCGAGAAGACCTTCGACGACCAGAGCGAGTCCGACGCGATCCTCGAGGACCTCGAAGTCACGCTCGGGTCGCTGCGCGAGGAGCTCCACATCTTCGCCAAGAAGCGCGGCACGATGGTCGGGAACATCACCGTCATCGACAGCGGCGACGAGATCAACTGCCGACGCATGGGCTCGGGCGGGTACGCGATCCCCTCGATCTGCGAGCCGGATGTCATCAAGTTCGAGAAGGTCGAGGCGGACTTTGTGCTGCATGTCGAGAAGGACACGGTCTGGCAGCGCTTCAACGAGGACCGGTTCTGGGAGACGCACAACTGCATCCTGACCGAGGGATCGGGCCAGCCGACGCGCGGCGTGCGGCGGCTGCTCCACCGCCTCAACCGCGAGCACAACCTGCCGATCTACTGCCTGCTCGATTGCGACCCGTGGGGGCACTACATCTTCAGCGTCATCAAGCAGGGCTCGATCAGTCTCGCGTTCGAGTCCGAACGGCTGGCGATCCCGGACGCGAAGTTCATCGGCATCCGGGCCGAGGACTACGAGCGGTGCGAACTGTCCGACGATGTCAAGATCGATCTGAACGACCGCGACATCAGCCGCGCGAGGCAGATCGCCGCCTACCCGTGGTTCAGGGACGACCGCAAGTGGCAGCGGGAGATCAAGCGGATGCTCTCCAACGGGTTCAAGATGGAGGTCGAATCGCTGATCACCAAGGACATCAGCTATGTGACCGAGACCTATGTGCCCGAGCGGCTCGCCGAAGGGGCGTGGCTCTGACGCATGGCCAGGTTTGGCCCGGTGGGAAGGCGTCCGGCGTTCTGGGACCGACACCCACCGATCAGGCCAACAAGTTTGCGTGAGCCAACCCGTTCGGTATTGCGTATCGGTTCGGCGTCGGGTATCTTCGAGCCCGTTGGAGGGGAGAGAGGCAGCCCGCCGTCCCGGCATGTTCTTGAGGGGTTTTCCGCACAGACGCGGGGGATGGCGAACGGCCCGCTGATGAGTCGTGAGCGCGACGGTGCCCGCCGGCGGGGAGCCAAGCCGACGGCGATCGGACCGACTCTTACGCAATGCTTGGCCTTGCCAAAGGGCGCGGGTCGGGCGAGCAGATCCTGGGATTCGTCCCAGTCCGGCCGACCGGTCGAGGTCGCGCAGGCGAGTGTCCGGAGGTAACACTCGCGTGCGCCGTGCCCGCCGGCGGCCGGTTCTTTTGCGCCAAACCGCCGCACTTGCGAACAGCACGGCGCCGGCGCACGAAAGCGCCCCGGGTGGCCCCCGGGGCGCTCGCGATGAATCATGAATTCCGCGGCCGACTCAGCGGGCGTCGCCGAGCATCCCGAGTTGCCACATCATGAAGATACGCTGGTCGGCGATGTCGCGGACCTGGAGCTTCAGCGGCTTGCCCCCGCCATGACCGCTGTCGCGATCGACCCAGAGCAGGATCGGGTCCTCGGCCGGGTCGCCGGCGGTCGCGTCCTGAAGGGCGGCGGCCATCTTGCGGGCGTGCAGCGGGTGGACGCGGGTGTCGTTCTCGCCCGCGGTGATGAGCATGGCGGGGTAGTCGACGCCCCGGCGGATGTTCTGGTAGGGCGAGTAGGCGCGGATGAACCCGAACTGCTCGGGGTTCTCGGCGCTGCCGTACTCCGGCACCCAGTACCGCGCCATCAGGAAGTTCTGGTAGCGGATCATGTCAAGCAGGGGGACCGCCGAGATCGCCGCGGCGAAGAGGTCGGGCCGCTGGGTGACCGCGGCGCCGGTCAGCAGCCCGCCGTTGGAGCCGCCGGCGACGCCCAGTCGCTCGGGCCTGGTGTACCCGTTGTCGATGAGCCACTCGCCGGCGGCGATGAAGTCATCGAAGACATTCTGCTTGTTGCCGAGCATGCCCGCTTCGTGCCAGGCGCGCCCGTACTCGCCACCGCCGCGCAGGTTGGCGACGGCGTAGACGCCGCCGTTCTCGTACCACGGGAACATGGTCGCGCTGAACGAGGGGGTCATGGAGATATCGAACCCGCCGTAGCCGTAGAGGATCGTCGGGTTGTTCCCGTCGAGCTCGAGCCCGCGGCGGTGGATGATGAACATGGTGACGGGCGTGCCGTCCTTGCTCTCGTAGGTCACCTGCTTGACGACGATCGAATCGGGATCGACCGGCACCTCCGGGCGCGACCAGAGTTCGCGCTCGCCCGAGGCCAGGTCGACGCGGTAGATCGAACGGGGCATGTTGTAGCTCGCGAAGCTCAGGAACGCCTCGGTCCGGTCGTCGAACGCCGTCAGCCCCGCCGACCCGATGCCCGGGAGCGGCAGGTCGCCCAGGCTGTTGCCCGAGAAATCAAACATCGCGATGCGGCTCTTGGCCCTGTCCATGTAGTTGACGCCCATGATCCCGCGGGCGAACGAGACGCCGGAGATCACCAGTTCGTCGCTCTCGGGCACCAGGTCACGCCAGTTGGAGATGTGCGGGTTGTGGAGATCGACCTCGACGACCCGCCCGTTGGGCGCTCCGACCTGGGTCTCCATGATCAGGCGATCGCCCGAGAAGTACGATGCGCCGGGGCGGCCGGTCTGCCCGAGCACCATCGGCTGAAGATCGAGCTCGCCGGTGCGCATCCAGCGGTCGAGGTCGGAGACCCAGAGATCCACGCCGTCGGTGCCGGTCCAGTACCCGACGACCATCCAGCGGGCGTCCTCGCTGATTGACGCGAACGGGCCCCAGGTCGCCGAGAGGTAGCGGGCCCGCTCCTCGCTGAGCGAATCGCCGTAGAAAGTCGAGAGATCTCGCTGGCGGAACAGCACGCGATCCTGGCGGTGGTGCGTCCCGAGTGTGTGGAGCTTGTAGATCGCCGAGTACGCGTCGTTGACATCCTCGAGCCGCCGATAGAAGAACCCGCTCGAGTCCGGCAGCCACTCACCGAAGCCCACCTTGCCCGGGATCTCGTCGGCGAGCCACTCGCCCGTCTCGACATCGATCACATACAGCGTCGAGTTCTCGTCGCCGGCGCGGTACATCCCGAACGCGACCAGCGAGCCGTCGGGGTTCGGTGAGTACCAGCTCACCGTCGTCAGCCCGGTCTCGTCGATCTCGGCCGGATCGAGCAGCACGCGGTCGATGCCCTCGATCCCGTCGCGCCAGTAGATCACCGCCTGCGGCTGGCGCCCCTCACGCCGCCCGTAGAAGTAGCGATCCCCCTTGACCGTCGGCGTGCCGACCGAGGGAACCTCCATCAATTCCATGAGCCGCGCCTCGAGCTCGGCCCGCCCTGGAAGGTTGTCGAGCACCGAGCGCGTGTACTCGTTCTGGGCGTCGGTCCAGGAGGCGACTTCGGGGTTCATCCGCCCCATCTGCGCCGGGTCGGAGTTGTCGCCCTCCAGCCAGCGGTACGGGTCGACGAACTCCTCGCCGTGGATCGTCTCCACGACGGGCCGCTTCTCGGTCGGGGGCGGGCCCTGCAGTTCCGGGGCCGCCGCGGCGGGCCCGACGAGCAGGGAACCGGTCAAAAGCATCCACAAGCGAGCGGTCTGACGCATGGTGTCCTCCGTGTCGTGCCTGATCTTACCGAGCCGGACCCGCTCCGCTGCGGCCGGCGTCGGATCCCCCTGTTCCTGCTCCATTACGATGGCAGCGTGACCAGTCCCCGGAAGATCCGCGACCGACTCCGCCGCCACGCCTCCGGGCGTTCGGCGCCGCGGCCGCTCACCGGACCCGACCCCTGATGCCCCCGGCGACGCTCGAGTCCTGCGCGCACACATTCCACCCCTTCGGCGGGTGCCACTTCGTCGTCGCGGGCCTTGCGCTGGCGCTGATGGGGCTGGTGGTGGCGTTCGGCGTGCGCTGGCGACGCGCCAAGCCCTCGCTCGAGGCCCGCCTGCGCACCTGCTGGTGCGTCGCCGGGTTCGGGGTCGTCGCGTGGGGCCTGACCTGGTACCTGCTGCCGAGCCATTTCGATCCGGGGATCAGCCTCCCGCTGCACCTGTGCGATCTCGCCGCGATCGCCGCGCCCTTCACGCTGCTCTCCAAGTCGCGGTGGCTGCGGAGCGTGCTGTATTTCTGGGGGCTCGGGCTGTCCACGCAGGCGTTCGTCACGCCGATCATCCAGAGCGGGTACGCGCACACGCCCTTCTGGCTGTTCTGGCTCGGGCACACGCTGATCATCGGGTCGGCGGTGTACGACATCGTCGTGCGCGGCTACCGCCCGACCTGGGGCGACTTTGCGCGCACCGCGATCGTCAACGCCGCGTACATCGCGGTCGTCCTCCCGCTCAACCTCGCGCTGGACGCCAACTACGGGTTCATCGGCCGATCGACGCCCGACGCGCGCACGCTTATCGACGCGCTCGGGCCCTGGCCCTGGCGGATCCTGCTGCTCGTAGCGATCATCCACGCGGTGATGGCGGTCATGGTCGTCGCGTGGAGGCTCGGAGGGCTGGTCGCCGGAGCCACGCCCACCGGCACCCATTCGGGCGATCCGCCGGATGCGAGCCCCGGCAATCCGTAGACTCCGCCCATGACGCCCCTGGTCCTCCTGCTGATCCCGGTGTCGCTCGCGATCGCGTCGGTCGCGGTCTTTGCGATCCTCCGCGCCAGCCGCCGCCTCGGGGCGTTCGACTCGGCCCCGATGCAAGGGCAGACCAAACTGCCGACGCGGGCGATTCCCAACACCGGCGGCATCGGCATCGTCCTGGGCATCGCCCTCCCGCTCATCGCGGCGCTGGTGGGTGTGCTCGCGATGCCCGACACGCTCGCGCGGCTCCTGCCGGCGATCGAGCCGCATCTGGCCGGTGTCCGCGATGAAGCCGGCACGGCGCTGTGGCTCCTCGGCGGTCTGATCGCCATCCACCTGCTGGGGGTCTACGACGACCGCCGACCCCTCGGGCCTTGGCCCAAGCTCGCGGTCATGCTGCTCGTGCCCGGCGCGGTGATCGTCGCGACCGACACGCGCCTGCTGACCATGCTCGATGCGCACGCGGGCGGGGCGTGGGCCTCGATCGTGGTCACGACGCTGTGGTGCGCCGTGGTCATCAACGCGATCAACTTCATGGACAACATGGACGGGATCGCGGGCGGATCGGTGCTGGCCGCGGCGGCGTGCTTCCTCGTCGCGACGCTCGGGAACGGGCAGTGGTTCGTCGCGTCGGTGCTGGCGCTGCTCGTCGGCGCGGTGCTCGGGTTTCTGCTGTTCAACAAGCCGCCGGCGAGGATCTTCATGGGCGACGGCGGGTCGCTGGCGATCGGCTACCTGCTGGCGATGATGACGGTGCGGACGACCTACTACGACCCGGCGCGCGCGGGCGGGTGGTACGCGGTGCTCATGCCCATCGCGGTGCTCGCCGTCCCGCTCTACGACTTCGTCAGCGTCACAACGATCCGGCTCGCCCAGGGAAGGAGCCCCTTCAAGGGCGATCTCCAGCACCTCTCGCACCGGCTGGTGCGCCGGGGGCTCAGCGGCACGCAGACCATGCTCGTCATCGCGGGGCTCACCGGCGTGACGGGCGTCGCGGGGATCGTGCTCGGCTCGCTCGTCCCGTGGCAGGCGGCGCTCGTCGGCGTGCAGATCGCGCTGCTGCTGGCGCTGATCGCGCTCTTCGAGTTCGCCTCCCCCGCGACCGACCGCTCCTCGAATGGGCCCGCGTCATGACCGGCCCGCGAACGAGCCGGAGCGTGGCGTTCGGGCGCGTCGGCATCGCGCTGGTGGTGGTCGCGGCGCTGGTGCGCGCGATGACCGTCAGCCTCCCGCTCCCCCACTTCGACGCCGACCCGCGCACCACGGCGGTCCCCGAACTCGCGCCCCCCTCGACCGGGATCGGCGTCCTCGATGCGATCCTCGGGAATCCCTCGGGGCTGGGCCCGACCGGCGGGCTGGTGCTCGACGCGATCGCGCTGCTGGGCGCGGCGCTGGCGATCGGGGCCGCTGCCCGCTCGCTCCGACGGAGCGACGGTTTCGTGCTCGGGCTCGTGGGGCTCGGCACGGTCGCGGCGTTCGGGCACGCGCTCGAGCCGACGCGGGCGGGGGATGCGTGGATCGGGTCGGCGTGGATCGCCGCGTGGTGGGGCGCGGCGGCGGCGTGGGTGAGCGCACGCGACGCGACGCTCGGCCGACTGCTCGTAGCCGGCGTTGCGGGGTTCGCCCTGATCCTGTGCGCCAAGGGGCTCATCCAGGTCGGGATCGATCACCCGCAGACGGTCGCGTCGTTCGAGGCCAACCGCGACGCGGAACTCGCGGCCCGGGGCTGGCAGCCGGGCTCGGCGTCGGCGATCCTCTATGAACGCCGACTGAGGCAGCCCGAGGCGACGGGGTGGTTCGGGCTCGCGAATGTCTACGCGTCGTTCATGGCCGGTGCGGCGGTGCTCTTCGGAGGGCTGGCGTGGAACGCCTGGCGCGGGAGCGCGGCTCTCGGGACGCTCATCGCGAGCGGAATGGGATTCCTCGCGGCAACGCTCGGGTTGGTGCTCAGCGGTTCCAAGGGAGGATTCGGCGCGGCGGCGCTGGGCGTCGCGGCGGCGGTGCTGCCGATGCTCGCGTGGCGGGCGCTGCGCGAGCGCGAGGGCGGCGTGCCGACGCGGATCGTGCGCTCGCCCCGGTTCGGCTCGGTGATCGCGGTCGGGGCGGTGGCGCTCGTCCTGGCGGGGATCGCGTTGCGCGGGCTGATGGGCGACGCGATCGGCGAGTTGAGCCTGCGGTTTCGCTGGTTCTATCTGGTCGGGGCCGGACGGGTGTTCGCCGACGCCCCGCTGCTGGGCGTCGGGCCCGACGGGTTCCAGGCGGCGTACCTGCTGGCGCGCCCCGCGCTGAGCCCGGAGGAGGTCACGAGCCCGCACAGCGTGTTCTTTGACTGGGCGGCGACGCTCGGAGTCTTCGGGCTCGCGTGGGGCGCGGCGCTGCTGTCGATGACCTGGTTGGGAGGGAGGGGACTCGGGCGCGAGGAATCGCCGCGCGACTCGACAGAGTTGCCGGAGGGGCGGGCCGGGCGCGCGCGGATCTACGCGGTCGGCGGCGTGGCGGCGGTGGTGATGATGCTCTCGACACTCATCGAGCGAGGGGCATCGGTTCCGCTCGGGCTGGCCGGGGCGATGAGTTCGGCCGACCCGATCCCGATGTGGGCGCTCTTGGCGGGGCTCGGGGCGTGGGCGGGCCTCGGCGTGGCGTGGGTGTGGCTGACATTCGCGGCGGCGCGTGGGATGGGGCGGACGATCGCGCGATGGGCGGCCGGGGCGATGGTCGCGTGGGTCGGGGTCGCGATGGTTGACATGGCGCCGATCCAGCCCGGGTCGGCGGGGCTGTTCCTGCTGGCGGTCGCGGCGGCCGCGGGGCGGGGCGAGCCGAGGGAACGCGAATCGACGGCGGAGAGCCGGTCGAGCGATCCTGAAGGGGCGCGCGGGCGGATGGCTGCGCTCGCCGGCGGCGTGGGCGTGCTTGGGGCGGCGGCGTGTCTCGGACTGGCTGGCTTCGCGGCATTGCGCGCGCAGCAGACGAGCATCTGGGAGCGAACGCTCGGCGAGTCGGCGCGAATGCTGGCACCTCTCGGGCGGGCGCGGCTGGAGATCCGGCAACTCGCGGGCGAGGGCGTGCGGGAGCGGGAGATCGCGAGGCTGGTCGGCCAGGGAATGGGCGAGACGCTGATGCAGGCGACCGGGGAGCCGCCGGCGGATCGGCTGGACGAGTTGGTCGGGCAGATCGATCGGGCGGACCTGATCGTGACGCTGGCGGCGACGGAGCGGCTTTTGGAAGCACGGCCCGGGCTGCCGGGCGTGGTGCCGGGGCTGGACCGTCGGATCGTGGGGATGCTGCTGGAGGTCGCGGCGATCGCGGACCGCGAGGGGCTCGAGAGCCTGCGGGACCGGGCGATCGACCGGGCGTGGAGCGTGGCGGACGGGGCGATCCGGGTGCTGGAGGCGAGCGGGGTTGATCCGATGGGCGCCGGGACCGGGCCGGGCGTGTGGCAGTTGCGGGCTTCGGTGATCCTCGCGGCAGATCGACTGCTGGCATCGGGCGAAGGGGTGTCGCGGGAGGCGGCCGACCGTGCGATCTCGGACCTTGAGCGGGCGCATGAACTGGACCCGCAGGGGATCGGGGTGGTGGTGCGGCTGATGGAACTGACCGACGACGCGGGGCGTCGGGAGGAGGCCCGGGCGTGGGCGGCGCGGGCGCTGGAACTTGACGCGATGAAGCGGCTGGACCCGGTGCGGGGGCTGGGAGCCGACGAGCGGCGGCGGGCGGAGCGGCTGGCGCGGTAGAGGTCGCGTCCGTGGAAGGGACTGGGGGACGGGACCGGGGCGGAGTGGGCGCGGGGTCGGGGGCCGAAACCGGTGATGCTCGGCGGGGTTGCGGGCCTTGATCGGGGGTGGGGCGGGGCTAGCATTTCAGGCGACGCGACACAAGGCCCTGTTGGCGGATTTGCAATCGGCCGATGCGGGCGGGAGGGAGCGGGGTTCGGGCCCGCGGTCGCGGGTTGCGGTCTGTTTGTTGACAGGGGTTTACGCGATGGAAGACGACACCGACACGGAGCTGGGCTGAATCGCGGGAGAAGTCCCGGGCACCCTCTCGGCGTCGGCCGGTGCGAAGCCGAGCGTCACGACCCCCCCCTGCTTTGCAAGTTGCGACCGCCTCGGAAGGCGGAATTCACGGAGTCTTCGCGGGGACGGTTCAGACCGGACCGTTCGGCGGAGCGATGGTTGAACACACAGCGCCCGGCCGCGTCGGCGAGGACCGCCGCGGGCGGCGATCTCGGAAGGCTCGTCGCCGGCGGCGGCGCATGCGGCACCCAATCGGCATCAGGAGTGGACCATGAAAGTCGATCTGAAGCACACGAGGAACATCGGCATCTGTGCCCACATCGACGCGGGCAAGACGACCGTGACCGAGCG
>JBICIG010000084.1:0-43647 GCA_043101605.1 Phycisphaerales bacterium JB037
ACCCTCCCGAGCCTCGAGGGCATCGCCGTCAAACGCCCCGGGTTCGAGGTCTCCGACGCCATGATCGACGCCGAGGTCGAGAAGCTCTGCATCAACGAGGGCGAGCTCGAGGAACGCGAGACGCCCGAACCCGGCGATTACCTCACCGGCCACGGCATCATGACCGGCGGCAAGGACGACGACGGCAACCCCAAGGAGTTCTACAACATCAAGGGCGCCGTCGTGCAGGTCCCCGACAACGATTCCGGCGGCAAGGGCATGATCCTCGGCGTTCTCGTCGACGACTTCGCCAAGCAGCTCGGCCTCCCCAAGCCCGGCGAGACCGCCACCGTCAAGGTTAAGGGTCCCGAGAACCACGAGGTCGAAGCCATCCGCGGCGAGGACCTCACCATCACCTTCCAGGTCGACCGCGTCGATCGCATCATCCCCGCCGCGCCCGACGCCGTCGTCGCCGCGTTCGGCTTCCAGTCCCTCGACCAGCTCAAGGACGCCCTCCGCACCCGCCTCACCCAGCGGGCGATCGTCCGCCAGCAGTCGGCGATGCGGCAGCAGGTCTCCGACTACCTCATCGAGAACACCACCATCGAGCTGCCCGAGCGACTGACCGACCGCCAGGCCGCCCGCACCCTCGAACGCCGCCGTATGGAGCTCATGTACCGCGGCGTCTCCCCGACCGACATCGAGACCCACATGGCCGAACTCCGCGCCGCGTCGGCCGAGGTCGCCCAGCGCGAGCTCAAGCTCTTCTTCATCCTCAACCAGGCCGCCGACGACCTGGAGGTCAGCGTCTCCGAGGCCGAGATCAACGGCCGCATCGCCCAGATGGCGATGGAGCAGGGCGTCCGCCCCGAGAAGCTCCGCAGAGACCTGATCTCCGGCAACCGCGTCGGCGCGATCTTCCAGCAGATCCGCGAGCACAAGGCCATGGACGCCATCCTCGCCAAGGCCAAGGTCGAAGACGCTTCCCACGACGAAGGCGAAGGCAACGACTGATCCGCGGAGCAACCCGCGGACGATCAACCAGACGCCCGATCAACTCCAGACGCCGCCCACCGACGGGCGGCGTCTTTCCTTGGAGGAACGCGTCCGGGGCGACCTGCGGTCCGCGCACAAAAAAACCCGCGCCGTCGCAGCGCGGGGTTGCTCGGTCATTCAATTCGCAGTGAATCAGCCCCGCCCGATCGGCTTGATTGAGTTCAGCCGCCCGCAGTTCGGGCACAGCACGCCGTGCTCGCCCGGCGTCGCCGGACCAAGCCGCTGCCCACATCCGTGGCACACGCCCTTGGACAGGCGCGAGGTCATCGAACTCGCGACGAACGCCGCGGTCGCCACCGCGACGCCCACCACCGGCAGCACCGGCAAAGCCGCCCAGGTCAGCACGCCGATCGCCGCGAACAGCAACCCCGCGACAAACACCACCAGCTTGATTCGAATCCGTTCGAGAACTGTCAAGTTCATCCTCCATCGGAACGCGGACCCGCTCCCCGGGCCGATCGGAATTGAACCTCCGCCGGAGCGCCGGTTCCACCCGCCCGGATGATTTCGGTGCTCCCCCCGGTTCGGATCCTCCGCCCCAGAAACACCTCTCCTACTACATCAGATCGGTCGGTAGAGGTCGATCACTTCTCTGATTTTGTTCGGATGGGGCATGTCCTGCACCTGGATCTCCACCCCATCCTGCCCCGCGCTCGAGATCCCGATCGTCCCCACTCGCCAGATCCGCTGCCAGAAGCTCTGGGCGATCTGGATGTTGCGGATGTTGTCGTGCAGCACCTCGCTCGTCGCCTTGCTGAACAGCCCCCGGATCTCCGTCGACCGCTTGTTGGTGATGTCCAGCGCCGCCGACAGCACCATCAGCTTCCACCACCCGAACAGCCCCAGCGACACGACCAGCCCCAGCAGGCTCACCCACATCAGCCAACCCGGCGTCTTGCCCAGCGCACCGAACCAGATCAGACCGAACGCGCTCGCGAACGCCACCAGCGCCAGCCCGGTGAAGGTCAGCGGCCGAGCCCGGAACATCGCCGGCCGCACGAACATCACTCGCTCCTCGGGCCCGCGATCCGGCGGCAACCCCGCCGCCGATGGCTTGTCTCGCTTCCCGCTCGCTGCCGACGGCTTCGCCTCTGCCGCCGGCACGATGTTCATGTCCCCACAATCCGGGCACTCGATCCGTGACCCCGCCTCGGAGTCGGGAACCTCGAACGCGCGGTCGCATCGGTCGCAACTGAATCGGATCATCGAGCGGCCTCCCCTGTCAGCTCCCAATCTACCCGCACCCGCCGGGGGCTGCACCGCCCGCTTCTATACTCGCTCCGCATGCGGATCCTGCTCCTCAACTGGCCCAAGATCTGGCACGGCGCCCACCGCGGCGGCGGAATCAACGGCTACACCCAGAGCCTCGCACGCATCCTCTCCGCTCAACACCACCAAGTCCTCAGCCTCTGCGGCGGCACCCGCCGCGGGCCCGGCATGGGCGGCCGATGCCACATCCGTCGCCACGCCGACTGGGAATCCGTCCGCGTCTTCGAACTCGTCAACTCCCCCTGCCGCGCCCCCTCGGCCCTCCAGTTCGACGACCCCGGGCCCGAGGCCTCCTCCCCCGAACTCGAAGCCGTTCTCGCCGACTTCGCCGCCATAGCCCGCCCGGATCTCGTCCACATCCAGTCGCTCGAGGGCTTCAGCGCCGGCTGCATCGAGTCGTTCCGCCGCGCCGGCGCCCGCGTCGTCTTCAGCCTGCACAACTACCACACCGTCTGCCCGCAGGTCTATCTCATGCAGGGCGGTGCCATCCCCTGCCGAGACTTCCAGAGCGGGCACGCTTGCGTCGGCTGCCTCACCAGGTTCGGCCCGCCCACCCCCCGACGCTCCGAAGACTCGCCCGCCATCCCCGTCACGATCGAGGGCGCCGCCGATCGGGTCACCATCCCCGTGCGTGCGCCCGATGACGCGCTGGGCCCCATGCCGCCCGCCGGCTCCGATCAACGCGCCACGCCCGAGGGGCCCGCGTTCGATCCACCCCCCGAGGCCCGCGCCCCGCTCGACAACACGCCGACCCCCGAGCCGCAGAGCGACCGCTCTCCCAACGCCTACGCCCACCGCCGCAACGCGATGATCGACGCGCTCAACGCCTGCGACGCCGTCCTCGCCGTCTCCGACTTCGTTGCCCACAAGTTCATCGCGCTCGGCGTGCGCGCCGACCGCGTCCGTCGTCTGACCATCGGCACGCGCATGACCGAACGCGCCGCCGACGAGCCTCACGCCATCGCCCCGCCGACTCCCTTCACCGAGGCCCCGGCTCGCCCCATCCGTCTCGTCTTCATCGGGCACCACAACCCCTACAAGGGGCTCCCGATGCTCCTCGACTCGCTCGAGGCGTGCGCACCCGCCACGCTCGCCCGGCTGCACTTGTCCGTCTTTGCCCAGCACGCCGAACCCATCGAGCACCGACTCCGCCGACTCGCCCCGCGTCTCGCCCGCCTCGACTTCGCCCCCGGCTATCGCTACGACGACATCCCCTGGATCGTCGGCGGGGCCGATCTCGGCGTCGTCTGCTCCACCTGGTGGGACAACGCCCCGCAGACCGTCATGGAGTTCCTCGCCTGCGGCGTGCCCGTCCTCGGCGCCGAAGCCGGAGGCATCCCCGACTTCATCCGCCACGGCGAGAACGGCCTGCTCTTCCGCGCCAACGACCGCACCGCCCTCGCCGCCACGCTCGACCAACTCGCCGCCGACCCCGCACCCCTCGACCAACTCCGCGCCGGCGTGCGCCCACCCAAGTCCCTCGCCGAGCACGCCCGCGAGATCCTCGATCTCTATCGGGAACTGCTCGGGTCGGCGGATGCCACCCGGCGTCCGGACTATCCTCCCCATCCGGGCTGAAACGAGCCCGCGGCGCTATCGAGGGGACCCCGCCAAGCCGACCGACGCATGACCAGATCGCACCTCCAACCCCGCCGACCCGTCGCGGTCGAAGCCCCGCCGACCACCCCCGCCGGCGACGGGCACCCGCCCAAGGCGCCCGCCACGACCGCCTCCGTCGCCGTCCTCATCGTCACCTGGAACCGCTGGGAGATGGCAGACCGCGTCCTCGCCGCGATCGCCCGCCAGTCCCATGATCCCTCCCGACTCGAGGTCGTCATCATCGACAACGCCTCGTCCGACGGCACGACCGACGAACTCGTCGCCCGATGGTCCCCCGAGCGTCTGGTCGACAACCCCACCCAAGCCGCGCTCGAACCGCGCTTCGCCCCCCGCGTCACCGGCCGCCGAAACGCCGCCGGTTTCGGATCGATGACCATCATCCGCAACGGCTCCAACCTCGGCGGGTGCGGCGGCTTCAACACCGGGCTCGCGTGGACCCAGCACCGCGCCGCCTCCGAACCCGGCTTCAACCCCGATTTCGTCTGGCTCGTCGATGACGATGTCGATCTGCCGACCGATGCGCTGGCCCAACTCGTCTCGGCCGCCAACGCCGATCCCTCTCTCGGGCTCGTCGGCTCGCGCACCTGCGATATCGACGACCGCGCGCGCACCATCGAGACCACCGTCTACTTGAACCCCGACACCGGGCTGATGGCCGACGAGCCCTCGCCCGCACACCCCCTCCACGAGTCGCACCGCCAATGGACCGCGACGGTGGGGGGGACCAAGGGCGGCACCGGCTACACCGGGCTCCGCCCCGTCGATGTCGTCAGCGCCTGCAGCCTCCTCGCGCGATGGTCCGCCGTCGAGCAGGTCGGGCTCTGGGACGGGCGATACTTCATCTACTGCGACGATGCGGATTGGTCGCTCCGCTTCGCCCGCGCCGGCTGGGGCGTGGCGCTCAACCTCGACGCCGTCGTCTACCACACCCCCTGGCACCACAAACTCACCCTCGCGAGGCTCTACTACGCCCAGCGCAACCTGCTCTGGATGCTCCGCAAGACCCTCCCCGCCGAACGCGTGCGACCTGTGCTCCGCGAGCGCCTCTCCGGGCTGCTGCGAGAGTCGCTCAAGGCGGCCCTGATGCGCCGGCTCACCCACGCCGAACTCATCCGCCGCAGCGTCAGCGATGCGATCGGCAACCGCGGCGGCAAACTCAGCCACCAGGCCCCGCCGACGGTCACGCTGAAGGAAGCGATCGAGCGGTTCAGTGCACGCAACCCCGCGCAACTCGCGTTCCTCTGCAACCGACCGGCCTGCCAAGGCTGGGCGGACCAACTCAAGCAGGGCTTGACCCAGGCCGCCTCCGAGGCCCACCGCCCCGCCCCGGCGTGGACGCGGCTCGTGCGCAACGACCTGTCCCCTCAGCCTCGCGGCGACGAACGAACGATCGTCTACTCCCTCCGCCGTCGCTCCCGTCTCCGTCGGCAGCTTCCGCTCTGGTTCCACCGCCCAACCGCCGCGGTCGTCTTTGACAACGGCAATGACTTCCCGCTCCTTTCCGGGCGCTGGACGCTCCACGCCGACCCCAAGGACCTCTCACGCGTCATGATCGAGCCCAACCGCCTCCGCGACCGACTCGCGTTCGGCGCGCGCTGGGGATGGACGCTCCTCCGCGCCGCGTGGTTTCTGCTGATGCTTCCCAAACTCCCCGCCCCGCAGTCGGCATCGTTCGATCGCGTGGAGAAGGCTCCGGGCGACGGAGCCGCGACCGCATGACCGCCGACCGCGTCGAACTCCCGATCGATCCCCCGCCCGGGTGGATGCGCACCGAGTCGCCGCGCACCATCGCGATCCTCGGCTGGGCGAGCGTCTCGAACCAGGCGCGCGAGGGCTCGGGCTACAACCTAGTCGCTTCAGAGACCGCCGCCGGCCTGGCGCTCAGCGGACACACCGTGCACGCCCTCCGGTCCGGAATGCACTACTCCTTCAGACCCGGCATCCGCATCGAGCCAGAGGATCCGTGGCGGGGCGTCTCGCAGTGGCGACTGGTCAACAGTCCCAACCTCTCCCCGGCCGTCTTCAACTTCCGCAACATGGAACGCGAGCGCAGCGCGCCCGCCGAATCCGCCGCCGTTCTGCGCTGGCTCGACCGCGTCCGGGCCGACCTCGTCCACATCCACTCGCTCGAGGGCTACCCGCTCGACCTGGTCCCGAAGATCCGCGACTCCGGGCGGCCCGTCGTCGTCACGCCGCACAACTACTGGTTCGTTTGCCCGCAGGTCGACCTGCTCCGCAACGAGACGCATGTCTGCACCGACTACGAGGGCGGCAAGGCGTGCGAAACCTGCCTGACCCCCGCGCCCCCGCGTCGAGCGCGCGCGCGCCGACGCATCGAGCAGTTTTCCGCCCGCCGCCTGGGTCCCGTCGGAGCCGCCGTCGTCCGCTCGTTCCTCCGCCATCGGCCCAAACTCGTGATCCCCAACCTCGGGCTCGGGAGCAAGAAAGGACGCGACGACCTGAACGATCCCCCGGTCGATCCCGATCTCGCGCTCGGCTTCGACCTTCCCCCGGCCGACCGTTCGGGGCTCATCGGCCCGGAGTTTCCCGTCGACGAAAGCGAGGAACTCACGCCGCTGGGCAAGTCGCCGATCGATCAGAATGAGCGCTTTCTCAACGCGACGCACCACCTCCGCGTGCTCAACGACTACGGGCGTCGCCGGGTGGAGGGGATCGCGGCGCTCAACGCCGCCGCCGTCGTCACGCCCCCCAGCGCCTTCATGGCCGACACGCACGAGCGCATGGGCCTCGACGCCGACAGACTCCGAGTGCTCCGGCTCGGGCTGCCGCATCTCGATCGCATTTATCGGCGCACCGCCGCCGCGCCGACCTACCGCACCAGGCCATGGTCGGCCCAGCACGACGACCGCCCGCTCCGCTTCGGGTTCTTCGGCACCGTGCGCCACAACAAGGGCGTCGACATCCTCGTGCGCGCGATCCAGGCGCTCGATCCAAGCGTGCGCGCCCGCTGCCACTTCATGCTCCACGCCGGCGGGGGGGACGGGCTCCACCGCCGCCGACTCGCGCGCCACCCGGAGGTCTCGTTCCTCGGCGGGTACGACCTGCTCCACCTCGTCTCGGCCGGCGCGACCTTCGATGTCGGCGTGCTGCCTCACATCTGGTTCGAGAACTCGCCGATCGTTTTGCTCGAGTTCCTCAGCGCCGGCAAGTTTGTGCTCGCGTCGCGCCTCGGCGGTCCGCCCGAGTGGATCCGCGAGCCAGCCGCCGGCGATCGCGACGCGCTCGGCAACGGGCTCATGTTCCCCGGGGGCGATCCCGAGGCGCTCGCCGAACGCATCACCCGACTCGCCACCGGCGCCGTCACCAGCCCCACGCCGGCGGAGATCCACGCGATGAGCCCGATCCGCAGCTACCCGGACTACATGGCCGAGGTCGAGGCGATCTACCGCCTGGCGCTCGGCGAGGGCCCTCATCCGGCTGAACCGGGATTCCCCCCGGCCTCGCCCTCGAGAGCAGGCGTCAACGCCTGAGATCGCGTGGTTCTCGGACCCAGCGAAACTTCCCGGACCGACTTCCAGTAAGAGACACAGCCGATCGCCGCACTCGACCGATGGAGTGCGGCGGCGGGGGGTTAGACTCACGCGCGCACGCGCCCGGTCATCACGCGTTCGTTTCATCACGGAGGAGTCCGCCATGGGCACGCCGATCCGCTGCAGTCTCGCGTCTTTGTTTGTCGCCGTCGCCGGCGCCGCCGCCGCTCCTCCCTCGCCCGGGTTCCCCCAGGATCCGGCGATCAGCCCGGACGGCTCGCTCGTCGTCTTCACCTTCGCGGGTGACCTCTGGGCGGTGTCGGCCGACGGCGGGGCCGCGTCCCGCCTGACCTCGCATCCCGCCGACGACTCCGCGGGTGTGTTCAGCCCTGATGGCAAGACCCTCGCGTTCGAGTCCAACCGCGACGGCGCGCGCAATCTCTACACCATGCCGCTGATCCGCTCGGGCGATCGCGTCATCGGCGGGGAGATCTCCCGCGCGACCATCTCCGATCGCTCCCAGGCGCTCAGCGGATTCTCCGCCGACGGCAAGGCCCTGCTCTTCTCGGGCTCGCAGGAGCCCAGCATCTACCGCCATCCGCGCATGTACCGCGCTCCTCTCGACGGCGGGCCCGTCACGCGACTCACCGACGCCTTCGGCCGCGACCCGCACATGTCCAGCGACGGCAAGAGCGTGCTCTTCTACCGCGGCTACTCGATCTGGGACCGTCCCAAGTACCGCGGGCCCGGCGCGAGCGATGTCTACCGCCTCAACCTCGAGACCGGCGAATTCGATCAGCTCACCAGTTTCGACGCCAACGACGGGCACGCATACCAGACGCCCGGCGGCGCGGTGGTCTTCGTCTCCTCACGCGACGGGCAGAACAATGTCTACCGCCTCGAGCGCGGCGCGGACGATAACGGACGGGCCAACTCCCGCCGGCTCCACCAGCTCACCGACTTCGAACCCACCGACGACCAGGTGACCATCGGGCACGGCGTGCAGGGCTTCCGCGTGAACTGGACCGGCTCCCACGCCGTGATGACGGTGTGGGACACGATCTACACGCTCGACCTCCGCCGCGACGATGCCGAACCGGTGGCCCTGAACATCTCCATCTCCGCCGACACCGACCTCGCCGACACCGAGATCTTCGACCTCGACCGCGAGGCCGAGGAAGCCGCGCTCAGCCCCGACGGCAAGACCGTCGCGATCATCGCCCGCGGCGAGGTCTTCGTCCGCAGCGTCGAGGACGACCGCCCGGCGCGGCGCGTCACCAACACCACGGGGCGCGAGCAGGGACTCGCCTGGGCGCCCGACAACAGCGTGCTCTACTTCGCATCCGACGAAGCGGGCACCTGGGACATCCACCGCGCCCGCGTCACGCTCTCGCTCGATGACATCCAGCCCAAGGAAGCCCCCAAGGAAGGCAAAGAGGCCGAGCCCGAGAAGCCCGCCGAGGCCCCGAAGCAGCCCGCGGGAGACGACGGCATCAGCGGCATCTGGAGCTGCACCATCACCGGGCCCGATCCGCTTCCGCCGGGGGGCGCCCAGTTCTCGCTCGACCTGACCCGCAGCGGCTCGAGCGTCACCGGCACGCTCGACGCCGGCCCACTCTTCACCGGCGAGATCAGCGGCGGTACCTGGAGCGCGAGCAACAACACGCTCTCCTTCTCCGTCTCCCTCGCCGACGGCATGGAGGTCCGATTCACGCTCGTCGTGCTCGACCTCACGCTCTTCGGCACCGCCAACGCGGGCGACCTTTCCTTCGAGGTCGAGGGCACCCGCACCTCGGCAAGGCTCGTCGAGCAGCCCGCACCCGCCGCCGCACCCGAAGCCCAGCCCGCCGAAGCCAAGCGCGAGCAGGAGAAGCCCGAGGAGGAGAAGAAGGAAGCCAAGCCCAAGCTCCCCGATGAGGGTCCACGCTGGGCCGGAGCCCTGCGCTTCCAGGTCGAGCCGCTGATCGCGACCGACGCCGACGAGATGGCCGTGACCCCCGCGCCCGACGGGCGATCGCTGCTCTACCGCCGCGATCGGGGCGACCTCATGCTCCACGACCTCGCCTCGGGCGACACCCGCATGGTCATCGAGGGGTGGGACGCTCCCGACGCGGTCTGGGTGGGCGATTCGCGCCACATCTTCTATTCGCGCGAGGATCTCTACTTCAACAGCGACATCTGGCTGCTCGACACCGCCGACGCCGACGCCGAGCCCATCAACATCACCCGCCACCCGGATTACGACTACGGCCCGCGGATCAGCGCCGACGGCAAGGTGCTCGCGTTCGCCTCCGACCGCGACGGCGACAACTTCCGCTTCGATATCTACCGCGTCTACCTCGACAAGTCCCTCGAAGGGCTCCGCGACTACGAGCTCAAGGAGTACTTCGACAAGGCCGCGGCCGAAGCCAAGAAGCGCAAGGTCCTCCCGACCATCGACTTCTCCGCCGAGCCCGCCGAGCCGGGCGAGCCCATCGAGTTTGACACCGACGACGCCTACCTCCGCATCCGCCGCATCGCCGCGACCGACGGATCGGCAGGGAATGTCCTCGTCACGCCCGGCGGCGACCGCATCCTCTTCTCGGGCAGCGTCGGAGGGAGCTTCGGCTACTACTCGGTCGATCCCTCAGGCGGCGACCGCAAGACCGTCAATGCCGGCGGCGTCTCGGATCCGCGCATGTCGATCGACGGCACCCGCGTCAGCTTCGTCTCGGGCGGGCAGGCACGCAGTGCCTCGACCTCCGGCGGCGGGGCCAAGGCCTACCCCATCGATGTCCGCATCGAGGTCGAAGTCGCCGAGCAGCAGCGGCAGAAGTTCCTCGAGACCGCCCGCACCATGGGCCGCGACTTCTACCACCCGACCCTCAAGGGCCTCGACTGGGCCGGCCTCACCGATCGCTATCTCTCGCTCGCGATGAAGACGCGCACGCCCGGCGAGTTCAACCGCGTCGTCAACATGCTCTTCGGCGAACTCGAGGGATCTCACACAGGCATCTGGGGCGGCGGCGGGTTCTCCACCTCCTCCCAGAGCGTCGGCTACCTCGGCGTCGACACCACGCCCGTGCCCGGCGGCTACCGCGTCGACAGCGTCCTTCCGGGCTCGCCAGCCGATGCCGAGTCGACACGCCTCAAGGTCGGGGATGTCATTCTCAGCGTCAACGGCCTGAACCTGGCCGACAACGCCAACGCCATGCCGAGCGTCAACCTCGACACCGCCATGGTCGGCACCGCCGGCCAGCAAACACTGCTCGAGGTCCGCCGCGAGGACGAGGAGGTCGATGCCGAGGAACAGGAGGGCGCCGAGGATCCCGAGAACGACGGCCCGACCTATGTCCTGATCGATCCAATCTCTTACGGCACGCTCTCCAACCTCAGCTACGAGGCCGAAGTGCTTCAGCGCCGCCAACTCGTCGACGAGATGTCCGACGGGCGGCTCGGCTATCTCCACATCCGCGGGATGAACATGCCCTCGGTCCGCGACTTCGAGCGTGACCTCTATGCCGCCGCCCACGGGAAGGACGGGCTCATCATCGATGTCCGCGACAACGGCGGGGGGTCGACGACCGACATCCTGCTCAGCTCCCTGACCGCGCCGCGCCACGCCTACACCGTGCCCCGCGGCGCCGACCCGCGAGAGGCCGCCCCGGACGCCTACCCGCGCGACCGCCGGCTCATCTACCAGTACCAGCGCCCGATCAGCGTGCTCATCAACCAGCACTCGTTCTCCAACGCCGAGATCTTCGCCCACGCGATCAAGACCATCGGCCGCGGCGTGCTCGTCGGGACGCAGACCTTCGGCGGGGTCATCTCCACCGGGTCGTTCCGCCTGATCGACGGCACCACCGTCCGCCGACCCTTCCGCGGGTGGTACCTGCCCGACGGGACCGACATGGAGAACAACGGCGCCATGCCCGACATCGATGTGCCCCAGACGCCCGAGGACGAGGCCGCCGGCCGGGATCGTCAGCTCGAGGCCGCTGTCAAGGAGCTGCTCGATCGCGTCGAGGATGCGCCCGAGGGTCTCTGGTTCCCGCCCGGGCGCTGACGCTCAGCACATCCTCCCAAACACGCAAGCCGCGCCCGATCGGGCGCGGCTTGTTTCTTGGGTGCATGCAAGGCGGTCCGTTGGTACGCACGCACCGCGTATGTGTTCCACGTGGAACATGTACCGGATCCGTGCGCCGCCGAGGGGAACTCAGCCCGCCGCGCGCCGATCCTCGTCGTCGATCTCCAGCGACTTCATCTTCTTGTAGAGCGTCGTGCGGTTGATGCCCAGGTCCTCGGCCGTCCGCTGGCGATTCCACTCATTCGCCCGCAGGGCCCGCAGAATGATCCGGCGTTCGGGGTCGCGCAGGGCATCGGTCAGCGGCATCGGAACCCAGGGCGACTCGTCGTCGAACTCGTCCGCAACGCTCATGGGCCGCGCCATGCCCCGGTCGTCGCCCGCGATGACATGCGGCGGCAGATCGTCGAGCCCGATGGTCTGGGCCCTGGTCAGCACCGCCGCCCGCTCGATGATGTTCCGCAGTTCGCGCACATTGCCCGGGAACGGGTACCGCCGGAGCGCATCGAGCGCCTCGCCCGAGAAGCCCACGAGCTGCCGACCCAGTTCCTGGGAAAAGTGATCGAGGAAGCTCTCGGCGAGGGGGCGGATATCGCCCACCCGGTCGCGGAGCGGCGGGAGCTCGATGTTCACCACATTGATGCGGTAGTAGAGATCCTGTCGGAACTCGCCGCGTGAGACAAGCTCCTCCAGCGGCTGATTGCTCGCCAGCAGCACCCGCACATCGCACTCGATCGTCTCTGTCGAGCCCACCGGCTCGAACTTCTTCTCTTGGAGCACCCGCAGCAGCTTGAGCTGCATCGCCGGCGACGCGGAGTTGATCTCGTCGAGGAACAGCGTGCCCCCGTCGGCCGCGAGGAACTTGCCGATCTTGTCCGCGTGCGCCCCCGTGAACGCGCCCCTGGCGTGCCCGAACAACTCGCTCTCGAGGAGCGTCTCGGGGATCGAGCCGCACGCGATCTCGACGAACGGCTTGTCCTTCCGCGGGCTCTTGCGGTGGATCGCGCGGGCGATCATGCTCTTGCCCGTCCCGCTCTCGCCGGTCATCAGCACGGTCGTGCGGCTTGGCGCGACCGACTCGACAAGCTGGAACACCCGCTGCATCCGGTGGTCGGCCCCGATCACGCTGTCGAGCCCGTACCGCTGATCGAGCTGCGAACGCAGCGTCTTGTTCTCCACCAGAAGCGCCCGCTGCCGGAGAACCCGTTCGAGCGACACCCGCAGTTCGTCGTCGACGATGGGCTTGGTCAGGTAGTCGCACGCGCCGATGCGCAGGGCTTCGACCGCCGACTCGATCGTGCCGTAGCCCGTGAACATGATCACCGCGATCTCGCGGTGGTCGCGCGCAACCCGCCGCAGCAGTTCGATCCCCGACACCCCGGGCATCGAGACATCGCAGAGCACGACATCGAACGGGCGGTCGGTCTCTGCCGACTGCTCGATCCGCGCCAGCGCCTCGGTCGCGTCGAGCGCGCTCGCCGCGTCGTGCCCCTCTCCGCGGAGAAACTCCGCAAGCGATTCGGCGACGATCGGGTCGTTGTCGACCACCAGCGCCCGCACACGCGTCTTAGTCATCGCTTCCCCCGCTCTGTCCGATCCACACCGACCCGCGGTCGGCCGGGATCGGTACGCTGATGCGCAGCTCCACGCCCCGCTGGTGCCCGCCGCGGTCGCGCAGCTCGATCGACCCTCCCTCTCGCTCGATCAGTTCCCGGCTGACCGCCAGCCCCAGCCCGCGCCCGGGCCCCTTCGTGGATACGCGCGGCTCCAGCGCCCGGTCCGGGTCGATCTCCAGCCCCGGCCCCGGGTCGATGACCCGCAGGTCGAGCACGCCGCCGACCGTCGACGCTGTCAGTTCGATCAGCGACACACCCTCACGCGGCGAAGAACGCACCGCTTCGACCGCGTTGATCAGCCCGTTCAGCACCGCGGAGTACAGCGGCCCGGCCGGGAGATCCGACAGCCCCTCTTCGCAGATCACCTGGATCCGGATCGAGTCGTCGCCCACCGACGCCAGCGCCACTTCCCGCGCGTGGGCGATGGTCTCGCCGAGCGTCCGCCGATGCGCCGGCTCCAGCATGGAGGACCCGATCGGCACCCCCGACGACTGCGTCGCGCCGTGGACGAGGCCGGCCATCTGCATCAGACCGGCCTGCACCGTCTCGAGCAGATGATCGGTGTCGGGATCGGCCCCGCCCCGACCGGCCTTGGTCCGCGCCGACGCCAGGCACCGCAGGCACCCGTCGAGCAGATTGTTCAGCTCGTGCACGAGGACCGCGAGGCGGTCGAGCTGGGCGGGGGCGGCGGCCGGGTCTGGGCGACCTCGGGCGTCATCGGAAGCGTGGTGGTTGTTGTCTTCGGGCATCACCCGAGTATCGACCGGGCCGCGCGTGTGGTTCAGGAGCATCGGCTCCGATGATGCGTTCCCGCGACGCGCGGCTCCCCCTCGCCGCGCCAGGTGTTGCCACTCCACCCCGCCCCGCGGGCGCAGAGAGCCGCCGCCCCCGCGCAGCCGGCATCACCGCCCGAACCCGCCCAACCGGAACCGGGCGATCACGCCAGCCCGAGCGCCGCCGCGTCGCGGTCGGTCAGCATCCCGCCGTCGGACCGCTCGCGCACATCGGGCGTCCGTTTCCAGCTCCGCTCGCAGCGGGGCTGGTCGCGCAGATCGCGGACCTCGATCTCCGCCGACCCGAAGCTCACACGGCTGACGCCCAGCAGGTCCGCCAGATCATCGTGGGCGAACGCCGCCAGCACGCCGTCGGCATCTGGGAACACGATCTCGGCATCGAGCGGGTTCTCGACACCCAGCGCGGACTTGGCCTGCTCGAACGCACGCAGCGCCTGCTGGCGAAGCAAGAACACCTTCGCCCAGTCCGCGTGGGGCTCGGGCGCCGCGATCGGCTCGATCGTCTCGAGATGGACGCAGGCGTCGGGATTGCCCCCGTGCAGGCTCCGGTACGCCTCATCGGCGGTGTGGCAGAGGATCGGCGCGGCGAGCGTGGCGAGCGACTCGGTGATGGCCCGCAGCGTCCGCTGCGTGGCGCGACGCCGGATCGAGTCGGGCGCATCGCAATACAGCCGGTCTTTCACGGCCGCGAGATAGACCGCGCTGAGCGTGTCGTTGCAGAGGTCGAACAGGAGCTTGTGCACGCGCTGGAAGTTGAACCGCCCGAACGCCGCGACGCACTCCCGCTGCACGCGGTTGACCTCGCCGATGACCCACGCTTCGAGCGACCGAGGATCGAGCGCGGCAAGCGCGCCCGGGTCCTGCGCCGGGTCGAAGTCGCCCAGGTTGCTCAGCAGGAAGCGCAGGGTGTTGCGGACCTTGCGGTAGCTCTCGCCCGCGAGCTGGAAGAGCTCGTCATCGACCTTCATCTCGTTCTCGTAGTTCAGCGAGCTCACCCACCAGCGCAGCACATCCGCCCCGTACTTCTCGAACAGGTTCTCGATGGTGTGACCCTTGGACTTGCTGAGCTTGTGCCCGTCGCGGTCAACCATGAACCCGTGCGTGACGATCTGCCGGAACGGCGGTGTGCCCATCGAAGCCAGCGAGGGCAGCAGGCTGGTCTGGAACCAGCCGCGGTGCTGATCGGAGCCCTCGACATACACCTGCACGGGAAAGTCGGCCCCGCCCGAACGCTGCCGCATCACGGCGTTCCACGACGAGCCGGATTCGAACCAGACATCGAGAATGTCAAAGCCCTTCGTGAGGGTGCCGACCTTCAGCTCCATCGGCGCGTCGGCATCCTTCGAGGGGTCGTACCCGGTCAGCAGCTCGGCGGGCTCTGACTGGAACCACGCGTCCGAGCCCTTCTCACGCACCACCGCCGCGACCGCCCGCACGCTCGCCGGGGTCATCAGCACGCGGCCCTCGGCGTCGAAGAACGCGGGGATCGGAAGCCCCCACGAACGCTGGCGGCTGATGCACCAGTCCGGGCGGCTCTCGAGCATCCCGCGCATGCGGTTCTTGCCCCACGCAGGCACGAACTCGACCTTCTCGATGTCCTCGAGCGATGCGCCGCGCAGCGTCCGCCCGTCGCGCTTCATCGGTGTCTCGACGCCGACGAACCATTGCTCGGTCGCGCGGAAGATCACCGGCGTCTTCGACCGCCAGTCGTGCGGGTAGCTGTGCATGAACTTGTTGTCGTGGAACAGGTGCCCGCTCGAGCGCAGGTGCTCGGTGACGAGTTCGTTCGCCTCCCACACGCTCTTGCCTCGGAGCCACTCCGGAGCCGTTTCGTCGTAGGTGCCATCACCCCGGACCGGACAGTAGATCGGCATGCCCTCGCGCAGGCCCGTCTGGTAGTCCTCGGCGCCGTGTCCCGTCGCGGTGTGGACGAGCCCGGTGCCGTCTTCGAGCGTGACATATTCCGCCGACACGATCGACCAGATCTTCGAGAGATCGCCGGACAGCGCCGCCGGCTCGGCCCGGAAGGGGTGCTTGTACCGCAGCCCCAATAGGTTCGAGCCCCGCGCGGTCGCGAGCACCTCGACATCCTCGGCCTTCGCCGCCCTGGTCACTTTCTCGACGAGTTCGGCCGCGAGCACCGTGCAGTTCCCGTCCACCCGCACCAGCGCGTACTCGAACCGCTCGTTCACCGCGACGGCCATGTTCGCCGGCAGCGTCCAGGGCGTCGTCGTCCAGATCATGAAGCTCGGCTTGGCGCCGGGGCGGGCGTCCACATCGAGCCCGAACGCGTCGTACACCGCATCGGCGCTCTCGGCTTCAAAGTCCACGAACACCGAGATGTCCTCGCGGTCCTGGTACTCCAGTTCGGCCTCGGCCAGTGCCGTCTGGTTCGCGATCGACCAGTGCACCGGCTTGAGCGCACGATACACGAGCCCCTGCTCGACGAGGTCGGCGAGTACCTCCAGCACCGCCGCCTCGTAGTCGGGCTGCATGGTCAGGTAGGGGTGCTCGTAGTCCGCCAGCGTCAGCAGCCGCTGCATCTGCCCCGCCTGGAGCCTCTGATACTTCTCGGCGTACTTCGTGCACTCGCGCCGGATCGCCAGGTGCCTCGTCGTGTCGTCGAGGTCGAGCAGTTTCTTGATCTTGCCAGACTCGACGAGTTCGGTCATCACCTTGTGCTCGATCGGCAGCCCGTGGCAGTCCCACCCCGGCACGAACGGGCAGTTCCGCCCGAGCATCCCCTGGCTCCGCACGATGAAGTCCTTGAGGCACTTGTTGAGCAGATGCCCGAGGTGGATCGAGCCGTTGGCGTACGGCGGCCCGTCGTGGAACACGAACCGCTCGGAATCGGCGCGCGCTCCGCGCAGCTTCTCGTAGAGCCCGGCTTGCTCCCAGCGCTTCTGGCTCTCCGGCTCACGCTGGACGAGGTTCGCCTTCATCGGGAAGTCGGTGCTCGGCAGGTTCAGCGTCTTGCGGTAGGGGCTCTTGCCCTCCTTGGCGGACGCTTCTCGCGCGGGCTGACTCGTGCTCTCGGACATGACGCATCTCCGCGGAATCCCCCACGGGCCGGCTCGGGCCGACGCCGCGGGCGGGGGCTGGGTCGGATCAATCCTCGCCCGGTCCGGGATGGGCCGGGGCCCTCGATCGGACCGGTGCGAGCGAATCAAATGTATGCGGAACGGACCAGCGAGCCCCGGGGGCCGGCGACTGACCTCGGAGGATCAGCGCCCGCCGCGGGGCGGCGTAATTCGCGCGATGCTCGCCGAGATGGCTGGGCCCGGTCGGGTCATGGTGGCGATCCTAGCCCGCCGACCTGTCGTCGGGCGATTCGGATCCATCCTTCATCGGCGCAACCACCCCGCCGATGGAGCGTGAATCGGCAATCTCAGGGGCGCGGGACGAGAGGCCCTCGGTCGGTCGGCCGCGGCGATCAGGCGTGCTCGAAGATGCTCTGCGTCCGCAGGACGAGCCCCTCTCGGGCGATCAGGTGGTAGGACTGGGCGTGGATCTCGCGGGCGAAGCGCTGGAGATCGAGGACGCTCAGGCAGGGCCCGCCGTCCTCCCACGCGCAGTGCAGGGAGTCGCCCAGCCGGACATGCTCCCGCATCTCATCGAGCGTGGAGAGATAGAGATTCTCCGAGAGCGTCTCGGTGGTGACGGTCGTCATGTACCGCACCTTGGAGTTCTTGAACGAGTGCTCGAAGTCCCGCTCTCCGGCGCACAGGAATGCGGACACGACGCCGGTCTCCGGGAGCCCGACTTCCTGGTCGGTCACGAGTTCGCACCCGCAGGTCCCGCCGTGCTCGAAGCGGATGAGGTGCCCCGCGGGCATGAGCCACGCCTCGGCCTCGTAGGCCTGGTGGCGGATCTCCCGGCGGGAGCGAAGATCAAAGAGCTCCGGGTGGAGCGCCCGATCGTAGAGGATCGTCTGGTAAGACTGGAGGCTCGGATGGGGGTGCGAGAGGTGGGTTGCGTGCGTCTTCGAATGCGTCATGCGTTCGACTCCGGTCTGGGGGCCGTCGTGGCGTCCGGCGAGCGTTCGGGCAGGTGCCCCGAGCTCGAATCCGGGGCGGGGCGACTCCATCAACCCCGCAAACCTCCCGGTAAGCAACCACTATATCCCGGAAGGGTCCAGATTCGATGCCCCGTGGGCAAATGTCCGAGAACACCCGTACACCTCGCAAGATATATGATGCTGACAGTGGCAGTCCACAATTTTTTGGGGGTCCCCCCACGAAATCTCCGTACTCGCTGCACTTCCAGCCAGAGCCCGCCCGCTTGACCAACCCTCCCTCCACCTCGATTCCACGCCTTGCCTTGCTCCGGCGGCTCGGTGTCCGTCCCCGGCTTGCAGCGATCGCGGCGGCACTCCCGCATTCCTCGGCTACGGAGCGAGCGACCCTCGGCCCGGAACTGCTCGAACTGGCGCTCGAGCCGACCTCGCTTCGCGACAAACCCGCGTCCCTCGAGGCCCTCGGCGCCCTCCTCGCCGGCTGGTCCTGCCTCGACGAGGACACCCGCCACGCCGCCGCCGCGGTCGGTCGGGGTCGCTGGCTCGAGGCGATCGCTCACGCCCGCCCGGGAACCCCGGAGCGGGCGCGGATCGACGAGGCCCTTCCCGCCGCCGCGTCGGAGATGCTCGAGCCCGAACTGCTCCGCCCGATCGGGGCGCTGCTGGGTCCCGAATCGCCCGCATCGCGCCACGCCGAGCGGGCGGTGCTGTCGATCGTGCGCTTTGCGATCCCGCCCGGCGTCGGCCGCACGCTCGGCTCTTTCGCGCCCGACTTCGAATTGGTCACGCCGAGCAAGGAGCCCGGTTCGGCCACCCGGCCGCCGATCGACGCCGAGGCGATCATCCGCGATCTCGGCGAACTCGCGTGGCAGTTCCCGCAGCACCGCTCTCGCCCCGTGCTGCTGGCGGCTCTCCTGCTCTCGGTCGGGTTGCGTTCCACATCGCGCACCGAAGGGCGCGATCGGCTGGATCGGCTGATGGATCAGTCGACGCACCCGAGTGCCGCCGCGCTCCGCGGCGTGCTTCGCTGGTCGCGTTCGCCCGCGTCGCGGGCGCTGGCGGTGCGCGCGCTGGCGACCCCCGCCGCCGCCAAGGCCGCCCGTGACCGGCTCTCCCGCGCCGAGTCCGAGGCCGACCACGAGAGCGTCGCCCGGCTGAGTCATCTTCTGCTGCACCCGGCGAGGCGGGCGATCCTCCGCCAGGCGCCGATCGCCTCCAAGCCGCGTGACGCGGGCGTTCCGGACGCTCCGCTTCCCGACGAGATCGCCCAGGGGTCGATGTCCGTCGCGGCCCGCCGGGGCCTGCCGAGGCTGGTCGAAGCGATCGCTCCCTGCGACACGGTTCGTCGGGGCGTGCTGGGTCCGATGCTGGCCGACGAGGACGACGCGGCGCGTCACGCGGCGATGCGCGCCGAGACCGGCGCATTCCAGACCGACTACTGCTTCGATCCAAGCGAGCCGATTGCGCGATCAGCCACGCTTGCCCGATCGCGCATCGGGATCGCACGCACGCCCGGTCGGCTCGACGACGCGCGGCTCTGGAACCTGCTTTCGCGGAGCCCGCACGCATCGGTCCGGCGCATCGCGGCGGAGGAAGCCTGGGCGTCGGATCCGTGGAATCATCGATCCCCGGCGGGTCGGCTCGCGGCGAGGCGGTTGCTCGCTCAGCGCGGGGAGAGTCATCTTGCGGAGTTGCGGCGCCGGCTCGTGTCGGGGGCGATCGCCGACCGCATGGACACGGTGCTGCTGGCGCGATCGATCGGGGTGATCGAGCGGATCGGCCCGGAACTGGTCGAGATCGTCCGCCGGCCGTGCGAGTCAGGCTCGCCCGAGGCGCGGCTGTGCGCCACGGCGTGCGCGGCGCTGGCGGCGCTGCCGGGCGACGACGCGGTCCGTGCGCTCAACTTCTGTCTGTCGCATGCCGACGACCGGGTGCGCGCCAATGCGCTCGACGCCCTGCATGCGCAGCGTCGGCGGCGGGGTTCGGTCCAGCCGCTGACGCCGTTTGTCGAACTCAAGAGCGATCCGAACCACCGTGTGCGCGGCGGTGCGGTGCGGGCGCTGCTCGAGTCGGAGTCGCGCGATGCCGACGCGCCGCGGGCGCTCGTCGGGCTGCTGGGCGATGTGCGCACGCCGCACCGCGATGCGGGGCTGTGGGCGTTGGAGCGCACGCTGAGGGCGTCGAAGCATGGGGCGATCGCGCCGGTCGAGAGCATGGTGGCCGACCTTCTGGAACGGATGGAGTCCGACGGGCTGACGGCGGCGGCCCGCGGGCGTCTCGATCGCTGCCGCGAGTCGCTGCGCGGCGGTCTGCGCGAGCGGTGGGGACGATCGGCGGGAGCGGGTTTGCTCGACGGCGAGCCCGGGGGAGGCGACGCGTGAACCTTCTCGACAGCATCCTGCTGGCTCAACTCGACGAGCCGCTGCGGCTGCTGACCGAGCCGCCAACGCCCGAGGTGACAACGCCTCTCTGGCTGATCGTGCTGGTGGTGGCCGCATCGGTGCTGGCGCTCGGATCGACGATCGCGTCGATGCTGATGTGGCGGCAGCGGAAGATCCAGGCCGACCCCGCGGGGCACGCGTTTCGTGCGCTCGCGCGGCAGTTGCGGGCTTCGGGTGCCGAGAAGAGGGCGCTGCGGGCGCTCGCGCTCGAGCGGGAGATCGAGCCGGTGGCGCTGCTGGTCAGCCCTTCGGCGCTCGCCGCGGCGATCGAGGCGTCGGAAAAGGAAACGGGGCTGGCGGTCGGTTCGCTCCGGGCGGCGCTCGGGCGGTTTCTCAATCAATCCCGGGCGGAGGGTGAAGCGGCTTGAGGGACCGAATCCTGCGCGCGATGCCGGTCAGTCCGTCGGCGGGGGTTCATCCGGCGCGGCGATGGGTTGTTCACCACGCAGGCGGGACGCGATGTCGAGCAGGATGCGGCGGTCCTGGGTCGCGGCGAAGTGGCTGAGCAGCCGGGTGCCGGGGATCCACATCGGGTTCCGCCCGTGCGGGGCGGTGTTGGTCGCACCGACCATGCGGTCGTTGAGGTTTGCGTAGCAGTGGAGTTCCATTGCGTCGTGCGATTCGCGCTCCTCGAGATTGCGGAGGAACTCCGAATCGGCGCGCATCTGCGAACTGGCGCGGTCGGGGGCGATGCGAGACGCGAGGCGCGCGCCGCGATGGGGCGTGCCGATGGTAAAGAGGCGTGCGATGCGCGGGTGCTCGCCGGCGAGCCCGGCTTCGATGGTCCGCGCGACCAGTCCGCCCATCGAGATGCCGACGACATCGATCGGACGCAGGGACTGGGCCGGTTCGCCGGACGCGACGCCGAGCGCCCGTCGGATGCGCGCGCAGGCGAGGCGTGCGATGGAGGGGATGTCGCCGCGAAAGGTGTAGGAGATCGGCAGGGCGTCGAGGTGGTCGTGGGAGGTGAGTGCGATGAGTCGTGCGGCGACGGCGTTGGCGACGCTCGGCGGGCTGCGCCAGCCGGCGAGGATGATCAGGGGCCGGTCGAGCGGTCGGGGCTCGGCGTGGAAGCGGCGGGCGAGGTCTGCCAGTCGGGCCGGGTCGGGGTTGAAGGCGGGGTTGACCGGGGCGGGTCGGACGGTCAGCAGGGGGGACCGGAGAGCCGGGGCCGAGACCGCCGCGGCGAGGGGGCGGAGGGCGGCTTTCCAGGGGGGCTGGGCAAGGCGGGCGGGATGGGGCGGGGCATCGGTCACACGGGGATCCGGTTTGCGTGAGGCGGGCTCGGGGAGCGACTGGGGGGCGGTCTGGGGTGATTGCGGGCGAACCCGGGCGGGTGGTGAAGCGAACGGGCCGGGAATCCGAATACTCCGGGGCCGGGCGCCGGTATCACCCGGCGATCGGTCCGTTTCAAGCCCGCATCGAACCGGAGAGACCATATGACCCCGCTCGTCCGCCGAGTCCGCGACCGTGCCCGATTCCTGAAGCTCAAGGCTGCCTGCGCCGGGCTGGCGGCGACGCTGTTCGCGGGGGCCGGTTCGGTGGCTTCGGCCCAGCAGGGCGATGAGCAACGGTTCATGCGGGTGGCAGAGTCGGAATCGGACGCGAAGTTCTCACTGGAGGTCGCGATCCGGGCGTACAAGCCGGTGAGCGGCGAGGGGCCGACGGTATACCTCGCGTCGGCGGTGCACCTGGGCGAGGCGGAGTTCTACCACGAACTGCAGACCTTCCTCGACGGGCTGGATGTGGTGCTGTTCGAGCAGGTGCGCGGACCGAACGAGCCGGAGGACCCGCGTTGGTCCGGGGCGCGGGACGATGACCTCAAGTCGGATCTGTCGCGTCGGCGGGCGACGCTGCTGGCGACGCGGATCGACGAGTTCCGTGCGCGGAATGGGCGTTATCCCGAGTCGCTGGTGGAACTCCGCGAAGCGGCGGGGGAGGACGCGCCGGCGTTCATCGATCCGGCGTTGATCGACGCCTGGGGCGAGAGCTACGGCTACTCGGTGATCGACGAGGGGGGCGAGCCGGTTGCGTTCGTCGTGAGCCTCGGGGCCGACGGGCGCGTGGGCGGGGTGGGGGTCGATACCGATCTGTACGCGTCGCCCGATTATCTGCCCGAGCCCAAGCGGGTGGAGCTTCGTTCGCGGGGCATGCAGCCCCGGCTTGCCAAGGCGCTGGGGCTGCAGTTCCAGCTCGCGGTGATGGACCACTCGGCGCCGACCTGGCGCAACGCGGATGTCACGGTGACCGAGGTCCAGCAGTCGCTGGCCGAGGCGGGCCCGCAGGCGGCGGCGCAGGGCGAGGCGCTGTTCCAGGCGCTGTCGGGCGACGGGCTGATGGGGCGGCTGTCGGGGGTGCTGATCGGGCTGGTGCGGGTGAGCCCGACGATGCGCGAGATGACCAAGACGATGCTGATCGAGACCGTGCCGCAGATGGAATCGGGCGCGATGACCGACAACCCGATGTTCGGCGACCTGATGGAGGTGATCCTCGATCGGCGGAACGACCGGGTGATCGCGGACCTAAAGCGGGTGCTGCGCGAGGAGCCCGAGGTGCGGACGATCGGGATCATCTACGGCGCGGGACATCTGCCGGGCATCGAGGGCACGCTGATGAGCGAGATGGGATACGAGCCGGCGGCGGCGCGATGGGTCAAGGCGATGACGGCCGACCTCGGGTCGCTCGGGCTCGACGCGAGCCAGGCGCGGATGATGCGGGACACGGTGCGGCGGATGGTGGAGGCGCAGATGGGGCGGTAGCCTGTCTCTCGGAGCACATCTTTTGGGTCAGTTTCTCGAGAAAGAAGATGCGGCACGAGTCAAGCGCGCCCTTGTCGAGCGGTACGGCCTTCATCCGGCGGCGGCTCAGTATGATCTGGTGAACTCCATTATCTACGCCGGTCGCATCCTGCCGGTAGCGGAGTTCTCGCTTTTCCGTTGGGGCGGCGAGTTGAACGAAGCGTTGTATCGAATCGGGTGCATGTTTCACGACCATCTGCCCGTCCTCGTGGCCTGGGAACGCGACGACACGGTCGAGGCGATGACGTTCGGACAGTTGAAGGCGTGTTTCCGCGATCGCTACCTGCGTGGCTTCCACGAAATGGTCGTCTTCGATCGAAGAGCTGATTGGTTCATCTGTACCCACGATGAGGGAGCGGTGGGGTATCACCTGCCCTCGTCGTGTCGGGAAGATGAGCCGGACGGGCGGTGATTCCGTGAGATCAGGCCTCGGCCGGCGCGTTGAACGGGAGGCAATCGGGGCGCGACGCGTTTCCGCGTCGCTCCCGGGTCGGTTCCTGCGGACCGGTTGCTGCTGATCAGTTCTTGGCGAGCAGGTCGCGGATCTCGCGGAGGAGGGCGACATCCTCGGGCGGCGGGGCGGCGGCGGTCGCCTCCTCGCGCTCCTTCTCGAACCGCTTCTTGGCGTTGTTCATCAGCTTGACGACGACGAAGAGCGCGAACGCGACGATGGTGAAGTTGATGATGGCGTTGATGAACTCGCCGTAGAAGATCGCGACCTCAGCGGTCCCGGCGGCTTCGTCGCCGGCGGCGAGGACGAACTTCTTGTCCGCGAAGTCCATCCCGCCGAGCAGCAGCCCGAGCGGGGGCATCATGACCTTGTCGACGAGCGTCTTGACGACGAGCCCGAAGGCGGCGCCGATGACGATGCCGACGGCCATGTCGATGACATTGCCTCGCATCGCGAAATCACGGAACTCCTTGGCAAACCCCATGATCGACTCCTTGTGGCGACCCCCGGGCGGCCGGGGGCCCGGGCTCGGAGGCGGTCGGCGCGCCCATCGCGTCGTGCCGCCCGGGAGGTGCCGGGGCCGCGCGGATTAGATCCGGGAGCGGGGCGGTTGTCGAGGGGGAGGAAGGGTGGTGGCTTTTGGGGGTGGTGGGTGCGAGACCGCGCTGCCGGGTTGCGAGAGGGTGGCGACAGCGGATGCCGCGTATGCCTGTGCTGGGTTGGCGTCAGGCCGACTTGGGATGTCGCAGAGGCATCGCTAAGAACTGTGTCCCAATCGGTGGCGCCCGGCGAACAGTGACGGGGCGCACTGGGGAGAAACTGCCGAGCAGAGCGAGGTGTCAGTACGGGCAGATTCCCCGCGGCCTCGCCGTTCATTGTGTCCAAATTCCGCGAATCTGCCGGTTTCACTTGAGATTCCGGGAGAGGCGGAAGGTAATCTCCGCTTAGCGATCGATGAGAGACCGATCGGCGCGAGAGACAGGCAATTCGGGACAGGGGAGAGACCTCATGAAGCAGTACTGCACCCGTGCGGTGGCCGCCGCGTTGTTATTCGCCCCAGGGTTGGCCTTCGCTCAGCCGATTCTCATGGACTGGGTGACGGTCGGCAACGCCGGCAACGCGGCCGACCCGACCACCGGCTTCGGCTCGGTCGGCTACGAGTACCGGATCGGGACCTACGAGGTGACCAACGCGCAGTATGCCGCGTTCCTGAACGCGGTCGCCGCCAGCGATCCCAACCAACTCTACACCACTCTGATGGGCTCCGACGCCCGCGGCGGGATCACCCGCTCGGGCTCGGACGGCTCGTACACCTACTCCGTGAAGGCCAATATGGGCAACAAGCCCGTGAACTTCGTGAACTGGTACGACGCGGCCCGCATGGCAAACTGGATGACCAATGGGCAGGGTTCGGGCGGCACCGAGTCGGGTGTCTACACCCTTACCGGCATCGACTCGATCAGCACGATCAACCGGGACCTGTCGAATCCGAATCAGGTGTTCATACCCAATGAAGACGAGTGGTACAAGGCTGCGTATCACCAGCCGGAGACCCTGGGTGGGGACAGCGACGGTTACTGGCTCTATCCCACCGCGAGCAACAGCGTGCCCACGATCGCCATGGCCAGCAGCACCGGCGACATATCCAACCCCGGCACGAATGTTGCGAATTACCTGTTCGGCGCGGACTGGAACAGTGTGAACGGCCATGTGACGACGGTCGGTTCGGCCGGCCCGGACAGCGCGAGCTTCTACGGGACCTCGGACCAGGGCGGCAATGTGTGGGAGTGGAATGAGACGCTCTTCGTTTCTTCGCGCGGGATCCGTGGTGGTTCGTGGGAAGACTTTGAGGATGCCTTGCGGTCGTCTGAGGGCAGCCACCACGCTCCAACGGACAAACTCCCGTACATCGGGTTCCGTCTCGCGAGACCCGTGCCGGGGCCGGGGCCCGTGGCGCTCGTGGCCGTCGGCGCGCCCCTGCTGGCCCGCCGGCGCAGGCGCTGAATACGGAACCGTTTTTGCATGAGGTCTCGGCTAGCGGTGCGTTGGGCGTCGAGATAAATTTGAGTGTCGCAGAGGCATCGCTTGGAACTGCGTTTCAAGCGGTGGCACCCGGCATTAATTACAGCGAGAAGTAGTGCGCCCAGATCCGGATAGCTACGCCCATCGTCGGCAGCGCGTAGAGGGCCATCAGAATCCTGTCTTGCCAGATCGGCCTGTTGCTTTGCTTCTGCGCGAGGTCACGGCAATCGATGTAGAGTTTCGGGTAGACTGCTGTTCCGCTGGAACTCTCCCCCAACCTTGACTCCATCGGCTTGATCCATTCAGGGTCAAAGTCTTGGCACACGAGGCGTCCGAGGGCCATATCTATCCCCTCGCTCCGATACTGCGAGCCAAACTTCAAGTCAAGTTGTCGTTTGGAGAAGTACCAGAACATACCGCACAGTCCGAGTATGAACGCGGTGTGGGTGAGGGCACTGAGCCAAGTTGGGAAAACGGGGTGAAAATAGGGAAAACCCGAAGCGCCCGCCGCACCTGTGGCCGCTAGGGCGAACACCCCCGCTGGAAGGTATGCCATCCGCTCTTTGTGCGCGTGGTAAGCCTCGTGACGACTCGCCAAGCTCTCGAGAAATCCAATAAGCTCAGCCCGTTGATCTTCCTTGCTCATCCTCGGCCCCAAGCTGACGAATCGAGCTCGGCCGTGTCGCGTCAGCGAGCTCCGGTTACTTCGCACGAGTCGGACTCGGTCCAGCTAGCCGCGTATCGCCCGAGTCACGCCCGGGTGTAGTCGCCTCATTCCAATCTCGAGCAATACAATAATGAAATTAGCCAGTCTCGGCCTGTGGCCGGGCGATCTTGAGTGTCTGCTCACTCCGCCAACGACCACTCCCGCCCATTGCGCTCGACGCGTCGATACAGCGTGTCGCGCTCGACCGGCTCGTAGCCCGCTTCGCGGATCGCGCGTTGGAGGTCCCAGACGGTTGATTCCTGGTGGGTGGTGCTGCCGCCGACTTTGGTGATGTCGTACCAGACGACGGTGCCGTCGATGTCGTCGGCTCCGCACTGGAGCATGAGCTGGGCCATGCTCAGGGTCTGCATGATCCAGAACGCCTTGACATGCGGGAAGTTGTCGAGCATGAGCCGGGCGATTGCGAGCGTGCGCATGTTCTCGAGCCCGGTGGGGCCCGGGAGGTATTCGAGCTCGGAGCCGTCGGGGAAGAAGGGAAGCGGGATGATCGTCTGGAAGTAGCCGGCGGCGGGCTCGTCGGCGCGCGGGGGCCGGGGGAGCGGCGTGCCGGGGCGCGTCAGGGTGATCGCGGGGGCGGTGATGTCGGCGGTCGCGGCAAGGCCGGAAGCGATGGATGGATCGTTGGCGGTGCCTGCGTAGCCGAGGCGTTCGAGGGCCTGGTCCTGGGCGCGGCGGAGGATCTCCATGTGGACGAGCCGCTCGCGGCGTTGGTCGATGTGGCCGTAGAGCATCGTCGCGTTGGAGTTGAGACCGAGTTCGTGCGCCACAAGGTGGACATCGAGCCATTCGTCGGAGCGGATCTTGCCCTTGAAGGCGGTGTCGTGGACGCGGTCGTCGAAGACCTCGGCGCCGCCGCCGGGGATGGAGCCGAGGCCCGCGGCCTTGAGCTGCTGGAGCACCCAGCGGATGCCGGCCTGGCGATCGCTCCGCTTGTACTGCCTGGCGATCTTGGCGAGGTGGACGATCTCGACGGCGGTGAAGGCTTTGAGGTGCAAGCCTGGGGCGTGCTCGTGGATGAGACGGAGCATGTGGGGGTAGTAGTCGAAGGGGAGGTAGGGGTGGAGCCCGCCGACGATGTGCATCTCGGTGGCGCCGTTGGCGACGGCGGCCTTGGCGGCGGCGATGATGTCGTCGTCGCCGCGGGTGTACGCGCCGTCGTCGCCCTTCTTGCGGTAGAACTCGCAGAACTTGCAGGAGAGGGCGCACACATTCGAGTAGTTGAAGTGGCGGTTGATGTTGAAGTAGCCGACGCCCGGGTGGAGTCGATCGCGGACGAGGTTGGCGAGCTCGCAGACGGTCCAGATGTCGGGCGTGGTGTAGAGGATCTCGCCCTCTTCAAGGGTGAGGCGTTCGCCTCGCTCGACCTTGGCGCGAACGGGCTCGAGAGCCGGGTCTCGGAGGACCGGGGAGGGCCCGGGAGGCGGCGCCGGGATCGAGCCGGGACGGTTCGCGGCGGCGGCGTGTGGAGCGGTGGACATATCTGATTGTGTGCCTCGGCGGGGCTGATTTCAATTTGTTCTGAAAGAAGAATCTCTGGAATTGATGGAGATTCGGGTTCACCGAGTTGAGTGATCGTTCAAAACGGGGTAGTTTGGCGGCGATGGCGGTTGAATGATCGATCAAGTCTCGGGCGGAGTCGCGTGACCCGGTGACCGGGGCTTGGCGTTGGGATTCTTGCCCGGCGAGGCGACGGATGACCCCGGCATCGGACACACGCGAGCGGATTCTCGAAGCGGCGGCGAGGCTCTTTCACGAGCAGGGGTTCGCCGCGACGGGGATCTCGACCATTCTGCGCGAGGCGGGGGCGCACGCGGGGAGCCTTTACCACGCGTTCCCGAACAAGGAGTCGCTGCTGGTGGGGGTGCTCGAGCGGTATCAGCGGCTACTGCGGCCGGTGGTCATGGACCCGGTCGAGGCGCAGGAGGAGGACCGGATCGAGCGGATCTTCGTGCTGCTCGGCTGGTATCGGATGGGGTTGGAGATGACCGGGTGCCGGCTGGGGTGCCCGATCGCGAACATCGCGCTGGAGGTGAGCGACACCCATCCGGAGGTTCGGCCGCACATCGACGCGAACTTTGACGGATGGGCGCGGGCGATCGAGCGGTGGCTGGATGAGGCGGGCGATCGGCTGCCGGCGGACCTTGATCGGCGGGCGCTGTCGCGGTTCATCCTGACGGTGATGGAGGGTGGGCTGATGCAGGCGCGGGCGAAGGGATCGCTCGAGCCGTTCGACGATTCGGTGTCGCAACTCCGGTCGTATGTGGACCGGTTGAAGGACGAGGCGGCGCGTGGCCGCGGCGGATGAGGGGTGACGGGCTACTTGGGCTGCAGAGCAGCCGGGAGAATTGAAGATGAAAGCTTCGATGTTGGTGGCGGGCGCGGCGGCGATCGGGCTGGGTGTGCTGGCGTTTGCGGGCGGTGTGCGCGCGGTGGGCGTTGATGCGCCGGTGGTCGAGCGGGTCGCCGGGGAAAGCAAGCCGGGCGATACGCTCCCCGAGGGCTTCGGCGTGCTGCGCGACATGGTTGGGTATGCGTGGGAGATCGACGGGAAGTGGCTCGACGGGCGCCCGATCTGGGCGCGCAACGAGATGCGGCCCGGGCTCAACGACCGGTTCGTGGTCGCGGATGTCCACGCGAACGAGAACGGGAAGACCTACCACCGGTACCACACCATCTATGCGCTGGGCGAGGATGGCGTGGTGACCTCGTACGGGTTCACCTACGACGGGTCGACGGCGGTGGTGCCGATGGTGGAAGGCGAGTCCGAGGATGGGGACCCGCTGGTCAAGAGCACCTGGCTCGCGAACAAGGAGATGGGGGTGTGGATCAAGCAGGAGTTGGAGTTCGAGGGCGAGTCGTACGCGTGGCGGGTGTGGTCGCGGATGGGCGAGAGCGGGGAGTGGACGCCGATGATGGACGGCCGGTGGCATCGCAAGGAGAAACTCGGAGCGAAGTGAAGGGCTTGGCGGCGGGCCGGAAAGGCCCGGGCCCGCGGTCGGCGAGCGGTCGGCCGCGGGCAGGGGTGGAGCGGGGTGCGTCGGCGAGCCCCCGATCGGGCTGCCAGATCGGCAGGGCGGCAGGGCTTGGCGTGCATTGGAGGCGGGCGGCAGGATCCGGGAGGGTTCGCCAGGCGTCACAGAGGCTCGATTCGGGTGGTCCGAGAGGGGGTGTTGGGGGCTGATTCGCTGGGCGGACTGGCACCGTGGTTGCGATGTTCGATGGGTGCGGGTGTGGCCCGGGTGCTCCGGAAGCCGCGCCCCGACGGATCGCTCCGGCCGGGTGTCGGGGCCCATCGGAAGGACGCAGCATGTCACGGATCATCGGAATCGACCTCGGGACGACGAACTCGGTCGTCGCGGTGATGGAGGGCGATCAGCCGAAGGTGCTGATCAACAGTCAGGGCAATCGGACGACGCCTTCGGTGGTGGCGTTCACGGAGAAGGGTGAGCGTCTGGTGGGTCAGCCCGCCAAGCATCAGCAGGTGACGAACCCGAAGAACACGATCTACTCGATCAAGCGGTTCATGGGTCGGCGTGGGGGCGAGGTTGCCGACGAAGAGAAGCAGGTTCCCTACGAGGTGGTCGGGGGCGCGGGCGACTTCGTGAAGGTGAAGGCCCGGGACAAGGAGTACACGCCTCAGGAGGTGTCGGCGTTCGTGCTGCAGGAGCTCAAGCGGATCGCCGAGGACTACCTGGGCGAGAAGGTCGAGCGTGCGGTGATCACGGTGCCGGCGTATTTCAACGACTCGCAGCGTCAGGCGACGAAGGATGCGGGCGAGATCGCGGGGCTGAAGGTCGAGCGGATCATCAACGAGCCGACGGCGGCGGCGCTGGCGTACGGGCTCGAGAAGCAGAGCAACGAGAAGGTGGCGGTGTTCGACCTCGGCGGCGGCACCTTCGACATCTCGATCCTGGATGTCGGGGACGGGGTGTTCGAGGTGCTGAGCACGAACGGCGACTCGCACCTGGGCGGCGACGACTGGGACCAGCGGCTGATCGACTACATCGCCGAGGAATTCAAGAAGATCGAGGGCATCGACATCCGCGGGGACGCGATGGCGATGCAGCGGCTCAAGGAGGCGGCCGAGAAGGTCAAGGTCGAGCTGTCGACGATGCAGGAGACGAGCGTCAACCTGCCGTTCATCACGGCGGATCAGACGGGCCCGAAGCACCTGCAGATGTCGATCACGCGGAGCAAGTTCGAGAGCCTGTGCGAGGATCTGTACCGGCGTCTGCGGGAGCCGGTGCTGGCGGCGCTGAAGGACGCGAAGCTGGATCCGTCGAAGATCGACGAGGTGATCCTGGTCGGCGGTTCGAGCCGCATGCCGCGTGTGCAGCAGGTCTGCAAGGAGATCTTCCAGAAGGATCCGAACAAGAGCGTGAACCCGGACGAGGTCGTGGCGCTGGGTGCGGCGATCCAGGGCGGCGTGCTGCGTGGGGATGTGAAGGATGTGCTGCTGCTCGATGTGACTCCCCTGAGCCTCGGCGTCGAGACGCTGGGCGGCGTGATGACCAAGCTGATCGAGCGGAACACGACGATCCCGACGAGCAAGAAGGAGAAGTTCTCGACCGCCGCGGACAACCAGGACAGCGTGACGATCAATGTGCTGCAGGGTGAGCGCGAGTTCGCCAAGGACAACCGCCCGTTGGGGCGGTTCGACCTGACGGGGATCCCGCCGGCGCCGCGTGGCACGCCGGAGATCGAGGTCGAGTTCTCGATCGACGCGAACGGCATCCTGACGGTGACCGCGACAGAGCTGAGAACCGGGAAGAAGGCCGACATCCAGATCACGAACTCGGGTGGGATCCCGAAGGACGACATCGATCGGATGAAGGCCGACGCGGAGGCGCACGCGGAGGAGGACCGGAAGCGTCGCGAGCTGGTCGACCTGAAGAATCGCGGGGACGGGATGGTGCACCAGACGCGCAAGACGCTCGACGAGCACGGCGAGAAGGTCGGCGCGGAGGTGCGGAGCAAGATCGAGTCGGCGCTGTCGAACCTTGAGAGCAAGCTCAAGGGGGACGAGGCGGCGCCGATCGAGGCGGCGATCCGCGAGCTGGAGGCCGCGTCGATGGAACTCGGCAAGGCGATCTACGAGCAGCAGTCGGCCGGCGGCGGGGCGTCTTCGCAGCCGGCGGCGGACGCGGGCGATGACGATGTCATCGACGCCGAGTACGAAGTGAAGGACGACGAGAACAAGGGCTGATCGCCCGGCTCGTTCGTCGCGAGGAAACCACCTCTCGGGACGCCCGTCGCGTGCTGCGGCGGGCGTTTCTTGTTCTGGACAGGACCTTCGGCCGGTAGGCTGGGCGGATGACGGGCTTCGTGATCGGCGTCGACGGGTGCAGGGCGGGGTGGGTTGCGTGTCGGCGGGAGCGATCGGGGGCGGCGGGGTTTGAGGTGTTCCCGTCGCTCGATGCGCTGTGGGACTCGGCACGCCGGGCGGACCTGATGCTGGTGGATGTGCCGATCGGCGTGCCGGGCGGCGCGGACGGGGATGGCGCGCGGGTGTGCGATCTTGCGGCCAAGCGGCTGCTCGGGAAGTACAACTCGCGGGTGTTTCTGACGCCCTGCCGGGAGGCGCTCGCGTGCGCGTCGTATCCGGAGGGGAATGCGATGAGCCGATCGCTGACGGGGCGGGGGCTGTCGAAGCAGCTCTGGATGATCGCGCCGAAGATCCGGGAGATGGATGCGTTTCTCGGGCGGGCCGAGGGGGCGCGCGAGCGGATCCGCGAGTGCCATCCGGAGATCTGCTTTGTCGGTTTGGGCGGCGGGGTGATCCCTGAGAACAAGCTCAAGCCCGAGGGGATCGCGCGGCGGTTGGAATTGCTGGGAGGCTTGGATGAGGGGCTGGTGGAGTTGATCGAGCGCACGGCCGCGGGGATGGCGAGGAAGGTCGCCGGGATTGATGACCTGATCGACGCGGCGGTTGGTGCGTGGACGGCGGCGGGTGTCTGGGACGGGAGTCTGCGCACGCTGCCGACGGCGGTGCCGAGCGATCCGCTTGGCTATCCGATGGAGATGGTGTATCGGGAGCGGGCCGGGCGCGGGGTGCTCTCGGGCGGGTGATGGGAGGGGGGAGCGTGTTGGTCGGCGTCGTTCAGTCGGTGAGTTCGAGGATCGCCGGGAGGATGGCGCGGAGGGCCTGTCCTCGATGGGAGCGGGTGTTCTTCTGGTCCGGGGTGAGTTCGGCGGCGGTGCGACCGTCGGCGACGAGGAGGAGGGGGTCGTAGCCGAAGCCGCGGGCACCGCGCGGGACGCCGTCGGGATCGACGGTCAGGGGGAGGCCGATGCGACCCTCGAAGGTGCCTCGCGAGGTGGCGAGGACATCGCCGGCGGGCGAGGCGAGGACCATGACGCAGACGAATCGCGCGGTGCGGCGGTCGAGGGGAACGGCGGCGAGTTCGGCGAGGAGTTTCTCGTTGTTGGCGCGGTCGCGTTCGTCGCGTGGCATGCCGGCCTCGCGACCGTCGGTGCAGTAATGGCTGGAGATCACGCCGGGCGCGCCATCGAGGGCGTCGACCTCAAGCCCGGAGTCATCGGCGAGGCAGGTGTGCCCGGTGGCGCCGGCGTAGGCGCGGGCCTTGATGGTCGCGTTGTCGAGGAAGGTCGAGCCGGTCTCGGGGGGCTCGGGGAAGGGGGAGCCGGGGCAGTCGGCGAGCCCGAGGACCTTGACGGGCGAGCCCTCGAGCATGGCGCGGAGTTCGGCGAGTTTGCCAGGGTTCTGCGTCGCGAGCACGATCGTCGGCATCGGGATCCTCCGGTCGGTTCGGGCGAGGATAGTCGTCGGCTGGCGCGGGGAATAGGCTCTGCGGCGATGAGCGATGCGTGGAGTCAGCCCGGATGGCGTGAAGCGACCGCGGCGCGGGCGGCGGCGGCGCTGCGCGAAGCGCCGGGACGCGCGATCGAAGCATTGGTGGGCTTCGACGGGTTCATCGATGAGATCATCCGGGTGGTCGATCATCGGCGGTCGATGCGGATGGAGGACTTCGATCCGATCGCGACGATCGAGGCGTTCGCGGCGCGGTGCGCGGCGGCGGCGGGGCGGAGCGCGAACCTTGAACTGGTGATGAGCGAGGCTCGGGCGGGTGGCAACGGGCCGTTGCTGGCGTCGGCGCTGGCTTCGCTGGGGATGCGGGTCGACTTCATCGGGGCGATCGGACGAGAGGACGGCTCGGGCGGGCTGGCGGTACACCCTGTGTACGAGTCGTTCGCGGCGGGGTGCCGGAGCGCGACGCCCATCGCCGAGCCCGGGCTGACGCACGCGTTGGAGTTCGACGACGGGAAGATCATGCTCGGTCGGACCGCGCCGGTGCAGGTCGTGACCTGGGAGCGTCTGGTCGCGATGGTGGGGCGGGAGCGGCTGGCGGCGATGGTGTCGTCGGCTGACCTGCTGGGCGTGGTGAACTGGACGCTGGTGGGGGGCGTGCAGGGGATCTTCGAGGGACTCGCCCGCGATCTGCTTCCGACGCTCGAGCGGACGCCGCGGCGGATGATGATCGACATCTCTGATCCGGCGAAGCGGACCGACGCGGATGTGCGTGGGCTGATCGGCGTGCTGGGCGAACTGGGGGAGCGATTGCCGGTATCGCTGGGGCTGAACCTGAGCGAGGCGACGCGACTGGGGGCGGTGCTCGGGACGCGCGCGCGGGCGGGCGAGGTCGAGGAGTTCGCGGGGACGCTGCCGGTGCTGGCGGCGGAGATTCGGAAGGCGATCGGGATCGACTGCGTGGTGATCCATCCGACGCGCGGCGCGGCGGGGGCGGACGCGGCGGGGGAGCGGGCGTGGTTTCTCGGGCCCTTCACGCGGCGGCCGGTGCTTTCGACGGGGGCGGGGGATCACTTCAACGGCGGATTCGCGTTCGCGCAGACGCTGGGGCTGGGGCTCGGAGAAAGCCTGGCGGCGGGTTGCGCGACGAGCGGGGCGTATGTGCGGGACGCGGCGTCGCCGACGCTGGATCGCATCGCCGGGCTGCTGGAACGGCTGCCGGCGCCCGAGTGAAATCGGGCAATCGGGTCGTCGAGTACCTAGAGTTGCCGCATGGCCCGCACGCTTCTGGAACGGCTCGGACTGAGCGACCATCCCCGAGTGGTGATGGGCGCCCGCGGTGACGAGACGCCGAGCGACGGCGTGGTGGCGTCGAGGTCGCCGACGACGGGGGGCGTGATCGCGGGGGTGAGGCTGGACACGCCCGAGAGCTACGAGCGGACGGTGGCGGCCTCTGTCGCGGCGTTTGACCGCTGGCGGCGGGTGCCGGCGCCGGAGCGCGGGCGGGTCGTCCGGGCGATCGGGGACGCGCTGCGGGCGCATCGGGAGGACCTGGGCGAGTTGGTGTCGCTGGAGGTCGGGAAGATCCGGGCCGAGGGCGTGGGCGAGGTGCAGGAGACGATCGACATCGCGGACTTCGCGGTGGGGCTGAGTCGTCAGTTGCACGGGATCACGATGCCGAGCGAGCGGCCGAACCACCGGATGTTCGAGCAGTGGCTGCCGCTGGGCCCGGTCGGGGTGATCACGGCGTTCAACTTCCCCAATGCGGTGTGGGGATGGAACGCGATGCTGGCGGCGGTGTGCGGCGATTCGGTGATCTGGAAGCCGAGCCTGCTGGCGCCGCTGACGGCAATCGCGACCAACGAGATCTGTGACGGAGTGCTCCGCGAGCACGGGCACGAGGGTGTGTTCCAACTGGTCATCGGGACCGACGAAGTGATCGGCGAGCGGCTGACCGCTGATCGGCGGCTGCCGTTGATCCGCGCGACCGGCTCGTGCGCGATGGGTCGGCATGTCGGGCGGGTGGTCGCGGGGCGGCTGGGCAAGTGCCTGCTGGAGCTGGGCGGGAACAACGCGCTGATCATCACCGAGGACGCGGACCTGGACCTTGCGATCAAGTCGGCGGTGTTCGGCGCGGTGGGCACGGCCGGGCAGCGGTGCACGACGACGCGCAGATTGATCGTGCACGAGTCGATCGAGCGGGAGGTCGTTGAGAGGCTGGTGCGTGCGTACGCGACGATCCGCGTGGGGGATCCGCTGGCCGAGGGGACGCTGGTGGGGCCCGTGATCAGCGAGGGAGCGTGCGTGTCGTTTGAGCGGGCGGTGGCGCTGGCGCGAGAGCAGGGCGGCACGGTGGTTGCCGGGGGCGAGCGGGCGAGGCCTGCGGGGCTCTCGGGGCACTTTGTGCAGCCGACGATCGTGGTGGCGCCGGCGGGGAATGACCTGCCGATCGCGATGGAGGAGACCTTCGCGCCGATTCTGTATGTGTTCCGGTACCGGGCGCTGGACGAGGCGATCGCGATGCAGAATTCGGTGGACCAGGGGTTGTCCAGCGCGATGTTCACGGGTTCGATGCGGGCGATGGAGCGGTTTCTCTCCCCGAGCGGGACCGGCAGCGACTGCGGGCTGGCGTATGTGAACCAGGGGACGAGTGGTGCGGAGATCGGTGGCGCGTTCGGCGGCGAGAAGGACACCGGCGGCGGGCGCGAGTCGGGATCGGATGCGTGGAAGGCGTACATGCGTCGGCAGACGGTGACGGTGAACTGCGGGACGGAGTTCGCCTTGGCACAGGGGATTCGCTTTGAGTGAGCAACGCGTGGCGGATGCATTGGCCGAGGCGGTCATCCGGGAGATTCAGCCGGAGATGCTGGTGGGTCTTGGCACGGGTCGGACGGCCAAGCGCGGGATCCGGGCGCTGGCCGATCGCGTGCGCGATGAGAAACTCGATGTGCGCTGCGTGCCGACGAGCAACGGCGCCGAGCAACTGGCTCGGGAGATGGGGCTCGAGACGGTGGACTTCGCGCTGGTCGAGAAGGTCGACTTCTTCTTCGATGGGGCGGACGAGGTCGACCGCGAGCTGCGGGTGCTCAAGGGCTCGGGCGGGGCGATGACGCGTGAGCGGATGGTCGCGTGGGCGGCCAGCCGGGTGGTGTACATGGTCGACGAGGCCAAGCTGGTGGATCGGCTCGGGGCGAACTCGACGCTGGCGATCGCGGTGATGGCGTTCGGGCTCGCGTCGATCCGCGCAGAGCTGCGGCGGATGGGGCTGATCGGCGTCTGCCGTCGGACGATCCAGGGGGACCTGTTCATCACCGACAACGCGAACCTGGTGCTGGATGTGACGATCCCCGAGGACGCGGACATCGAGCACATCGCCGCGGGACTGAACGACATCCCCGGGGTCGTGGATCACGGGCTGTTCCTGCACGAGGCCGACGAGATCTTCATCGACCACGGCGGGAAGATCGAGCGGCTGTGCCGGCAGGACTGAGCCTTCGGCAAGCCCTTCATGAGGCCCATGAGAAAACGCCCGCGGCCGGCCGCGGGCGTTGTTTGTTCTGAGGCGTCGAAGCCTTGCGCGGGCTTGTGAGAGCGCGCGGGCTTACTGGCCCTGGGCGAGGGAATAGCCCGGCTTGCCGTCGTAGTGCTTGAGGGGCTGGAAGTCGGTGACGACAAACTTCTCGGCGATGCGGTCGAGGAGATGGATCGTGGGGCCTTGACCCAGCGAGGGGGCGCGGGACATGTCGCGGAGCTCGAACCGGACGCGGTAGTAGTCGACGATATCGGTGTAGACCGAGCCAGACGGCCAGACCTGGGTGCCGCGGTTGGACATCATCTTCAGCTCGAATGGCGTGTGCTTGGCGATCGCCTGGAGGCGCTCGGCGAGTTCCTGCGGGCCGAGGATGGTGTCGAGGTAGATGTCGCACCCGACATTGACGCTCTGCATCTGCTCGAAGGTGCGGATCAGCTCGTTGTGACGCGGGCGCGGCGGGCGTTCCAGTGAGGGGGTGGACTGGGTCGGGACGGCGATCGCGTGGCGCGATTCGGGCTTCTTGCCGAGGTTGGCGATGATCGCTTCGGCGAAGGCGCGGGTGCCGACGGGCGGGGTGGAGGAGTCGCCGAAGTCGCCGGTGTGGACGCCCGACTCGAGCGTGCGGAGCAGGGCGTTCTCGACGGCGGCGGCCTGGGCGAGCAGCCCGATGTGGCGGAGCATCATGAGCCCGGAGAGGATGAGGCTGGTCGGGTTGGCGATGCCCTTGCCGGCGATGTCGGGCGCGGTGCCGTGGACCGCCTCGAAGATCGAGATGTGGCGCCCGATGTTGGCGCTGGGGGCGAATCCCAGCCCGCCGACAAGTCCGGCGGCGAGGTCGGAGACAATGTCGCCCTGGAGGTTGGGCAGGACGACCATCTGGTACTGGTGGGGGCGGAGCACGAGGTTCATGCACAGCGCGTCGATGATGACATCGGCGATCTCGATGTCCGGGTAGTCGTTGGCGGTGCGGCGGAAGCGGTCGAGGAACAGGCCGTCGGTCATCTTCATGATGTTGGCCTTGTGCCCGCAGTGGACCTTGGCGATGCCGAGGGTCTTGGCAAGCTCGAACGCGGCGCGGTGGACCTGGTCGCAGCCGGGGGCGGAGATGAGCCGCTTGCACTCGATGACATCGTTGGTCAGGCGGTGCTCGATGCCGCCGTAGGTGTCCTCGATGTTCTCGCGGATGACATAGAAGTTCACGGGGACGCCGGCGCGGGAGTAGACGGTCTCGACGCCCGGAAGTGACTGGAAGTGGCGGATGTTGGCGAAGGCGCCGTACATCTTGCGGAGGCTGACATTGATGGACTTGCCCCCGCCGCCGACGGGCGTGCCCATGGGGCCTTTGAAGAGGAGCCCGCAGTCCTCGACGGTGGCGATGGCCTCGTCGGTCATGCCGCGCGAGTCGCCCTTGTTGAAGACCGACTCGCCCATGTCGACGGGGACGAACTCGACATGCTCGTGGACGCCCGCGGCCCGGAAGAGGTCGAGGGCGGCGTTCATGATTTCCGGGCCGATGCCGTCACCCGGCGCGAGCGCGATCCGCAGTCGTTCGGACATGTTCAGTTCCCTCTTGCGTGTCGATGCAACGCCCGGCGCGGGCGAGGGGCAACCATAGCCGACCACGGCGTCCGGGGCCCGGTTCGGCGGCTAGAGCGGGGCGTCGAGCGGGCTTGACGCCCGCGAGAGCCGCTCGCGCACCGCGTCCCAGACGCCTCGCTCGGCAGGATCCGGCCCGGGGGGGAGCACCACGAGGATTCTCGAGGTGCCCGGGGCGTCGGCTTCGCGCATCGCGGCGTAAAGCCGGGCGGCGTAGCCCACCGCATCTTCGGGCATGATCAGCGTTGACCAGTGAGGCGGCAGATGCAGTTCCTCGAGATCGGCGGTGGTGATCAGCAGAGCCGCTGGCTCATCGCGGCGGCCGCTCTCGACGCATCGCTCAAGCTCTCTCCGCGTCAGGACATGCAGCGGCGAACGCGGGCGGTAGTGCGGCCCGATCAGCCCGGGCGAGCGGGCGGGGCGGGCGGTATCGGCGGGGTGGGCGTCGCCGACTTCCGCGGCACGCCCGAGCACGGGGTGCAGCTCCTCGGGAGTGATCACGCCCCGGCGGAGGATCCGTGGCGGCTCGTCGACGAGGGAGAGGACCGTCGATTCGAGCCCGCGGGTGCACGGGCCGCCGTCGAGGATGAAGAGGGTGTCGCCGAAGTCCGCCCGGACATGCTCGGCGGTGGTGGGGGAGACGCCGCCCGAGCGGTTGGCGCTGGGGCCGACGAGCGGACGGCCGAAAGCTTCGAGCAGAGCGAGCGTGAGCGGGTGTTCGGGGCAGCGGACCGCGACGGTGTCGCCGCCTGCGGTGACGATGCCGGGGACCGCGTCGGCCCTGGGGAGCACGAGGGTCAGCGGTCCGGGCCAGAGGGCGCGGGCGAGGGAGTCGGCGTCCTCGGGCCAGTCCGCCGCGACGGTGCGCGCCATCTCGATGCCGCTGACATGGACGATGAGCGGGTTGGTCGAGGGTCGGCCCTTGAGTTCGAAGACCCGGGAGACGGCGTCGGCGTCGAGCGCGTCGGCGCCGAGGCCGTAGACCGTCTCGGTCGGGAACGCGATGGGCAACCCGCGCTGGAGCAGGGCGATCGCGAGGGCGATGTCCTCCGGGCCGGCGTTCATGGGTGCGGCCCGGGGCTCAGGGCTCGTCTTCGTCGGGGACGACGAACTCGATGCGGTTGCGTTCGAGGGTGGTGCCCAAGGCCGCGTGGAGTTCGGCGATGGAGACATTGTAATCGGTCAGGGCGCGGACCTCATCACGCTCGGACTGGGCGAGGGTTTCCTGTCGGCCGAACTCGATCTCGAGTCGCTCGATGGTGAAGCCGCCGGTGGTTTCCTTCTCGGCGATGAGGGCGCGGAGGCTCTCGGCGGCGGCGATGCGGGCGATGCGCCGCTGGGCGATGAGCTCGTAGTTGGTCAGGGCATTGTCGAGCGAGTTGCGGAGCTCGAGGACGATCTGCTGGACGGTGTTGCGGAGGGAGATCGCCGCCTGCTGTCGTTCGAGCGTGCGCTGGCGATACTGCCCCTCGGCTTCGCGGTTGCCGATGGGGACCTCGAAGAACACGCCGACGAGCGTGTCGATGAAGCTGCGGTCGGCGAGCGTGGCGTAGGAGGTGCGAAAGTCGTCCTCGAGGGAGTTGAGCCGTGCCTGCAGGCGGAGATCGAGCTGGGGGAGGCGGGCGTTGTCGGCGACCTCCTGGCGGATGGTCGCGTTGTCGATCGCGAGGATGGATCGCTCGACCTCTGGGCGGTTCTCGATCGCCGTCGAGATCGCGTCGATCAGGCTGTACTCGATCGGCGCGTCGATCGCGGCGTCGACCGGGAGCAGGATCGTCTCGTCGGAGAGGGGGAGGTCCGGATCGTTGATGAGGACCTTGAGCCGATCGCTTGCGCGGCGGAGGGCGTTCTGGGCGGCGGTGACATTCGAACGCCGGGCGGTGACGCGGCTCTGGGCCTCGAAGAGCTGGGCGGGCGTGGCGTCGACGCGGCGGCGGGCGTAGACCTGCCCGGCGAGTTCCTCGCCGCGCTCGAGCAGCCGCTGGAGGATGAGCAGGTCGCGGTGGGCGCGGACGAGGTTCCAGTATTCGCGTTCGGTCTCGAGCACGGTGCCGATGAGCTCGGACTTGAGTTCGGCGACGGAATCGCGCTCGGCGTTCTGGGCGATGCGCACCTGGGCCTGGGCGACATTGGAGCCGAAGTTGCGGAGCAGTGGCTGATCGAGCTGCACGAGGAAGGCGCCGGAGTTGCCCGGGTTGGGGGTGATCTCGAGCCCACGCTCGTTCTGCTCGGAGTAGGTCAGGTCGTGCTGGATCAGGAGCTGCCCGCCCGAGGTGAGCGTGCGGCGGAGCCCGGTCGAGGCGGTGATCTCGTTGGACTGGCGGAAGTCGCCCGTGACGCCGAAGCCGGAGCTGGCGCGGTCGGCGATCTGCTGGTCAGTGACGGTCCACTGGGTGTTGGCGAAGAAGACCCAGTCGAAGGCGGCCTCGGCCTGAACGACCTGGGCCTCGCTGATCGCCGGTGCCAGGCGGGCGAACTGGAGTTCGAGGTTGTTGACGACCGCGAGTTGGAGGACATCTTCGAGGGAGATCGCGACGAGGTCGGGAACGCCGCCCTGGAGGTCGTCGCCGAGGGGCAGCTGCGCGGGGTCGTAGTCGTAGGCGTCGGGCCCGGCCATCCGTTGGAGTTCGGGAAGCCGCTTCTCGATGTCGCGGCGGATGTCCTCGGGGTAGTCCGAGAGCCCGGACTCACGCTCGCTGATGCGTGGCTGGGGCGAGCGGGTCGGCTCGCGCATCTCGCGCGTGATGGAATCGACGATCGAACGGCGGAGGGCCTGCTCGCCGGTGGCGCTCGGAAGGGGCTTTGCGCACCCGCTGAGGAACGCCAGGAGTGCGGCGAGGGAGAGAGCGACCGGGCCGCCGAGCGAACGGGCCGGTCGAACGGGATCGCGGGCGATGTCGGAACTCATGGGAGGGATCAGCACCGTTGTCGTGGGTTGGAACGGGCGGGGTCGACGCGGCTCGTGGATGAGCCGTGGCGCGGATGTGCGGATCCTGCGGGGGAACCGCCTGTCGTTTGCGGCGCAGCGGAAGGGGACCGCTACACTGCGGAGCGATGATAGGTCCGCCGCGGCCGGCGTGCAGAGCCTTCGGAGATGGCGGCACGCGGGCACGGGCGACTCGGGCCCGGCACGGACGACCCCGCGGGACGACAAGGAGAAGGCGATGGATGCCTGCGTGAATACCCCACGGAGCGGAGCTCCGAAGCGAACCTGGACCCTCTGGGCGACGCTGGCGGCTGCCTCGGTGGCACCGATTGCGATGGGCCAGGAAGCATCCCCGACCGAACCGGCACCGAAGTTCATCGTTGTGACGCGCGAAGACGCCGCCCTCCGCAGCCGCGACCTCGATCGCGCGTACGCCGTCGATGTGCTCAAGCCGGGCGAGACGCTGCGACTGGACACCGGGGTCGGCCCGTGGCTGCGGGTGTATTACCCGACCGATGTGCCGGTCTTCGTGAGCGTGGACAACGCGACGGTCGCGGCCGACGGCAAGACTCTCAAGCTTAAGGCGGGCTCGAAGCTGCGGGCCCCGCACGCGTCGCAGGGCTGGGAAGGGAGCTGGATCAGCGCCAGCGCCGAGCCGCTGGCCGCGGGAACGGAACTGCCGGTCGTGGAGATCATCAGGGACGACGCCGGCACGCCGGTCGCGTACGCGGTGCGGGCACCCGCTCAGGCTCGGGCCTTCATCCGCCGGCGAGACTCGCGGGCGGCGACCGATCAGGAGGCCCAGGAGGCGCTGGCGTTGTGGCGCCGGTCGCAGGGGGCCCCGGAGGTGCTGGCGGCACCGGAGCGGGGCGGGCAGCCAACTGGGACCACCCCCTTCGGTCCTGAGGGGGCTGGCGAGCCGACGGGCCGCCCGACCCCGGCCAACGCCGAGGGGCAGCCGGGCCGGTCGCTCCTCGACGAGATGCGGGTGCCGACCCAGCCCGGGGCCGAGACCGGCGGTGCGGACACGCCCGGAGAGAACACCACCCAGGCGGAAGGTACGAACGCGCCGCCGATCGTGATCGAGCAGGGCGGGGGCGAGCCCGGTTCGGAAGCCGGTGCGGGGACCGAGCCGGCCGGTGAGAGCGATGTGCTCTCGCTGCAGAGCCTGATCGACGCGTACGACGAGATGCTCGAGCAACCGGCCGAGGACGCCGAGTGGCAGGAACTGCTCGCCGAGCACCAGGCGGCTTTGGAGAAGATCGAGGGCGATCCGTTCAGCGAGCGACTGGCCGACCAGTTGCGGGCGCGGATCAAGCTCATCGAGATCCGCATCGCTTTCCAGGAGCGGATCCTCAAGCAATGGCAGCGTCGGCGGGCGCAGGAAGACCCGTCGTTCGATCCCGAGGCGGTGCGGATGCGTGTGGCCGCGATGCAGCGGGACCACGGGTACAACTTTGTTGGCCGGCTGCTGCCCAGTTCGCTCTACGACGGCAAGCTCCGCCCGCTGATGTACCGGTTGCGGCCGGCGAGCGGCGTGGGCCCGACCATCGGCTTCGTCCGCCCGACGGGCGATCACGACTGGGCGGCGATGCTGGGCAAGGTCGTGGGGATCCGCGGCGAGCGGTTCCGCGAGGGCGATTCGCCCGTGGACCTGATCCGGGTGCAGTCGATCCGGGCGGTTGAGATGCAGGAGCCCGGTTCGTCGCCGGACGACCGTTGACCCCGGACAACAACCGGCCCGCGCCGCGGGCGGCGGAATCGGCAGTTTGTGCAGTCCGAGTGCACCGCGCGGGGAAAGCCGCCCCGGCGTCGGGAGCGGTGCTACCGTCGGTCACGCGGGGCGAGCAACCCCCTCATTCGGGAGATACGAGAAGATGGCAGATCAATCCAAGACCGAGACGGTGATCGGTCCTGACGCCCGCATCAAGGGCGAGATGACCTTCGAGTCCGCGGCGCGCCTGCTCGGGACGATCGAAGGCTCGGTGACGGCCAAGGGCGAGTTTCATGTCGCCGACGGGGCCAACTGCCTCGCGTCGATCAACGCGGCCAAGGTGCTCATCGACGGCTCGGTCGCGGGCGATGTCACCGCGTCGGAGCGGGTGGAGCTCAACTCCAAGGCGCGGCTCAAGGGCGACCTCGTCGCGGCGAAGCTGATCGTCACCGAGGGGGCGACCTTCGAGGGTCACTGCCGCATCGGCCCGGTCGGGAGCAACGGGTCGTCGAACGGGCAGGCGTCGTCCTCGGCGTCGAGCGGTTCGTCGGCTTCGGCGAGCAAGTCGGGCGGGGACGACTCCACGACCGAGACCAAGCCCGGAGCCGCCAAGGCCAAGGCGACCGCCCGGTGAGATCGCTCCGGGGCCGCGCGAAGGGCCCCGATGACCAGCCGCGATGGTGATGAAGCGCGCACGAACCCGCAAGCCGACGGGTCCGCGACGGGTCCAGTGCTATCTCTGCACCCACTGGTTCGAGGTCGGGGAGA
>JBICIG010000085.1:0-18620 GCA_043101605.1 Phycisphaerales bacterium JB037
GTGGAGAAACTGCAAGGGAAGAAAGAGGAGTAGAAGCAGTAGCCACGGGCGGGACGCCCGTGCCACGAGGGTGGGTAGGGATTGGGGTGCCGCCGCCCATCTGCGGAGAGGTGGGCGCCGCGGGGCGGTTACTGCGGAGCACCGTCTGCAGCTTCGCTGACAGACGGTGGCACCCGGCCACCGTCCATCCGCGCAGCGGTGGACGGTGCGGATGGACGATTACTGCGGAGTACCGTCTGCTGCTTTGCTAGCAGATGGTGGCACCCTTTCAACGAGCCAAGACCTCATCCGGCCTCACACCATCTCCACCGCCATCGCCACGGCGTTGCCGCCGCCGAGGCAGAGGGCGACGACGCCCTTCTTGCCGCCGGTGCGCTCGAGTTGGTGCAGAAGCGTCACGAGGCAACGGGCGCCGGAGGCGCCGATGGGGTGACCCAGGGCGACGCCGCCGCCGGCGATGTTGAGCTTGTCCTCGCTGATGCCCAGTTCCTTGATGTCGGCGAGGACCTGGGCGGCGAAGGCTTCGTTGAGCTCGTAGAGATCGACCTCGTCCTTGGACCAGCCGACCTTGTCGAGCAGGCCCGAGATGCCGCCGATGGGCGCGGCGAAGATGTCCTTCGGATCGACGCCGTGGGTGTGGTAGCCGACGATCTTGGCGATCGGGGCGACGCCGAGTTCCTCGGCCTTGGTGCTGGACATCACGGCCACGGCGGCGGCGCCGTCTGAGATCTGGCTGGCGTTGCCGGCGGTCACCGTGCCGTCCTTGGTGAACGCGGGGCGGAGCTTGGCGAGGGCGTCGGCGGTGGACTCGGGGCGGATGCCCTCGTCGGCGCTGACGCCGCCCTCGGGCCCGGGCACCTTGCGATTGCCGACCTGCTCGCCGGTGAGGGGGACGATCTCGTTCTTGAACCATCCCTCGGCGGTGGCCTTGGCGGCGCGCTGGTGGGATTGGGCGCCGAAGCGGTCCTGCTCCTCGCGTGAGATGCCGAACTTCTCGGCGATGTGCTCGGCGGCGTTGCCCATGGGCCAACACTCGAAGGCGCAGGTGAGCCCGTCGAACTGCATGTGGTCGATGAGCTGGGCGTTGCCGAACTTGATGCCGGCGCGGGCGTGGGCCATGTGGGGGGCGGCGGTCATGTTCTCCATGCCGCCGGCGATGACGGTGTGGTTGTCGCCGGCCTTGATGGACTGGGCGGCCATCATGACGGCTTCGAGGCCCGAGCCGCAGACCTTGTTGATGGTCTTGGCGCTGAGGGTGGTGGGCAGGCCGGCCTTGAGCCCGGCCTGGCGGGCGGGGTTCTGCCCGAGCGAGGCCTGGAGGACGCAGCCCATAACGCACTCGTCGATGTGGTCCTTGATGGCGGGGACCTCGTTGAGCAGGGCCTGGATGGCGTAGGCGCCGAGCTGCGGGGCCGGGGTGCCGCTGAGCCCGCCGAAGAACTTGCCGATGGGGGTGCGCTTGGCGGCGACGATGACGGGCTGAGCGGACATGGGTCGTACCTCCGTGGTCGGCTTGGCGGAGCTCGGCGGGGCCGGGCCGGATGTGGATTCGGGGGGAGACTGAGGCCTCCGCGGGACTTTAGGCCCGTGCGGCGTGGGCGGGCCCGGGGAGCGGCCTTGGCTTGGCCCTGTCGGGGGTTTGCGGAGGAGGTTGGGGGAACCCAGTTTGACTGGTCGTCAGGGCACGCGCAGACGGACCCGGAAGGGGCCGCCGGGGTGTCGGAACGGTCGCCGCGCGATCGAAGTCGTGGCATCTCTCCGGTGCGGACACGGAATTCATGCCGCTCGGAAAGGGGCGGCTCGAGACAAGCCCCTGACATGGAGAGAAGAGATGAAGCTGAAGATGATGGCTGCGGGTGTCGCTCTGGCGGCCGGTCTGGCGACGACGGCGACGGCCGACGAGTTCTTCTGGGAGTGGAATGTCGGCGACACGGGCGTGAACAACAACGGCGGTGCGATCGAGTACATCAAGGCGCTGTACAACGAGGACAACCACCGCTTCGTGTGGGATGTGACCTTCTCGAATCAGATCACCGAGGGGTACACGCTGGCGGTGAGCCCGGGCCCGAACCCCAAGGGCATCTCTGGTGAGTTGGCGCTGATCTACTTCGACGCGAGCGGCGTCTCGCCGATCGTCTCGGTGTACGGGTACAACGGCGTGAACGCGCTGACCTCGTACAAGGACGGGCAGCCGCAGAGCGGCGACCAGACCCCCGACCGCGTGGCGACCTCGATCGTGGACTTCCCGTTCGTGAACGAGGCGACGGTGACGGACTTCGACGGGAAGCGGCGGCTGCGCCTCGCGCTCAACGCGTCGGTCGTGCAGAATCACATCCCGCCGATGAACCCCGGCGACTGGACCGGGCTCGCGTTCGGCGACCAGATCGGCGTGTGGTTCCACCCGGTCAAGAACCTGAGCACCACCTACGGGCAGGACGGATTCCTGGCCTCGTGGAGCGGGAACGACGGGTGGCTCGACGGCAGCGGCTTCCGCACCACCCCCACGCCCGGCGCCCTGGCGCTCCTCGGGCTGGGCGGGCTGTGCGCGACGCGGCGGAAGCGCTGATCGCGGGACCTCTCTGAACTGACTCACACCGTGCAGCAACGCCCCGGGGACGGATCTCCGGGGCGTTGTCTTGCGCTGAGATGAGCGGGCACGCGATGGTCAGGGTGCGGCGATCGCGGTGCTGCGGACATGCAGTTCCTGGAGCTGCTTGTCGTCGACCGCGTTGGGGGCCTTGCTCATGAGGTCGGTGCCGGTGTGGGTCTTGGGGAAGGCGATGACATCGCGGATGTTGTCGGTGCCGCAGAGATGCATGACGATGCGGTCGAGCCCGAAGGCGATGCCGCCGTGTGGCGGCGCGCCGCAGCGGAGGGCGTCGAGGAGGAAGCTGAACTTGCCCGAGGCTTCCTCGCGGGACATGCCCAGGAGATCGAAGACCTTCTGCTGGATGTCCTGGCGGTGGATACGGATGGAGCCGCCGCCGATCTCCGAGCCGTTGAGGACCATGTCGTAGCCGTTGGAGACGATTGATTCGATCTCGTCGGGGTTGGAGGGGTCGGCGGCGAGGAATCGCTCGGTCTCGGCTTCGCTCGGAGCGGTGAAGGGGTGGTGGAGCGCGTAGTAGCGGTTCTCGGCCGGGTCGTGCTCGAACATCGGGAAGTCGACGACCCAGAGGAAGTTCCATGCACCTTCGGGGACGAGGTCCATATCCCGGGCGACCTTGATGCGGAGTTCGCCGAGGGCCTTGGTGCAGACCGACGAGGTGTCGGCGCCGAAGAGGATGGTGTCGCCGGGCTTGGCGCCCAGGCGCTCGCGGAGTTCGGCGTCGATGGGCTCGAGGAAGCGAGCGATGCCCGTGTCGAGCCCGGACTCGGCGACCTTGCAGACGGGGACGCCGCCGGCGCCGAAGTCCTTGACGAACTCGGTGTACTTGTCGGTCATCTTGCGGGTGAGCTTGTCGGCCCCGCCGGGCACGCGGATCGCTTTGACGACACCCTTGGGCTTGGCGAGCGCGTCGGTGAAGACCTTGAAGTCGGTCCTGGAAGCGAGGTCGGAGATGTCGACGAGTTCGAGCCCGAAGCGGGTGTCGGGGCGGTCCGAGCCGTAGCGGGCCATCGCCTCGGCGTAGGTGATGCGCGGGAACGCGGGGGCCTCGAAACCGGTCATCTCCTTCCAGAGCGTGCGCGCGAAAGATTCCATGATGTCCAGGACATCCTCGCGATCGACGAAGGACATCTCGAGGTCGATCTGGGTGAACTCGGCCTGGCGGTCGGCGCGAGGGTCCTCGTCGCGGAAGCATCGCGGGATCTGCAGGTAGCGGTCAATGCCCGAGATCATCAGGAGCTGCTTGAAGAGCTGGGGGCTCTGGGGCAGGGCGTACCACTCGCCGGGGCTCAGTCGCGAGGGGACGAGGAAGTCGCGGGCTCCCTCGGGGGTGGAGCGGCAGAGGTACGGCGTCTCGATCTCGAGGAACCCGTGCTCGTCGAAGAAGTCGCGGGTGATCTTGGTGATGCGGTGACGGGCGCGGAGGATGCGCTGCATGGAAGGTCGGCGGAGGTCGATGTATCGGTACTCCATGCGGGTCGTCTCGCCGGGCAGCTCGTCGGCCTGCTCGCTCGGGACGAACGGGAGCTGCTCGACGGTCGAGAGCACCTCGAACTCCTTGACGACGAGTTCGACCTCGCCGGTCGGGAGCTTCGGGTTGACCGAGGCGCGCGCGCGGACCTCGCCCCGGGCGGCGATGACGGTCTCGATGCGGAGGGCGGCGGCCTGCTCGACGAGGTCGGGCGAAGCGTCGTCCTTGTCGAAGACGAGTTGGGTCACGCCCTCTCGGTCGCGGACATCGATGAAGACCAGCCCGGAGCCGTGATCCCGGTAGGCGTCGACCCAGCCGTTGAGGGTGATGGTCTGCCCGATGTGTTCGGGGCGGAGCGCGCCGCAGTGATGCGTTCGCTTGAGCATGGAGGCCTCCGTGAGCGGTCTGGATTCGCCCGCGGCGGGCGACGGGCGGGAGTATAGGGAGCGGGTGTGCGCGGGCCGGTGCTTGGGCGTACCGTCTCTGGAGACCGGGAACGCCCGGGCGTGGGAGTGCGGACGATGCAACACGAACGGGTGGCGATCGTGACGGGGGCGACCTCGGGGATCGGGGAAGCAACGGCGGACCTGCTGGCCGATCGCGGATGGGGGTTGGTGCTGGCGGCCCGGACCCCTGAGAACCTCGAGCGGACGGTCGAGCGGATCGGGCGGGAGAGTCTGGGGGTGCCGACCGATATCGGCGACCAGCATGAGTGCATCCGGTTGATCGACCGGGCGGTGGACCATTTCGGGCGGCTGGACGCGCTGGTGTCCAACGCGGGGGTGGCGCCGCTGGCGTCGATCGGCGAAACGACGCCGGCGATGATCGACGAGGCGTTCCGGGTGAACGCGATCGGGCCGGCGTACCTGGTCAGCCGGGCGTGGCCGATCTTCATCAAGCAGGGAGCCGGGCGGATCGTGCATGTCTCGAGCATGGCGACCGACTCGCCCTTCCCGGGGTTCTTCGCGTACGCGGCTTCGAAGGCGGCGGTAAACCTGATGGCAAAGTCGGCGCACGAGGAGGGGCACCGCGACGGGATCCGGTCGTGGGCGGTCGCGCCGGGCGCCGTCGAGACCCCCCTGCTGCGATCGCTGTTCAATGAGCAGACCATCCCGAAGCAGCGGACGCTCTCGCCCGAGACGGTCGCGGAGGTCATCGTCGAATGCCTGGAGGGCAGGCGGGACGGCGCGTCGGGAGAGGTGATCTGGGTGCCGAGCCCGTAACGGCGGCAGGGCGCGCTGGGCACGGCTTGCCTTGCGGGTCAAACCGTGGCACGCTCGCGCTAGGGTCCGGTGCGAGCCACGGGCGAGAATGAACGGGCTAGGGGCGTTCGGCCAGCGCGGCTTCGATGCGGTCGAAGAGTGCGTTGGGGTCGGTCTCGGTGAGCAGGAAGTCGCGCGACTGCTGGCGGAGGTACTCGTCGGCGACGGCGCGGTCGAGGACTTCGAGGAGTCCGTCGAAGAAGCCGTTGACATTGAGCAGGGCGCAGGGGCCGTCGTGGAGGCGGAGTTGGCGGGCGGTGAGGGCTTCGAGGAGTTCGTCGAGCGTGCCAAGCCCGCCGGGCAGGGTGATGAAGGCGTCGGTCAGTTCGAACATGACGCGCTTGCGTTCGAGCATGGAGCCGACCTCGCGCATCTCCTGGACGCCGGGGTGGGCGCGCTCTTTGGACATGAGGAAGGTCGGGATGATGCCCGTGACGAGTCCGCCGGCGTCGAGGCAGCCCTGGGCGACGGCGCCCATCATGCCGATGCCCCCGCCGCCGTAGACCAGCCTCCACCCGCGGCGGGCGATCTCCCGACCGACCAGTTCGGCGAGCTTGATGTATTGCGGGTCTCGTCCGGCCCCGGAGCCGCAGAAGACGCAGACGGCGATCACGCGGCGTGCTCCGCTTCGGGCGCAGGAATGCGGATGGTGCCTTCGAGATAGGTCACGCACGCGCCGGTGAGGTGGACGCGGTCGGCTTCGACCTTGCAGTGGACCTCGCCGCCGCGCTGGCTGACCTGGTGGGCGGTGAGTTCGCTCTTGCCGAGCCGCTCGGCCCAGTAGGGTGCCATGACGCAATGGGCCGAGCCGGTGACGGGGTCCTCCGGGACGCCGGCGGCGGGGGCGAAGAAGCGACTGACGAAGTCGTGCCCGACGCCGGGCGCGGTGCAGATGATGCCCAGGTGCGGGAGGGCCGCGATCGCGGCAAAGTCGGGCTCGATCGCGTGGACATCTTTCTTGGAGTCGAAGACGGCCATGAGCTTCTCGCCGGCGGCGAAAGCCTCGACGGGCTGTCGGCCCAGGGCCCGGACCAGATCGGTCGTGACCTCGACGGGCTCGCGGGGCGTCGCGGGGAAGTCCATGCGGTAGCGCCCGGGCTGGCCGCTGGCGAGGTTGCCCGTGGTGAGCTTGTGGACGGTCAGGATGCCGGCGCGTTCGGTGCTGAAGGAGACCTTATCGCCCCGGAAGCCGAAGTGGTTCATCAGCGCGTGGGCGGCGGCGAGGGTGGCGTGCCCGCAGAGGGCGACCTCGCGTGCGGGGGTGAACCAGCGGAGGTGGTAGTCGGTGCCGTCGCGCCCGCCCCTCACGACGAACGCCGTCTCTGAGAGGTTGTTCTCCAGGGCGATCGCCTGCATGGCGCCCGCGTCGAGCCAGAACTCGAGCGGGACGACCGCGGCGGGGTTGCCGTGGAAGGTGCGCGAGGTGAAGGAATCGGCCTGAACGATCGGAGCGGTCGTCACGGCGGGCCCTCCCGTGGTGGCGGCGGGGATGATTACTCGAAGGTGCCGCGGACGCGCAGCTCGTAGTCGTCGATGGTGTAGAGCTCGTCGGCGGACATGTCGGCAAAGCCGTTGTAGCGGTCGATGATGGGCTGGGGATTGTCAAAGGCGAGCTTGCCGAGCATATTGAACTTGGCGAGGAGGAGCGCCTTGAGATCGGCGGTGTTGTTGCGGGCGTGACCGGCGGGGTACATGATGAGCCCGGAATCGAACTCGCTCCCGTCGCCGTCGGTGATGACGACGCTGGTGGGGATGCCGTCGGGGTAGCGTCGGTCGTACTCCTCGCCGCCGTGGACGAACTCGATGCGGCTCATGATGGCGCGGGTCTGGTCGTTGAAGATCGCGTCGTGGGCGTAGTCGTGCGGGCTGAGCATGAGTTCCTGCCAGGTGATGTCGTGCCCCATCTGGCGGGCGCCGAGGGCCTTGCGGATGAGGGTGGCGATGATGTACGCCATGGAGTGATCGGCGCTCTGGCGGGTGCGGGGATCCTTCTTGGCCGGGTCGCCGATGATGCCGTAGGCCGGCTCGTACGCGACGATGCGGATGTTGCGGATCGCCTCGCCGCTGGGGTCGTCGAGGAGCTGCGGGGCCTTCTCGAAAAGGCTGATGATCGCCTGGATGGCGCCCGCGGACTGGTGTTCGTAGAGCCCGATCTTGAAGTGCATGCCCATGACGGCGAAGTCCGAGCCGCGCATCGCGAGGTGGAGGTCGAATGGGCTGGCGTCGGCGGGAGTGGTGTTGGCGTCGGTGTCGCTGACGCGCTTGAACATCTGCCCGGGGCCCTCGAAGAGGCGGAAGATCGCCTCCGGGTTGCGGAAGATGTCGCGCGGGCCCAGGAAGCCGAGCATCGAGCGGTGGACCGAGAGCATGGCGACCTCGGTGGAGATCGCGGCCGATGCACCCTTGGAATCGCTGAGCTGCTTGCCGGCGCGGATGGCGCGGAAGGGGACATAGTGGGCCACGACCATGCCGATGGCGCTCTCGATCTGCTCGGGCGTGGCACCGAGCATGGCGCCGTATACCGCGGCCGAGGCGATCGCGCCGTGGAGCACATGGTCGATCTTGTAGCTCTTGAGGCTGAAGACCTCGGCGAGGCGGCCGCGGATCTCGTCGATCGCGATCATCGCGAGCAGGGCCTTGCGGCCGTCGGCGCCGGACATGTGGGCACCGGCGATCGCGACGGGGTAGTAATCGTTGTGCCCGAACTCGCCGGCGGTGTGCCCGAGCTTGGGGTTGTACCCGAAGTTGGTGCCGTTGGAGTCCCACTCGCGCACGGCGTTGGAGTTGGCGACGACTGCTTTCTCGGGCTTGACGCGGGTCTTGGAGCCGAAGACGGTCGAACCGGGGATGTCGCCGGCAGGGTACTGGGCGGCCTCGGCGCGGAGGACATTGGGGGCGTTGGTGCCCAGCGCGATGGCGCTGAGCCCGCAGAGCACCGCGTCGGTGTGGAACAGGCGGGTGCGTTCGATGACCGACTCGTCGGGCTCGCCCGAGGCGAGGAAGTCGATCGCGTAGCGGGCGATGCCCAGCGCCTGGTTCGACGCGGCGGGCAGGATGGTGTGGGTCTCGGCGGGGGCGGCGGTGTCGGGCATCGGTGTCTCCCTCGTCTGCGGACTGATCGCCAAGGGTAGCGCCCCGCGGGGCGAGGGTTCGAGCCGACGGCGCGGATGAAGACTGCGCGACCGATCGGGCCCGGGGCCCTCCCCGGCGGATGCCCCCGGTACACTCCCGACGCGTGAAGACGACGACCACCATCACCGTGCTGCTGCTGATCGGCGTGATCGCCCTGCCGTTCATCCTGAGGTCGCAGGGGAGCGCCGACGCCCGGCCCGACCCGAACGCACGGACGCTGATCATCATCACGCCGCATGTTCAGCAGATCCAGGACGAGTTCGGGGAGGCCTTCGTGCGGTGGCACCGGCACGAGTACCCCGACGAGCCCCCGGTGCGGGTCGACTTCCGGCACCCCGGCGGGACGAGCGAGATCCGCAAGCTTCTGGCGTCGAAGTACATCGCCGAACTGAAGGCCGGACGCATCGACCCGGTCACCTTCGCGTGCGAGCAGGGGACGATGCCGTTCGACCTGATGTTCGGCGGGGGGACCTACGACCACGACCAGCTCGTGTCCGGCGTGCGGACGACGATCGACGGGGCCGAGGTGTCGATGCCGATGTCCGTGCCGATGGACCTCGACGACGCGACGCTGCTCGCGTGGTTCGGCGACGGCTCGGGCTCGCTGGACCCGATGGTCGGCTCGAAACAACTCTTTCATGACGACCTTTACTGGGTCGGGACGGCGCTGTCGGGGTTCGGGATTGTCTACAACCGCCACCTCTTGAGCGAGATGGGACGCGACGAGCCCACGACCGTGGAGGACCTGGTCGACCCGGACCTGATGGGCTGGATCGCGCTGTGCGATCCGAGGCAGTCGGGCTCGATCGAGACGACCTTCGAGTCGATCCTCGACAACTACGGCTGGGCCGCGGGCTGGCGGATCCTGCGGGCGCTGAGCGCCAATACCCGGTACTTCACCGACAAGTCCACCAAGCCGCCGATCGATGTCGCCCAGGGCGAAGCCGCGTACGGGCTGGCGATCGACTTCTACGGGCGGAGCCAGTCGCAATCGGTGATGCAGGAGGGCGAGACGCCCGAGACCAGCCGCGTGGGGTACATCGACCCGCCGGGCAAGGTCTTCATCGACCCGGACCCGATCTCGATGCTCCGCGGCGGGCCGGATCCGGAACTGGCGCTCCGTTTCGTGCGCTTCGTCAACTCGGACCTGGGGCAGTCGCTCTGGCAGTTCCCGGCGCGATCGGGCGAGGCGGGGACGGACAACCCGCGCTGGGAGGACGGCGAGCCGATGGGCCCGGCTCAGTACGAACTGCGGCGCATGCCCGCGGTGCGATCGATGTACCGGCAGCACGCGTCGCACTTCATCGATCGGGTGGACCCGTTCGAGGCCGCGTCGAAGGTGCCGGGACGCGGGTGGCGATCGGGCATCCGCCCGATGATGTCCTCGTTCGGGATCGACAGCGCCGATGAACTGCGCGAGGCGTGGCGGGCGCTGCGTCGGGCGCGGGCGATGTCGTCGGAGGCGGCCGAACGCATCGACGCGGCGGTGCCCCGCTTCGAGCGTCTCGCGAGCGCGGCGTTCGTCGACGGCGCTGGGGAGATGGCCACGACCGACGCGGACGATCGCTTCTTTGGGCAGGGGCGGGTCAGCGCGTGGGACTGGGCCGAAGCCGAGCAGGCACCGTCAGCGTGGTCGGACGAAGTGGTCGAGGCGTGGCGAGATCTTCGCGCCGCCCGCGCGGCCGACCCGGAGTTGTTCGATCTGCACGGCTTGCTGTACCGCTTCCCGCCCGGGGAGCGTGTGCGGGAACTGTGGAACGACATGTTCGCCGGCACGACCAACGACGCGGGCGAGGTCGTCGTGCCCGAAGAGGCGTTCCAGGACTTCACGCCGACGACTTATCGGGCGGTGCGGAACAGTTGGCGGGACGGACGCGTTGGCACCCGGTTGCAGGTGATCTACACGCGGATCTTCCAGGAGCAGTACCGCGAGGTGGTTCGGCGGGCAAACGCGGTGGTCGCGGCCGGGGGTGGGTGAGTCCCCTTGGGCACCGTCGATGATGGAAGGCGTTCGGTCGGCCGATGTACCCGGCATGAGCGCAACCCCAGCCACCGGCGTCGATCCCCGGGTCCGGAATCGGAATCTCGAGCGTGAGACCGCTCGGCGGGCGGCGCCCCCGAGCCCAGCGGAGATCGAAGCGATGAGCGCAGCGGCACGGGTGGATGCGGGTCGGCCGCCGGCGATGGCGAAGATCGTCGCGACGATCGGGCCGGCGAGCGAATCGCCCGAGATGATCGCCAAGCTCATCGAGGCGGGCGTCAATGTCTTCCGCTTCAACTTCTCGCACGGCAACTGGGACGAGCACGAGCGGCGGCTCGACGCGGTGCGTCGGACGGCCGATTCGATGGGGCGATGCGTCGCGTGCCTGGGCGATCTGCCGGGCCCGAAGATCCGAGTGGGAGTCGTCCCGGGCGCGGGGATCGAACTCCATCAGGGGCAGGATGTCGAGTTCCATGCCGAGTTCGGCGACGCGCGGGTGATCGACGGGCCCGAGGGCCCGATCGCCCAGTTCGGAACGACCTATCCCGAGATCACACGCGATGTGGAGCCCGGGCAGCGGGTGCTGGTCAACGACGGGGCGATCCGGCTGCTGGCGGTGTCGGTCGATCCGGGCGTGGTGCGCTGCCGGGTGGTCGTCGGCGGGCTGGTGACCTCGGGCAAGGGGATCAACCTGCCCGAGAGCGCGGTGAGCGCGCCGGCGCTGACCGAGCGGGACCTCGCGGGCGTGGAGTGGGCGGTCAAGCACGGCATGGACTACCTGGCGCTTTCGTTCGTGCGTTCGGCGTCGGAGATCCGCGAGTTGCAGACGCGGCTGTGGACGGTCTGCTCGGTGAACCGCGATCAAGCGGATTCCGGGGGTGGCTCGTCGATGATCCCGGTGATCGCCAAGATCGAGAAGCCGCAGGCGCTGGCGAACATCGAGTCGATCGTCGAGGCGGCCGACGGGATCATGGTGGCGCGGGGTGACCTCGGGGTGGAGATGGACATCGCGCAGGTGCCGATGGCGCAGAAGCGGATCGTCGAGGCGTGCCGGCGTCACGCCAAGCCTTGCATCGTCGCGACGCAGATGCTCGAGACGATGATCGAGAACGCGACGCCGACGCGGGCCGAGGCGACGGATGTCGCCAACGCGATCTTCGACGGTGCCGGCGCGGTGATGCTCTCGGGCGAGACGGCGGTCGGGAAGCACCCGGCGCTGGTCGTCGAGACGATGCGCCGGATCGTGACCACCGCCGAGAGCGAGATGCTCGCCACCGGCCGCATGATGGGCCCGCCCGAGTGCATCGCCGAATCGCACACGATGACCGCGGCGCTGGCGCGGGCCGCGGCCCACGCGGCGAGGAGCATCGGCGCGGCGGCGCTCGCCTGCTGGTCGCAGAACGGCGGGACGGCGCTCTACCTGAGCCAGCAGGGGCTCGGGCTCCCCATCCTCGCGTACTCGTCGGATGTCCGCGCCACGCGGCGGATGGCGCTGCTCTCGGGGGTCTTCCCGATCAGCATCATGCCGCCCGCGTCCGGCCTGCTGCGCGACTGGGGCGAGATCGCCGACCGCGATGCGCGCGAGAGAGGCTTTGCGCCCGAGGGCTCGTGGCTGGTGCTGGTAGCGGGCAAGCCGCTGGGTCATGCCAAGCGCACCAACACGCTCACGCTGCACCGCGTCGGCGATGAGTCCACGGGCTTTGCGCAGCAGTGAGTCGCGCGGCGGATCCGGCGCGAACGACGCGCCGGGCGCTAGCATGACTCCATGTTCCAGCGGGATACGACGGGAACGCCGCCCACGGAGGCTTTCGAACCGCTGCGGCTCGACGCCGTGGCTCCCGACGAGGGTTTGCTGCAGTTCGGTGCCGATGCGCTCGAGGTGGTGCTGATCCTGGGCATCGCGGTCCTGGTCGGTCTGGCGATCCACGCGTTGCTGTTCGCGATCGGGCGCCGGATCACGAGGCACACCGAGACGGATCTCGACGAGCAGGTGATGAAGCGGCTGCGCGGACCGCTGCTGATCCTGCTGCCGCTGCTCACGGTGCGTGTGGCGCTGCCCTCGGTCTCGATGTCGGGCGATCTGGCGGGCGTCATCCGCCAGGCGATGTCGATCGCGTTGATCGCAGGGGTGACCTGGGCGATCGTGTCGGCGATCAAGGGCGTCAGCGCGTTCGTGCTGGCGCGGCACGATGTGGGCGTGGCCGACAACCTCAAGGCCCGCCGTGTCCACACCCAGTTCCGCGTGCTCTCCCGCATCCTGAGCATTCTGGCGATCATCGTCGGGGCGGCGGCGGCGCTGATGACCTTCCCGGCGATCCGCCAACTCGGCACCAGCCTGCTCGCATCGGCGGGGCTGGCCGGGCTCGTCGTCGGCTTCGCGGCACGATCGAGCATCGCCAACTTCATCGCGGGCATCCAGATCGCTCTCAGCGAGCCGCTGCGCCTCGATGATGTCGTCGTGATCGACGGCGAATGGGGCCGCGTCGAGGAGATCACTTCGACCTATGTCGTCGTCAAGATCTGGGACGAGCGGCGGCTGATCGTGCCGTTCAGCTATGTCCTCGACAAGCCGTTCACGAACTGGACGCGTACGAACAGTCGGCTCCTCGGCACCGCGATCATCCACGCCGACTACACCGCCCCGATCGATGCCCTCCGCGAGGAACTCAAGCGTCTTTGCAAGGAGAGCGACCTCTGGGACCAGCGCGTCGCCCTGCTGCAGGTCACCGACGCCACCGAGGGCACCATCCAGCTCCGGGCGCTCGTCAGTTCGGGCGATGCCGGCAAGGCGTGGGACCTCCGCTGCCTCGTCCGCGAGGGACTGATCAAGTTCCTCCAGCGCGAACACCCCGCGGCCCTGCCCCGCACGCGGCTGGCGATCGAGGATCGACCGGGGACCTCCGGACAAGCGCACAAGGACTCGGGCCCATCGCAAGGCGCATGATCAGCCGGGCCGGGCCGACAGGCTCCCGAGCGCGGCTTCGACGCCGTTGCGGAACAGGCGCACGCCGGGCGTCTCTCGGGCGAAGGCCTCGGCGGGCAGGCGCGTCCATGCGGGATGACGGTTCCAATCGAGGAACCGGTCCGGGTGGGGCATGAGCCCGAACACCAGCCCGGACTCGTCGCAGATGCCGGCGATGGCTCGCTCCGAACCGTTGATGTCCGCCGCGTAGCGCAGCGCGACGAGCCCGCGTGATTCGAGGTCATCCAGCACGGCCGGCGGCGCGACGAACCGCCCCTCGCCGTGCCCATTGGGGAACGCAAGGGCCGGCTCGTGGGGGCGCCGCTCCAGCCCCGTGGTCCAGACGCAGCGCGAGCCCGGCGCGGGTGAGAGTTCCGACCAGACATCGATGAACCGGGCGCCGGCGTTGTGGGTCAGGGCAGTGGTCTGCCGGAACGAGCCTCCGCCCCCGGGGAGCAGCCCGAGTTGGACGAGCACCTGAAACCCGTTGCAGATGCCGAGGATCGGGACGCCGCGATCGACCGCCCGGCGGAGGTGCCCGAGCAGGTGCTCCCGCATCCACATCGCCTGGACGCGACCGGACGCGACATCGTCGCCGTAGCTGAACCCCCCCGGCAGGGCGATCACGCCCGCCCGCTCGATCGGCGAGGGGTCGTCGATCAGTGCGTGAAGGTGGACAAGATCGCACGCGGCACCGGCCAGTTCGAAGCCCCGGCAGGTCTCGCGGTCGCAGTTGGTGCCCACGGTGCGGATCACCAGCACGCGAACGGGATCGGGGTGGGTGGGCGTCATCGCGAATCATCGTATCGGCGCCGGAGGCACGCGGTGAACCCCGGGGAGGTCGCCGAGGAAGCGCTATACTCGCGCCCAGGGCGGGCGCTCGTCCCGGCGTGGGTTGGATTCACTGTCGCGTACCCCGGGTTTGAAAGGCGGATGCATGCCTCGCGTGTTCCCGTTTCGTGCGATCCAGTTCGCGGGCGGCTTGGGTGATGTGAGCAGCCTGGTCGCCCCGCCGTACGATGTGCTCGACGCCGACGCCAAGGCGGCCCTGCTCGCCCGCGACCCGCGGAACATCGTCGCGATCGACCTCCCGCATGTCCCGGCCAAGGAACTCGGGCCGGATTCGGCGTACAAGGGTGCGGCCGAGTCGCTCGAATCCCTGCTCGGCGAGGGCGTCCTGACCCAGCGCGACACGCCGGCGATGTTCGCCTACCGCCAGAGCTTCCGCTTCCGCGGCGAGGACTACCAGCGCTGCGGCATGGCGTGCACGGTCGAGACCGTGCCCTTCGGCCCGCGCGACGGCGGGGGCATCCTGCCGCACGAGCAGACCTTCTCCGGCCCGAAAGAGGACCGGATGGCGCTGATGCGCGCCACCGGCACGCAGCTCTCCCCGATTTTCGGGCTCCACGCCGACGAGCAGGGAGCCGCGACCGCCCTGCTCCACAAGGTCATGGGCTCCCGTCCGGCCGACATGACCGCCACGACCGACGACGGCGTGCGGCACGAGGTCTGGACCATCGACGACGACGCGACGCTGGCGGCGTATTCCGACGCGCTGGCGGGCGAGGATGTCTTCATCGCTGACGGGCATCACCGCTACACCACGGGGCTCAACTACCTGCGCTCGCTGGAGGAAAAGGGTGCCGTCCCGGCCGACCACCCCGCCCGACGCTGCATGATCGTGCTGGTGGGCATGTCCGACCCGGGGCTGGCGATCGGCCCGACGCACCGCGTGCTCGGCGGGATGTCGTCGTACTCAGTCGAGAACTTCGAGCGAGCCGCCGGGGGGATCCTCTCGATCCAGCCGTGCGACAACGACCCCTCGAGGATCGAATCGGAGATGGAGAAGTTCGCCAAGAGCCTCCCGGACGGGCGGTGCGTCCTCGGGCTGATGGACCTGGCGACGGGGCTCTGCTTCGTCACGACGCCCGCCGACGAGGACCCGCTGAGCGATCAGTTTCCCGAGAAGCCCGAGGCGTGGCGGAAGCTCGATGTCGCGATCATCCAGCATGTCATCGTCGACGAGATCTGCAAGCCCGAACTCAACGCCGGCGAGGATGTCCGCTGGGCCTTCCCCCACTCGATCCAGGAGGTCCTCGACATCGCCCGCGGCAAGGAGACCGGGGCCGGCGGGGGCAAGGGCTTCGGGCAGCTCGCGGTCATCGTCCGCCCGACACCGCTGGAGGCGGTCAAGGAGATCAGCCGGGCGAACGAGCTGATGCCGCAGAAGTCGACCTTCTTCTATCCCAAGCTCGCAACGGGGCTGTTCGTCAACCCGCTCAAGGCTCTCTGAACGCTGCGTTCAGAAAGTTGAGAGGGCGAAGCCGGCGACGCCGCGCCCGGTATCATCGCGCGGCATGAGCCCGATCGACCCACGCGAGCTCAAGGCGACCCGGACCGGTTCGGTGATCTCTGATCATCGCGCGTGCCCCAAGTGCGGGTACGACCTGCTCGGGCTGCGAACCGGCGACGCCTGCCCGGAATGCGGGCGGGTCATCGCCTCGCCCCCCAAACGCAAGTCGCGCGTGCTGACGATGGCCGACGCGGCCCCCGCGGAACTGCGCCGGCTGATGACGGGACTCGGGTTCCTGTTCTTCTCGATGCTGCTCAGCATCGGCTCCTTCGCCGCATCGGCTCTGGTGGATCGTCAGGCGCCGCCCCTGCTGGGGCTCGTGCTCGGGGCGGCGTGGTTCGCCGGGGTGGTGCTGGTGACCCCCCCGAGGCGCAAGCAGGACACCGGGGGAGGGACGGCGAAGGGGCTTCGCTGGTCGGCGCGGATCACCCAGGCGGGCTGGCTTGGGGCGTCGGCGATCTCGATGATCGTGGACGCCGCCTCGCCCGGCGGGTGGGTGCTCACGACACTGCAGATCTCGGCGATGGTCCTGCTGTGGGGCGGGACGCTCGGGATGCTCCCGCTGGTCATGGTGCTCAGGCGCCTTGCCGAGTGGGGCATGGACGACTCCCTGAGCGAGAGGCTGCGGTTCATCGCGATGGCGTTCGCGGCGTTCGGGTTCGCGTTCGTGACCGCGGGCGTGACGGCTGAACTGATGCCTCCGGTCTCCTATGCCGCGGGCCTGGTGGTGTTTGTGACGCTGTGGCTGGTGATCATCAGCACCGGGCTCCTGCTGCATTCGCTGTGGAAGCTCGTCGGGCTGACTCTTTGGGCCCAACGGGCGATCGCCGCGAACGAAGCCAAGGAAGCCCGCGTCCGCGAGCGGGCCGAAGCCGCCCGGGCGCGCACCGAGCGGGAGCGGGTGCCCGTGGCACCGGCGTTCGAGCTCAAAGACGGGTTCGTCGAGCCCGAGCCGACCGTCAAGCCGGCTCCCACCGGCGGGCACACCCATCGCATCGACGCACGGGACGACGGCGATCCGTACGAACTCAGCCCGGACTAGCTCCCCTACCATCGCTCATGCCCGCAAGGCCCAAGGCGCTGGTGGCGATGTCGGGCGGCGTGGACTCCTCCGTCGCCGCCGCGCTCCTCGTGCGCGAGGGGTGGGATGTCGTCGGGTGCTTCATGCGGCTGGGCTCGCCCGGCGAGGCGCTCGATGAACCCGAACTCTGCGAGACGAGCGGCGAAGCCTGCGGATCGGGCCCCCGGAGCTCGGGGCTGAGGATCGGCAAGCAGGGGTGCTGCTCGATCAACGACGCGGCCGACGCCCGGCTCGTCGCGGCCGAACTGGGCATCCCGCTCTATGTCTGCAATTTCAAGCGCGACTTCGACCGGGTGATCGACTACTTCGTGCGCGAATACGCGGATGGTCGGACACCCAACCCGTGCGTGCGCTGCAACGACTGGTTGAAGTTCGGCAAGCTGCACGACTACGCCGCCCGGATCAACGCCGAGGTCATCGTCAGCGGGCACTATGCGCGGATCGGGCGGGACGAAGCCGGACGGGCGACGCTGCTGCGCGGGGTCGATGCGCACAAGGATCAGTCGTATGTGCTGTTCGGCTCGCCGCGCGCGCACCTCGCGCGGATGCGGCTGCCGATCGGCGAGTTCGAGAAGCCCGCGGTCCGCGAACTGGCCGAGCGGTTCGGGCTCCCCGTGTTCGACAAGCCCGACTCGCAGGAGATCTGCTTCGTGCCCGACGGCAACTACGCCGGGCTGGTTGAGGCCCGCGCGCCGGAACTCCGCGTCCGCGGCAAACTGGTCGATCCGAGCGGGCGCGAACTGGGCGAGCACGAAGGGCAGCACCGGTACACGATCGGGCAACGCCGCGGGTTGGGCGTGGCGCTGGGCGAGCCGGCGTTCGTGCTCGACCGCGATGCACGGACGAACACGGTGACCATCGGGCCCCGCGGCTCGCTGCGGCACGACCGGTGCGTCGCGGGCGAGGCGAACTGGCTGATCGATGAGCCCGGACAAGCGATCCGCTGCCGGGCGCAGTTCCGGGCGCACGGCGAGGCGTCGCCCGCGACCGTGCGCGCGATCGCGGGTCTGGAGGCGCCCACGCCTTCGGGACGGACCGCCGCTTTCGAGGTCGTGTTCGACGAGCCGCAGGAAGCGCTGGCGCCGGGGCAGGCGATCGTGCTGTACGACGAAGCCGACGGGCGGCGCGTGCTCGGCGGCGGGTGGATCGCCAGGGCCGGGTGAGGGTCAGCCCCCGGGGATCGAGTCGGGCGAATCGGCTGGAGCCGCGGCGCCGGCGATGGACTGGTCGACCCACGACCGGACCTCGCCGGCCGACATCACTCCGGTCCTGGAGCCGACGACCTTGCCGTCAACAAGCAACACGGACATGGGCAGGGCGATCCGCTCGCTGAGACCGGCGCGGCGGGCGAGTTCGAGCGTGTCCTCCTGATTCTTGTCGAAGTCGATGTAGACCGGGACGGTGCGATCGAGCAGGAAGTCGACGGTCGCGGGCTCAGCCAGCGCGTTGCGCTTGTAGACCTGGCACGGGCCGCACCAGTCGGCGGTGAGGAGAGCGAAGACCGGGCGGTCCGTGTCGGCGGCTCGTTCCAGCGCAACGCCGAGCGTCACCGAGCGATCGAAGACCTCGGGCACGGGCGCGGTGCGCCGGGCGTAGAGCTGAAAGCCGATGAACCCGAAGAGCAGCAGCGACAGGAAGATGAGCCCCCAGTTGACGCCGCGCCGGCAGGAGCCGCCGGCGCACGCCGCGCCGGACTCGATCGCGGCCTGGTCCTGCTGAAGGGGGGAATCGGGAGCATCGTTCATCGGCTGGCTCTCCGGAGTTCGTGGC
>JBICIG010000086.1:0-9124 GCA_043101605.1 Phycisphaerales bacterium JB037
GCGGTTGATCTCGTCGGCCAGCACGATGTTCGCGAAGATCGGGCCCTTGCGAGGCTCGAAGGTCGCGTCCCGCGGGTTGTAGATCAGCGTCCCGATCAGGTCCGCCGGCAGCAGGTCGGGCGTGAACTGGATGCGCGCGAACTTCGCGTGGATCGACTGCGCCAGCGCCGACACCGTCAGCGTCTTGGCAAGCCCGGGCACACCCTCGAGCAGCACATGCCCGCTCGAGAGCATCCCGATCAGCAGCCGCTCGACCATGTACCGCTGCCCGACGACGATCCTCTCGACCGACGCGACCATCGCGCGCGCAAGCCCCGAGTGCTCCTCGACCGCGGCCTTGAGCTCCGGGCTCGCCTTGCTCTCGGATCTCGCCATCGCGTTGGGCAGGGCCATCTGGGTCTCCGTCATCGCCGCGGGCGATCGCTCACCCGCACGTTCGAGTGTTGTCAGGGTGCCGGGCGAACCCTCGCCCGCTCCGGATGCCGGGCATCAGCCTCGCCGGCCCCGATGCCTGACACGCACCGGATGGTAGTGATACAGCGCACCCGTCGCGGAGTTCGCGGATCGCACGCCTCCCGACGCACAACCTCCCCCGAACGCATCCTCATTCCCAAAGCCGGGGCGGCACGCTCGGCGCTCCCGGTCTCCCGAGCCCCCCGCGGGTGCCGCCTCACCGCGTTTCGTGGTGCATCGAGACATCCATCGACGCATCGGTCTGCGCCGCCTGGGCGCGGAGCGATGCGGCCTTCCGGCTCGCCGATCGCTGGGCCGTCGGCCACAGCACCCGCGCCACCAGCGTCCGCATCGGCCCTGGCGCCGCCCGGCACAGCGCCACCAGCGGGCGGAAACCTTGGGTCACGATCAGCCGGTCCTCCAGCGACACGAAAGTCTCGGCCAGCCCCGGGTCCCCCTGCCGACCCGACCGCCCATAGAGCTGCCGGTCGACCCGCCGCTCGTCGTTCCGCTCGGTCGAGATCACCACCAGCCCGCCCGATTGCCGGCTGAACTCGTCGAGGATGATGTCCGTGCCGCGACCGGCCATGTTGGTCGAGACGGTCACCGCCCCGCGTTGCCCCGCGCCCGCGACGATGTCCGCCTCCTCCTGCTCGCGCGTCGCGTTGAGGATTCGGCACGCGATGCCGCGCTCGGCGAGCGCCGCTCCCAGCGACTCCGAGCTCGTCACGCTCCGCGTCCCGATCAGCACGGGGCGTCCCTGCTCGTGGAGCTGGGCGATCCGCGCGATCACCGCCCGCTGCTTGGACGCCTCGGTCCCGAAGACGCGGTCGGGGCGCCGGCGGCGCTGGATCGGGCGGTGGGTGGGGATGCGTGTCACGCCCAACGCGTAGTCGCGCCAGAGCTCGTCGGCGACCTCCCACACCGTGCCGCTCATCCCGCTAAGCCGCCGGTAGCGCTGGAAGAACCGCTGGTAGCTGATCCGCGCCGTGGTCCTTCGCTCGGAGGACAGCTCGATGCCCTCCTTGGCCTCGACCGCCTGGTGGACGCCGAGCTGCCACTGCCGGCCGTCGAGGATGCGCCCCGTCGAGCGGTCGACGATCACGACCTTGCCCTCGCGGACGACATAGTCCTCGCCCCTGGTGTAGAGCGAGCGGGCGCTGAGCGCCTGAACCATGAGCTCCTCGCGCCGGTTCGGGCCCGACCAGAACGCCGGCAGATCCGCCGCGATCGCCGCCAGGCGGTCGCGCCCGGCGTCGGTCAGGCGCACGCGGCGCATCCGCCGGTCGACCGAGAAGTCCCGCCCTTCGTCGAGATCCCGGGCGATCACCGCCGCGACACGGAAGTGCTCGGCGTTGGCGCTCTCGCCCTCTCCCTCGGCGTCGAGCCCAATGATCGCCGGCGTGACCGCCTCATCGATCAGAACGCTGTCGGCCTCGTCCACGATCGCGCTGTACTGGCCGCGCTGCACCACCCGCCCGTCCCACCGCTCGCCCGCCGACGCCCGCGTCACCTCGTCGAGCACCAGCGAGCTCAGCCGCGGCTGCACCGGCGCGTGCAGCCGATCCCGCAGGTAATCGAAGATCACCTGCTTGTCGGCGGCGTAGGTGATGTCGTGCTCATAGGCGTTCTTGCGGTCCGGGGGCTTCATCTCGTCCTGCAGCGCCGCGACGCGCAGCCCGAGCCGTCGGTACGCGGGCAGTGTGATCCCCGCGTCGCGACGCGCCAGGTAGTCGTTGACCGTCAGCACATGGACGCCGCGCCCCATCCACGCGTCGATCGCCGCGGGAAGGATCGCGGTGACGGTCTTGCCCTCGCCGGTCGCCATCTCGATGCAGCGCCCGCGCGCCATCGCCAGCGCGCCCATGACCTGCTCCTGGTAGAGCGAGAGCCCGAGCTGCCGACGCACGACCTCGTACCCGACCGCGAACGCCACGTCGACTGTCGCGGGCTCGTCACGCGACAGCCGCACGCGGGCACGGATCGCGTCGATCCGCGCGTCGAGGTCGCGCTCGGTCAGACCGTTCAGCGACGAGGCGGCGTCGATGATCCGCGCCGCCCGCGCCCGCAGCGAGCGCCCCGCCCGCCGACGCGCCGCCACGCCGAACACCCGCGCATAGATCCCGTCGAGCCCCTTGGGCGGGAGCGACCGGCGCACCGGACGCGACAGCGCCGGCCACAGCCGCGTCGAATCACCCGGCTCGCGGGATGCGAGGATCGCGTCGATCGGCGATCGATAGGAAGGCGTGCCGTTCACATCCGCCTCACAGCGAGAACCGCGTCGAGAGGAACTGGCTCGCCCGACGCCACAACTGCGACGCCAGCGGCGTCTCGGGCCCGGCGAACCGCACCCGCACCCGCTGACCCGGCTGCAACCCCGCGACTTCGTCGAGCGGGTGCACCCGCACCACCGCGTGCGGCACCAGCGTCCGCGAGCGGTTCGGGTCCGAGGGATCGAGCACCAGGTCGCCGCCCGCATCGGTGCTCAGCGAGCGCTCCTCCAGCCGCCGCGTCGCAATGGGCGCCATGCTCACCGCCCGCGCGGGGATGACCTCGCCGGCGCGTCCGCGCACGCGCATCGACGCGGCGACGCTCCCGATTTCCTCGTCGCCGGCGCGGAAGACATACGCCCGCTCGCGATCGGAGATCGACGCGTTGACGACCAGATCCTCGGTGGAGGCGACCATCGCCAGCAGCATGCCCTTCTCGATGAAGCGACCCTCGAGGCTCGCCAGTTCCTCGCCCGCCGCCCCGCCGACCACCAGCCGACCCGTCACCGGCGCGCGCACGACGAGCGACGCGACGCGCTCCTCCAGCCGCGCGACCTGCTTGCTCAGCGACTCGATCCGGCGCTGGGCGGCCTCGACCTGACCCGGTGCCTGCAGCAGCGCCTGGTCGCGCTCGACGACCGCCCGCTCGAGCTGGGCTCGGGTGATCTTCAGGTCCCGCCGGAGCTGGGGATTGTCGAGTTCGAGGACCGGGTCCCCGGCCCGGAGCGCGTCGCCCCGCCGGGCGTGGACGCGGGCGATGAACCCGTCCTCGGGCGCCCGCACCACGCCGCGCGTCACGGGCTCGAGCACGCCCCACGCGTACGAACCCGAGGGAAGCGGGATCATCCCGATCACGCCGAAGATCAGGGCGATCGTCGCGAAGCAGACGCCCAGGGCGCGTCCGCGGCGTCCCATCAGCTTGGGCGAGCCCAGCAGGTACCCGCCCGCCTTCAAGAGCGGCGCAACGAACATGACCGTGAAGATGACCGCCGCGAGCACAAGCCCGAGCGTGAGGTACTGCGACGCGACGATCAGGACAATCGTGAGCCCGATGAAGATGCGGTAGGGGGGCGCCAGCACGCCGTAGACGAGCATGGTCCACAGCTCGCCGCGCCCGCGGATCGCCGGCGGGCTGAGCCCGCGCAGCCCGAACGCGAAGCGTTCGATGAGGTAGAACCACAGCTCGCGCGCGCGCTGGGCGAGGTTGGGGATCCCCGTGACATCCGAGAGGATGTAGTACCCGTCGTAGCGCAGCAGCGGGTTGAGGTTGAACACAAAGGTCGTGATGCTGGAGATGATCATCACCTGGTAGGCCAGCGCGTGGACGGCGGTGCCCGGGTTGTCCAGCGTCGCGACCCAGACGATCGCCGCGATCGCCGCGAAGAAGAACTCGAAGAGCATGCCCGCGGCCGACACGAGCACGCGGCGCCAGGTCTCGGTGAATCGCCACGCGCTCGACGCGTCGCAATAGGGCAGCGGCAGCACCAGGGCGATCATGATCAGCCCGATCTCGGTGCACCGCCCGCCCATCGCCTTGACGGCCATCGCGTGCCCCATCTCGTGGATCACGCGGATCCCCAGGAACACCAGCGTCATCAGCACCCACGCCTTGGGGTCGAGCAGCGTGTTCAGCTCGCTCCCCAGCGCCCGGGCGTTCCGCGCCACCAGCACCCCCGCCAGCACGATCAGCCCCAGCCACAGCACCGCGAAGGTCCGGCTGAACAGCGGACGGAACAGATGCTGGTAGCGGTCGAGGAAGCGCTCGGGGTTCCAGAGCGGGACATTCAGGAAGACCCACTTGCCGGTGCGACGCTGCCGCCGCTGCGACCGCGCCCGCCGCACGCGCTCGCTGAGCATCTCCGGTGCGATGGGCTCGGCGCCGATGATCAGCCCGAAGGACTGGAGCTTGGAGATCAGGTCGATGCACTCGCGCTGCGTGGGAGCGCCGTCGCCGAGCTGCGCGCACGCGGCCCGCCACGCCTGGTCGCAGGTGCGATTCCCGTCGAGCAGCCCCGCGAAGAAGTACGCCGCGGGCGTCAGCCGGTAGTAGTGCCCGCCCGCCGGGTCCTCGACGACGAACGCGATCTCGGGCCCGAACTGCTGGCGCGTCACGACCGCGTGCGGGCTCAGCCGCGGCGTCGTATCCGCCACGCGGTACCACGAGTCGCTGAACGAGGCTTTGACATCACCACGGAACAACGCGGCCCTCCGGCTTGGGCGCCCCGGTCACCACCACAGACGCAGACGAAGCTCGTCGGCGATCGGGCCCATCAGCGCGCTCAGCGTCGTCGTCGAGCCCGCTTCGAGCTTCGCCACGCCCGTCTCGCCCGGGCGCAGCCACTCGGGCACACCCGATGCGCCGGGCACGATCGACGCCTCGACCAGGTACACATTCGCGCCGCGCACCGCCTCGGCGACCGGGTTGATCCTCAGCACCTCGATCGGCACGCGGTCCTCCGGGCGCGCCCGGCTCGACAGCGCCCCGCGCTGCCCGACCTCGACGCGACCGATGTCGGTCTCCTCGACCTCGAGGACCACCACACGCCCGCCGGTCACGATCTCGAACAGCGGCTGGGTGGGGTCGATGCGCGCGCCGACGAAGTCCTCCAGGTCGCCCCGGCTGATCGTCCCGGCGATCGGCGAGCGGATCTCCGCCCGGCGCACCCGGTCCTCGAGCAACTCGATCTGCGCGTCGGTCTCGCGGATCTGGGCGGCGATCACCTCCGCCTGCGCCGCGTTGCCCTGCGTGCGGGCCGCGTCGATCTCCGTCGTCTGCCGCGACCGACGCGCCAGCAGTTCTTCCAACTGCAGGTTCAGCTCGGCCGTGTCCATCCGCGCCAGCACCTGCCCTTCCTCGACCGTCGACCCCGGGCGCACGAGCACCGCGTCGAGGTGACCGGTGAAAGGCGGGACGATCGTGCGCGAGACCGCCGCCTTCACCTCCGCGTCGGCCGTCACCCGGCTCGGGATCGGGACGAACGCGGCGGCCAGAAACAGCAGCAGCAGGAACAGCCCCAGCAGCTTCGCGCCCGTGTACCGAGGCCCGACGAGCATCCGCCCGGCAACCCGGACGCGGTCGCGTGACACCGCCAGCACGCCCCGGTCGGCCAGACGCCGTGTCCACAGCGACGGCCCGATGAACTCCGACACCAGCCGCAGCAGCGGGATCGACCCGGGCGGGAAGGGATCCTCGGCGGCCCGCTCCATCACGACCACGCCCACGAGGTCGCCCTCGACGCGCAGCGGGAGGCTCACGATCGCCGACGGCCCGAACCGCTGGCTGAGCTGTTCGTGCGCGCGCACCACGCGCGTCGTCTGGTCGTCCTCGTCCCCGCGCGGCGGGTAGACCACCTCGATGTCCTGCAGCGCGCACTCCTCCATCGCGTTCTCGAGCGATTCGGCGGCCGGTCCCTTGCGATCGAGATCCTCCGACCCGGAGATCGCGACCATCCGCACGCGCGACGCCGCTCCCCCGACCAGACCGATCGACACCCGCGAGCACCCGAAACGGCGCTGGAGTTCGTGGCACATCAGGGCGCCCATGCTGCGCGCATCGGTGCCCTGCTGCGACGCGTCGAGCAGTTCGAGCGTCTGGCGGAGCAGGGCCCGCTGGTGGGCCTCGGTCAGCGCCTGCTGTTTCCAGAGGAACGCCTCGAAGCGGGCGTTGGTCAGCGCGACGCGTTCGAGCGCTTCCTCGGCGGTACCCGATGAGCCCGGCGGGAGCACGAGCACCGTCGCGCCCTCGATCCGCCCGCCGGCCGCGAGCGGCGTGGTCAGGGCGCGGTGCGTGGCCCCGGTGCCGTACATCCCGTCCCCACGCCCGATCGACAGCGGATCGAGCCGGGGCGCCAGGGGCGTGGCCCGCTCGCCGGCGTTGTCGCACGCGCCCCGCCCGAGCGCTTCGAGCGACTTGAGCACCTCGGGCTGGAAGATCTCGACCAGCGATTCGGAGGAGCCGGGCAGCGGCCAGCGGGCGGCCAGCCCCGCCCGACGCTGCGGCGTCCCGGCGAGGTACACCACCCCGGCCAGCGCGCCCGACAGGGCGCACTGGAGTTCGAGCAAGCCCTCGAGAAACCGCGCCAGTTCAGCGGCGGCGTCGGCACCGGCGCGCGGGGCGGCGGCGAGCTGCTGCTGACTCGAAATCGCTGATCCGCTGCTCATGGAGAAGACGGGTCCTCGCCGGGCTGGCCCGAAGGTCGGTCGGGTGGGCGCACGGAACGGGCTCCCGAGGGAGCCCGAGCCGTGGTCCGATGCGGGGGGATCAATCCTCGGTCAGGCGCGGCGGGGTGCCGCCCTCGCCCGGCTGGGCGTGGGAGATCTTGATCTCGCCGTTGCGCTCCTCGTACTGGCGGATGATCTGCCCGAGGCTGATCGCCAGGCGCTTGGCGCCGGCCCAGTTCATGATGGTGCGCCCGCCAACGGCGAACAGGAGCGCGGGATTGTTGTCCGGGCCCTGCACGGGCATGTTCATGCCGAAGTCAAGCACGACCTCGTCGGCGGTGGTCGAAGTGCGGATGGTGTTCGCGTAGGTGGTGTGCATCTTGCTCTCGTCGATGCGGAGCTGGATCTGACGCTGCTGCTGCTCATCGGCCATGGAACGATCCTCCAGGGTTGGGCGGTGCTGGTGGCGTGTGTGGGATGCAAAGCCGGGCGCTGGGGCCGATCGGCGTGGACCGTTCGGGCCGCCCACCAGTCGCGGGCCGCACGGTCTGAAGCCTTGGAGCATATTCGCGCACCGGGCGGGGTTCACCCTCAGGAGCGCTCTCCCGGGGCGGATCGGTGCCTTTCCTTCGCCGACCGGGCGGCTCCGAGCGGGTTCGCTCGCCCGTTCCGGGTCGGTTCGCCGCGGGCCGCAGGGGGTACGGCTCGGGCCCGGGAGTATTCGAGCCGCCCGCCCCGGGTGTTCCCGATCACCGGCCGCGCAGAGCCAAAACAGCCCGTGGGCGGTCGGGTAGCATGCACCGCGTGGAAGGAGCCGGGCGCATGACCGTCAGCGCGATCGAAGGGCCGACGCACCGCTCGCCCGACAACGGGCCCGACGCCGGGGCCCCAACCCGCATCGCCGGGATCGATGTCGGCTCCAACACCGTCCGGCTGGTGATCGGGCAGGTCGAGCCCGACGGGCGCGTCCGCGTCATCGACGACGAAAAGGAACCCTCCGAACTCGGGCGGGCGGTCTTCGCGACCGGTCGGCTCGAGCCGGATGCGATCGAGCGGACCGCCGAGACGATCGCCCGGTTCGCCGAGATCGCCCGCGGCTTCGGGGCCGACCCGATCGAAGCCGTTGCGACCAGCGCCGTGCGGGACGCCTCCAACGCCGACGAATTCACCTCCCGCGTGCGTGCGCTCGCCGGCGTCGACTGCCGGGTGATCTCCGCCGAGGAGGAAGCCACCCTGTCGTTCCGCGGGGCGGCGGCATCGTTCGACCTCTCGAACGGGCCCGTGATGCTCGCCGACCTCGGCGGGGGGAGCCTCGAACTCGTCCTGGCGATCGACGGCGAGATCGTCCAGACCTATCCGCTGCGCCTCGGGGCGGTGCGCCTCACCGGGCAGTTCGGCGGGCCCGCCGCGTGCGCCGCCGACCGCTACAAGGACCTGCTCGCGACGATCGACGACACGCTGGCGCGCGAACTGGCGACGCTGCCCTTCGCGCCGCGCGTCCTGCTGGGCACCGGGGGGACCTTCACGACGCTCGCGGCGATCGCCGCCGGCCCGCTCGATCAGCCCCAGGGCGCGGTGCTCACGCGCCAGCAGGTGCGCGGGGCGCTCGACCTGGTGCGCAGGACGCCAGTCGGTCGGCGGACGCGCATCGCCGGGCTCGGGAAGGACCGGGCCGAGATCATCCTCGCCGGTGCGGCGGTCGTGGATCGGTTGCTCTCTTCGGTCGACCTGCCCGAGTTGATCGTGCATCGCGGCGGCGTGCGCACGGGGCTGCTCGAGGAACTGGCCGATCGTCTCCCGGCTCGGGCGTCGCGCCCGCGATCGGGGAGCGACCCGGTCGCGGCGTCGGAGGAACTGGCGCGTCGGCTCAACGCCGACCTCACGCACGCGGCGCATGTCGCCGGGCTCGCCGACGCGATCTGGTCGGAGCTGCGCGCCCGGGCAGAGGATCCCGGCGACCCGCCCGGCGCGTGGACGACCGCCGAAGCGAGGCTGCTGCTGCGCTGCGCCGCGATCCTGCACGACTGCGGGTACGCGATCGGGCATGAGGGGCACCACCGCCACGCCGAGCAGATCATCCTGCACGCGTCGATCGCGGGGCTGGACGCGCGGCAGCGCTGCATCGTGGCGTCGCTGGCTCGCACGCACCGGCGCTCGGAGCCCAAGGCGTCGCATCCTTCTTATGCGGCGTTGGATGAACGGGACCGCGCGATGGTCGATCGGCTCAGCGCGATTCTGCG
>JBICIG010000087.1:0-11834 GCA_043101605.1 Phycisphaerales bacterium JB037
TGCGACCTGACGGGTTCGAGCGACCCGAACGATCCGAGCTACGGGACGGCGGATGGCGATTGCGATGGCGATGATTTCTTCTTCTACCTGGATGTGTTCGTGCAGGGTTGCTGAGAGCAACCGATGACGAGACGAGAGAGGGGTGCGTGATGGTTCGGCAGAGCGTGTTGATGCTGGCGTTGGCGGCGGGGAGCGCGGCGGCGCAGCCGTTGCGGTTCGAGGTCGATCCGGCGCGATCGGTGCTGGAGGTGGAACTGTGCGTGGTGACGCGCGGGTGCGACACCGATACCTCGCCCGTGACGGGGTACTTTGACTTTGTGCTCGATGCGCCCGCCGACCCGAGCGAACTCTCCGTGACCGACTACCGCCTGGCGCTGTCGGAACAGATCAACCTGTCGGTGGGGGACTTCCTGGGTCGGCTGAATGTCACCGCGACGGACCTGGTCGTGGCGTACCCCACCCCCGGGGCGGTCTTCGGGCCGGTGACGGTCGTGGGAGGGATGTTCTCGCTGGCGGGCGTGCCCGCGGCGGCAACGGGGACGGTTGATTACGAGGCGACCGGGCTCGTCTGCTCGCTGGTGTTCGATCCGGCGATGCTTCCGTGCTCGGACACGATCGTGCTGGGGAACTTCCCGCCGACGCCCGCGGGCGGCTTCTCGGGGACCTACTCGGTCGAGGGCGATGTCGCGACGGTGAGCTCGGATGTCGCCGTCGCGGTCGACCTGTTGCCCGACAGCCCGGGCACGGCGACGCTGACCATCGCGGGGACGGTCGTCGCGACCGCGACGATCCCGGCGCGATGCCCGGCGGACCTGACGGGCTCGGCCGACCCGAACGACCCGACCTTCGGCGTGCCCGACGGCGACGCGGATGGAGACGATTTCTTCTTCTATCTCGATGCCTTCACGACCGGTCAGTTTGCGGTGTGCGACCTGACGGGCTCGAGCGACCCGAACGACCCGACCTTCGGCATGCCCGATGGGGATTGCGACGGGGACGATTTCTTCTTCTACCTGGACCTGTTCGTGGCCGGTTGTCCCTGAGCCGGTGCGGGCGGCGCGGGCATCGTCGCGGCGGATCGCGGGCGTTCCGGGGCCGATCGCCGAGCGCGCGCGGGGATCTGTTCGATGCAGAGGCGGCGTGAGCGCGGGGCGTGATGGTTCTCGGACGCGGAGTGGCGGCGTGGTGAAAACAGCGGCTTGGAGCGTTGGCCTGGCGGCGTGCTGGTTCGCGGGGATCGCGTGCGCGCAGCCGTTCGCATCGCCCGACTACCGCTCGTTGTACATGGATGATGCGCACACGGGTGTGGCGCGTCGGCTGGTGTCGACCGACACCGAGTTGGTGCGGCTGCTGGTGCTGGGGGATTCGATCTCGAACGACGCGACGGGGCCGTTGACGCCCGGGGCGCAGAGCTCGCTGGCGGCGATGGTGCACGGGGAGTGGCCCGTGGCGGCGAACCTGGTGGGCATGGGGCACGCGCTGGTGCAGAGTTCGCAGGTGCGCGGCGTCACCAACGGGTTTGGTTCGGCTCCGCAGGACACGCAGCGCCGCGCCAACGGCACGGACGCGGTGTCCGATCGGCCGACCGATTACGCGACCTATCTGACGGGCGAGCGGCGCGTGGGCGGGCCCAAGTCGATCCGGGCTCACACGGGTGATTGGAGCGACAACGCCGCGACGCTCGCGTTCAATCTGGGGATGGGCGGCCCGGAGTGGCCCGCGGGCGCGAACGGGTTCACACGCGGCGCCGGGCACGCGGTTCGCATCGCGTACTACGCGACCGCGGCGCCCGGTTGGGAGCCGATCCGCACGATCCGGTATCGCCCGCAGCGGCGTGATTGGGCGAGCGGCGGCGTGATCGGGAACCTGGCGCCGACGACGCGTTCGTTCGACGCGGGCGTCTGGCCCGCGGGCGAAGTGCTGATCGATGAGTTCCAGCACGCGACGCCCGGCGCCGACGAGTACCTGTTCCTGGGCATCTCGGGGATCACGACCGGCGCGGGCGGGCAGGATGCGTTGATCGTCACGCAGGTGTACGAGTACCTCCCGGACGCCACGACCGGGTTCACCTTCAACATGTGGGGCGCGGGGGGCACGGGCATCGAGTTCCAACTCGACCCTGCGGATCCCGAGGCGAGGGACGATCGGTACCCCGGGCTCGAGGACCGGCACCTCGTGACGCAACTCCGCGCGATCGACTTCCCCGGGGTGGTCTTCGTCATGTTCTTCAACGAGTCGCTGCTGGCGGTCGATGACCCGGCCCGGGCGCGGCGGATCACCGAGCGGGTCGTCGAGCGGTACGAGACGGCCTACCGCGTGGCGCGGGCGCAGGACGCGGCGGTGCCCGAACCGATGTTCGTGCTGATCTCCCCCTATCCGGTCGACGGCGGGTTCGTCAGCGTCGATCGGGCCGACGCGTGGGCGTCGATCTATCGCTCGGTCGCCGAGGACGGCACGCCGGGGCATCCGGCGCCCGCGGGGCTCTCCGATCCGGACACACCGGGGTTCTACGCGTCGGTGCCCGGGGGTGGGCGGCGCATCGCGTGCGTGAACCTGCGCCAATTGCTGGTCGACGGCGGCGAGATCCCGGGAGCCGTGACCGCGGCCGGGGAGTTCATCAGCGGGTATCGCGGCGGGGGCTACCTGATCGATGTCATCCACCCGAACACCGAAGGTGCGCGGCATGTGTTCGGCGACCTGCTGTGGAACGAGATCGCGGCCCAGGCCGACGGTTGCGCGGCGGACCTGACGGGCGCGAGCGATCCGAACGACGCTTCGTTCGGCGTGCCCGACGGGGACGCGGACGGGGACGACTTCTTCTTTTACCTGGACGCGTTCGGCAGCGGGGACCTGGCAGTGTGCGATCTGACCGGGAGCAGCGACCCGAACGACCCGGGCTTCGGCGCGCCCGACGGCGATTGCGACGGCGACGACTTCTTCCGCTATCTCGGGCTGTTTGAATCCGGCTGCCCCTGAGCGAGACATCCCCGAGCAAGTGCGGGGGCGAACTGGCCAGGTGTCGCCACCACTTCGAGAGTGCTGGCGTTTCCGGGCCACAACTATGGCCACTTGCGTCAACGCGGCGTGATCGTGTGGTGGCGCGCTCGGTGGCCGTTTAGAGTTTCCTTAGAAGCGTGCGATTCGGGCACGCGGAAGGGAAGTTCTCATGGCTGGCAAGATGTCGCTGTTCGCTTCGGCGTTGTCTCTCGTATCGCTCTCGGGTCTGGTGCCGTTGGCGTCGGCCGATGTCCCGACCTATCGCGTCGAGGTGGTGGCGCCGATCGCCGTGTCGACGACGCTTACCGGCGCGAGTGAAGCGGGTCACATGGTGGGTTGGCAGGTCATCGCAGGACAGGTGCGCGGGTTCGTGGCGACCGTCGACGATGGGATCGTGCATCTGCCCCTTCCGGATGGCTATCTCTCGAGCACCGCGCTCGATGTCAACAGCGACGGCGTGGTGGTGGGTGCGGTCGCCACGAACGGATTCCCCTACGACCTGGGCGAACCGGCGATCTGGGTGCCCGACGGAGCGGGCGGGTACACGGTGCACATCCCCGATCAGTTCGCGTCGCTCCCGAGCCCGCTGGGGACACTGCCGATCAACGGCGGGATGGCCGTCGCGATCAATGACGCGGGAACGATCGTGGGGTGGTCGCGGTACCAGGGATTCCAGGGCGGGCCGAGCACGCGGTTCTTCCTTTCGGGCGCGCCGGTGAATCTCGGCGCGCTGGGGTTCGACGCGACGGTCGAGGATCTCAACGGGAACGATGTCGCCGTCGGCGGGCAGGTGCGCTTCGACCTGACGACGAACACCGCGACCGACCTGGGCATCCCGGCACCGGCGAGCGGCGTGTCGTTTACCCTCACGATCGGGTACGCGATCAACGACTCGAACGAGGTCGTCGCTGCGGCGCGTCGGGCGACCTCCACCGCCGACCGGTGGCTCACCTACCTGCACGATCCGATCGCCGGTTGGTCGCCCCTGAACCCCGCGCAGATCCCCGGGCCGTTCGTCGGCTTCTACGACAACAACAACCTCGGCGATGTGTCGGCGACCGGCGGGCTGCTGTTCGCCCCCGAGGGCGTGCTGATCACCTCCGGCGTGAACTCGCTGATCGATCCCGCGGACGCGAACTGGTCGGCGTCGCTCGGGTTCCTCGGCAACGATCGGCGCATGTACACCTCCGCGACGGATGCGAACACTGGGGACTCCTCGCTGGTCATCCTTGTTCCGATCGCTGGCGTGTGTCCGGCGGACCTGACGGGCGCGAGCGATCCGAACGACGCTTCGTTCGGCGTGCCCGATGGCGACGCGGACGGGGACGACTTCTTCTTTTACCTGGACGCGTTCGGCAGCGGTGACCTGGCGGTGTGCGATCTGACCGGGAGCAGCGACCCGAACGACCCGGGCTTCGGCGCGCCCGACGGCGATTGCGACGGCGACGACTTCTTCCGCTATCTCGGGCTGTTCGAGGCGGGCTGCCCCTGACGAGAACTCGCTGACGGGTTGTCCTTGAGCGGAAGGAGAGCGGGGGATCGAGGCGGTAGGATGGTTCGTCGAGCCACGCAGGGGGCGCGAAGGGAGGCGACCATGGCGATCCGCATCGAGTTTCTCGGGCACGCGACCTTTCTCATCAGCGACGGCACGCACCGCGTGCTGCTCGATCCGTTCCTGACGGGCAACCCCCGGGCGTCCGTCTCGGCCGACGAAGTCGACTGCACACACATCGTCTGCACGCACGGGCACGACGATCACTTTGCCGACGCGGCGGGGATCGCCAAGCGCACCGGCGCGACGGTCTACGCGGGGTTCGAACTGGCGAATCGGCTGGGCGAGGACGGGGTCGATCGGCTCGAACCGGGCGGGCCCGGCGGTCGGATCGACGCGCCCTTCGGGTTCGTGGCGTTCACGCCGGCGATCCATTCGTCGTCGAGTGGGGGGCGGTACCTGGGCGTGGCGATGGGCGCGGTGGTGAACATCGGGGGGGTGTCGATCTACGACCTCGGGGACACCGCTTTGTTCTCGGACCTGAAGCTGATGGGCGAGTTGTATAAGCCGCGGGTGGCGCTGATCCCGGTCGGCGATCGGTTCACGATGGGTCCGGAGCACGCGACGCGGGCGGCCGAGTGGGTCGGGGCGCCGATCGCGATCCCGATGCACTACGGCACCTGGCCGCTGCTGCGGAGCGACATCTCCGCATTCCGCCCGGCGGGGGTGGAGGTGCGGGCGCTCGAGCCGGGGCAGTCGATCGAGGTGTGATCGGGCTCTGCGGGGCCCGGGTCGGTCCGAGAGTGTTGCTGCCGGGTTGGCGTGCGCGGCTGGACGGGGGATCCCGCTTCGCCGATGGGCGTATGGGCGTTAGGCTGGTCCGGGTGCCGGGCGAGCCGGCGACGCCATTGGAGCCTGATGATGAAGAGCGCGCGGAACGGTCGTGGGATGACGAGGATGTTGGCGGCGGGCGGCGCGGTGGCGTTGTGCGCCTCGGCGGGGCTGGCGCAGACGGCCGGCGCGGCCGAGGACGGCGCGCGGCGCGGGTTCATCGAGGTCCCCGTGTCGGTTTCGAAGATGGAGCAGTTCCGCATCACGACGCGCGGGCGCGTCATCGATCGTCCCGAGCCGATGGGGCGGGACTGCCTGAATGTCGTGACGCACACCGATGCGCCTTTCTCGGGGAGCGGGAGCTTCCTGGTGCAGGCTGGCTTTGCCGAGAACGAGATCGCCGCGGCGACCTTCGACATCCCCGCGTCGGCGTTCCCGATCAAGATCGAGCAGATGGAATTCGTGATCGGCACGCAGAACGCGCTGGTGCAGACCATCACCGAGTGGAGCGTGCTGATCTACGACGGCAACCCGGCGACGGGGCAGCTCGTCGATGTGTTCTCGTCGGATGATGTGATCCTGCCGCACCTGCTGGCGGGCCCGGGGACGACCGCGACGAATGTCGCGGTGTCGGTCGACCCGAACGACCCGGAGCAGATCTTCGTGTTCAACGACTCGGGGCAGAGCCGGGTGACGATCGGGTTCCGGATCGATGCGCACAACCAGCCGGGCTCGAACCCGTGCGACATCTTCGGGGCCCCCTCGCCGTTCTTCAACGCGTTCCCGGTGACCGACACGGGTCCGCTGAATGTCCCGACCCTGAACTACATCCGCGCGCTCAACTGCGGCGCGGGCGGGTGCGTGCCCTTCGGCGGGTGGGCGAGCTTCTCGCAGCTCGTGGTCGGATGCCGACCCAGCGGCGACTGGGTGATCCGCCTGAGCTGGAGCAGCGTGAACTGCCAGCCCGGCGTCGGCGCGTGCTGCAACGACGGCGATTGCAGCGTCATGTTCGTCGATGACTGCGACCTCATGGGCGGCGTGTACCAGGGCGACGGCACGACCTGCGACACCGTCTCGTGCCCCGAGCCGACCGGCGCGTGCTGCAACCCGGCGGGCGGCTGCCTCGCCGGTCTCACCGCCGACCAGTGCTCGGCGTTCGGCGGCTCGTTCGCCGGCGCGGGCACCGACTGCACCGACGGCAACATGAACGGCACCGCCGACGCCTGCGAGGTCACGCCCCCCTGCCCGGCCGACCTGACCGGAAGCTCGGATCCGAACGATCCGACCTACGGCGAGCCCGACGGGGACGCGGACGGGGACGACTTCTTCTTCTACCTCGACGCGTTCACCTCCCAGACCCTCGCCACCTGCGACCTCACCGGATCGAGTGATCCCAATGAGCCCTCGTACGGGCAGAGCGACGGGGATTGCGACGGCGACGACTTCTTCTTCTACCTCGACCTGTTCACCCAGGGCTGCGGCTGAGTGCCGGGGCATCCGTGGACGGAGGAACCCGCCTCGGATCGGGCCGAACAGGGCAACCGCTCCCCTTCGCCGAGCGAACCGGACCGGGGCCCCTTCGCGGGCCCGCGGACGGGGATTCCCCCGGGTCGCCGGATCGTCGGCAACATCCCTCTGGGATGGATCGGCGTCGCGGGCGATGATGGATTGGATGGGGCGGGGCGTCGGCGCGGCCGACGGAGTGAGAATCGGCGTGCAGCGCGAGCAGGGCGCGGAGGGGCGTAGATGATGGATGTGATGAAGTGGGCGCGGTCGGCGTGTGCGATCGCCGTGTGTGCGGGTTCGGTCGCGTGGGCGGGGCCCGGGACGCTTCCCTCGCCGCTGCTCCCGGTGGATTCCGATCTCGATCCGTCGTTCCAGCAGCTCACGCTCGACGCGGACGCAGCGGCGGCGGTGCGGGCGCGCGACGGGATGATCCTCGAGGGCTTTGCGCTCGACGGCGGGATTCGCGTGGACCTCGAGCTCGAGCGTACCAGCGCGTTCGCCAGCGGCGCTCTCCTGCTGCACGCGACGCCCAACGGCGTCGAGGCGCTCCCCGCGCCGACGCACGATCTCTACCGCGGCGCGGTCGTTGGCGAGGAAGGCTCGTATGTCGTGCTGTCGTTCGATGACGACGGCGTGAGCGGCATCATCGACATGCGCGGCGAGACCTGGGTGATCTCGTCCGGGCCGCACGGCGCCGGTCTCGACCCGGTCGTCTACAACATCTCCACACTGCCCGAGGGGCTGATCAATTTCCGCGACTTCATCTGTCACGCGGGCGACATGCCCGAGAACGCCGAGTTGATGACCGCCGCCGACGGCGCCCCGACGACGCTCGAGAATGTCATCAAGTGCCGGCGGACGACGGTCGCGATCGAGACCGACCGCGAGCTGCTGAACCTGTTCGGGGGCGACACGAACGCGGCGACGGCGTATGTCGAGCTGCTGGTCGCCGCGAACACCGAGATCTACAAGCGTGACATCAACCTGCGCTTCGAGATCGGGTACATGATCCTCTACACGGGCAGCGACCCGTGGAACCAGGGCAGCACGGGCAACCAGCTCAACCAGCTCCGCGATTACTGGGTCGCGAACAACCAGAGCATCGAGCGCGACCTGGTGCACATGTTCAGCGGGCGCGGGCTCGGCGGGGGCGTCGCCTGGCTCGACAACCTCTGCCGCAGCTACGGGTACGCCGTCAGCGCGAACCTCAACGGCGCGTTCCCATACCCGCTGCAGGACCGCTCGAACCAGAACTGGGACATGATGGTGACCGCCCACGAGTGGGGTCACAACATGGGCACCCCCCACACCCACGACTACGAGCCGCAGATCGACGGGTGCGGCACCAACGACTGCTCGCTCAAGGACGACTCGACGATCATGTCGTACTGCCACCTCTGCCCGGGCGGGCTCTCGAACATCCGCCTCGGGTTCCACCCGCGCGTGATCGACCGCATGCTGCTGACGGTCCCGAGCGCCCCGTGCGACCTGGTCTTCACCGACATCCCGACGATCACGCAGCAGCCCGAATCGCTGACGCAGGTCTGCTCGGGTTCGAGCGTGGTGCTCTCGGTCGATGCGCTCAACGACGAGGGCACGGCCGACGGGCTGACCTACCGCTGGATCAAGGACGGGCAGTTCCTCGACATCTTCACGCGCGAACTGACGCTCCCGGGCGTCTCCGCCGCCGATTCGGGCCTGTACCAGGTCCGAGTCGGGGGTGACTGCGGGTCGGCGTACTCGCAGACGGCGCTGGTCGCGGTCAGCGACTGCAACTGCCCGGCCGACCTGACCGGCTCGTCCGATCCCAACGACCCGTCCTACGGCACGCGGGACGGCGACGCCGACGGCGACGACTTCTTCTTCTACCTCGACGCGTTCGCGAGCGGCAACACCGGTGTGTGCGACCTGACCGGCTCGTCCGATCCCAACGAGCCCTCCTACGACCAGCCCGATGGCGACTGCGACGGCGACGACTTCTTCCGCTACCTCGACCTGTTCGCCCAGGGCTGCTGAGCCGCGAATCGAAGGGCATCCTTGCATCCCGCACCCGCGCCCGTTCCAATGGGCGCGGGTGTTTCACTTTGATCGGAAGGCGATCCCATGACGATGACTCGGTCCGGATTCCCTGTAGTGCGGGCGGCGTGGGCGGCGGCGTTGCTGGCGTCCGTCGGCGCGGCCGCATCGGCCCAGACGACGCTCACGACCGAGCTCGTCGCCAGTGGTTTCAGCGCACCGCTGTATGTGACGCATGCGCCGGGCGATGACAGCCGCCTGTTCGTCGTCCAGCAGCGCGGGCTGATCCGAATCATCGATCTCGACTCGGGCAGCATCAACCCCACGCCCTTCATCGATCTTTCGGGCATTGTTTCGCAGGCGGGCAACGAGCGCGGGTTGCTCGGGCTCGCGTTCGACCCGGACTACGCGAGCAACGGCTACTTCTATGTGAACTACACGAACAACGCGGGCGACACACGCATCCGCCGCTACCAGGTCTCGAGCGATCCGGACATCGCCGACGCGCTCACTGCCACGCCCGTGATGGCGATCGCGCAGACCGACTCGAATCACAACGGCGGATGGATCGGCTTCGGGCCCGACGGCTATCTGTACATCGCCTCGGGCGACGGCGGGGGGTCGTACGACCCCAACAACGCCGGGCAGCGGCTCAACACGCTGCTCGGGAAGATGCTCCGCATCGACATCGACGGGGACGACTTCCCGACCGACAACCAGGCCAACTACGCCGTGCCCGATGACAACCCGTTCACGGACGATCCGCTGGCGCTCGACGAGATCTGGGCGTACGGGCTCCGCAATCCCTGGCGCCCGAGTTTCGACCGGGCCACGGGCGACCTCTGGATCGCCGATGTCGGGCAGCAGCAGCGCGAAGAGGTCAACTTCCAGTCCGCGTCGAGCCCGGGCGGAGAGAACTACGGCTGGCGGCTGCGCGAGGGGTTCATCCAGACGCCCAATGTCGGCGGGTCGCGGCCGGCGGACAATGTCGATCCGATCCACGACTACACCCACGCCCAGGGATGCTCGATCACCGGCGGGTATGTCTACCGCGGCTGCGCGATCCCCGATCTGCAGGGCGCTTACTTCTTCGCCGACTTCTGTTCCACCACGATCTGGACGCTGCGCTACGACGCCGTGGCGGTCAGCGACCTGACCGACCGCACCGCCGAACTCGATCCCCCCGGCTCGCTGGCGATCAGCTCGATCACTTCATTCGGCGAAGATGCGCAAGGCAATCTCTACATCGTTGACCGCGGCGGCGAGGTCTTCCGCATCGTCGCGGCCGACGGCTCCGACGCGTGCCCCTGCCCGGCCGACCTGACCGGGTCCTCCGACCCGAACGATCCTTCCTACGGCGTGCCCGACGGCGACGCCGACGGCGACGACTTCTTCTTCTACCTCGACGCCTTCACCGCCTCGGATACACCCGTCTGCGACCTGACCGGGTCCTCCGATCCCAACGAGCCGTCCTTCGGCACGCCCGACGGCGATTGCGACGGCGACGACTTCTTCTTCTACCTGGATCTCTTCCTCGCCTGCGAATGAGCGGAACCAGGCCCGAGAAGTCTCGGCACCGTCCGCGCGGGTCTTGATCGACCCGCCCCCTTCCGCGACACTGAGAGAAGCAGGGGGGCGGATGCGCCGCGGGTGCGTCCGCACGCGGTGTCCTCACGGACGCTCGGCTCTTGGGAGGTGTTGCATGCGTATTCGTAAGGTCATCGGGGTGGCGGCGCTCTCGCTGCTGGCGGGAACGGCTTCGGCCCAGGTCGCCGTCGGCGAGCGGCTCGTCGTGGTCTCCAACAACGGCAACCTCGAGGGCTCGGTCACGAGCTTCCTGCTCGACAGCGAAGATGCGCCCGTCTTCGTCAACCGCGTCGTCACCGGCGTGACCGACTCGACCTCCAATCCCGTCCCGGGGACCAACGCCTACGCGATCGACATCTCGCCGGACGGGCGGCTGATCGCCGTCTCGCACGCGACCGCTTTCACCGGACAGGAGCAACTCGACATCTTCACCGTCGCGCCCGACGGCACCATCGCGCTGCTCGACTCGGGCAGCACCCCCGACAGCCCGCTCGACCTCAAGTGGGTCAACAACTCGCTCCTGGCGGTCACACAGACCAGCTTCGGCGGGGCCAACGGCGTTCACCTCTACCGCGTCAACCGGGACACCGGCTCGCTCAACCGCACCGATTTCGAGGGCGTCGGCAGCTTCCTGGGCTATCTCGCGGTCCATCCCTCGCGCCGATTCATCTACGGGGGCGACGGGTCGGGCAACGCGATCTTCGTCATCGAGGTCGATGCCGACGGCAACCTCGATCTCATCCAGACCGTCTTCACCAGCCCCACCTATGCGCTCGACATCGACCTGACCAGCGACGGCACCAAGCTCTATGTCGCCGGCGGGATCAGCAACGGGCGGAACAATGTCCTCGGGTTCGATGTCGCGCCCAACGGCACGCTCTCGCCCATGGATACGCCGCTGAACATCTCGGCGGGCAACTCGCCCAAGGGTGTCACCGTCTCGGCCGACGACGCGCTGCTCTATGTCGACCACGGCACCGATGCGACCGTCCGCTCGTTCTTCATCAACGCCGACGGCTCGCTGACCTCCACCGGCAATGTCTTCGATGTCGGGCTCCAGGGCTCGCACGGCGAGACCGCCACCCTCCCCGGGGTCGTCCTCTTCACCGACGACACCACCGCGATCGACGGCATCCGCGGGCTCTACTCCTTCGGCGTCGATGCCACCGGCTCGTTCGCCAACCAGAACGGCCCGATCGTCGACACCCAGGGCATCTCCCCCGAGCACCTCGTCGCGTGGCAGCGCCTCTGCAACGCCGACCTGACCGCCAGCGGCGATCCAAACACGCTGACCTACGGCGTGCCCGACGGCGACGCCGACGCCGACGACTTCTTCTTCTACCTCGACGCCTTCGTCGCGGGCGACCTCGGCGTCTGCGACTTCACCGGCAGCAGCGACCCCAAC
>JBICIG010000088.1:0-12535 GCA_043101605.1 Phycisphaerales bacterium JB037
GGGGGGGGGCCCGCCCCACCGACCCGGCATGGCCCGCGGTCAGCATCGAGCCGCGTCTTGGTTCGTGGCACGAGCCGGAGATCCGCGCGTTCGAGGAGCGGGACCGCATCGACCCGCCCGAGCCGGGTCGCGCGCTCTTCATCGGCAGTTCGAGCATCCGGATGTGGAGCAGGCTCGCGGGCGACATGAGTCCGGTGCCGGTCCTCAACCGGGGCTTTGGCGGTTCGAGCACGCCAGAGGTCCTGGCGGTGTTCGATCGGATCGTCAAGCCGTATGAGCCGCGGGTCATCGTCTACTACTGCGGCGACAACGACCTGGGCACGGAGAGCACCAACTGGCAGGCGGCGGCCGACGGCTTCATCGCGTTCGACCAGCGAGCCCGCGCCGAGTGGCCGGGGATCGAGGTGCTCTACATCGCGATCAAGCCGAGCATCGCGCGCTGGAGCAACTGGGAAGCGATGCGGCTGGCCAACGCCGAGGTAGAGCGATACTGCGCCGCGACCCCCGGCGCGACCTTCCTCGACATCGCCACGCCGATGCTCGCGACGGGGGAACCCCCGGCGGCGAGCATTTTCCTCGACGACGGGCTCCACCTCAATGAGGCCGGGTACGAGATGTGGACCGGCGTGGTCCGCCCGGAAGTGATCGCGGCGTGGCGGCGGGCGTCGATACGCTAAGTTGAACCGGGCGAAGCAACCCGCCGGAGGTCAGTCATGCAAAGACTCCACACGCTCGCGTTGTGTCTCGCTCTTCCGCTGCTGCTGCTCGTTGGCTGCGGAGGGAGCGAGGCGGACGACGGAACTGTCACCGTCGGCTTCTCCCAGATCGGAGCCGAGAGCGCCTGGCGCACCGCCGAGACACAGTCGATCAAGGACGAGGCCGAGGCCCGGGGCATGACGCTGCTCTTTGCCGACGCGCAGCAGAAGCAGGAGAACCAGATCCGCGCCATCCGCACTTTCATCCAGCGGCGGGTCGACGCGATCATCCTCGCGCCCGTGGTCGAGAACGGCTGGACCCCCGTGCTCACCGAAGCCAAACGGGCCGGCATCCCGGTCATCCTCGTCGACCGCGGCGTGAAGGTCGACGACGAGTCGCTCTACGCCACGCTCATCGCGTCCGACTTCGTCGCCGAGGGCCGCATGGCCGCCGAGTGGCTCGTGACCGAGACCGGCGGGCAGGCCCGTATCGTGGAGCTCCGGGGCACCCCCGGGGCCGCGCCCGCGATCGACCGCAAGACCGGCTTCGAGGAGGTCATCAGCCAGCACCCGGGCATGACCATCGTCCGCTCGCAATCCGGCGACTTCACGCGATCCAAGGGCAAGGAGGTCATGGAGGCGTTCCTCAAGGCCGAGTCCGAGCCGATCACCGCGGTCTACGCCCACAACGACGACATGGCGCTTGGGGCGATCCAGGCGATCCGCGAAGCGGGGCTCGATCCGGGGGACGACATCCTCATCGTGTCGATCGACGGCATCAAGGCCGCATTCGAAGCGATGGTCGCGGGCGACCTGAACTGCACCGTGGAGTGCAATCCACTGCTGGGACCCGCGGCGTTCGACGCCGTGGAACGGGCGCTGGCGGGCGAGGAACTGCCCAAGTGGATCAAGGTCGAAGACCGCGTCTTTGATCGGGAGTCGGCCCCCGCCGAACTCCCCAACCGCAAGTACTGATCGCGAGTAGGAAGAATGGAGGACGCGATGCCCTCGCTCCCGACGCTGCTGCTGACCGCGTGCCTCGCCCAGCCCGCGCCACACGCCCAACTCGAACCGGTGCCCAAGACCGCGGTCACGCTGACCGGCGGCTTCTGGGCGGACTGGCTGGAGACCAACCGCTCCCGCTCGATCCCCGCGACGCTGCACCAGTGCGAGATCACCGACCGCCTGGCGAACTTCGAGCGGGCCGCGGGCAAGGCACCGGGAGAGCACGAGGGCTATTTCTTCAATGACTCGGATGTCTACAAGATCATCGAGGGCGCCTCGGACATGCTGGCGCTCGGGCACGATCCGAAGCTCGACGCGGCCTTGGACGCGATCATCGCCGACATCGCCGCCGCCCAGGAGCCGGACGGCTATCTGAACACCTACTACACGCTCGCCGAGCCCGATCGGAAGTGGACCGACATCCGCGTGCGGCACGAGCTCTATTGTGCCGGGCATCTGTTCGAAGCCGCGGTCGCGCACCACGAAGCGACGGGCAAGCGCACGCTGCTCGAAGTGGCGATTCGTCTGGCAGACCTGATCGACCGCCGCTTCGGGCCCGGCGCCGACCCGCACCCGCCCGGGCACCAGCAGATCGAGATGGGCCTGATCCGGCTCTATCGGCACACGGGCGAGGAACGGTACCTGCGTCTGGCGCAGTTCTTTCTCGAAGCCCGCGGCCGGAGCGAAGGGCGCGAGCTGTTCGGCCCGTATGCTCAGGACCATAAGCCCGTCGCCGAGCAGACCGAAGCGGTGGGGCACGCCGTGCGCGCCGCGTACATGTACGCGGGTATGGCCGAGGTCGTCGCCGAGACCGGCAGCAAGCCCTACCGCCGGGCGCTGGACGCGCTCTTCGACGATGTCGTCGGCACCAAGATCTACATCACGGGAGCCATCGGCGCCACGCGGGCCGGCGAGGCGTTCGGCGACGCCTACGACCTTCCCAACGATTCGGCCTACGCCGAGACCTGCGCCGCGATCGCGCTGGCGCTCTGGGCACAGCGCATGCTGCTCATCGAACCCGATGCCAGGTACGCCGACATCGTCGAACGCGCCATGTACAACGGCTTTCTCGTGGGCGTCTCGCTCGAGGGCGACCGCTTCTTCTATCCCAATCCGCTCCAGTCCGACGGCGTGACCCCTTTCAACCAGGGCAGCCCCGAGCGCAGCGAGTGGTTCGCCTGCGCGTGCTGCCCGAGCAACGATGTCCGGTTCTTCCCGCGCTTGCTGTCGTACCTCTACGCGACCGATCGGGCCGGGAACCTCCATGTCAACCAGTTCATGGCGAGCGAGGCGACGGTCTCGCTCAACGGCGTGCCGACCCGCATCATCCAGCACACCAACTACCCGTGGGACGGGCGCATCCGCATCGAGGTCATCCCCGAGCGCCCGGTCGACGCAGCTATCCGGGTCCGCATTCCCGGTTGGGCGCGAGGCGAGGTGGTCCCCGGCGATCTCTACGAGTTCCTCGATGAGGACCCGGCGTCGCTCGCCGACCAAGGCCTCGATCGCGGCTACCGCGTCTTCGAGCGCACCTGGTCGGGGCGCTCGGAGATCCAGCTCAACTTTCCGATGACGCCGCGCCGCGTTCGCTCGCACGATGCCGTTGTCCCCAATCGCGGCCGCGTCGCCGTCCAGCGCGGCCCGCTGGTCTACTGCGCCGAGGGTGCCGACCACGACGGTCGAGTCCTCAACCTCGTGCTGCCCGACGACGCGCCGCTCACCGCCCGCTCGGAGCCCGATTCGCTCGGCGGGATCACGGCCATTCACGCCACGGGGCTCCGACGGCGCATCGATCTCGACACCCGCCGCGCCGTCGATGAACCGATGCCGATCAAGCTGATCCCGTTCTATGCGTGGAACAACCGGGGACCGAACGAGATGGCCGTCTGGCTGCCGCGCACGCCGGATCTCATCGAGGTTCCGCCGGATCCGACGCTCGCGTCGCTCTCGCGCGTCCGCGTCTCGCACACCTGGTCGGCAGACACACCCGCGGCGATCAACGACCTCAAGCGGCCGGCCGATTCATCCGACCAGTCGATCCCGCGGCACACCTGGTGGCCACGCCGCGGCTCGATCGAGTGGGCCGAACTGCACCTCCCCGAGCCGACCGCGGTCTCTTCCAACAGCGTCTATTGGTTTGACGACACGGGTGTCGGGCTGTGCCGTGTCCCGGCGTCGTGGACGCTGCAGGCTCGTATCGACGGACAATGGCGCACGATCGCGACCAGCGACCAACCCGCGATCGACCGCTTCGAACGCGTCGCGTTCGACCCCGTCACGACCGACGCCCTCCGCATCGAGGCGAGGCTCCGCCCGACTTACTCCGGCGGCATCCTCGAGTGGGCCGTCAACGAGTAGGGCATGACTCTTCTGCACGCCAAGGGCATCGTGAAGACTTTTCCGGGCGTCCGCGCGCTGGATCGGGTCTCGTTTGAACTTCGCGCGGGCGAGGTTCACGCGCTCGTCGGCGAGAACGGTGCGGGCAAGTCCACCCTTATTCGGATCCTCACCGGTGCGCACCGCCCGGATGAGGGCACGATCGAACTCGAAGGCAAGCCCGTCGCGCTCGCATCGCCCCTGGACGCTCAGCGGCGTGGCATCGCCAGCGTCCATCAGGAGATCGATCTCATCCCCGATCTCTCGCTCGCCGAGAACCTGTGGCTCGGTCGTGAGCCGAGGCGCTTCGGGCTGATCCGTCGGCGGGCCGCGTTCGACAGGGCGCGCGACGCGATGCAGCGCGTCGGGCTCGAGATCGATCTTGCTCAGCCGGCGCGGCGTTGCTCGGCCGCGATCCGCCAACTCACCGCCATCGCGCGGGCGATCGACGAGAACGCCCGTGTGCTCATCCTTGACGAACCGACTTCAAGCCTCGACGCCGCCGAGACGCAGCGTCTGTTCCGGCTCATCCGCTCGCTGGTCGCCGAGGGGCGTGGCGTCGTCTTCATCACGCACTTCTTCGATCAGGTCTTCGAACTCTCCAGCCGCGTCACGGTCCTCCGCAACGGCAGGCACATCGCCACGCACGAGACGGGCGAGGTCTCGCGTGTGACGCTCATCGCGGACATGCTCGGCCGCGAAACGGGCGCTCTGGCGAGCCTCGAGCATCGCGAACCGGGCGCATCGACGGCCGAGTCGACCGCCACGCTCTCTGCGTGCGGTCTCCGCCGAGGCGTCCGCATCGGACCGATCGACCTGACGCTCCATCGGGGAGAGGTCACCGGGCTCGCGGGATTGCTCGGATCGGGCCGAACCGAGACGGCCCGGATGCTCGCGGGTGCCGATCGGCCCGACGCCGGCGAGATTACGCGCGATCAGCACCGCGGTCGTTGGCGGTCTCCCCGTCATGCGATCGATCACGGCGTCGCGTTCACACCCGAGGACCGCCGGGGCGATGCGATTTTCCCGTCGCTGCCGCTCGCCGACAATATCACCATCTCCGCGCAGGTGCGTCTCGGTCTGTTCCGCCGCCTGCCGGGCCGGGAACGCCGCCAATTGGCCGCCGACGCCGTCGCACGCTTCGGCATCGTCGCGCCCGACGATCGCGTGCCGATCGGCATGCTCAGCGGGGGCAACCAGCAGAAGGCGATCCTCGCCCGCTGCCTCGCGGCCCGGCCGGCTGTGCTCCTCCTCGACGAGCCCACGCGCGGCGTCGACATCGGTGCTCGCGCCGACATAGAGCGCACCATCGCCGCGTCGTGCGAAGAGGGCCTGAGCGTGTTAATCATCTCCTCGGAGTTGGATGAGATCGAACGCCTCGCGTCGCGCGTGCTCGTGCTCCGTGACGGGCGGGTCGTCGGCGAAGTGAGCGGCGCGGACATCTCGGCCGACCTGATCATGCGCGCGATCGCCGGAGACGCTTCGTGATGCCCCGCCGACGCCCGCTCCCGCCCTGGACCTGGTCGCTCGCCGCGGTGCTGATGCTGCTGGCGGTGAACGCGGCAATCACGCCGGCGATGTTCGAGTCGGGCGCTCTGCTGGACATCCTCAATCGCGCAAGCATCATCGTTCTTGCCGCCACCGGCATGACACTCGTCGTCGCGACCGGGGGCGTGGATCTGTCGGTCGGCGCGGTCGTCGCCGTCGCGGCGGCGGCGTGCGCGGTCACGCTCGACGCGGGGCACCCCGGAGCCGTCGCGATCGCGGTCGCCATCGCCGCGGCCCTCGGCGCGGGCGCGTTCAACGGCCTGCTCGTTGCCGCTTTCAGCGTGCAGCCGATCGTCGCGACACTGGTGCTCATGGTGGCCGGGCGGGGCGTCGCGCAGCTCATCACCAGCGGGCAGATCATCACCTTCGACGACCCCGTCCTCTCTTTCATAGATGGCGGCACCCTCGCGGGCATCCCGTGCCCCGCTCTGCTCGCCGGGCTGGCGATCGTGCTGGTCTGGCTCGGGGTCCGCCGGACGCCGATCGGGCTCTACCTCGAAGCGGTGGGGGACAACCCCTCGGCCGCGCGGCTCGCGGGCGTGCGCACACGCACCGTCACGGCTCTTGCCTACATCCTCTCGGGGCTGTGCGCCGGGGTTGCGGGGCTCATCGCTGCGGCGGACATCAACGCCGCCGACGCCAACACCGCCGGGCTCTACCTCGAGCTCGACGCGATCCTGGCGGTCGTGCTCGGCGGAACGGCTCTCGCCGGCGGGCGTTTCACGCTCGTCGGAGCCGCCCTCGGCGCTGTCCTCATCCAACTTCTCTCCAGCACGCTGCTCTACCACGATGTCAACCCCAACGCCACGCTGGTCGTCAAGGGCGTCATTGTCGTCGCGATCTGCCTGATGCTCAGCGAGCGCGTGCGATCGGTGCGCTTCAACCGGAAGCGACCGGCATGAAGGTGCCCCGGCGAGCCAACTGGTCCAGGCTGCTCCCGCCGCTGGCGGCGTGGATCGTCCTGCTGCTGTTCTATGTGTTCGCCGGGCTGCGCGACCCAGACTTCTTCGGGTACTACACCGCGCGCAACATCGTCGCGGGAGCAGCCGTGCTTGGAATCCTTGCCGTCGGCATGAACCTCGTCATTCTTTCCGGGGGCATCGACCTCTCGGTTGGAGCGATCGTGGGCTTTACATCCATCCTCATCGCGGTCCTGCTCGAACAGGGCTGGAGCCCGCCGGTGGCGTGGGCCGTGGCGCTCGCGTTCGGTGCGGGCATTGGCGTGGTCAACGGCGGCATCATCCACCTCTTCGGGCTCCCCCCCTTCATCGTCACCCTCGGCGCGATGTTCGTCGTGCGTGGCTCGGCCCTGCTCATCAGCGAACGCTCGGTCGCGATCACGCACCCGCTCTACGAGCGCCTCGGTCTCGCCGGCGCGGGCGACTTCCCGCCCGTCGTCTTCATCCTCGTCGCGGTCGTTGTCTTCGGCTGGGCGATCTCCCGCTGGACACGGTTCGGGCGCACGGTCTATGCACTCGGCAGCCGCGAGTCCTCTGCGCGGCTGATGGGTCTGCCGGTCGCTTCGACGCGCCTCCGCGTCTACGCCTTCAGCGGGCTCTGCGCCGCGATCGCCGGGATCGCACTGACCATCGCCACCCAGTCCGGGCGTGCCACCGAAGGCCAACTCGCCGAACTCGACGCCATCGCCGCGGTTGTGATCGGCGGGACGCCCCTGACCGGGGGCGTCGGCGTGGTGCCGGGAGCCCTCGCCGGCGCGCTGATCGCCAGCCTCATCCAGGAAGTCATCACCTTCATCGGCGTCTCGAACTCGTGGTGGACACGCATCGCCGTCGGCGGGCTGTTGCTGGCATTCATTCTCCTGCAACGCATCATCCACGCCCGCGCCGATCGAGGCCCGCCCTGATCGCGACCCCCACGACCCGAAGTCCCCGCTACGCTGCGCCACGAGAAGTCCCGGAGTGACGCCATGAAGCTCATCGTTTTGCTCGCCGCCCTCTCGCTCCTCTCGGCGGTCACCGTCGCTCAGCCGGCGTGGCAACCCGCCGAGGCGCCGCTGAGGACCCGTTGGGCGAGCGAGGTGCGGCCCGAAACCGCTTGGCGCAGCTACCCCCGGCCGACCCTCCGCCGCGAGCACTGGGTCAATCTCAACGGGCTCTGGTCGTACGCGATCCTGGAGCCGGACGACTCGCGCGACGCGACCGGCGTCTCCCGCTGGGACGGACGGATCCTGGTGCCCTATCCGATCGAGTCCGCGCTGTCGGGCGTCGCCCGCCGACTCTCACCCGAGCAGCGTCTGGTCTACGCCCGCAAGTTCTCCGCTCCCGATCGCGACACCGGCGAGCGAATCATCCTCCATTTTGAAGCCGTCGACTGGCACGCCCGCGTGTTCGTTAACGGGCGTGCGGTCGGCGAGCACCGGGGCGGCTACGACCGCGCCTCGTTCGACATCACCGATACGCTCACCGACGCCGACGAGCAGTCCCTCCTCGTCGAGGTTTCCGATCCGACCGACGCCGGCACCCAGCCGCGCGGCAAGCAGGTCCTCGAGCCCAACGGCATCTGGTACACGCCCACCAGCGGCATCTGGCAGACCGTCTGGCTCGAGCGCGTCCCCGCCAATGCCGTCGCACGCGTTCTCTTCGACACGAACATCAGGACGGGCGAAGCCGTGGCCCGCATCGAGACAACTCGCGATGAGGTGCTGCCCGTCCGGCTGCTCGTCACGCGCGCCGGCGAGCGCCTCGCCGAAGCCGTCGGCACGACCGCTCAGCCGATCCGCTTCGCCGTGCCCGATCACGCGAACTGGTCGCCCGACTCACCCGTCCTCTACGACGCGCAACTTGTCGTCGGCGAGGACAGTGTCTCCACCGCGTTCGCGTTCCGCGAGATCACCGTCCAGCCCGACGAGCAAGGCGTCCAGCGATTCCACCTCAACGGCGAGCCGATCTTCCTCTGGGGCACGCTCGACCAGGGCTTCTGGCCCGATGGGCTCTACACCCCGCCCACCGAGAGCGCGATGGTCTACGACCTCGTCATGACCAGGCGACTCGGCTTCAACACCATCCGCAAGCATGTCAAGGTCGAGCCCGAGATCTGGTACGCCGCCTGCGATCGACTCGGCATCCTCGTCATCCAGGACATGCCCAACGGCGATCGGCACATCGGCCCGGGGCAAGGCGAGATTGAGCGTTCCCTTCCCTCGGCCGCTCAGTACATGACCGAACTCAACGAGCTGCTCGATGAGAAGTCCGCCCATCCATCAATCATCATGTGGTGCCCGTTCAACGAAGGCTGGGGGCAGTTCAACACCGTCGCCGTCTCCCGGCACATCAAGCAGCTCGACCCCTCGCGGCTCGTCGACCCCGCCAGCGGCTGGAACGACTTCCCCGTCGGTGATGTTCTCGACATCCACCTCTACCCCGGACCGGGCACGCCCTCGAGCGACGGCCGCCGCGCCGCGTTCCTCGGCGAGTTCGGCGGGCTCGGGCTCCCCATCCCGGGGCACATCTGGCAATCCCGCGACAACTGGGGCTACCGCACCTACCAGACGCAGGCGGAGCTGATCGAGAAGTACCTGGAGCACATCGAAGCCGTCCGCTGGGAGATCGCCAGCGGGCTCGCCGGCGCGATCTACACGCAGACCACCGATGTCGAGGGCGAGGTCAACGGGTTGATGACCTACGACCGCGCCATCCTCAAGCTCGATGATCCGCGCATCCTCGCCGCCCATCGCAAGTTGCTCGGCCCGCCGCCGACACTCAACCGGCTCGTCCCGACCTCGCGCGACGAGCCCGCCAACTGGCGCTACACCTTCACCGAGCCAAAGGGGGAGTGGACCAGCCCGCAGTATGACGACTCCACCTGGGAAGAAGGTCCCGCGGGCTTCGGCCGGGCCGGCACCCCCGGCGCCGCGGTGCGCACGCCCTGGCACGGCTCGGACATCTGGATCCGCCGCACCGTCACGCTCGGTGAAGCGTCGAACCCGATGCTGCTGATCCACCACGACGAGGACGCGGAGGTCTACTTCGACGGCGTGCCCGCCGCGTCGCTCAAGGGCTACACCGTCACCTACGAGATCGTCCCGATCGAACCCGCCGCCGCTCACCGGCTCGCCGACGGCAAGGTCACGATCGCGATCCATTGCCGCCAGACCGGAGGCGGGCAGTACCTCGACGCGGGCATCGTCGAACTGATCGAGTCGTGCGACGACTAGCCGGTTCGCGGCTCACGCGTCTTCCGCCGCCGCCGCGATCAGGTCCGAGTAGCTGCACGAGATCGCTTCGCCTAGCGCCGGCGACAGCATCGCCGTCAACTCGCCCAGCACCTCGTGGCACCGCGCCACCGTCTGGCTCGGCGTCACCAGAGCCTCAAACTCCAGAAACTCTCCGAGCCCCTCGACACGATCCAGATGGATCCGCACCGAGCCCATCATGAACAGGTCCCGCGTCTTCGACACCACCACCCACTCACGCAGCGAACCGCCCGGGAAACGCTCGGCCGCCTGCTCGGGCGTGTACACCGAGTAGTGGCTGAGCTTCGGCCGCGTCCGGTCCGCCCGGTCGTAGAAGATCCATTCGGTCGGCGAGCCGGCCGTCTCCCGCCGCTTGAGCCGACCGTTCGCCGATTGGTAATAGGTATCAACCTGTTCCAGCGTCGAAACGAACGACGCCCCCTTGGCGCGCAGAATCGTCCGCGCCAACTCGAGGTCGCGCAGCTCGCACTTGTACTCAACATTGTGCATCGATCGCTCTCGCTCCCGCCCTCAGCCGGGCCGATGCTCCTCGGGCAGTTCTCGCAGCAGCCGGTCTTCGTCCCAGACCTCGATCCCCAGCCCCTGCGCCTTGCTCAGCTTCGAACCCGCCGACTCGCCCGCGATCACCAGGTCGGTGTTCCCCGACACCGAGCCGGTCACCTTCGCCCCGAGCGACTCCAGGATCGCTTGCAGGTCCGGTCTCGTGAAGCTCTCGAGCGTCCCGGTCAGGACGATCGTCTTGCCCGCAAACGCCGTTTCGCCCACCTCACCGCTGCCCGGATCGACAAACTCGCGGCTGGTCAGATCAACGCCGACCGCCCGCAGGTCCTCGAAGGTCTTCTTCGCGACCGCCGAATGCAGGTAGCCGTGAAACACCGGCGCGGTCACCCTTCCGAGCCCTGTCTCCGGGCGTTCCTTCGCCTCCTTGGGCAGTCCGGCCGACTCGGCTTCCTTCGCCGTCAGAGTCTTGGGCCGAAACTCCCATTCTTCGGCCGCCAGCATCGCGTCCAGATCCGGGAACATCCGGCACAACTGCTTGGCCGTCGCCTCACCCACATGCCTGATACCCATTCCCGCCAGCACACGGGACAACCCGCGTGACTTGGCCGCCTCGATCCCGCTCAGCAGGTTCTCGACCTTCTTCTCGCCCATCCGCTCCAGCTCGATCAATTCCTCCCGATGCTCCCCGAGCCTGAAGATGTCCGCGAACGACTCCAGCTTGATCCGCTCATCGCCCAGGATCAGGTCGATCGTGCTCTCGCCCAGCCCGTCGATGTCCATCTGTCGCCGACCGGCGAACCAGATCAGCTTCTCGCGGAACTGCGCAGGGCACTCGGGGTTCACGCACCGGCGCACCGTCTCGGCCGTTGGTTCCTGGTGCGCCTCCCCCGGCTCGATCTCGATCGGTCCGCCGCACGAGGGGCATTCCTCGGGCGGCTCGACCGCCCGCGCCCCCTTCGCCCGCGCCCCGACCACCACCTGCACCACCTGCGGGATGATCTCCCCGGCCTTCTCGACCACCACCGTGTCACCCAGGTGCAACGCCGTGGTCCCGCCCGGCTTCTCCGTCGGGAGGTCGCGCATCCGCCCGTAGTTGTGCAGCGTCGCGTGCCGCACCGTCGTCCCTGCCAGCAGCACCGGCTCCATCACCGCCCGCGGCGTGATCTTCCCCGTCTTGCCCACCTGGTGCAGCACCTCCAGCAGCACCGTTGGCTTCCGTTCGGCCGCGTACTTGTACGCGATCGCCCACCGCGGGCTCTTGCTCGTCGTCCCGAGTTCGGCCTGCTGATCGAACCGATCGACCCGCACCACCATCCCGTCGGTCTCAAAGTCCAGCTCCGCCCGGATCGTCTCAAACTCCTCGAGCGCCCGGCAGATCTCCTCGGCCGACGCGGCAAGCACGCGGTCCGGATTCGTCGGGATCCCGAACCCCTCGAACACCTCCATCAACTCCGAATGACTTGCCGCGATGCCGTCCGACAACTCCCCCCGCCCGTGCGCGACAAACCCGAGGTCGCGCGAAGCCGCCACCTTCGGGTCGAGGCTCTTGAGCGTCCCCGAGCACGCGTTCCGCGGGTTCATGAAGGGCTCATCGCCGCGCTCCTCGCGTTCCTCGTTGATGCGGCGGAACACCGTGTTGGGGATGAACACCTCACCCCGCACCTCGAGCACCGCCGGCGCATCCTTGCCGAGCTTCAGCGGCAGGGACCGCACCGTGCGCACCGCGTGGGTCACATCGTCCCCGGTCGTGCCGTCCCCCCGCGTGACCGCCCGGACGAACTCGCCGTCCTCGTACCGCACCGACATCGCCACGCCGTCGACCTTCGGATCGCAGACGAACCGCGGCTCGCCGAGGTCCTCGGGCAGGTTCCGCCGAACCCGCTCGACCCACGCCCGCACATCCTCGAGCCGGTAGCTGTTCTCGATCGAGAGCATCGCCACCGCGTGCCGGACCGACCGGAACTTGTCGATCGGCTCCCCGCCCACCCGCTGCGTCGGGCTGTTGGGGTCGGTCAGTTCCGGGTGCTTGGCTTCCAGGGCCGCCAGTTCGTCCAGCAGCGCGTCGAATTCCGAGTCCGGCATCAACGGGGCGTCCTCGGTGTAGTAAGGCCGGTTCGCCCGCGCCAGCAGGTCGCGCGGTACGATCGGCGGGTGGGATCGCCCTCCGAGACCGACCGGATCGAGTACCTGCGCGACC
>JBICIG010000089.1:0-14058 GCA_043101605.1 Phycisphaerales bacterium JB037
CGTGTGCTCTTCCGATCTCCCGTCCCACCTGTCGCCCGCCTGTCGGTTGGATGTCGCCGCGTGTGCTTGTTCGGTGTCTCCCCCGGGGGTGCGGAAGTAATCCACACCCTCGAACCAGACAGAATCTGACTCTGTGAAGACTGCCCCCCGGCCCGGCTCGGGGGGGGGTGGGGGCCGAAACGCTTGGAATCCCGCAGGTTGCGGCGCAACCGACAGACAGTTGACACAAAATCCGCGACATTTTGCGGTCCGAGCGTCTTGAACACACGATCTGTAGTGGTATGCTCGTCGTTGCCCCCGAGTGATGCGGGGTCCGAGCCCACGCGGGAGCCAGCTCCCGCGCGTCGCATCGGGCCCGCTCGTGGCAGGACGGGGCCCCGGCGTACTCGCCGCCGGGTGACAGTGAGTCGTGCGTTCCAAACCGGCCACGCCGGCCAAGTGTTGTTCTACACTTGGTAGGATGTTGTCCGGCCGCACCTTCGTTGGGGCGGGGCCTCGGGGCCCGGAACGCCAGGTGGAATCGGTCGGCGGCCCAAACCGCCGACCGCGCGAGTGCGGGAGGCCCGGTGGTGGACCGGGCAGGACAAACGCGGCCATCGGCCCACCCGGGCGATCGGTGCGCGCACGCGGCTCCGCTCGCCGGAGTCCGGATCGGAAGCAGCCGGCAACCCCGCGGGGGAAGCCGGGGAACGGAGCGACGGTGGGCGTTCTCAGCGACAAACAGATCCGCGAACGCGTGACGATCAAGCCCTTCGAGCCGGCGACCAAGCGCCCGGGCAAGATCAGCTACGGCGTGTCGAGCTACGGCTACGACGTGCGCGTCGGCCCGCGCTTCAAGATCTTCACGCCGAGCCCCGCGACGGGCGACATCGCCGTCGTCGACCCCAAGGCGTTCACCGACGAGATGATGGTCGAGGTCGACGCGGAGAAGAACGGCAAGGGCTATGTCATCGTGCCGCCCAACTCGTTCGCGCTCTGTGAGACGGTCGAGTACATCGCCGTGCCGCGCGATGTGCTGGTGATCTGCGTCGGCAAGAGCACCTACGCCCGCTGCGGCATCATCGTGAATGTCACCCCCCTCGAGCCCGAGTGGCGCGGCAAGGTGACGCTGGAGATCAGCAACACGACGCCGCTGCCGGCGAGGATCTGGGCGAACGAGGGGATCGCGCAGTTGGTGTTCCTGCAGGCGGATCAGGTTTGCGAGACGAGCTACGCGGACAAGGCGGGGAAGTATCAGGATCAGGAAGGTCTGACGCTGCCGAAGGTGGATTGAGAGTGGGGGCAATGGGCAATAGGCAATGGGCAATGGGGAATCCGTGCGGCGACGCCGGCTGGAGGCAGATGAGTGAACGAGGACATTCGTTCCTATCGGGACCTCGCCGCGTGGCAGAACGCCCGCGACCTCGCCATTGCCGTCTATCGGATGACAACGGCGTTTCCCGCCGACGAGCGATTCGGATTGGTGACGCAGATGCGTCGCTCGGCGGTCTCGATCGCGGCGAACATCGCCGAGGGATATGGAAGAGGCCGGGCCTTGGACTATGCGCGGTTTCTCCGCATGGCCCGTGGCTCGCTGTTCGAACTGGAATCACACGCGGAGATCGCGGCGGCACTCGGGCTGCTGGACTCTGAGTCACGAAACGCGGTGCAGGAGCGCATCGATTTGGCGGCGCGTCCGTTGTCCGGGCTGTTGCGGAGCGTCGAGAGCAAGGCGGATCAGCAGTAGGCCATCGCCCGTTTTTCCGACCCCATTGCCTATTGCCCATTGCCAATTGCCAGGGATTGATCCATGAAGATCACACGGAAGTTCACCACGGAAGGTCAGAACCCGTTCGAGACGGTGCGCTGGACGAAGCGTTCGTCGCGGATCACGAACCCCGACGGCTCGGTCGTGTTCGAGATGAACGACGCCGAGGTGCCCGAGACCTGGAGCCAGCTCGCCACCGACATCATGGTGAGCAAGTACTTCCGCAAGGCGGGCGTGCCGACCGACGGCGGGCCCAATGGGCTGCCCACGCCCGGCGATTCCCATGACACGACCGGCCCCGAGAAGTCGGCGCGGCAGGTCATCCACCGGCTCGTCGGGTGCTGGCGCCATTGGGGCGAGTCGCACGGCTACTTCGACTCCCCCGCGGATGCCCAGGCGTTCGAGGACGAGCTGAAGTACATGATGACGCACCAGATGTGCGCGCCCAACTCGCCGCAGTGGTTCAACACGGGCCTGAACTGGGCGTACGGGATCAGCGGGCCGGCGCAGGGTCACTGGATCTGCGACCCCAGGACGGGCGAGCCCAAGCTGGCGGATGATGCGTACTCGCACCCCCAGCCGCACGCGTGCTTCATCCAGTCGGTCGATGACGACCTGGTCGCGCCGGGCGGGATCATGGACCTGTGGACGCGTGAGGCGCGGCTGTTCAAGTACGGCTCGGGCACGGGCACGAATTTCAGCCACCTGCGGGCCGAGGGCGAGCCGCTCAGCGGCGGGGGCAAGAGCTCGGGCCTGATGAGCTGGCTCAAGATCGGCGACCGGGCTGCGGCCGCGATCAAGAGCGGCGGCACGACCCGCCGGGCCGCGAAGATGGTCTGCCTGGACATGGACCATCCTGATATCCGCGAGTTCATCAACTGGAAGGTCCGCGAGGAGCTGAAGGTCGCGGCGATGGTCGAGGGGCTCAAGCTCATCAAGAGGAGCGACGAGTCGATGCGCGAGACCGCCGAGCGCATCGGGCTGGACCTCGATTACGACTTCAACGGCGAGGCGTACCAGACCGTCAGCGGTCAGAATTCCAACAACTCGGTGCGGATCCCGGATTCGTTCTTCGACGCGATCGACGCGGGCGAGAGCTGGAAGACCACCAGCCGCACCAGCGGCGAGTTGGCGGCGGAGTTCCCCGCGGGGCAGCTCTGGGATGAGATCGCGTACGCCGCGTGGCGGTGCGCCGATCCGGGCGTGCAGTTTGATACGACGATCAACGCGTGGCACACCTGCCCGGGCGGCGGTCGGATCAACGCGTCGAACCCGTGCAGCGAGTACATGTTCCTCGACAACACCGCGTGCAACCTCGCGTCGCTCAATGTGCTCAAGTTCTACGACACCAAGACGCGGTCGTTCGATGTCGCGGCGTTCGAGCACGGCGTCGACCTGTGGACGATGGTCCTCGAGATCAGCGTGCTGATGGCGTCGTTCCCCTCCAAGAAGATCGCCGAGCTGAGCTACCGCTACCGCACCCTCGGGCTCGGGTACGCCAACCTCGGCGCGATGCTGATGCGGGCGGGGATCCCGTACGACTCCGACGAGGGGCGCGCGATCGGCGCGATGCTGACGGCGATCCTCACCGGGCGCAGCTACCGCATGAGCGGGCAACTCGCCAGGGAGCACGGGCCCTTCGCCGGGTTCTTCGAAGACCGCGACAACATGCTCCGCGTCATCCGCAACCACCGGCGCGCGGCGCACGGCGAGGGGCGCGACGCGCCTTCCTATGAGAACCTCCGCATCCGCCCGGTCCCGATCGATCACCAGCTCGTCGCGTCGGGGCGGATCCAGGTCGCCAACGCGGATGACCTGGCCGAGCGGTCGAGGCTGGCGTGGGACGAGGCTCTCGAGCTGGGCGAGCGGTTCGGGTTCCGCAACGCCCAGGTGTCGGTGATCGCGCCGACGGGCACGATCGGTCTGCTGATGGATTGCGACACGACGGGCGTCGAGCCGGACTTCGCGCTCGTCAAGTTCAAGAAGCTCGCCGGCGGCGGGTACTTCAAGATCGCCAACGCGTCGGTGGCCCCGGCGTTGCGGGCGATGGGGTACGACGAGCAGCAGATCCGCGACATCATGACCTTCCTGCTGGGCACGCTGCACCTGGATGTCCCGATGCCGGCCGATGTCGAGGACGCCGAGGACGGCGAGTTGTTCGGCTCGTGGCTCAAGCGCAAGGGCCTGAACGATGACGACCTGAAGCGCATTACCGATTCCCTGCCGAGCGTGTTCGAACTGGGCTTTGCGTTCGGCGCGTGGTCGCTCGGCGACGAGGCGCTGGGCCGGCTCGGGCTCGACGCGGGCAAGGCCAAGGGCGAGCCGGGCTTCAACGCGCTGCGGTCGTTGGGGCTGACCGGGCTGCAGATCGAGCTTCTCAACAGCGCGATCTGCGGCACGCAGACGCTCGAGGGCGCCCCGCACCTCAAGGACGAGCACCTGCCGGTGTTCGACTGCGCCAATCCGTGCGGCAAGACGGGTGTGCGGTTCATCGCGCCGCAGGGGCACATCCGGATGATGGCGGCCGTCCAGCCGTTCATCTCCGGGGCGATCAGCAAGACCATCAACCTGCCCAACAGCGCGACGGTCGAGGACATCAAGTCGTGCTACCGCCTGAGCTGGGAACTGGGGCTCAAGGCCAACGCCCTCTACCGCGACGGGTGCAAGCTCAGCCAGCCTCTGAGCACGAAGTCCGACGCCAAGTCAGAGGCGGGGGAGGAGGAGCAGGCGGAAAAGTCCGACGCCTCGCCGAGCGAGACCTCGGCCCGGGAACCTGCGGCCCGCACGGGTGCGGCTGACGCTCACTCTCACCCGGGGATCGTCGAAGCCGTCGAGGCCGAGACCGAGCGCGTGCAGATCGTCTACAAGCCGCGCCGCCGGCGCCTGCCCGAGACGCGCGCCAGCATGACCCACAAGTTCAATGTCGCCGGGCACGAGGGCTACCTCACCGTCGGGCTCTACGAGGACCACACCCCGGGCGAACTGTTCATCACCATGGCCAAGGAGGGCTCGACCATCGGCGGGCTCATGGACTCGCTCGGCACCGCGACCTCGGTCGCGCTGCAGTACGGCGTGCCGCTCGAGAGCCTTATCCGCAAGTTCACCCACCAGCGCTTCGAGCCCGCGGGCATGACCACCAACCAGGACATCCCCTTCGCCAAGAGCCTCGTCGACTACATCTTCCGCTGGCTCGGCATGCAGTTCATCCCGGGCTACCGCGAGGCCAACGCCCCGCGGCGCAACATCGACGACGGCAAGCCCACCGGAGAACTCCTCCCCCGGCTCGTCGAGCCCGGACTGCGCAAGCGCACCGGCGAGCCCTCCAGGGGCGAATCGGGCACGCCCGGGTCCGTCCACGCCGAGTACACCATCTCGCAGGAGAGCATCGTCAGCAATGAGTCGGGCACGATGATCCAGGCGTCCACGCTCTCGGTCGCGCTCGACGCGGCCGGGGACGCGCCCCCCTGCGATGTCTGCGGCACGATCACCGTTCGCAGCGGCACCTGCTACAAGTGCCTCAACTGCGGCAACAGCATGGGATGCAGCTGAAGGAGCGTTCGATCGGTCTTTCGCGGGGCCCCTGCGCACCCGCCGAAGACCAGGCGGCTCGGCGGCGAGCCGGGGACGAGGTCTGACAACGGCAGGAACACGGACGGGGGCGAGGCCACGGAACAGGCCCTCCCCGCGACCGGGATCGAGCAACGGATCGCTCGCCCGGGAGGACACGGAGGACCACAGACCTCGCCCGGCTCGCGCCGGCCTCGCCCGAAAGGGCGATGACAAGTTGACCACCACGGAGCGGGCGCCGGCGTCTCCACCACGACGCCGATTTCTCAAATCGCCTGCTCCGCGCCTCCCTGCCCCGGACGGACCCACCGCCGTCCGGGGTGCTTTTTGCCCCCAAGCGCCATCGACTGCTGCGTTCACCCCCGGGGCTTCATGATGCGGCTGCGATGCGCAATCATCGAACGAGCCGCGACCGTGAGGGAGCGGGCAACGCCTCCGTGACGGCTCCCGCCTCCGCGGACCGCGTGCTCACGCGTGCGGCTCGTCCGAGCGCAGCGCCGCCCTTCCCACCGGAAGCTCGAACCGATCCCGCGTTCGGCAGTAGCTCCGCCCGCCCATCCGCCCGATGGCGTCGAGCCGAGCCGCGTCGATGTGGGAACGCTCGTTGATCAGGTCATCGCGCACGAACACATGCACCACGCGCCCGATCACGATGTTCCCGCCCGCCGGCGAGCCCTCGTTCGTCCGGATCACCTGCACCGTCTCGCACTCGAACGCGACGGGGCTCTCGGCAACCCGGGGCGGGTCGACCACGGCGCTCTCGATCGGCGTGAGCCCGGTGAGGTCGAACTCCGACTCGCCGTGCGGCAACTCCTCCGCCGCCGCCGCAACCTGCCGCGCGTACCCATCGACCGCGACATTGACCACGAACTGACCCGTCCCGCCCTCGATGATCGGCTTGGCGTTGCGGAGCGAGTCCTTCTCCGAGCCGTCGGCACGATTCGCCGGGCAGAACAGCATCGTCATCGGGTCCGACCCGACCGCGTTGAAGAACGAGAACGGCGCCAGGTTCAACGCCCCGTCGACGCTCACCGTCGAGACCACCGCGATCGGGCGCGGCACCACGCACCCGATCAGCAACTTGTACCGCTCGGCGATGCTCAGACCGTTCGGATCGATCTCCATGTCCGCTCCTTGTCCGCCTGATCGCTCACCCGCCCCGGGCGAGTCTATGGTCCGCCGGGAACCACCCCGCCGGAGACCATCACCTGAGCGCCCGACCTTCCATTCCGTCCGCCGACGACCCCGTCCCAGTCTCGTGGACCGCGCTGCTCGCCCAGGCCGCCGAACTCGCTCAGGTCGCCGCCTTGCTGCCCCCCGGCGAGGACAACGACCGCTGGAAAGACGCGATCGGTTCGATCATCGGGCTCCACGCCGTCACGCACGCGCTGCTCGATCTCGACCGCGTTGGGAACGCCGACCGCCCCGCCGCCCTCGACCGGGCCGCCCTGCTCATCCGCGAGCACGCCGGCTCGATCCACCGCGTCTGGGCCGCTCAGCCGATGCCCGAGTCGCTGATCGAATTGGAAGCCGACGCCCGTGCCGCGCTCGAGCACGCCCGGCACGCCGGCGTCCAGTGGCGTGTCGCCGACGACCCGATCCAGACCGACCACCCCGACCCGCTGGTCGAGGAGCTGCAAAGCCTCGGCTTCGCCGGCGATCTCTACCTCCCCACGCCGGGCGTCCCGATGTTCGCCGGCGCCCCCGCGGGGTTCTGCGCCGGTCCCCACGGCACCACGCCCGACCAGCCCGTGCTCGCCCTCGTCGGCGCGTTCCTGAGTGAGCGTGATGGGCTCGTCGGCACGCCCGAGCGTGTCGCTCCCATGCGGCAGGTCTACCGGCAGTTCGACTTCGCCGCCGGCGGACCCGTCCGCGATGTCGTCCGCCCCATGGATGCCGACCTCCCGGCCGGGCAGCCCCTGCTCGTCCCGGCGATCCTCGCCGGCGTCCCCCAGCCGATCGCCCTGCTTCCGCGAGCCGTGCGGCTCGACCACGAACTCCCGGTGATCGAAGAGACCTGATCGCTGAGGACGCCGCCGGCTCCCCACGCGCCGCTCCTCCCTCTCCCTCAACGCTCCGTGCCCTCCGTGCCTCCGTGGTGCGCTTCTCCGCCGAGTCCCGTCCCGCCCTCCGCAGCGATGCCTCCGGGCGGTTTGCCTATCCTTGCGTTCCGGTCCCGATCGGCGTCCCGGCGACCGCCGCGGAGCGATCGCAGGGCCCGGCCCCAAGCCGGACCGGGCGGGGCGTGGACGGGACATCAAGCCGCTGTGAGGGCCGCGAAAGCCGCCCGCATGACATCAGAGAAGGATGGGGACATGCGTCGAGCGAAGATCAGCGTTATCGGTGCCGGGAATGTCGGAGCCACCTGCGCCCACTGGGCGGCGTCGAAGAACCTCGGCGACATCGTCGTCCTCGACATCCCCGACAAGGAGGGCGTCGCCCAGGGCAAGATGCTCGACCTGGCCTGCTGCGGCCCCGTCGAACGCTTCGACTCCAACATCGTCGGCACCAGCGACTACAAGGACATCGCCGGCTCCGATGTCGTCGTAATCACCGCCGGCCTGCCCCGCAAGCCCGGCATGAGCCGAGACGACCTCATCGAGACCAATGTCAAGATCGTCCGCAGCGTCTCCGAGCAGGTCGCCGAGCACGCCCCGGACTCGATCCTCATCGTCGTCAGCAACCCGCTCGACGCGATGGTGTACACCGCATGGAAGGCATCCGGTTTTGACACCAGCCGAGTGATGGGCCAGGCGGGCGCGCTCGATGTCGCCCGATTCCGCACCTTCATCGCGATGGAGATCGGGTGCTCGGTCGAGGATGTGTCGGCCCTCCTCCTCGGCGGGCACGGCGACGACATGGTCCCCCTCCCGCGCCTGACCAGCGTCCACGGGATCCCCGTCGCCGACCTCCTCCCGGCCGAGAAGATCAACGCCTGCGTCGAGCGGGCCAAGGTCGGAGGCGGCGAGATCGTCAAGCTCATGGGAACCAGCGCCTACTACGCCCCCGCCAGCGGCACCATCCAGATGGTCGAGGCCATCGTCCGCGACAAGAAGCGCATCATCCCCAGCGCCGCATACTGCGACAAGGAATTCGGCGTCGGGGGCTTCTTCGTCGGCGTCCCAGCCCTGCTCGGCACCAACGGCGTCGAGAAGATCGTCGAGTTCCCCCTCCAGCCCGACGAGCAGAAGCTCTTCGAAGAGAGCGTCTCGCATGTCAAGGACCTCGTCGCCACCGTCACCAAGATGTTCCCGGACCTCGCATGACCCGCCCGGGATTCCGCCACGCATGATTCCGTCGGCTCGAACACACCGGCCGTTCAGAGCGAACCAACGCCGTCCGATGCCCGCAAGTCGATCGAAACGCCCATCCGCAAGGGAGGCAACGCCGTGACCAGGATCGCCCGCTTCAAGCTCTCCGCCCTCGCCCTCCTGACCTTCCTCCCCGGCGTCGCGTCGGCCCAGCAGGATCTCCCGCCCCCGCCCAACTGGGTCGAGTCGCTCATCCTCGCCCCCGCCCCGGCCCGCGAGCCGTGGTCGAGCGAGTCCATCGCCCGCGTCGGCGAGATGCTCGAGGGCTCCTGGAAGAGCGCCGCCCCCGTCGCCGGGGCCGACCCCTCCGACTCGGTCGACATCCTCATGCACATCGCCCGCGTCAAGGTCGACGGGCACCGCGATGTCATGTACCTCGAACTCGCCCGCATCGATCAGCCCGACATGCCCTACCGCCAGGCCCTGCTCCAGCTCATCGAGGCCAACGGGCAGATGCGCCTCCGCACCTACGAGGTCGCCAGCCAGGGCGACGGCATGATCGCCTACGCCGGCGCCTGGGCCGCTTACGAGTGGTTCCCCGCCAATGTCGGCAGCCGACTCATCGCCACCATGGACATCATGCTCGAGCCCAGCTCGGACGGCTACGCCGGCAAGACCCGCCACCCCTACGCCACCGCACTCGGCGGCGCGCTCGACATGACCAGTTCCATCTCCATCGAGCCGGGTCGCGTCACCACCCACGACCAGGGCTTCGACGCCGCCGGCAACAAGGTCTGGGGTCAGCCCATCACCTTCCAGCCCTACGACCCCGGCTTCGATGTCATCCGCGACGACCGCGGGCTCGTCTACATCGACTACAACCTCCACGACGACTCCGAGACCCCCGCCGAGGGCGACGCCATCCTCTGGGCCTTCCAGACCTGGCTGCACAGCAACGCCCGTCTCGTCGGCGACTCGGACTTCGAAGAAGTCGCGATCCAGTACGCCTACCCGCTCGGCCGCCAGTTCCTCGCCGGGCTCCGCGCCCCGCTCTACGAGGCGCACGAGGGCCGCACCGTCCGCGCCTTCCTGCCGGCCGAACTCGCCTACGGCAACCGCGGCTGGAAGGTCCGCATGATCCCAGAGAACGAGCCGGTCATCTATTACCTCCGCTGCGTCCGCATCGAGTCCCTCCAGGCCCAGCCCGCGGCCCCGGCCGCCCCCGCCCCGGGCGAAGGCTGACCGAGAGGGCCCGGGACGGATTCCACGCATGGCCGGACGCGACTACTACGAAGTGCTCGGCGTGCCACGCTCGGCGTCGGCCGAGGACATCCGCCGCGCCTACCGCGACCTCGCCCGCAAGCACCACCCCGATGTCAACAAGTCCCCGGACTCGCAGGCCAAGTTCACCGAGATCCAGGAGGCCTACGACATCCTCTCCGACGAGGAAAAGCGCCGCCTCTACGACGCCGCCGGGCACGCCGGCGTCCGCGGACAGTCCTGGGGCAGCGCCGGCGGCACGGGCACCCGCGTCGACTTCGACCTCGATGAACTCGGCTCCATGTTCGAAGCCTTCTTCGGCGGACGCAAGAACGCCCCGGGAGGCGCCAGCCCCTGGAGCGGCGCCGGGCAGAGCGGCCCGGGCGCTCGAGCCCGCCCACGCGCCGCATCCCCCGAACCCGTCCGGCAGGACCTGTCGATCTCCTTTCTCACCGCCGTCCGCGGCGGCACGCAGTCCATCGAACTCGTCGCCGCCGGCAAGCCCAAGTCCATCCAGGTCACCATCCCCCCGGGGATCGAGGAGGGCGGCAAGCTCCGCGTCCGCGGCGGCGCCGGGGCCGGTCGCGATGTCATCCTGACCGTCCACATCGGCAACCACCCCGTCTTCCGCCGCGCCCCCGGCTCCTCCAAAAACCTCGAGTTCGACCTCCCCCTCTCTATCGCCGAAGCCACCCTCGGCGCCCGCGTCAGCGTCCCGACCCTGACCGGGCATGTCGAACTGAACATCCCTCCGGGCACCGGCGGCGGGCGGAAACTCCGCCTCCGCGGGCGGGGCATCAAGCCCCCCAAGGGCGATCCGGGGGATCTCTACGCCGTCGTCCGCATCGTCGCCCCCGAAGCGGCTACACTGACCGACGAGCAGCGCCGGCTGCTCGCGGAGTTGGGAGCCACACAGCCAAGCCCCCGCCAGGGGGATGTGTGGAACCCCGGCTGGGCCCCCTGACGCCTCCCCAGGCGTTCCCGCCACGGGCCCGGGCCGAGTTGACAGTACTGTGCATGTACGCGACAGTGCCGCTGCTGCAGGATGCGGCCCGCGGACGCTTGCGAGGATGGACACTTGCTCAAGCAGCGTCACCAATTGTTCGTGGTTCTCACCGTGGTTGCTGACGGCTTTGTCGTCGCCGCCGCCTGTCTCCTCGCGTGGGTCACCCGCCGCCTCTGGATCGACGGCACCTGGCCCGATGCGTGGGCTTCTTACATCAAGGAACCCCTCGTCCTCCTGAGCGTGCCCACCGTGCTGGGCGTGCTCTGGATGATGGGCCTCTACCGACCCCGCCGCGACCGCTCCATCCTCCCCGAGGTCGGCCAGGTCTTCAAAGCCTCCATCGTCTCCCTCCTCGCCCTCGTCGCGATTCTCTGGTCCATCGGCGACGGCGTCCTGGGCGCCCGCGGCGTCGCGCCCGTCACCCGCTTCGGCGTCGAACTCGACCCCGCCCGCACCCAGCTCGGCGTCCTCGCCCTCGCCCTGCCGGTCGGCATTTCCGCTTTCCGTGTCTGCCTCCGCATGGGGCTCCGCTACCTCCGCGTGCGGGGCAAGAACCTCCGCCATGTCGCGATCATCGGCGTCGGTCGGCTCGGGCAGATCGCCGGCCGCACCCTCAGCCGCAACTCGTGGACCGGGATCCAGGTCTCCTACTTCATCGCCCACGAGCCCGCCGCCGACCGTGAGACCTGCCTCGGCAAGCCGGTGCTCGGCGGGCTGGACGACCTTGAGCGCGTGCTCGAGGAACACCGCGTCGACGCGATCTACCTCGCGCTGCCCAACGCCGAAGCCGCCCAGATCCCGCAGGTGCTCAAGCGGCTCGAACGGTTCGCGCTCGATGTGCGCATCATCCCCGATGTCCCGCTGCGCTACCTCCCGCAGAGCATGGCCGTTTCCGAACTCGAGGGCATGCCCGTCCTGAGCTACCGCGAGAGCCCGCTCTACGGGCTCGGGGGTCTGAGCAAACGGGCGCTGGATATCGCCGGGGCGGCCGCCGCGCTGATTCTGTTCTCGCCGCTGATGCTCGCGATCGCGATCCTGGTGCGGCTGTCGGGCCCGGGCCCGGTGATCTTCCGCCAGCCGCGGGTGACGCTGGGGGACGAGCAGTTCCAGATCTACAAGTTCCGGACGATGTTCCATGTCGCCGACGAGTCGGCGCCGCGCTTCGAGGACGACGACGCGACGCCCGACGACCCGACCCCCGCCCAGAGCCCGGAGTGGACGCGCCGCGACGATCCGCGCATCACCCGCATCGGGCGGTTCCTCCGCCGAACCAGCCTCGACGAACTGCCCCAACTCATCAATGTCATCAAGGGGGACATGTCGCTCGTGGGGCCGCGCCCCGAGCGTCCGGAACTGATCGAGCGCTTCCGCGAGGACTGGCGCGGGTACATGCTCCGCCAGCATGTCAAGGCGGGCATGACCGGATGGGCCCAGGTCAACGGGCTCCGCGGCGACACCGACCTCCGCAAACGCATCCAGCACGACCTCTTCTATGTCCGCCACTGGTCGCTCGGGTTCGACCTGAAGATCCTCTGGCTGACGCTCTTCCGCGGCTTCGTCCACCGCAACGCGCACTGACGCGCGCGAGGCCGATCCCCGCTCAACTCATGCCCGATGCGCGCACCCATCGCGTGCCTTCGTGTTCCACGTGGAACACATACTCGGTCTGCGCGCGTGGGAGATGTACCACGGAGACACGGAGGGCACGGAGCAGGCACGAAGTCGTACGAGTGTCAGGTGCGGAAGACAGAGTCAATTCTGATTCTTGGCCCCGACTTCCTTCCGTGCTCACTCCGTGAACTCCGTGCCTCCGTGGTGCACCGGCTTCACCCGACATCCCGCGGCGGCGCATCGGGATCGCCGAGTTCGAGCAGCCAATAGCCGACATCCCGCCATGCGCCGAACTTCCAGCCGACGCGGGGGAAGTGGGCGACCTTGGTCATGCCCATTGCTTCGTGGAGCTTGACGCTCGCGTCGTTGGGGAGGGTAATCCCGGCGATCAGCGTTCGATACCCCGCCGCGTCGAGGCGTGCGAACAACTCCGTGTAGAGCGCGCGCCCGACGCCCCTGCGGTGGTGCGCCGGCTCGACATAGACGGTGATCTCGGCGCTGTACCGGTACGCGCACCGGCTTTTCCACGCCGAGGCGCGGGCGTAGCCCTTGAACGCGCCGTCGTTGTCCTCGGCGACGAGCCACGGGAACCTGCCGCGCGTCTGCTCCCAGAGCGCGACCATCTCCGCAACGGGCATCTCCTGTTCGGCGAAGTGGGCGGGAGTCTCTCGGATCGCCCAGTTCTCCAGGGCGGTGATCGGGGTGAGGTCGGGCTCGGCGGCGTCGCGGATGCGCATGATCCCGAAGCGTATCGCCGGTGATGACCGCTCCGTGCGCCGGTCAACGGTTTGGGGGCGGTCCTTTCGGTGGAATCCCAAGTCGTGTCCCGCACGGCCTCGGTCCGAACTCCGTGTCCTCCGCGGTGATCCGCTTTGGTGCGGGCTCGCGTTGTGCGGGGGTCGTACCATCCGGCTCATGGAGCGGATGCGGTACGAGGTTGTGGTGGTGGGGGGCGGTCACGCCGGGGTGGAAGCCGCGTGGGCGGCGGCGAACCTGCTGGGCGGCTCGAAGACGGTCGGGCTGATCACCCTCCGGCGGGACACGGTCGGCGTCATGAGCTGCAACCCGGCGATCGGCGGGCTGGCCAAGGGTCAGATCGTCCGCGAGGTCGATGCGCTCGGCGGGCTGATGGGGCTCGCGGCCGACGCGAGCGGGCTGTCGTTCAAGATGCTCAACACCTCCAAGGGGCCGGCGGTGCACGGGCCCCGCGCCCAGTGCGATCGGCATGTCTACCGCGAGACGGTGCTGGCGCTGGTCGAGTCCCGCGACGAGATCGACCTGATCGAGGGCGCGGTCGAGGGGTTCGAGATCGAGAAGGGCGCTTCGGGCGACCAGGTCATCGGGGTGCGCGCAGTGGTGGGCGGGCGGACGGTGCTGATCGAGTGCGGCGCGGCGGTGCTGACGACCGGCACCTTCATGCGAGGGCTGATGCACACCGGCGAATCAAAGACGCCCGGCGGGCGGTACGGGGAGCAGCCCGCGACGGGGATCAGCGCCGAGCTCTTGCGGCTGGGGTTCGAGCTGGGTCGGCTCAAGACGGGAACCCCGCCGAGGCTCGATCGGCGGACGATCGCGTGGGATGAGTTGGAGGACGCGCCGGGGGATGCCGAGCCGAT
>JBICIG010000090.1:0-78584 GCA_043101605.1 Phycisphaerales bacterium JB037
ATCAGCTCCTCGCCCGTCTCGGTGTCAAAGACCGTCGCCGTTCGCGACGACGGACGCGATTCTGTCGCTGGCGTACGAGATCAACGAGATCAAGGCCGAGGCGGTGCGTCCGGAGCATTATGCGGCGGCGACGGTCTTTGACACCGAGACGGGCGAGGAGCTGATCCATGTGGGTCGGCAGATCGGCGAGGAGGGCGTCAAGCAGATCGTCGAGTCGTCGCTCAAGAAGGTGCGGGTGGTTCAGAACCCGCAGGACACGCTGATCCTGAACACGATCGCCGAGGAGCGTCGCGAGGGGTTCGAGGTCGAGAACGACTACGAGTGGGCGTTGCTGAAGGTGTACTCGAAGCTTCGGCCGGGCAACCCGCCGCAGGTCGAGAAGGCCGAGCAGCTCTTCCGCGAGAAGTTCTTCGATGACAACCGGTATCGGCTGGGTCGGGTGGGTCGATTCCGGATCAACCGGAAGTTCAACCTGGAGACGCCCGAGGAGCTGATGTTCCTGACGGCCGACGACTTCCTGGAGGTGATCCGGTACATCCTGGACCTGCGTTCGAACCGTCTGGACCCGGAGACCGAGCGTCCGATCGCGACGGTCGACGACATCGACCACCTGGGCAACCGGCGTCTGCGGACGCTGGACGAACTGGCGGTCGAGGAGCTTCGCAAGGGGTTCCTGAAGCTCAAGCGGACGGTGCAGGAGCGGATGAGCGTGAAGGAGCCCGACGAGATCACCAAGATCGCGGATCTGGTGAACTCCAAGAGCATCTCGAGCGCGATCGACTTCTTCTTCGGTCGGAGCGAGCTGAGCCAGGTGGTGGACCAGACGAACCCGCTGTCGACGCTGGTGCACGAGCGGTGCCTGAGCGCGCTGGGTCCGGGTGGTCTGAACCGCAAGCGTGCGGGTTTCGAGGTGCGCGATGTGCACATCTCGCACTACGGTCGGATCTGTCCGATCGAGACGCCCGAGGGCACGAACATCGGTCTGATCAGCCGCATGGGCATCTTCTCGACGGTCGATGAGTACGGGTTCCTGCGGACGCCGTACCGGGTGTCGAAGAACGGGAAGCTGACGGGCGAGATCGTGCATCTCCGGGCGGACGAGGAGATGCGTGCGATCATGGCGCCGGCGGATGCGCTGACGCAGGACGGGAAGCTGAAGGATGGGGCGGTGCTGGCGCGCGAGGGCGGCGAGCTGCGCGAGATCAGCCCGAACCTGGTGGACTATGTCGACATCAGCCCGAAGCAGATCGTGGGGGTGTCGGCGGCGTTGATCCCGTTCCTGGAGCATGACGACGCGAACCGGGCGCTGATGGGCTCGAACATGCAGCGTCAGGCCGTGCCGCTGGTGAAGGTCGACCCGCCGCTGGTGGCGACGGGGATGGAGCACCAGGTCGGTCGGAACTCGGGGATGGTGGTCAAGGCCCGCAAGGGCGGGACGGTGACGCACGCCGACGGCGAGCGGATCATCATCGACAACGCCGACGAGTATGTGCTTCGGAAGTTCGTGGGTCTCAACGAAAGGACCTGCCTGAACCAGCGTCCGGTGGTCAAGCCGGGCGATGTGGTGGAGGCGGGACAGGTGATCGCCGACGGTGCCGCGACGAAGAACGGCGAGCTTGCGATCGGCAAGAGCGTGCGGGTCGCGTTCAACACCTTCGACGGCTACAACTTCGAGGATGCGATCGTGATCAGCGAGCGGCTGGTCAAGGACGATGTGTTCACCTCGATCCACATCGACAGCTTCGATGTGGAGATCCGCGAGACGAAGCTGGGTCGGGAGGAATTCACGCGGGACATCCCGAATGTCAGCGAGAAGATGCTCCGGAACCTCGATGAGAACGGGATCATCCGGACCGGGGCGCGGGTGGGGCCCGGGGACATCCTGGTCGGCAAGGTGAGCCCGAAGAGCAAGACGGAGCTGACGCCCGAGGAGAAGCTGCTGCACGCGATCTTCGGGCGTGCGGGCGAGGACGTGAAGAACGACTCGCTGGAGGTTCCGGCGGGTGTCGAGGGCATCGTGATCGGCGCGAAGAAGTTCAGCCGGCGCGGTCACCTGACCGAGGCGCAGAAGAAGGAGCTGGACAAGCAGATCGGTGAGTATGAGCGTTCGATGGACGCGCAGGCGATCCGGCTGTTCCGCGAGATGGTCGACGCGATCAACGAGCTGACGGGCTCGGAGATGGTCGACCCGATGACGCGTCAGAAGGTCGGCGCGAGCGACATCCCCGAGGTCATCCTCGAGCAGGTGCGGACCTTTGACATGAAGTGGGTCAAGGGCTCGAAGGAGGCCAAGGACCAGGCGTCGACGGTGCACTCGCAGTACTGGCCGCGTCTGGAGGCGATCGAGAAGGAGAAGCAGCGCAAGGTCAGCCACATGAAGCGTGGCGACGAGCTTCCCTCGGGCGTGCTCGAGATGGTCAAGGTGTACATCGCGACCAAGCGTCACCTCTCGGTGGGCGACAAGATGGCCGGTCGCCACGGGAACAAGGGCGTGATCGCCCGCATCGTTCCCGAGGAGGACATGCCGTTCATGGAGGACGGCTCGACGGTGGAGGTGATGCTCAATCCGCTGGGCGTGCCGAGCCGGATGAATGTCGGGCAGATCCTCGAGACGCACCTGGGTTGGGCGGCGAAGGTCCTGGGCTTCCAGGCGGTGACGCCGGTGTTCGACGGCGCGACCGAGCAGCAGGTGCACGAGGCGATCGCCGAGGCGAACGAGTTCGCGCGGAATCGGCGGAAGACCTGCGAGGACGAGGGCACCTGGCCGCACTGGCGGGAGCTGCTGGCGGAGATGCCCGCGGGCGGGAAGGTGCAGTTGTTCGATGGTCGGACGGGCGAGCCGTTCCACCAGCGGACGACGGTGGGCTACATGTACATGCTCAAGCTGCACCACCTGGTGGATGACAAGATCCACGCTCGTGCGACGGGCCCGTACTCGCTGATCACGCAGCAGCCGCTGGGCGGCAAGGCCCGCACGGGCGGGCAGCGTTTCGGCGAGATGGAGGTTTGGGCGCTCGAGGCGTACGGCGCCAGCTACATCCTGCAGGAGCTCCTGACGGTCAAGAGCGACGATGTCGAGGGGCGGACGAAGATCTACGAGAGCATGGTCAAGGGCACGCACCGGCTCGAGGCGGGGATGCCCGTCGCGTTCGATGTGCTGTGCAACGAACTGAAGGGTCTCGGGATGAATGTCACGCTGGAGAAGGCCCGCGAAGAGAGCGGGAGCCTGCTGTAACGGGCGGGTCGGCGGATGCGGCGGCCCGTTCGGGGCGGCTCGTTGGCGGGCCGCCCGGCGGGCGGGGTCGCGTCCGCGTGGTTCGGTCGGCCCGGGATGCCGGGCGGGCGGCGCCCGGCGGAGATCGTCGGGGGGTCGGGCGTCGGCGGCGAGAGCGAATTGCATCGATGCTCGGCGGTCACGCCGGCGTCGAGTGAGAACACGAGAGGTCATCGATGGCTGAGAGCGTGTACGACCGTGTCAACGATTTTTCCGCGGTGAAGATCACCCTGGCATCGCCCAACGACATTCGGGCGTGGTCCTACGGCGAGGTGAAGAAGCCCGAGACGATCAACTACCGGACCTATCGCCCCGAGAAGGACGGGCTGTTCTGCGAGCGGATCTTCGGGCCCGAGCGGGACTACGAGTGCGCGTGCGGGAAGTATCGCGGGACGAAGTACAAGGGCATCATCTGCGACCGTTGCGGCGTGAAGGTGACGCACTCGCGGGTGCGTCGCAAGCGGATGGGGCACATCAACCTCAGCGCGCCGATCGTGCACATCTGGTTCTTCAAGAGCCTGCCGAGCCGGCTGGGCACGCTGCTGGGGATGAAGACGAGCGACCTCGAGCGGATCATCTACTACCAGGATTACGTCGTCATCGAGGGCGACGAGGAGATGAAGGTCGGGGACAAGCGGCTGGTCTTCAAGAGCGTGCTGACCGAGGACGAGTTCCGCAAGGCGATCGAGAAGTACGGGAACGCGTTCACGGCGCTGATGGGCGCCGACGCGATCCGGGAGCTGATCGACCGGACGGACCTCGATGAGGTGAGCGCGACGCTGCGTCAGGAGCTGCGCGAGACGCGGAGCAAGCAGAAGACGAAGGACCTGGCCAAGCGGCTGAAGCTGGTCGAGCAGGTGCGTCACTCGGAGAACGACCCGGGCTGGCTGGTGATGGATGTGATCCCGGTGATCCCGCCTGACCTGCGCCCGCTGGTGCTTCTCGAGAGCGGCAACTTCGCGACGAGCGACCTGAACGACCTGTACCGGCGGATCATCAACCGGAACAACCGTCTCAAGAAGCTGATGGACCTGAACGCGCCGGAGGTGATCATCCGGAACGAGAAGCGGATGCTGCAGCAGGCGGTGGACGCGCTGTTCGACAACAACCGCTGCCGCCGCCCGGTGGTGGGCTCGAGCAACCGGGCGCTGAAGTCGCTGACGGACATGATCAAGGGCAAGCAGGGGCGTTTCCGCGAGAACCTGCTGGGCAAGCGTGTCGACTATTCGGCGCGTTCGGTGATCGTGGTGGGCCCGGAGCTGAAGCTGCACCAGTGCGGCCTGCCGAAGAAGATCGCGCTGGAGCTGTACCAGCCGTTCATCATCCGCAAGCTCAAGGAGCACGGGCTGGCGGACACGATCAAGAGCGCCAAGCGGATGCTCGAGCGTCGCGACCCCGAGGTGTGGGACATCCTCGAAGAGGTGATCGATCAGCACCCGGTGCTGCTCAACCGCGCGCCGACGCTGCACCGCCTGGGCATTCAGGCGTTCGAGCCGGTGCTGGTCGAGGGCAACGCGATCCGGATCCACCCGCTGGTGTGCGGCGGATTCAACGCGGACTTCGACGGCGACCAGATGGCGGTGCACCTGCCGCTGAGCGTGGAGGCTCAGGCCGAGGCGCACGTGCTGATGCTGTCGACGAATAACATCTTCAGCCCGGCGAACGGCAAGCCGATCATCAGCGCGAGCCAGGACATCGTGCTGGGCGTGTACTTCATCACGACGAACCGTCCGGACGATGAGAAGCCGGTCGAGGAACTGCCGCACTTCCGCAACCGCATGGAGGCGCTGTCGGCGTTCGACTACGGGAAGCTGGACATCCACGACCGGATCGTGGTGCGTCTGGACGGCTTCGAGCTGGTGGTGAACTCGCAGGGGGGCCCGGCCGAGCCGCTGCCGACGAACCGGCGAGTGGTGACGACGGTGGGTCGGGTGCTGTTCAGCGAGATCCTCGAGCCGGGGATGCCGTTCTACAACTGCGCGCTGGGCAAGAAGGGCTGCGCGCGGGTGATCGACGACAGCTACCTGTACTCGGGCAAGCCGGCGACGGTGGACCTGCTCGACCGGATGAAGCGGATCGGCTTCCGCCAGTCGACGGTGGCGGGTCTGTCGTTCGGCGTGACGGACATGCGGATCCCGGCGGAGAAGGCGGAGATCCTGGGCGAGGCGCAGAAGCGTGTCGACCGGGTGGAGAAGAACTTCGACCGTGGCATCATCACGGCCCGCGAGCGGTACAACCAGCTTCTGGACATCTGGGCGCAGTGCCGCGAGCAGGTGACCAAGAAGCTGATCGAGACGCTCAAGCACGACCGTCGTCACGAGGACGGGAGCTACGCGGACATCGGGAAGAAGGAGGGGCGTGCGTTCCTCAACCCGGTGTACCTGATGAGCGACTCGGGGGCGCGCGGCAATGTGAGCCAGATGATGCAGCTGGCGGGCATGCGCGGGCTGATGGCCAAGCCCTCGGGCGAGATCATCGAGACGCCCATCCGGGCGAACTTCCGCGAGGGTCTGTCGATCCTGGAGTACTTCAGCTCGACGCACGGCGCCCGCAAGGGCCTGGCGGACACGGCGCTCAAGACGGCCGACTCGGGCTACCTGACGCGCAAGCTGTGCGACATCGCGCAGAGCGTGATCATCGGCGAGTACGACTGCGGGAGCCGGCGCGGCGTGATCAAGCGTGCGATCTACAAGGGCGAGCAGGTCGATGTGCGGCTTTCCGACCAGATCATCGGGCGTGTGAGCGTGAACGCGATCGTGAATCCGGTGACCGACGAGGTGATCGTGGCCGAGAACGGGCTGATCACGCCGGAGGCGGCGGGGAAGATCGAGGAGCTCGGGATCGACTCGGTGATGGTGCGTTCGCCGCTGACCAGCGAGAGCCGGAGCGGGTGCTCGGTGCTCGATTACGGGCTGGACCTGTCGACGGGCAAGGTGGTCGAGCCGGGCATGGCGGTGGGGATCATCGCGGCGCAGTCGATCGGCGAGCCGGGCACGCAGCTGACGATGCGGACCTTCCACACGGGCGGCATCGGGACGCGCACGATCGCCGAGAGCGAGACGCGTGCGGCGGCGGCGGGGACGATCGAGATCCGCGACTGCAACGAGGTCGCGACGCGTGACGACGACGGGAACGAGGTGTTCGTCGCGCTGAAGCGCAACGGCGAGCTGGCGATCCTGGACGACAAGGGCCGGGAGTTGGAGAAGGTGAAGGTGCCGTACGCGGCGCAGATCCTCGTCAGGCCGGGCGTGTCGGTGAAGCGTGGCGAGATGATCATGAAGTGGGACCCGCACCGCGTGCCGATTCTCGCCGAGAAGTCGGGCACGGTGCAGTATGTCGACATCGAGCGCGACAAGACCTATCGCGAGGAAGACGCGGGTCGCGGGCAGAAGGCCAAGGTCATCATCGAGCACAAGGGCGAGCTGCACCCGCAGATCAACATCGTCGACGGCTCGGGGCAGATCCTGGACTTCCACTACCTTCCGGCCAAGGCGCGACTGGAAGTGGAGGACGGCGCGGCGGTCGAGGCGGGGCAGATGCTCGCGCGTCAGCCGCGTGCGTCGGAGGGCTCGCAGGACATCGTGGGCGGTCTGCCGCGTGTGACGGAGATCTTCGAGGCCCGCAAGCCCAAGGATCCGGCGATCATGTCGGAGATCTCCGGGCGGGTGGAGCTGCACTCGGACCTGCGCAAGGGCAAGATGACGATCCGCGTGGTGTCCGACACGGGCATCGAGAAGGACCACCATGTGCCGCGCGACAAGGCGCTGCTGGTGCACGCGGGGGACTATGTGCAGGCGGGCGATCCGCTGACCGAGGGCCCGCTGGTGCTGCACGACATCCTGCGGATCAAGGGCGAGGATGCGTTGTGGACCTACATGCTCGACGAGGTGCAGAATGTGTACCGCGCGCAGGGCGTGACGATCGATGACAAGCACATCGAGCTGATCCTGTCGCAGATGCTGCGGAAGGTGCGGGTGGAGAACCCGGGCGACACGGACCTGCTGCCGCATGAGGTGGTGGACCGGTTCGTGTTCCGTCAGCACAACCAGCGCGTGGGCAAGTACGCCCGCGTGACCGAGGCGGGCGGGACGGACCTTCCGGTCGACGGGCTGGTGCTGCGGAGCGAGATCAAGGAAGCCAACGCTCGGGCCGAGGCGGACGGGAAGGAACCGGCCAAGGCGAAGAAGGCGCGGCCGGCGACGGGACGCACGCTGCTGCTGGGCATCACCAAGGCGTCGCTGCAGAGCGAGAGCTTCCTGTCGGGCGCGTCGTTCCAGGAGACGACCAAGGTTCTGACCGAGGCGTCGCTCCGCGGCGCGGTCGACACGCTGGTCGGGCTCAAGGAGAATGTGCTGCTGGGTCACCTGATCCCGGCGGGCACGGGCTTCCGGGCATACGAGCAGGTGCGGGTCGAGCACCTCGTCGAGCCGCCGGCGTTCGAGGAGGACGAGGACCTGATGCTCGCCGAGGCGGCCGCCGCGGCCGAGGCTCGCGGGGCGAACCCCAACGACCCGCTGGGCATCCCGACGGTCGAGGTGCGCGATGTGATCATCGGCGACACGGCCGACGCCTCGACGGACAACTGATCAGCGATCGCTGGTCGCGTTCGACGGTCGGGACGAAGTCAGTTCATCGAAGGGCGGGTCCGAGCGGGCCCGCCCTTTTCTACTTCTGGTTCTCGCGATGCTGGCGCGCGCGGGCTTCCTGCGCTTCGCGGAGCATGCGGGCGAGGGTGACCGGGCCGAGGACGGGGAAGTCGGTCTGCCCGGTTTCGAGCAGGAGGCGGATGTAGGGTTGGCACATGCCGCAGCCGGTGCCGCAGCGTGTGCGCTGGCTGAGCAGTTCGAAGGTGGGCTCGACGCCCCAGCCACGGAGTTCGTCGGCCAGCACGGCGAGGGTCTGGAAGGGGACCTCGTGGCAGACGCAGCGGGAGACGGCCATTACCAGTCCCGCCAGTCGGGGATGTACCACGGGTCGTTGCCCGGGTCGATCGAGCCGATGCGCTGGTCGGGGTGGGTGAGGGCATCGGGCGTGGGGGAGTGGGAGGAGACCGAGCCGTCGGCGTGGGCGCCGGCGGTGCGCCGGTCGTGGCGGAAGGCGGTGGTGGGGAAGCGGTTGCCGCGCCAGCGGCCGTGCCCGCGGTAGAGCATGGGCGGGTCGAGCAGCGCGGTGCTGGAGGGCTCGATGCCGGGCAGGAGGGCGTCGGCGAAGACGAGCAGGCGCGTGGGGCGGGTGATCTCGTGGAGTCGTCGCCACGGGCGGTGGGAGATGGTGGTGCTCCAGCCGGGCGTGCGCGAGGGGGAGAGGTAGTAGCCGTTGTACCCGTAGGTGCTGGTGAACTGGCCGGTGGCCTGGGGTCGGTAGGAGCCCGCGGGCTGCTCGGGGCATTCGTAGACCGAGCGCGGGCCGAGGGAGGCGTCGAGGAAGGGGCTGAGGAATCCGCGTGCGTGATCGACGCGCCCGGTGACATTGCCCGCGCTGCCCCACCAGTAGATCGAGTCGCCCGTGCCGACATCCTCGAGGGAGGTGTAGGCGAGCGGCATGGCGCGCCCGTCGTGGGCGCTGGCGTAAAGAGACCACGCCATCGTCATCTGCCGCAGGTTTGATTGGCAGGAGAGGGTGCGGGCGCTGGTGCGGGCGGCGGCGAGCGCCGGGAGCAGGAGCCCGATCAGCAGGGCGATCAACGCGATCACGACGAGCAGTTCGATCAGCGTGAAGGCGCGGGGCGACGATGGCGCGAGGGATGCGGGGCGTGCGCGGCTCATCGGCGGCCCTCGCGTTGGTCGTCGGGCTCGCGACGGCGCAGCTCGGCGATGAGCAGCGCGCGGTCGGCGCTGTTGATGGTCTGGTCCTGGTTGATGTCGCGGTCGCCCCGGCCCTGTTCCCACGCGTGGAGGTCGTCGATGGTCAGCACGCCGTCGTGATCGACATCGAACGCGGCAAGGGGGGCGAAGGCGGCGACGCCGGCGGGCCCGGTGGTGAGGAGCAGGTTGCCCGCGATCGCGGGTGAGTTGCCGAGCGCCGGGGCCTGCTGATCGACGAACGCGGGCGAGCGCGGCGCGAAGGAGAGATCGATCGCGGCGAGGGCTTCGGCGGCGACCGCGGGATCGGACGAGAGCGGGGCGCGGGCCGTGTAGGCGATCAGGCCGGTGCCGGTGCGGAGGAGCGCGGGCTGGTGGTTCCAGGCGCCCACGCGGAGGAACTCGCCGGGGTCGAGCGAGCCGTTGGCGTTGGTGTCGGTCCAGGTGGCCAAGGCCGAGTCCCAGAGGCGGGTCGCGGTGTCGCCGCGATCGAGGAAGAGTTGGAGGGCGGTGGTGGTGCCGAAGCCGTCGATGCCGGTGGAGAGGAGGATGCGGCGATCGCCGAGGGGGATGGGGGTGGCGTTGGTGCGGTTGGCGTTGACGGACCAGACGAGGTCGCCGGTGTCGGCGTCGAGCTTGACGAGGTTGGCCGAGTCGCGGGTGCCGGTGAAGGCGTAGGAGGCGGCGAAGAGTGACAGTTGGCCCTGGGATTCGTGGAGGCTGAGCCCGCCGAAGAAACCTTCGGGCTTGGTGTTGGTGAAGGACCAGAGGGGGGTGGGGGGCGTGTCGGCGGTGGCGTCGAAGGCGAGGATGGAGCCGGCGCCGAAGCCGCCGAGCCCGGCGGTGGGGACGAAGACGACGCCGCCGTGGTAGGCGGGGCTGCCGCCGGCGGCCGAGCCGACGCCGACGCTCCAGACGATGTCGCCCGGCTGGTGCGGGTTGAGCGAGGCGTCGAAGGGATCAACATTGATGCAGTAGAGGCGTGCGCCCGCCAGGAAGGGGTCGTAGTCGGTGATGAAGAGCCGATCGCGCGGGCCGAGGTCGGCGGTGATGATCGGTGAGGCGTTGACCGCGTCGGCGAGGAGGTCGGTCTGCCAGAGCACAACGCCGGTCGCCAGGTCGAGCGCGGTGACGGAGAAGTCCGATGCGTGCGCGACGAGGTTCGCGTCGGTGCTGATGACGGGCGTGGCGGCCGAGTCGAGGAAGCGCGGGGGCACGGGGGCGTGCCAGAGCACCGAGCCGTCGGCGGGGTCGAGGGCGAGGAGGTGGTCGTCGCCGGCGATCTCGGCGAGGACGATGACGGTGTCGGCGGTCGCGACCGGGCCGACGGGGCCGACGATGTCGATGGGCTCGCCGGTGGGCAGGTGGGTGGTCGTCCAAACAGGCGAGGCGAGGTCGAAGCGCAGGCCGGTGGCGAGGCCGGTGCGGGCCGCATCGCGGGCGAGGGCGGGCCAGTGCGATTGCGCGGATGCGTCCGGCGCGAAGATGCCCGGCGTGAGCGCGGCGATGGCGCTGGCGATGATCGCGAGGAGCGTGGTCGGTGTGCGCGGCGCACGGTTCATAAGCCGTCCACGCCGCCGGTTGACGGCGTGAACGGAACCCCGGGGGGAGGGGTTGTCAGGGTCGGCGGCGGCGTGTGATGCCGAGCGCCGAGAGGCCGAGCAGCGTGAGCGCGCCCGGGGCGGGGGCGCGGACGAGCGCGTCGATCTCGGCGTTGAGCGCGGTGTTGGGGTCGTTGTCGTCGGGGACTTCCAGGCGGACGAAGAAGACCTCGGCGAGGCCCGAGGCGGCGAGGTCGATGGGCGTTCCGCCGGCGCTGCCGTCGTAGAGGGCGGCGATCTCGGCGTAGGTCTTGCTCGCGAAATCGAGTTGGGTGAGGGCCGGGTTGACGGCTCTGGTGAAGTTGGTGCGGACGCTGCCTGGGGCGGTGTCGAACGCGCCCGCGTCGAGGAAGCCCATGGCGGGAAAGAGGCCCTCGGTGAAGTCGCCGAGGGGGAGGAAGGTGCTGCCGTCGGCCGAGACGGAGATGCGGACGGTGTCGAGGCCGAAGGCGGCGGCGTTGGGGAGGGTGGTGCCGTTGGGATAGTCGGCGTCGATGAACCCGCCGTTGCCGAAGAGGATGAGGTCGATGCCGAAGGGGTTGGCCGGGTCATCGCGGATGGGCTCGTCGAAGCGGAGGGTCAGGTGCCCGCCCTCGCCGATGGAGAAGAGTTCGTCGCTGCCGAAGGCGGGGTTGAAGGGGCTGACGACGCCGGGGAAGGGGGAGCTCTCGCCGGTGAAGCGCTCGGGGGCGCCGAGGGCGGCGTTGGGGTCGGCGAAGTCCGGGGTGGGGGTGAGCCCGGGATCGAACGACCAGACGCTGTCGGCGAAGGGGCCGGCGTGGGCGTGTGCGGGTGGGATGGCGAGCAGCATCCCGCCGACGAACGGTGCGAGCGCAGGGTGGCGCATCGGACGAACTCCGAGCCCTTGCGGGCGGTGCGTCCCGAATCGCGCGGGACGGTCCCCGGTGAATGGGTGGCGCTCGCGGGGTGTGTGTGTCGGAGGCGAAGCCGGGCCGGGGACGGGCGCAGCGATGCCGCCGACGCCCCTGGGTCGCGAGGGCCGTCAGTGCAACGCTGGTGGCAGGTCTTCCGGCTTGGGGCACCACGCGAACCCGCCTTCCCAACCGTGCCCGGGGATCGGGCCGGTCAGTGGCTTGACGAGCGAGGGGATCGCTCGGGGTTCGCGGCACGGCCCTTCACGGCGGCGCGTCCGCGGCGGCATCTCACCGCACTTCCCTCTTCGCCCCCATCAGGGGGCACCATCAGCACTGGGAGCCTATCCGGATCGGGGGGTCTGTCAAGGCGTGGGGACGGGGGAGGCAATAGGCAATGGGGGGGAAGGCACTGGGGTCACGGGGAAGACATGGATCCGCAAGGGGACCATGGTGGGGGTGGGGGGTTGGTCTTGTTGCGGGGCGACCGTCAGGAGATTGGGGTGCCGATTGGGGTGCCAAGGGTTGCTCGTCAACCCGTGCCGACATGCGTCCAGCGCACGGCTTGCAAGCAAGCCGTGGCACCCGGCGTGCGCAAGAGGACCAAGCCCCGGGGTGGGGTCTTGGTCCCCTTGCGGGGTGGGGTTTGGGATTCTTGCGGGTGTGAGCGGGCGGTGGGATAGACTCGGGGTTCGCGGCCGTGTCGCGAGGAAGGGGTCGGCGATGAAGCGGACGGCGTGGAGGATTGTTCTCGGTGCGGCGCTCGCGGGATGGGCGGTGTGGTCGGTCGGGTGCGCCTCGAGCGGCGGCCACGGGGGAGATGCCAACGCGACCGATGGCGTGCCCGGGGGGATGCCCGCGTATGGCGCGCTCGGCTCGCCGCAGCTCTTTGACGAGATGGGCGCGTACACGCGGAAGGTGACGACGACTTCGCCCGAGGCGCAGCGGTACTTCGACCAGGGGCTCAACTGGCTGTTCTCGTTCAACCATGACGAGGCGGTGCTGAGCTTCCGCCGGGCGGCCGAGCTGGACCCGGGGTGCGCGATGGCGTGGTGGGGGATCGCCTATGCGCAGGGGCCCAACTACAACGACCCGTTCATGACGCCGGCGCGGTGGGCCTCGGCGTGGGAGGCGACGCAGCGGGCGGTCGCGGCGCTGGATGACGAGACGCCGGTCGAGCGGGCGCTGGTGGGGACGCTGGGGGTGCGGTACGCGGCCGAGCCGCCCGAGGACGCGTCGCCGCTGAACCGGGCGTTCGCCGAGGCGATGGGTCGGCTGGGGCAGCGCTATCCGGACGACGCGGAGATCGCGACGCTGCACGCCGACGCGTTGATGGTGCTGCATCCGTGGGAGTTGTACCGGGCCGACGGCACGCCGGCGCGCGAGCAGACCAACGAGATCGTGCGGTCGCTCGAGCGTGTGCTGGCGCGGTTCCCCGAGCATCCGGGGGCGAACCACCTGTACATCCACGCGATCGAGCCGAGCAACGACAAGGCGCGGGCGATTCCCGCGGCCGACCGGCTGAGCGACCTGGTGCCCGCGAGCGGGCACATGCGGCACATGCCGGCGCATATCTATGTGCAGGTGGGGATGTGGGACCGGGCGATCGAGCAGAGCTACAAGGCGATGGCGGCCGACGCGGCGTACCGCAAGCTCTCGCCCGAGCAGATCATCCAGCACGGGTACATGTCGCACAATTCGCACATGCTCGCGTTCGCGGCGATGATGGTCGGTCGCGAGGAGGAGGCGATGGCGGCGGCGCAGGCGATGTGGGACGACTTCCCGCCCGAGATGATGCAGATGGCGGCGCCGTTCATCGACGGGACGATGATCGCCAAGCACGATGTGCTCAAGCGGTTCGGGCGGTGGGAGGCGATCGTCGCGTCCGACCCGCCGCCGGACTACTTCCCGATGACCCGCGCGATCTTCCACGGGCACAAGGCGGTGGCGCACGCGGCGCTGGGTGACTTCGAGAGCGCCGAGGCCGAGCAGCAGATCTTCCGCGAGAAGATGGCGGCCCAGCCCGTCGGGTGGGACTACGGCTACCGGATGAAGGTGCTGCTGGTCACCGAGTTCTTCGTCGATGCGGAGATCGCGCTGCAGCGCGGCGAGATCGAGCGGGCGATCGGGCTGCTCGAGGAAGCGGCGGCGGTGGAGGACCTGATCGGCTACGGCGAGCCGCCGCAGTACCTCCAGCCCGTGCGGCACACGCTGGGCGTGGCGCACCTGAAGAACGGGGACTACGCGTCGGCGGCGCGGGTCTATCAGGAAGACCTCGACCGCTGGCCCGGCAACGGGTGGTCGCTGCTGGGGCTGAGCCAGGCGCTGGCCGGGCTGGGCGACGAGGACGGCGCGCAGGCGGCGCGGGAGCGGTTCGAGAAGGCGTGGCACCTGGCCGACGAGATGGCGACCTCGAGCTGCAAATGCGTGGAGATGGCGGGGGAGTGAGCGGGAAAGTCGCAAGAGGACCAGGCCCCGGGGTGGGGTCCTGGTCCCCTTGCGGGGCCACCACGGCATGCTCGGGTGCCACGGCTTGCTTGCAAGCCGTGCGCGGGGGTTCATATGCACGGGTTGACGAGCAACCCGTGGCACCCTGCCTCGCGCAGCGCACTTCCGGTGCCGAAACAAAGAGCCCCGCCTGCACAGACGGGGCTCGAAAGAATCAGCGTTAGTTCGCTCGCGTGCTCGATCGCTGGCTTGATCAGCGGCGGCGACGCGTGGCGCAGAGCCCGCCGAGGGCGAGCAGCGCGGCCGACGCGGGCGCGGGGGTATTCGACTGGATGAAGTCGAGTTGCAGATCGGTGCCGGGGACCGCAGCAATCCCTCCGGAGTTGATCTCCAGCTGCAGCAGTTCCATGCGGGAGAAGTCGACGATGCCCTGGAAGTTCATCAGGTCCGCGAACGGGAAGAAGAAGTCGGTGGGGGAGGCGATGCCGCCGGGGATGTTGAGGCCTCCCTCGCCGTAGTTGTCGTCCACATCCGTGGCGAAGAAGTAGAGCCGCAGGGCGACTTCGTTGGACAGCACGCGGATCTGGATGCCCGTCATCGTGCCGCCGTCGGTCAGATCGACGAGGCCCGAGCGCCAATTGAAGAACCCGTAGCCGGCCGCCGTGGGGTCCGCCCGGTGGTGCATCACACCGTTGCCCATCGCATCGGAGATCAGCTCGACATTGCCTGTTCCGGACCTCAGGCCCGCGCCGATCCTCCGTTCGTCGAACGCGGAGGTGGCCCCGGTCGGCGTGAACGGGCCGAAATCGGCGCCGCTGTCGGTGCCGATGCGCGTCTCGGGGAGCTCGAAGTTATCGATGAGGGTCTGGGCGTGGGCGGAAAGCCCGCAACCCGCGATGACCGCGAGGGCCGCCGTGCAACGGGAATTCATGCTCTGGATCTCCTCACTGGTCCGGGGATGGGTCGTGCAACGCCTGTATTTGCGGCGGCCCTCGACCAGAACGCTACAACGAATCTCGGACCCTGGCCAAGGAATTCCAGAAAGCCGGGGCGTTTCGACGCACCCGCCCCGCCGCCAAGGTCGCAAGGGGACCAGGATCCCCACGCAGGGCTTGGTCCCCTTGCGAACGCCGCCCCAACTCGCCACGCCGAAAGCCAACATCAAAGCCAGAAACAAAAGAGAGAGGCCCACGCCTCTCCCCATTGCCGATTGCCCATTGCCACCCGGGCCCACTGCCCCGTGCGGCATCGTTCCCGCGAATGCCGCATGCCGAAGGACGAATGCTCCGCCTACTCCCCCGTCTCCAGCACGGCCATGAACGCTTCCTGGGGGATCTGCACCGAGCCGATGGACTTCATCCGCTCCTTGCCCTTCTTCTGCTTTTCGAGCAGCTTGCGTTTGCGGCTGACATCGCCGCCGTAGCACTTGGCGGTGACATCCTTGCGGAAGCCCTTGATCGTTTCGCGGGCGATGATCTTGCCGCCGATGGCGGCCTGGAGGGGGATCTCGAACTGGTGTCGCGGGATCTGCTGTCGGAGGCGGACGAGCAGGGCGCGGCCGCGCTGCTCGGCCTTGTCGCGGTGGGTGATGAGGCTGAGGGCCTCGACGGGGTCGCCGTTGATGAGGATGTCGACCTTGACGAGCTTGTCGACGCGGTAGTCGATGACCTCGTAGTCCATGGTGGCGTAGCCGGAGGTCATGCCCTTGAGCTTGTCGTAGAAGTCGTAGATGAGTTCGGAGAGGGGGATCTCGAAGGTGATCATCTCGCGTGTCTCGGAGACGAACATCTGGCTCTTGTAGATGCCGCGGCGGTCGAGGCAGAGCTTCATGACATCGCCGATGAACTGCTTGGGCATCATGATCTCGACGCGGCAGATGGGTTCCTTCATCGAGACGATGGTGGAGGGATCGGGCAGGTCGGCGGGGTTGTGCACCTCGACCTCCTCGATCGCGCCGCCCTTGGTGCGGACATCGACCTTGTAGCTGACGGTCGGGGCGGTCTGCACGACCTCGACATCGCCCTCGCGCTCCAGCCGCTCCTGGACGATGTCCATGTGCAGCAGGCCCAGGAACCCGCAGCGGAAGCCGAAGCCGAGCGCCTCGGAGTGGACGGGCTGGAAGGTGAAGCTGCTGTCGTTGAGGCTGAGCTTCTCGACCGACTCGCGGAGCTGCTCGAAGTCGTTGCCCTTCTTCTCGGTCGTCGCGGGGTAGAAGTCGCAGAAGACCATCTGGCGAGGGGGTTCGTAGCCCGAGAGGGGCTCGGCGGCGGGCTTGAGATCGAGCGTGACGGTGTCGCCGACGCGGACATCGCCGAGCGTCTTGATCGCCGCCACGAGGTACCCCGTCTCGCCCGGGCCGAGCGCGTCGACCTTGGTCATCTTGGGCGTGTACTTGCCCAGTTCGGTGACGCTGAAGGTGCGGCCGAGACCCATCATGCGGATCTTGTCCCCGACCTTGAGGTGCCCGTCGAACATCCGGATGTAGACGATGACGCCGCGGTAGTCGTCGTAGACCGCGTCGAAGATCAGGGCGCGGGCTTCCTTGATCTCGGCGTCGCGCGGCGGGGGGAGCTTGGTGCAGATCGCCTCGAGCAGTTCGGGGATGCCCTCGCCCGTCTTGGCGCTCACGCGGATGCAGTCCTCGGCCGGGAAGCCGAGCACCTGCTCGATCTCCTCGGCGATCTCGTCGGGGCGGGCGCCGGGCAGGTCGATCTTGTTGAGGACGGGGATGATCTCGAGGTCCTGGGCGATCGCGAGGTAGGCGTTGACGACCGTCTGGGCCTCGACGCCCTGGGCCGCGTCGACGACCAGCAGCGCGCCCTCGCAGGCCTTGAGGGCGCGGGAGACCTCGTAGGAGAAGTCGACATGCCCGGGGGTGTCGATGAAGTTGAGCATGAACGGCTCGGAGCCGTCCTCGGGCACATGGGTGACGGTGACGGCCGAGGCCTTGATCGTGATGCCGCGCTCGCGCTCGAGGTCCATCGAATCGAGGAGTTGGGCGCGGGCCTCGCGGTCGGAGACGGCGCGGGTCGCCTGGAGCAGGCGGTCGGCGAGCGTGCTCTTGCCGTGGTCGATGTGCGCCACGATCGAGAAGTTGCGGATGTTCTTGGGCGGGATGGGCGGCATGAAGGAAGCGGCTCTCTCTGATCGCGGGGAAGGGTCGGCCCGGCGGCACGCCGCGGGGACCGTCGATAGTAGGTCGGCCCGCAAGAAGACCAAACCCCCGCCCGGGGGCTTGGTCCTCTTGCGAGAAACCACGGAGAGAGCGATGGGGAGGGTCCGGAATCCCGCCGGGTGGTCGGGAGCGGCAGGGTCCTGCGGCAAAGGCCGTGGCACCCGATCCGGCACGGGCTTCAGCGCTTGCGGCGGCGGATGGCGGCCAGCCCGCCGAGCCCGAGCAGGGCGAGCGATCCCGGCGCGGGGGTGGCGACGGTGAAGACGCGGACCTGGTGGAAGTAGGGAAACCGCGACGCGGTCATCTGGAAGGTCAGGGTGCTGCCGTTGACATCGAGGAAATCCGATCCGGAGAAGTCGTGCCACCCGCGCTCGACGAAGGTGGTGGGGTAGAGGGTGCCCGTGGTCGCCGGGGCGTCTGACAGGTCGAGCACATGATCGCGGAACTGCACGCCGATGATCGGGGTCGAGAAGCTCACCGAGCCGGTGACCGTGGTGAGGGTGATGCTGTCGAAGTGCACGAAGTGCGAGTCGACCAGCCCGGTGTAGTTGCCCGAGACCGGTGAGGAGGAATGTGAGGGGTTCGTGCTCATGTCGATCGGCATGCCCGACAGCGAGATGTTCGTCCGCTCGTTCCAGGTCCACGCGTGCAAGGAGTAGAGCGGGCCCTGGGTGGCCAGGGGCGGCGGGGGAATCTGTGTGATCTGGCCCGTCGTCGAGACGATGCCGGCGAACGCCGGGGCGGCCATGAGCAACGCGATCGAGAGTGCGGCAGGGGTCTTCATGAAGAACCTCGTGATGGTCGCGGGCGATGCCGGCCGATCCGGATCACCCGGTTCGATCGGGTCCGCCGCGCAACCAGGCCGCGGACCGACTGGTAGCGACGGCAAGCGGGCGGGACTCACGCGATCGTGCCCGAGGATCTTGCGGTCCGTCTGCGGGGCCCGGTGCGCACGAACACACCCGGGCACCAGTTCCCGGGTGTGGCGTGGAGAATCCTCGTCGGGAGTGCGGGGTGGCGCGGCCGGCGGGGTGCCACGGCGTGGCCTTGAGGTCAACCCGTGGCACCCGGGACGCATGGGCGTGTTCAGCGCTTCCGGCGGCGGAGGGCGGTCACCCCGCCGAGGCCCAGCAGGGCGAGCGATCCCGGCGCGGGGGTGGCGACGGTGAAGACGCGGACCTGCTCGAAGTCGGGCTGCCCGGTGGCGCTCATGTTGAACTGGAGGACATTGCCGTTGACATCGAGGAAGTCGGCGCCGGTGGTGTTCGACCAGCCGCGCATCACGAACCCGGTGGGGTAGACGGTGCCCGGGGTGACCAGCGGGTCGGAGAAGTCCAGCCAGAGGTCGCGGTACTGCACGCCGATGATGGGCGTGGCGAAGGTGACCGAGCCGGAGATGGTCGTGCCAGGGATGCCGTCGAAGTGGATGAAGTGCGAGTCGACCAGGGCGGTCAGGTTGCCCGCGACGGGGGCGGAGGTGTTCGAGGGGTTGGTGATCATGTCGACGGGCATCGCGGCCAGCGGCACCTGGCTCTGCTCGTTCCACGCCCAGGCGTTGAACGCCGTCAGCGAGCCCGGGAAGGCGTTGCCCGGCGCGGGGATCTGCGTGACCGCCCCGAAGGTCGAGACGATGTTCCCGCTCGCGGCGGCGGCGAGACCGGCGACGCACAGACAGACCGACAGCGTGTTGACAGACTTCATGGCGAACCTCGTTCTGGTCGGAGTGCCGACCTCCGTCGCACGCCGGAACACCCGGCGATGCGTTGGGTTCGGGTCGGGTCCGTCGCGAGACCACGCAGCGGACACCCTGGAAGCGGCGCCAACCCGCCGACGCTCACGCGATCATGCAAAGATTTTCTGCGTATCGCCCCGCCCGTTTGGCAAGGGGACCAGGCCCCATCCCGGGGGCTTGGTCCTCTTGCCAATCCGAGCCCGGTAGACTCTCAGGAGCGTGAATCACCGCACCGTCATCATCTCGGGCAAGCGCATCCCGCCGGGGCGGGCGATCGATCTCGACATCCCCGTCAGCGGGACGGCCGTCGGGCACGCGGTCACCATCCCCGTCCGCGTCGTCCGCGGGCCCGAGCCCGGGCCCATCGTCGCGGTGACCGCGGCGGTGCACGGCGACGAGATCACGGGCATGGCGATCGTTCGCGCCCTGGTCGGCGATGAGCACCTGAAGATCGAGCGGGGCACGCTCATCCTCGCCCCGGTCGTCAATGTCCTGGGCTTCGAGCGCTCCAGCCGCTACATGCCCGACCGACGCGACCTGAACCGCTCGTTCCCGGGCAGCGCCTCGGGATCGCTGACCGCCCGGTTCGCCCGCGCGGTGTTCGAGGAACTCATCGGCCCGGCCGACGCGCTGATCGATCTGCACACCGCCGCCGCCAAGCGCACCAACTTCCCCAATGTCCGCGTGGACCTCGACCACCCGCCCAGCGCCGAACTCGCCCGGCATTTCGGGGCCGAACTGACCGTCCACGGCAAGGGCCCGGAGGGCTCGCTGCGCCGGGCCGCGGTCGAGGCGGGCAAGGCCGCGATCATCCTCGAGGCGGGCGAGGTCTGGAAGTTCGACCCCGCGATGACCGAGATCGGGCTGCGGGGCGTGCGCAACGCGCTGATGGGGCTGGGCATGATGCCCGGGGAGCCCGAGCCCCCGCTCTTCCGGGCCGAGTCCCGCAAGACCGAGTGGGCCCGCTCGACGCACGGCGGAATCCTCCGCTTCCATGTCTCCCCGGGCGACTGGGTCGAGGACGCCCAGCCGCTGGCGACGGTCACGACCCTGCTCGGGCGCGACCTGGCGACGATCGAGTCCCCCCGGGCAGGCGTGGTGCTGGGCATGACGACGATGCCCGCGGTCGTCCCGGGCGATCCGGTCTGCCACATCGCCACGCTCGACCGCGGCCGCGCCAAGCTCCGCGAGGCGCACGAGGACGAATCGGGCGACTCCCTGCACCACCGCGTGCTGGATGCCTTCACCGCCAACACGCACATCGAGCAGCCCCGCGAAGACTCCTCGGAACCCTTCGACCCCGACAGCGAGGACGCGGTGCTGTGAGCGGGCCCTCGGTCATCGGGTGGCGCGAGCGTGTCGACCTGCCCGCGTGGGGCGTGACGCGCCTGCTCGCCAAGGCCGACTCGGGCGCGCGCTCGAGCGCGGTCCACGCCGAGAACATCGCCGAGCTGCCCGGCGAGCGCGTCGCGTTCGAGGTCGTCTACAGCCGGGCGCACCCCGAGCACCGCCAGCGGGTCGAGTGCGACATCGCGCGGCGGGTGCGGGTGCGGTCGAGCTCCGGGCACGCCGACGAGCGGCTGGTGGTGCGGACGGAACTGGTGATCGGCCCGTTCCGCCGCGAGGTGGAACTGACGCTGGTCTCGCGCGAGCTGATGTCGTGCCGCATGCTCATCGGGCGGACCGCCCTGGACGGGCTGCTGGTCGATCCCTCGCGGACCTATCTTCTGACGCGCCCGCCCCACGCCGGGCCCGGCGTGCGACCCCGAAAGCGAACTTCATGAGCCAGCCGCTCCGCATCGGCATCCTGAGCATGGGCCCCAAGCTCTACTCGACCAAGCGCCTCCGCGAAGCGGGCAAGCAGCGCGGGCACACCATGCGCGTGCTGCACCCGCTGCGCTTCGCGATGAGCCTGGCCGGCTCGGGCCCGGACATGACCTACGCGGGCAAGCGCGTCGCGCCGCTCGAGGCGGTGATCCCGCGCATCGGCGCGTCGATCACGCACTACGGCTCGGCGGTGGTGCGCCAGTTCCAGGAGATGGGCGTCTACACCGTCAACACCTCGCTGGGCATCCAGAACTCGCGCGACAAGCTCCGCTGCCTGCAGATGCTCAGCCGACACCGCATCGGCATGCCCGCGACCGCGTTCGCCCGCGACCGCTCGGATGTGCTTCCCGCGATCCGCCGCGTGGGCGGCGCGCCGGTGATCATCAAGCTGCTCGAGGGGACCCAGGGCGTGGGCGTGATCCTCGCCGACACCGAGAAGGTCGCCGAGGCGATCGTCGAGACGCTCCAGAGCGCGCGGCAGAATGTGCTCATCCAGCGTTTCGTCAGCGAGAGCAAGGGCACCGATGTCCGCGCGTTCGTGGTGGGCGACCGCGTCGTCGCCGCCATGCGTCGCCGCGCCGGCGGGGGCGAGTACCGCTCGAATGTCCACCGGGGCGGGCAGACCGAGGCGATCACGCTCGACGCCGCCTACGAGAAGACCGCCGTCCGCGCCGCCCAGATCATGGGCCTCCGCGTCGCGGGCGTGGACATGCTCGAATCCGACGACGGCCCGCAGATCATGGAGGTGAACTCGTCGCCTGGGCTCGAGGGCATCGAGACCGCCACCGGCGTCGATGTCGCCGGCGCCATCATCGAATTCATCGCCGACCATGTCGAGTTCCCCGAACTCGACATCCGCCAGCGGCTGAGCATCTCGCGCGGCTACGGCGTCGCCGAGATCCATGTCATCAAGCAATCCGAGCTCAACGGCTCCACCCTCGCCGAGGCGACCCTGTGGGAGAAGGGCATCATGGTCCTCCACATCGCCCGCAGGGACGGCGAGGTCATCCCCAACCCCGACGGCGACACCCGCCTGGGCGTCGGCGACCGCGTGCTGTGCTACGGCAAGCTCGACGAACTCCGCCGATATGTCCCCCGCCCCAAGCCCCGCCGAAAGAAGAAACTCCCGACCGCGTGAGCGGGCACGACGGCAGGAGGGGTGCCAAGGTTGGTGAATCGGGTGCCACGGGTTGCTCGCCAACCCGTGCCGACCTCAGCCGCCAGGTCGCGGCAAGGTCCGTCACTCGATCTCACGATCGACCGTGTAGCGGTCGCGCCAGACGAGTTGCTGCCCGACGATGACCGACTTCCTGGGCGCGTAGATCGACGGGTCGGCGATCTTGTCCTGGTTCATCGTCTGCGCGCTGCCGTCGAAGAACCCGATGTTCATCGCGTCGCCCGGATGGCGGAGGAAGACCTCGCTCATGAAGCGTGTCGGCTTGCCGTTGGTCTCACGCCGCAGCCCGCCCATGCCCGAGGGCGCGATGTTCACGAAGTACGGCCCGATGGAGGTGAAGTTGCCCTGGGGGCTGCCCTCGAGCCCGGTGGTGTTGGTGGCGGTGGAGTAGTCCAGCCCGCCGCGCCCGTTGTTGTAGCTGCTCACGAAGTAGCGCCCGCCCTCGAACGCCAGCGCCTTGCGCGAAGGGTTGCCCAGTTGGTGAATCCGCGGCTTGTACCCGATGGGCAGCATCATCTGCGCCTGCGCCCCGCCCCCGGTCGCCGGGCGGACGGCACCGCCCCGGTTCCACAGCCGCATGAACTCCCCCTCGCTCGGGTCCTTCCACCCGTTGCGCGGCAGCCCGTAGTTCGCCTCCAGCAGGAACAGCGGGCTCACGGTGTAGCTCATGATCAACGGGTGCGGGCCCTCGCCCGGGCGCTCGCGGTCCATCGGCACCAGCCCGCTGCGCTCGGTGAAGTTAGTCGCGTAGGTCTCGCGGTTCGCCGGGCAGCTCATCGCGCTCTGCATGATCTCCTGGTACTTGCTCAGGCGCTCGGTCGGCAGCTTGAGCAGATCGCCGACGATCGGGCTGATCCAGTCCCAGTCCTGCAGCGGCGTCGAGGAGCCTTCTTCGTAGGGCCGCCCCTGGTGCAGCCGCCGCCCGCTGGTGTTCGGGCCCGGCAGCCACTCGTCGTAGGTGTTGGTGTACGCCGCCAGTCCCTGCCCGAGTGAACGCTCATTGGCCAGGCACTGGGCCGTCCGCCCGGACTCGCGGGCCGACGCGAGCACCGGCAGCAGGATCGAGATCAGAATCGCGATGATCGCGATGACGACCAGCAGTTCGATCAGCGTGAACGCCGCGCGGCCCGTTCGCATGCGAGTCCTCTCCGGGCCCCCCTCGCAAGCCATCCGTCATCGCCCCGGCGGGGCGACGCCCCGAGGATAGTCGCCGGAGATTGCCCGCGCGGCCCGGGAAAGCCCGCGAGATCACGCCCGCCGCCGACTTGATCGGACCTTCACATCCGCGATGCGCCGATCGCCCGCGCATCGGCCCGGCAAGAGGACCAAGACCCCACCCCGGGGCTTGGTCCTCTTGCGAACAAGCGTGCTCAGGTGCCACGGCGTGTCCCGGAGGGCGAGCCGTGCGCCGTCATCGTGATCCGCGCGGGTCGTCAAGCGTCCGCGCGCCGGCGACGCACCGCCACCAGCCCGCCGAGCCCGAGCAGGGCCGCCGATCCCGGCGCCGGCGTCGCGACGGTGAACACGCGCACCTGGTTGAGGTGCGGCAGCCCCGGCGCGGTCATCTCGAAGGTCAGCACATTGGCGTTGACGCGGAGGTAGTCGGCGCCGGAGTAGTTCTGGAACCCCCGTCCGGGCGAGAAGGTCGGGTAGGTCGTCCCCACGCCCAGCACATCGCTCATGTCCAGGAACGAGTCGTTGTACTGCACGCCGATGATGTTGGTCGCAAAGGTGACGGTGCCGAAGATGATCGCGCCGGGCAGCCCGTCGAAGTGGATGAAGTGCGAATCGACGAAGGTCGAGAGCGAGCCCGCGACCGGCGCGTTGCTGGTCGACGGGTTCGTCGACATGTCCACCGGCATGCCCAGCACCGACGCGTTGATCTGCTCGTTCCACGCCCAGGCGTTGCCCGCGGTCAGCGCCCCGGGCATCGCGCTCGCCGGCGCGACAATCTGCGTCGCCGAGCCCGTGGTCGAGATGATGCTCGCGTTCGCCGAGGCGGCAAGGCCCAGGCAGACCGACAGCGTGAGAGACTTCTTCATGGCGTGCTCCTTCAGAGATGCAGGATTGCGTGTTGTGCCGTGCGAGACGCCGGATCGCCGCCGCCCCTTCACCCATGCAAGCGCCGCCCGCCGCCCCCGCTCACGCGTCCATCGCGGAAACACCCGATCCCGCGACGGCGGGATGAGCCGCGCGATCCGGCAGTGATGCAAGAGGACCACACCCCCACCCGGACCTTGGTCCCCTTGCGATCCCAGCCCACTCAGAGCGGCGCGCTCATCCCCAGACCCTCAAGATCGCGCCTACCCGACAGCCCCCGCACGATCCGCCCCGCCGGGCCCGGTACCATGCCCCACGACCCCGCGACGGAGCGCGGCAGGATGCTCAACTCCCTGATCCCCAGCATGTTCCACCGGCGCCTCGCGCTGGTTCTCGCGGGCTTCCTGCTCGCGTTGGTCGCATTGGGCGCTCAGGTCGCCAAACTCACCCTCGTTGAGGGCGACCGCCTGCGGGCCGAGGCCGAGGCCCGGCTCGTCCGCACCGAGTGGACGCCCACGGTCCGCGGGCGCATCCTCGACCGCATCGGCCGCGTCCTGGCCCGCCCCAAGCCCAGCTACTCGGTCTCGATCGCCTACCCCGTCCTGACCGGCGACTGGGCCCGCGACCGCGCCGCCGACTACGCCCGCCGCGTGCACCGCGCCGAGTGGTCCAAGCTCGGCGACGACCGCCAACTCGCCCTCATCGCCCGGTACGAAGCCGTCTACCGCGCCCACTTGGGCGCGATGTGGACCGCCCTGGCCGAGCGAGCCGCGATCGAGCCGGCCGAGCTCGACCGCCGGCGCGATGGCATCGTCTCCCGCGTCACGCGCATGCACGAAGCCGTCGTCCGCGCGCGCCTGGAGGGCTTCATCGACGAGCAGCGCGCCAAGGGCAGCGCCATCTTCGACGCCGAGCTCGCCCGCCTGCGCCAGCGGGCCGACCAGCCCATCCGCGAGCAGCAGAGCGCCCACCCGATCCTCTCGAACATCGCCGACGCGCAGGCGTTCGACTTCGACCGCCGCGCCCGCCAACTCGTGGAGCTGAACCCCTCGGGCCTCGACACCCGCGAGGCGATCGACCCCGTCCCCCTCATGCCCGGGCTGGAGGTCGAGGACGCCAGCGGGCGGCTGTACCCGCTCGACCGCATCCGCGTCGAGATCGACCCTTCCAACCTTCCCTCGCCCATGCGCAACGAGGCGCCGCGCGAGCTCGAGGTTTCGGGCGTCGCGTCGCACATCCTCGGCTGGATGCGCCGCCGCGTCCACGCCGAGGACCACGACCGCCGCCGATCACTCATCGAGAACGACCCCGCTTTCGCCGAGCGCGTCGTGGGGATCGCCGGCATCGACCGCGGGCGCTATCGCGAAGCCGACGCGGTCGGCGCCGCGGGCATCGAGGCCCTCGCTGAGCCGACGCTGCGGGGTCTGCGCGGGCTGACCGTCCGCCGCCTCGACACCGGCGAGCAGCGCGTCGAGCAGCCCGAGCCCGGGCGCGACATCCGCCTGACCCTCGACGCCATGCTCCAGGCCCGCGTGCAGGCCGCGATGGATCCCCGCCTCGGACTCGCCCGCGTCCAGCCCTGGCACGGCGAGCCCACCGAGTGGATGCCCATCGGCACACCCCTCAACGGCGCCGCGGTCGTCCTGGACATCGACACCGGCGAGATCCTGGCGATGGTCTCCACGCCCGAGCTCGACCGCGACACCCTCGAGACCGACCCGGAGTCCATCTTCGCCGACCAGCTCGACGCGCCCTGGGTCAACCGCGTCATCGAGAAGCCCTACCCGCCCGGTTCGATCGCCAAGGCGATCGTCCTCCACGGCGCCGCCGCCCACGCGGGTTTCAGCCTCGGCGAGACGATCCCCTGCACGGGCCACCTCTACGAGCACGCCCCCGATCAATTCCGCTGCTGGATCTTCAAGCGCTACCCGGGACTGACGCACTCGATGACGCTCGGGCACGATCCCGACACCGTCGAGGCCCTGGCCGTTTCGTGCAACATCTTCTTCTACACCCTCGGGCGCCGGCTCGGGCCCGCCGGCATCGCCCGGACCTACCGCGACTTCGGCGTCGGCGAGCCCTTCGACCTGGGCATCGGCGAGGAGTTCCCCGGCGCGCTCGGGCGCGACTGGAATCCCGCCAACATCGAACGCTCCGACGCGACGCTCATGGGCATCGGGCAGGGCCCGGTCGCGTGGACGCCCCTCCACGCCGCCGACGCGCTGGCGACCATCGCCCGCGACGGCATCCGCCTGCCCGTCCGCCTGCTCGCCGACGCCCCGCGCGACAAACCCATGCGCGACCTCCGCCTCGACCCCGCCCTCGTCACCGCCACGCTCGAGGGCCTCGACGCCGCGGTCAACACCGACCAGGGCACCGGGCACCACCTCACCTTCGAGAACGGCGACCGCGAGCCGATCTTCAACCCGCCCCCGGGCGTCCGTCTCTGGGGCAAGACCGGCACCGCGCAAGCGCCGCACCTCATGATCGATCCCGACGCCGAGGGCCCGCTCGAAGCTGCCATCGCGCGACGCGGCGACCACTCCTGGTTCGTCGTCCTCGCCGGTCGCGACCGTCCGCGCTACGCCATCGCCGTGCTCATGGAGTACGCCGGCTCGGGCGGCAAGGTCTCCGGGCCCATCGCCAACCTCATCGTCCACGCCCTCGACGACGAGGGCTACTTCCGGGGGCCCTCCTAAGTGCTCCGCGATGAACTGGCGACGCTGATCCGCGGAACCGCGAACGCCCGCACCCCCGTCCGCGAAGCCCTCCACCCGGGAACCCCCGCGTGGATCTGCGTCTTCGCCGGCGCCCTGCTGAGCCTGATCGGGCTCTACGCGATCGATGTCGCCACCGCGCTCGACCCGGCCGAGTCGGCCAACCTCTCGCGTCTGGCGATGCGCCAACTGATCTTCCTGGGCGTGGGCATCTGCGCGGCGTTCACCGTCGCCCTCCCGCACTACCGCCTGCTGGGGCAGGTCTCCACGCCCGCGTTCCTGATTCTGCTGGGGCTGCTGGTCTTTCTGCTCGTCCCCTTCGTGCCCACGGCGCTGGTCACGCCCCGCAACGGCGCCCGCGCGTGGATCAACCTGGGCGTCGCCGACTTCCAGCCCTCGGAACTCTGCAAGATCGCGTTCGTCCTCGTGATCGCCCGCTACCTCCGCTTCCGCCGCGAGCACCGCGACTTCATCGGGCTCGTCCCGCTGGGCATCATCACCGCGGTCCCGGTCGGGCTGATCACTCTTCAGCCCGACCTTGGCACGGCGATGCTCTTCGTTCCTTCGTTGTTTGCGATGCTGCTCGCCGCGGGCGCGCGCGTCCGTCACCTGGGCATCATCGTGCTCTGCGCCGCGCTGGCGGCGCCGGCGGTCTACCCCGTCCTCCGCCCGCACCAGCGGGCCCGCCTCGACGCGATGTGGCAGCAGATCCGCGGCGACGAAAGCCTCAACCACGACATCAACTTCCAGCCCAGCACCGCCCGACGCCTCGTCGGCGCCGGCGGGCTCGAGGGCAACGACGACGAGCGAGCGCGCGCCCTGGTCTACTTCAACGGGCTGCCGGAAGCCCAGAACGACATGGTCTTCGCGGTCATCGTCAACCGCTTCGGGCTCGCCGGCGGGATCCTCGTGCTGGTCCTCTACGCCGCGTGGATGCTCGGCGCCGTCCTCACCGCCGCCTCCTGCCGGGAACCCTTCGGCAGGCTCATCGTCGTCGGGCTCGCCGCGTTCATCGGCGCCCAGACCATCGTCAACATCGGCATGAACATCGGGCTCATGCCCATCATCGGGGTCACCCTCCCGTTCGTGTCCTACGGCGGTTCGAGCATGCTCGCCTCGTGGCTCATGACCGGGCTCGTCTTTTCCGTCGGGCTCCACTGGCCCCCGCCTCCCTACCGCCCCAGCTTCGAGTACGGTTGAGCGATGGGACGACCCGCACCCCAGCCCGAACCCGCCGACCGACCCGATCCGTCGGCTCCCATGGACCTGCCCGACCTCGGGCGCATGACGCCCCCTTTCTCATTCCTGGCCGCCGCCGAGGACTTCGGCATCGTCTTCGAGCCGGGCGAACTCGAGCAACTCGGACGCTTCCTCGGGCTCCTTCTCTGGGCGACCGAGCGCATCAACCTCACCGCGATACGCGACCCCGAGCAGGCGTGGCACAAGCACATCCTCGACGGGCTGACGCTCCTGCCCGTCCTCGCCGACCTTCCCGCGGGCGCGCGCCTGGCCGATGTCGGCTCGGGCGGCGGCGTCCCCGGGCTCGTCGTCGCGATCGCCCGCCCGGACCTCCACCTGACGCTCATCGAATCGACCGGCAAGAAGGTCGGCTTCCTCCGCGGTGCCGCTCGGGCGATCGGGCTGAGCAATGTCGAGGTCGTCCAGGGGCGCTCGGAGGACCTCGGGCAGGAGCGCGGCGCGCGCACCGACGCCGCGGGCGAGTCCCGACGCTCCGGGGCGTTCCGCGAATCCTTCGACGCGGTGATCGCCCGCGCGGTCGGCCCGCTGAGCGTCGTCGCGGAGCTGACCGTGCCGCTGTGCGCGATCGGCGGGATGACCCTGCTCATCAAGGGCGAACGGGCGGGCGACGAACTCGCCCAGGCACGCAAGGCCCTCGAAGCCCTGCACGCGGTGCACGAGGGAAATCTCCAGACCCCCACGGGCACCATCGTCGTGCTGGGCAAGCGCAGCGCCACCCCCCGCGTCTACCCCCGCGCCCCGGGCGAACCCAAGCGCCGCCCGCTCGGCGGGTGAACGGAGAGCCCCGCCGCGTGCCCACCGATGTCGCGTCCATGTTCGAGCCCGGCGGGGCGATCCAGAGCGCCTTGGGCGATCGCTACGAGCCGCGCCCGGAGCAGGTCCGCATGGCACGCGCCGTGGCCGACAACTTCGAGCAGCGCGGCAACCTGCTCGTCGAAGCCGGGACGGGCGTCGGCAAGAGCTTCGCCTATCTCCTGCCCGCGATGGACCGGGCGGCCCGCCTGGGCGAGGTCGTGGTCGTCGCGACCAACACCATCGCCCTCCAGGAACAGCTCGTCGCCAAGGACATCCCCGTGCTGCTCTCGCTGGCGATGGGCGATGATGCGCCGCCGGAGGGCTGGCACCTGCCGATCCGGGCCGAGCTGGTCAAGGGGCGCGGCAACTACCTGAGCATCCGCCGGCTCAAGCTCGCAAGCGAGCGCCAGCACACGCTGCTCAGCGACGAGTCCTCCCGCCGATCGCTCGCGCAGATCGTCGACTGGGCGTACGAGACCGAGGACGGCACGCTCTCGACCCTCGGGCCGCTGGAGCGCCCGGAGGTGTGGGAGCACGCGCGGTCGGACGCCGACAACTGCATGGGCCGCAAGTGCCCGCACCACGCGCAGTGCTTCTACCAGCGCGCGCGCCAGCGGGCGCAGCAGGCGAACCTCTTGATCTGCAACCACGCGATCTTCTTTGCCGACCTGGCGCTGCGCGAGCAGGGCGCATCGATCCTGCCTCGTTACCAGCATGTGATCCTCGACGAAGCGCACGGCCTCGAGGATGTCGCCAGCGAGCACTTCGGGCTCACGCTGACCGAGGGACGGGTGAACACGCTCCTGCGCGCGCTTTACGACCCGCGCAAGCAGCGGGGGTTCCTCGCGGCGATGCACGGCGCGCTCGCGGGCATGGGCATCGAACGCGAAGCCGCCCGCGCGATCGAGGCCTCGCTCGAGGCCCGCACCGCCTCGCGCCGGTTCTTCGAGCAGTGGGCGCGGCTGCGCGAGTCGATGCCCCCGGGCAGCGGGCGCCTGCGCGAGCCCGCGCCCATCGCCGACGAGCTCACCCCCGCGATGATGGAACTCGCCGGTCGGCTGGGGATCCTCCGCGACGCGATCGAGTCCGAGCCCGACCGGTTCGAGCTGGCGAGTTACAGGAACCGGGCGCGCGCGATCGCCGACACCGCCGGGGCCCTCACCGAGCAGTCGATCGAGAACGCGGTCTACTGGGTCGAACTCGAGCGGACGCGGCGCGGCGGGACGCGGGTGGAACTCGGCTGCGCGCCGATCGAGGTCCGCGAGCTCCTGCGCGAAGCACTCTTCGAGCGAGATTTCTCGGTCACCCTGACCAGCGCGACGCTCACGACCCGGCACGCGGGCGAGGACGAAGCGGGCGAGCAGCGCGAGGCGGTCTTCGCCCACACCATGAACCGGCTCGGGTGCGAGGGGGCGCGGACGCTCCAGCTCGGGAGCCCCTTCGATCATGCGCACCAGGCGCGCGTGTTCGTCGATGCGTCCGCTCCCGCGCCGGGCAAGGTCAGCACGGACGCGTGGGTGGGCGAACTCGTGCCGAGGATTCTGGAGCATGTCGGCGAGACCGACGGCGGGGCGTTCGTGCTGTTCACCAGTTTCGCGGCGCTCCGGGCGGCGGGGGAGCGGCTGACCCCGGCGCTCGCCGAACTCGACATGCCGTGCCTCGTCCACGGACGCGACGGCTCGCGCACCGAACTGCTCGACCGCTTCCGCGCCTCGGGGCGGGCGGTGTTGCTCGGAGCCGACTCGTTCTGGCAGGGCGTGGACATCCGGGGAGACGCGCTCCGCAATGTCATCATCACCCGCCTGCCCTTCGAGCCCCCGGACCGTCCGCTGACCGAGGCCCGCGGCGAGCTGATCCGCCAGCGCGGCGGCGACCCCTTCCGCGAGGATTCCCTCCCTCGCGCCATCATCCGCTTCAAGCAGGGCTTCGGGCGGCTCATCCGGTCGTCGGCCGACCGCGGGCGGGTGGTCGTGCTCGATCCAAGGCTCGTCACGACGCGCTACGGCTCGCTGTTCGTCCGCGCCCTTCCCGAGGGCATCGAACTGGAGATCATCGGCGGGGACGGGGACGGGTAGGCGCCCCTCGGAACCGGGCCCGGGGGCGTGAGATTGGCGCGGGATCTCCCCGCGCGGAACCCGAACAAACTGCAGATCCAGCGGGCGGAGGTCTATCCTTGGCCCCGTGAGCGGTCGGTTTCGGGCCGCTCATGGCACTTCAACCCCAGGTGAAAGGGCGGCTGCATGCTCGGGCGCGTCTTCAAGGCGTACGACATCCGCGGGAAGTACGGCGACCTGCTGACCGATCAGATGGGCTGGCAGATCGGTTTCGGGACGAGCCGGTACCTGCTCGAGGACGCGGCCGCCGCGGGCGAGACGACGCCCATGATGCACAACATCGTCGTCGGGCGCGACATGCGTGTCTCGAGCCCGACGCTGAGCGAGCGGCTCATCTCGGGGATCGTGGCGCACGGCGGGCATGTCATCGATGTCGGGATGGTCGACACGCCGTTCATCTACTTCGCGGTCAACTACCTGGATTGCGCCGGCGGTGTGATGGTCACCGCGAGCCACAACCCGCCGGAGTACAACGGTTTCAAGATCTCCAAGCGCCGCGCCAAGCCCGTGGGTGAGGCGACCGGGCTGGGAGAGATCCGCAAGTACGCCGCGATGAGCGACCGGCTGGGCGACCTGCCCGCCAAGGGGCGGATCGAGCAGCGCGACCTGTGGGACGCGTACATCGAGCATGTGCGTGAGTTCCTCGATCTGGGCGGGAAGTCGCTGAAGATCGTGGTCGACGCGTCGAACGGGATGGCCGGGACGGCGGTGCCGAAGGTGTTCGGGAAGAAGGGCGCGGAGGTCGAGGGGCTCGAGATCATCGAGCTGAACTTCGACAACACCAGGGGAGAGTTTGCGCACGAGCCGAACCCGCTGGTGCCGGCGAACCTCGAGCAACTCCGCGAGGCGGTGGTGCGCGAGGGTGCGCACCTTGGCGTGTGCTTCGACGGCGACGCGGACCGGTGCGCGATCGTCGATGAGAAGGGCGGGATCGTCGGGTGCGATCATCTGACGGCGCTGCTCGCCCGCGGGTTTCTCGCCGACAACCCCGGCGCGCCGGTGATCTACGACCTGCGTTCGAGCAAGGCGGTCGAGGAGGAGATCCGCGGGGCGGGCGGGGTCCCGATCCGCTCGCGTGTCGGGCATGTGTTCATGAAGCAGCTGATGGCCGACCGCGGCGCGGTGTTCGGCGGTGAGCTCTCGGGGCACTTCTACTTCCGGGACAACTTCAACGCCGACTCGGGCGTGATCGCGATGGCGACGGTGCTGGGCACGGTGGCGCGCGAGGGCAAGCCGGTGAGCGAGCTGATCGCGCCGATCGCGCGGTACGCCCAGTCCGGGGAGATCAACTTCGAGATCGAGGAGAAGGACGAGGCGCTGGCGGAGGTCGAGGCCGAGTTCCTTGATCGCGGCGACATCGACGAGCTCGACGGGATCACCATCGACTGTTTCGAGTCCGAGGGCTGGTGGGCGAACATCCGCAAGAGCAACACCGAGCCGCTGCTGCGCCTCAACGCCGAGGCCAGAGACCCCCGCAAGCTGGAGGAGGCGATCGCGACGCTGGCGCCCAAGCTGGGGACGCGGGTCGATCACTGACGCGATGGGCCGCCATCGGCCGATGTTGGAACTGGGCCGTTCCCGGAATCCCGCATGAACCTGTCGAAGTTCTTCGAGCACTGGCGGATCGCCGAGAACCCCTTCCGGGGCGAGGAAGCCCGCCGGGACGATGTCTTCGCGCGCCTGTGCCGGGTCACGGGCCCGGACGAGCAGCCGACGGTCCACTCGGACTTCGAGAAGGTGCTTGGCGATCTCTCTCACCCGTCGAGCGCGATCGTCTTCGGCGAGAAGGGGAGCGGGAAGACGGCGATGCGGCTGCAGATCGCCGACGCGGTCGCCGCTCACAACCTCCGCCGCCCCGAGGAGCGTGTGCTGCTGATCTCGTACGACGATCTCAACCGCGTGCTGGGCCGGTTCGCGCAGGTGGTGGGGGGTGAGAATCCCGGCGAGACGCTGGGCGAGATCGCCGTGACCGATCATCTCGACGCGGTGATCTCCTCGGCCGTCACGAGCCTCGTCGATGCGCTGCTGGGCGTGCCCGAGGAAGGGGCGCGGGCGTTCGGCCCGACCGACGAACTGGTGCGTGACGCACGCCGACTCGAGACCGGGCTCCGCCGCGACCTGCTCCTGCTCCAGACCGTTTACGACGCGGGCGAGCGCGCTCACGAGCGGACCGAGCGCTTGCGTCGGCTGCTTCGCATCGGGCTGCCGCGGGCGCGGGTGCTTTGGTCGGTCGCGGCGTTCGGGGGCTGGGTGCTGCCGGCGATGGTGATCGCCGCGTTCCTGACCATCGGCGGGCAGCAGGGGGGGACGGGCTGGACGGTCGCGTTCACGATCGCGCTGTTGCTGTGGGGGGCGGCGGGGCTGAAACGCTTCGGCGTCGACTCGGCGCGCGCCACTCGGCTCGGGCGCAAGCTCCGCCGATCGCTCCGCATGATCGACCGCACCGAGGAATCGTGGGCCCGCTCGCTCGACCAGGTCGACGCGTTGGACAAGTCGCCCGAGTCGCTCCCGATCGGGCCGGGCGACGAGACGCGATACGCGATGCTCGGGCGCCTGCGCCGGGTCGTGCGCGGCTTCGGGTTCCGAGGCATGATCGTCGTGGTTGACCGCGTCGACGAGCCGAGCCTGATCAACGGCGATCCGGAGCGCATGCGGGCGGTCGTCTGGCCCATGCTCAACAACAAGTTCCTTCAGCAGGAGGGTCTCGGCGTCAAGATGCTGCTGCCGCTGGAGCTCCGGCACCTGCTGTTCCGCGAGTCGAGCGCGTTCTTCCAGGAGGCACGGCTCGACAAGCAGAGCATGATCGAACGCCTCGTCTGGACCGGGCCGACGCTCTACGACCTCTGCAACGCACGGCTCAACGCGTGCCTGAAGGAAGGCCGCGAGCCCCTGAGCCTGCTCGAACTCTTCGCCGAGGATGTGACGCGGCAGGATGTCGTCGATGCGCTCGACCAGATGCACCAGCCGCGCGACGCGTTCAAGTTCTTGTATCGCTGCCTGACCGAGCACTGCGCCAGCGTGACGGCCGACGAGGGCTCGTGGCGCATCCCGAGGCTGATCCTCGACACGGTGCGGCGGCAGGAAGTCGATCGCTTGCAGCAGCTCTATCGCGGCATCCGCCCGGCGTGAGGGCGCGCGGGATCACAGGCGCTGCAGCCGCGCATACTCCAGGATCAGCGTCTTCTCGCCGGCCTGCTGGAACTTCACGCGGACTTTGGCCATCTGCCCGCCGCCCACGCTGACGACCGTCCCCATTCCGAAGCGCGGGTGGCGGACCCGGCAGCCCGGGGGGAACTGCACCTTGGCGCTCGCGGCGGCCCGCGACGAGTCCGACGACACGCTCTCGGGCGCGTCCCACGACACGCCCCCGGCCGCCGATGAATCGCCCGACCAGTCGCGGTCGAACCCGCCGCCGACCCCACCCCCGAACGCGTCGCCGAAGTCGGACTGATCGCTCGCGCGGATGTTGGAGGAATCAAGTTCCTCGAGGAAGCGGCTGGGGATGGTGCGCTCGGTCATGCCGCGGACGGTGCGGTAGCGGGCGCTCGAGATGTGCAGCCGGCGCATGGCGCGGGTGATGCCTACGAAGCACAGCCGGCGTTCCTCCTCGAGTGAATCCTCCGAGTCCATCGCGCGCGAACTGGGCAACAAGCCTTCTTCCAGACCGACCATCGCGACGGCGGGGAACTCCAATCCCTTCGCGGCGTGGAGGGTCATCAGCGTGACCGCGCCCTGCGCGGGATCGACCTTGTCGGCATCCGCGACCAGCGCGACCGATTCGAGGAACGCGCGGAGCATCGCCAGCAGCGGGGGAGTCTCGGCGTTCTTTCCCTCGGCGAGCACCTCGGCGCCGGGGAACGACGCGGGGTCGTCCTCGGGGACGAACCGCTCCTCGAACTGGGCCGCCGACGAGACGAGTTCGGAGAGGTTGTCGAGTCGCTCGGCGTCGGCCTCGGACTTGCTCGCCGCCGCCTGTGCCTCGTACGACGCCTCGAGCCCCGTGTCGCGGATCACCCGTTCGACCAGGTCGGGCAGGGAGTGCGAGACCTCGGCGCCCATGAAGGTGCCCGAGCCGGTCAGCCCGTCGATCATCGCGACGAACTTGGCCGCCGCGGACTGGGCGCGGGGGGAGACCCCGTCCACGCCCGACGCGTCGCGCAGCATCTCGAGCATCGGCACGCCGCGCGACCGCGCCGCGCCGGCGAGCTTGTCGAGCGACGCCTTGCCGAGCCCGCGCGTCGGCTTGTTGACGATGCGCGCCAGCGAGACCTCGTCGCGCGGGTTCGCCACGACGCGCAGGTACGCCAGCGCGTCCTTGATCTCTTCGCGCTCGTAGAACGCCGTGCCGCGGGCGATGACATAGGGGATGCCGTGCTCGCGCAGCGCATCCTCCATCACGCGCGAGAGGGCGTTGTTGCGGTAGAAGACGGCCATGTCCGACCAGCGGAGCCCCCGGTCGTCCTCGCGCCGGGCGCGGAGCCAGTCGCAGACGAGCTGGGCCTCGCGGCGTTCGTCGGCGCACAGCGTCACCTCGACCGGATCGCCCCCTTCCAGCCGCGTGTACAGGTCCTTGTGCTTGCGTCGCTTGTTGTGGCGGATGAGCGTGTCGGCGTTGGCGAGAATGGGCGCGGTCGAGCGGAAGTTCTCGCCGAGTGCGATGACGCGGGCGCCGGGGTAGTGCTCCTCGAACTCGAGGATGTTGGAGATGTCGGCGCCGCGCCAGCCGTAGATCGACTGATCGGGATCCCCGACGACGCAGATGTTGGGCCCGGTCTCGGTGCCCTCGATGCCGGGCAGCCCGCGTCCCTCGCCGGCGATCAGGCTCGCGATGAGGAACTGGGCCCGGTTGGTGTCCTGGTACTCGTCGATGAGCAGGTAGTGCCAGCGGTGCTGAATCTCGGCCCGCACGCCCTCGTCGGCCCGGAGCATCCCCGCGGTCAGGAGGAGCAGGTCGTCGAAGTCGATCGCCCCCGCCGCGCGCAGCCCGCGCTCGTATGCCTCGTAGATCTTGGCGATCTGGTTGGCGTAGTAGTCGCTCGCGGCCGCCTTGTACGCCGCGGCGTCCTGCAGCTCGTTCTTGGCGTTGCTGATCGTCGACAGCACCGAGCGCGGAGGCCAGTTGCTCGTGCTCAGCCCGAGGTCGGCGATCGTCCGCTTCATCAGGCTCGCCTGGTCGGACGAGTCGTAGATCGTGAAGTCGGCCGGGAGGTGCTCGACGCCCTTGCTCCCCGCGTAGCGACGCAGCAGGCGCGCACACAGCGAGTGGAAGGTCGTGATCGTCATCCCGCGCAGCAGGCGCGGGTCGGCCGAGAGCAGCCCGTGAACGCGTTCTCGCATCTCGCCGGCGGCCTTGTTCGTGAAGGTCAGCGCCAGGATCGACCACGGGGGCACACCCAGCGACACCAGCCGGGCGATCCGACGGGTGATGACCCGCGTCTTGCCCGATCCCGCCGCCGCCAGCACCAGCAGCGGGCCCTCGGTGTGCTCGACGGCGTGGCGCTGATCGTCGGTCAGGTCGGCAAGAAGCTGGTCGGCGTCGGGTCGCCCGAAGGTCATGGGTTCGTCCGTGGATCGAGTCGCGTCGGTGTGGGTCGGTGCGTCGCCCCGGTTCCATCCGGGGCCTGCGTGAACTTGGGTGAGCATAGGGATCGCCCGCGGCGGCGGGCGCGCAAACGACGGGTCAGCTCCCCGCGTCATCGTCCCGTGGGAGCTGCCCGGCGCGGGGGATGTGGGGCTGGTCGGCCGAGCGCGAGATCAGCGCCACGCCGTCGGGCAGGTCGGCGGCGACCTGCGCCACGACATCGCCCTCGAGCTTGCGCGCAAACGCCGACCGCCGCGTCTTGCCCATGATCAGCGTGTCGCACCCGAAGGTCACGGTGTAGTCGAGGATCTCGTCGGCGATCTCGGTCGCGGTGACATAGATCGGGACGAACGGCACGCCCGCGTCGCGCGCCAGCAGCGCCGTGGTCCCCAGCGCCTCCTGAGCGGCGGGGTCCTCGGCGACGCTCGGGACATGCGCGGCGCCCATGTCCATCACGCGCAGCGTGCGCACATAGATCGCAAACAGCGTCGCCTTGCGCCGCCGCGCCAGGTCGACGGCGAACTCCGACTGGTACCGCCCGCGGGCGGCGAGCATGATCTTGGGGCGCGACGGGTCGATCTTGGTCGGGGCCTCGGCGAGTTCGGCAAGCCAGCCCGCTTCGGGCGTGGGCAGGGGCTCTGGGCGACCCTTGGCCAGCCGCTTGAGCACGCCCCGGGTCCCGAGCACCGCGACGACCAGCCCGCCGCTGAACGCGAGGCTTTCGAGTTGGGTGACGGCGATCGTGAGCGTCACCGCCGCGAGAAACCCGCCGAGCGCCCACAGACCCGCCCGCGAGCGCCGCCCGATCTTGAGCTGCCGGTTCATGCCCGAGCTGACCAGCGTGACGGTGATCGCCCCGCACACGCCCAGCACATACAGCTTCGCGAGCACCGTGACATCGCGCTCGGCGGCGATGACCGCGATCGGGATGACCAGCGCCACCAGCAACCCGATCGACGGGACGCCCGAGTAGTTCAGTTTGGTGAGCGCGCGCGGCAGCTCGCGGTCCTGCCCCATCGCGAACAGCACCGACACCATGGCCATCACCGCGGTGTTGGTCGCGCTGAGCAGCAGCAGCCCGAAGGTGATCCCGGCGACCTTGCCGAAGATGAACCCGGCGTCGGCTCCGAACCACTCCTTGCCCGCCTCGGTCGCGACGACCTTCATCGCGGCGTTGGTGTACTTCTCGACTTGCTCCTCGTGCTCGATCAGCCCCGCGTACGCCTCGGCGTCGGCTTCGGGGAGCGTCGCGACCTGCTCGTCGGTCAGCGTGAACGGGCGGTCGGACGAGAGCCGGGCGGCCAGATCCTCGGGCAGTCGCTCGATCAGCGCGCCTCGCGATTCGATCAGCCGCAGCTCGTCGGGCTGGTGCATCTCCTGCAGGCTCACGCCCGCGACGACGAACCCGAGCCCGGCGAGCGCGAGCCCGAAGATCATGTTGAGCCCGACGACCTCGAGCGTGACGGGCCAGATGGTCCGCTTGGCGGTCTTCTCGACCGGGCGGTTCATCATCCCGGTCATGTTCGCGACCGCCTCGACGCCCGCGAGCGCCAGGCAGATCTTGGTGAAGCTGACCCACGCGTCGAACGCGGGGGTCTGGGTGAAGTAGTCGAAGCTGATGGTGCGGATGCCGCGGAGGAACGCGGGCATCGCCAGCACCGCCATCACCGCCGACACGCCCAGCGCCGCGAACGCGATGATCAGCGCGAACCGCCCGGCGCTCTTGGCGCCCAGCCAGTTGACCGCCCCGATGAGCAGGATCGTGCCGATGCCCAGCGGCAGGATCAGCGACTCGCCGACCCCGAAGTAGTGGAACGCCTCGACCACGCTGATCGCCGCGGTCATGATGTATCCCGAGAGCAGCAGTGTCGAGCCGACCACGCTCAGGGTTGGGGAGATCTGTCGGGCGGCGGTGTAGACGCCCCCGCCGTCGGGAAACTCCCGGCACACGATCGTGTACGCCCAGCTCACCGCGATCATCAGCAGCCCGATCGCCGCGAGATAAAGCACGCTGGCGTGGGCGGTGTAGAGGAACGCCAACCCGAGGACATACAGGCGGCTCGTCCCCCAGTCGCCGTAGAGCAGCGGCCCGGCGTGGAACCACCTCAGATCACGCGGTCGGCTTTCGGTGACGAGCATGCGGCGGACTCAACGCGGGACTCGGGGCGAACCAAGCGGCGAGTATACGGGTGAGCCCCCCGCAACGCGGGCGCTTCACCCGGCGGCAGTCGGCCGCGTGGGTTCGCTTCCCTACAGTCTTGCCATGAACGGAACGCCCGTCCGCTGGTTCCATCCGGTCCGTCTTGTCCTGATCGTCACGCTGGCGAGCGCGTCGGCGTGGGCGGCGGCCCAGCCGCGCCCGGTACTCAACCATCGCGGCGCCACGCCGATCGATGAGTCGGTCTCCCAGCCTGAGCAGCCCGCTCAGCCCGCCGCCCCGGCGATCACCGCCGCGGAGATCAACGATCGTCTCGCGGCGATCGCCCAGGACGCCTCGCTCGATGAGGCAACGAAGAAGTCCCTGACCGACACCTACAACAACGCCCTGGCGGCGCTGGCGACCGCCGACTCAGCCGCCGCCCGCCGCGCCGATGCGCGCAAGGCCGCCGAGGAAGCCCCGGGCAAGCTCGCGGCGATCCGCGAGTCGCTCGCCACGCCGATCCAGCCCCCCAATGTCTCGCCGCCGTCCGACGCGACACGCGCGCAGATCGAACGCTCGCTCGCGCAGGCGCAGGCGGAGTTGCAGGCCGCCCGCAAGGAAGCCGACGAACTGCAGGCCGAGGCGACCCGTCGCCGCGACCGCCGGGCCGCTATCCCCGAGCAGATCGCCCAGGCCAAGCGCCGTCTGACCGATCTCGAATCGTCCCTCGCCGGGCTCACCGGCGTCGCCGAGCCCACGCCCGCCCAGCGGGCCCAGCAGGCGCTGCTCCAGGCGCAGCGGTACGCGACGGCGAGCGAGGTCGCCGCGCTCGAAGCCGAACTCGAGAGCTACGACGCTCGGCAGGAACTCCTCCCGGCCCGGCGTGACGCGTCGCTGCGGCGGGTCACCGAGAAGGAAGCCGAGGTCAACGCGTGGCAGGAGCTGGTCAACCGTCGGCGGCAACTCGAGGCCCAGCAACAGGCTCGCGAAGCCGAGCGGCTGAGGCTCGAGGCGGCGCGGCAGCACCCGGTTCTGCAGGAGTTCGCCGCCGAGAGCAAGGAACTCGCCGACCGACGCGCCGGCGAGGAGGGCATCCTCACCAAGTCCACGCAGGTCAACAACGAGGCCAGCCAGCGGGAGACGCAGCTCAACCGCATCCGCGAGCAGTACAAGGACATCAAGCGCCGCATCCAGGTCTCGGGGTTCAACCGGACCGTCGGGCGTCAGCTCCGCCGTCAGTTCGAGAACCTGCCCGAACTGGCCGATCCGACCGATCTCCGCAAGCGCCTCGCCGCGATCCAGCAGGAGCTCGAGGCGGCCGAGTACGAGCTCTATGAACTCCAGGAGCGACGGCTCGGCATGGGCGACACCGAATCGGTCGCCCAGCGCCTGCTCGACGACATCGACCCCTCCGAGACCGAGGCGACTCCCGAGGAACTGCAGGCGATCGCGCGCGACCTGGCCGTCGCCCGCCGCGACACGCTCGACGGGCTCATCGCCGACCTGACGCGGTACATCGACGACGGGCTCGTGCCGCTGGAACTGGTGACCGCGGACCTGCGCGAGGCGGCCGAGGCGTACGAGTCGTTCATCCGCGAGCGCATTCTCTGGGTGCGCAGCGTCTCGTCGGAGACGACGCTCGAGCCGCGGGCGTTCGTCGACGCCGGGGTGTGGCTCGCCGATCCGCAGGCGTGGCGGGTCGGGGTGTCGCGCGTCAGCGACGACATTGTCAATCGCTGGCCGACCACGGGGTTCGTCGTGGTTCTGCTCGGCGCGATGTTCGTCGCCGGGCACATGGGCCGCCGACGCATCAAGGAACTCAAGTCGCTCGTCGGGCGTTTCAGCACCGACTCGATCCGGCACACCTTCGAGGCGACCCTCTGGACGCTCATCGGGTCGGCGGCTCTCCCGGCGTTGCTCTGGTGGCTCGGGTGGCTGCTCGCCAAGCCGATCGACCAGTCCGAGCAGATGCTCGCCGTCGGCACCGGGCTGCAGGCGTCGGCGCTGCTGCTCTTCCCGCTCGTGTTTCTGCAGCGGATGACGCGCGCCGGCGGGCTCGCCGACGCCCACTTCCGCTGGCCGACCGAGTCGCTCCGCATCGTCCGCCGGCACCTGCGCTGGCTGACGCCCACGCTCGTCGTCACGATGGCCCTCGCCGAGGGCTACGACCGGCACGCCCCGGAGGTCCTCAACGGCGCGCTCGGGCGGGCGTCGTTCACGATCGGGCTGCTCGCGCTGGCGGTGGCGCTGCAGCGATTGCTGCGCCCGAAGGGCGCGGTGCTCAGCGACTTCCTCTCCCGCAACGCCGGGGGGTGGATCGACCGCCTGCGCTATGTGTGGTTCCCCGCGGTCGTCGGGCTCCCGGTCGTGCTGATCATCGCGTCGTGGGCCGGCTACCACTACACCGCGCTGCAGCTCGAACACCGCTTCGAGTCCACTCTCGGGCTGGTGCTCCTCATCGCGGTGATCAACGGGTTGATGCTGCGCTGGCTGTTTCTGGCGCGCCGGCGCGTCGCGGTCGAGAACGCCCGCCGCCGCCGCGAGCAGGCCCAGTCCGAGTCCGCGGGCACGGCCCCGGCGGAAGTGCCCACCGAGAGCGGCGTCGCGCCGGTCGAGGAACACAAGCTCGACCTCCCCGCCGTCAGCGCCCAGACGCGTCAACTCATCCGCACCGGGCTCGCGGTGGCGCTCGTGCTCGGGCTCTTCACGACCTGGGCGGGCGTGCTGCCGGCGCTCCGCATGCTCGACCGCGTGCAGGTCTGGCCCTCGATGGAGGTCATCGACGAGGAGGATCGGCTTGTCATCCCGGTGCTCGAACCGGCGGCCGCGGCTCAGGCGACCGACGACAACGCCCAGCCCGCCGCCGACGCGCCCGCGGGCGAGGCGTCCACCGGCGGCGGGACGGGCGCGGGGCTGCCGCTCCCGGGCGTACCCGCGACCTCGGCCGGGGCGGGCAGTGAATCAACGGCGATCGCGGCGGTCACACTGGCCGATCTCGGGTTGGCGCTCGTGCTGCTCGCGGCGACGATCGTCGCGTTCCGCAATGTGCCCGGCCTGGTCGATATCGTCGTGCTGCAGCGCCTCCCGCTCGACGCGGGCAGCCGCTTCGCGCTGAGCACCGTGCTGCGCTACCTGATCGCGATGATCGGGCTCGTCGCGGCGTTCGGGGCGATGAGCATCTCGTGGAACAATGTCCAGTGGCTCGCCGCCGCCCTGACCTTCGGGCTCGCGTTCGGGCTCCAGGAGATCTTCGCCAACTTCGTCTCGGGCCTGATCATCCTCGCCGAGCGACCCATCCGCATCGGCGACACCGTGACGGTCAACAACATCAGCGGCACGGTCACCAAGATCCGCATGCGCGCCACCACCATCACCGACTGGGACCGCAAGGAACTGGTCATCCCCAACAAGACCTTCATCACCGGCGAAGTGGTCAACTGGACACTCTCGGATCCGACCCTCCGCCTCTCCATCCCCGTGGGCGTGGCGTACAGCGCCGACATCCGCAACGCCGAGGCCACCCTCCTCCGCGTCGCCCGCGCCAACCCGATCATCCTCAAGGAGCCGGCGCCGTATGTCTTCTTCACCCAGTTCGGCGACAGCACGCTGAACTTTGAGCTCCGCTGCTTCCTCCCCAGTGTCGAACATCTCGTCAGCGTCAAGCACGCGCTGCACATGGCGATCACCGAGGCATTCCGCGAGGAGAACATCGAGATCGCCTTCCCCCAGCGCGACCTGCACATCCGCTCGATCGGCGACCTGGCCGGGCTCGTCCGCGCCCGCGACGCCAAGCCCGCCGGCGATTCCGAACCCCGCGAGCTCGAGCCTCAGAGCCACTGACGACGGCGGATCACCAGGTACGCCACGAACCCCAGCGCCGCCAGCGCGCCGGTCACGATCCAGAAGCCCCACGGCGAATCGCTCAGGGGCACCCCGCCGACATTCATCCCGAGCATCCCCGAGATCAAGGTCAGCGGCAGGAAGATCCCCGCGATCAGCGTGAGCACATACATCCGCTGGTTCGCCAGCGTCGCCGCCTGGCTGTCGAGTTCCTCCTGGAGCAACTGCGCCCGCGCCTTGGCCGCGTCGAGGTCCTCGACGAAGCGGATGACACGGTTGATTGGCTCGTTGAGCGCCCGCCGGTGGGCGCGGGTCAGGATCGCCTCGTCGAACTCGTGCACCCGCTCGAGCGCCGTCGCCTGCGGACCCAGGAATCGGCGGAGGCCGATCAGCCGCCGCCTCGTCTCGATGAGCACATGCCGATCGACCGTGTCGTCCGGGTCGGCGATCCGGTCCTCGTAGTCATCGAGCTGATCCTCGAGCTGCTCCATCACCGTCGTCATGCGGTCGGTCAGCCCGGTGATCATCGCCACCAGCAGGTCGCCGACGGACTTCGGGCCCTGCCCGCTCTCGCACTGCTCGACCAGGTCCTCGATCGACCGCAGCCGCTGCCCCTGCATCGAGATCACCCGGGTGGGCTCGATCCAGATGCGGATCGAGATCATGTCCTCGGGGACCGCGCCCTCGTTGAGGTTCACGCCGCGCAGGATCAGCAGCACCCCGAGCTCTGTGATCGACACCCGCGGGCGGGTCGTCTCGCTCAGCAGCGCACGGACCAGCATCGGGTCGAGCCCCGCCCGCTCGCGGAGCCAGCCGGCCGTCTCCGGCGCGAGCCGGTCGAGGTGCACCCAGGTCGGGCTCCCGCCGCTGGCGACCGCGACCTCGGCCTCGACCGTCCGCTGCGAGCCGAGCTCAAACGACGCGAGCACCATCTTGGAATGGTCCGGGCTGATCATCGCCCGGCGAGTGTACCCCGGACCGGATCGCGAACCGCCGCCCCCCCCGGGGCGTACCGGATCCCGGAGCGCGGGCCCGGTTCTTCGGTGCCCGCGGGAAGCCCGATCGTGCCGCCGAGAAGTTCCCGACGCCGGGCCCGGCAAGGCGTCTGCCGTGGGGCCCGGGCGGGGTTTGACAGTGGGGCGGGGCCCAAGTAGCGTTCGGCCGATCCTCTCCGGTTCGGTCGAACCCGGAGGTCGATCCGGCCGAGAAGGGTGCCGGGCCGCGTCGGCCCGCCGGCAAACAGGCCCCGCAGGCACAGCAGGCGATGAGCGAGCGTCCCATCGAGAACGACCCGAATAAGACCGCGCCGGTCGACGGGCTGCCCATCGGGCACGATCCCTCGCTCGCCGAGACCGAGGCCGCCATCCAGGAGCAGGCCAAGGGCGAGACCAACATCGACACCCTGATCGGGCGGCTGGTCGTCGACTCGGGGCTCGCCACCCCCGAGGAAGTCGCCCACTGCCTCGAGCAGGTCAAGGGGCACGAGGAAGACCCCAAGAACCAGTCGCTCGCCCAGGCGCTGGTCGACAACGAGTATGTCACCAAGCGCCAACTCGCGCGGCTCAAGCAGATCCTCGAAGCCGAGCGGTCGGGCCAGAAGATCCCGGGCTACAAGCTGCTCGGGAAGCTCGGCGCCGGCGCCATGGCGACGGTCTTCAAGGCCAAGCAGCTCAGCCTCGACCGCACCGTCGCGATCAAGATCCTCCCGACCAAGTTCTCGAACAACCCGCAGTTCGTCGAGCGGTTCTACGCCGAAGGCCGCGCCGCCGCCTCGCTGAACCACCCCAATATCGTCCAGGCGTACGATGTCGGCCGCGCGGGCGAGTACAACTACTTCGTCATGGAGTATGTCGAAGGCCGCACCGTCTTCGACGACATCGCCAAGCACAAGCGCTGCAGCGAAGCCGAGGCCATCGACACCGTCATCCAGGTCGCCGAGGCCCTCGGGCACGCCCACCAGCGCGGGCTCATCCACCGCGATGTCAAGCCCAAGAACATCATGATCAGCCGCGACGGCGTCGTGAAACTCGCCGACCTCGGCCTCGCCCGCGCCATGACCGACAAGGAAGCCGCCGAGGCCGAAGCGGGCAAGGCCTTCGGTACGCCCTATTACATCAGCCCCGAGCAGATCCGCGGCGATGTCGCCATCGGTCCCCCCGCCGACATCTACTCCCTCGGCGCCACCCTCTACCACATGGTCACGGGCAATGTGCCCTTCGACGGGAAGAACCCTTCGAGCGTGATGCACAAGCACCTCAAGGCCGAGCTCGTCCCCCCGGACCATGTCAACCCCAAGCTCTCGGCCGGCATCAGCGAGGTCATCGAGATGATGATGGCCAAGCGCCCCAAGGACCGGTACCAGACCTGCGCCGACCTCCTGCTCGACCTCAAGGCCGTCCGCGCCGGCGACACGCCCACCATCGCCCACAAGGACCAGTTCGACGCCGCTGCCGTCGCCGCGGTCGTCGCCGAGGAATCCCAGGCCCAGGGTGAGATCCCCGTCACCAGCACCGGGTCCCCCGCCGCGGTGCAGGATGTCATCCGCGCCCCCCTGTTCATCGCCCTGCTGGTCACCCTTGGGCTGAGCCTGGTCTTCAACATCGTCCTGATCGTCACCCGCGGCGGGTGATCCGGGCCGATTCCGGTCCCACTTCTGACCATTTCCGCGCCCCGCTCGACCCCCTCGGGTCTTGCTTCCGGAGCCCTCGCGGATTACCGTGAAGGACGCCGGCACGCCCCCTGCGGGGCGGGCCGACCCGGAGAGCCGAATGATCCGATCGCCAGCGGCCCGCGCCGCGACAACCCGGTCCGCTCCGCCGACGAACGCCCGCCCCGCGTGCGCCCAGGCCGGACCCGTATCGGAGCGCCCCGGCTTATGACGACCGATCGCGAGCCCCGCTCGACGGTGCCTGTCTTCTCGACGATGATGTCCACGGGCCGCGCGGCCCGGGCGATGGGTGTCGGGACCCCACCCCGAAACGGGTCCGACTGACCACAGGAGTGCAGACGATCTCACGCAGAAGGTTCTACCGCGATGTCGGCCCGGTCCGACGGACCCGCGTCAACCACATGATCCGCATCTCGCCGATCCGTCTGGTCGGCGCAGACAACGAGCAGATCGGCGTCGTCTCGACCGACGAAGCCATCCGCATGGCCCAGGAAGCCGGGCTCGACCTCGTCGAGGTCGTCCCCGATTCCCGCCCGCCGGTCTGCAAGATCATGGACTACGGCAAGTTCAAGTACGAGCAGTCCAAGAAGGAGACCGAGACTCGCGCCAAGTCCAAGCAGGCCGAGCTGAAGGAGATCCGACTCGGGCGCTCGGTCAAGATCGACCCGCACGATGTCCAGATCCGCATCGACCAGGCCCGCCGATTCCTGATGGACGGGCACAAGGTCCAGTTCATCCAGCGCTTCCGCGGGCGCGAGATTACCCACAAGCATCTCGGGCTCGAGAACCTCGATCACGCCCGCGAGCAACTCGCCGACATCTCCAAGGTCGAGCTCGAGCCACGCCTCATCGGGCGACAGGCGAACATGATGCTCGCCCCGGACAAGGTCAAGATCCAGGCTCTCAAGCGCAAGCTCGAGAAGGAGAAGGCCGACGCCGAAGCCGCCAGCGAGACCCCCGCCGAGACCGCCGAGCGACGCGCCCGCGAGAAAGAAGATCAGGACGACAAGGCCCGCAAGCCCTCGGGCGACCAGCGCGCCAAGAACCCCGTCGACGACGAGATCAACGCGCTGCTGGGCGATTGAGCGGGCGACAAACCCGCTCCGCTGAGATGCCCGCCTCCCGGCGGGCGTTTTCGCTTCTGCCGGCCCGCTCCTACTTCGCGATCTTCGCGATCAGCCGCCACACCGCGTGATGGTCGAGCGATCGGCCCGTGTGGGCGTTGAACTTCTCCACCAGCGCGTCCATCTCCGCCGTGTAAGGCAGCCGGTCCCGCTGCCCGAGCGTCCCGACGGCTTCGACGATGAGCCCCGAGAGCAGCGACTCCTCCTCGGGCTCGATGCGCGGCCGTTCCGACGCCGACCGCCCCATCCGCGGCAGCCGCGCCGCCTTGCGCATCCGATGCAGCGTGCGGAACGCGTCGCGCTGCTGCGCCTGCGTCTGCGCACCCACCTCCGCGCACAAGCGCGCGAACTCGGGCGTGTAGGGAAGGTCGTCGAGCGTCCGCTGCGCGCGCTCGTACGCGTCGATCAGCCGCGCCTCGTCCACGCCGCGCTGCCCCGCCCCCGTCGGCTCCGTGCCGCCGAACAGCGATCCCTGCTCGTTGCTCATCGCCCGACCCCTGCCCGGATCCCGCTCGCCCGCGTTCAGCACCGCTTCCCACTCCTTGAACACCCGCGCCGGCTCGTGTGCCGGATCGAGAAACTCCGTCCGCATCCGCTCGAACAGCGCGTGCCGACGCGCGTTGGCCAGCCCAATGTCCGCGTGACCGGCGGGCACGAGGAACCGGCACTTGCCCGCCGGTTCGGTCTTGAGCGCGTTGTACACCGCCGCCGCCGTCGGCGCGGGCACCACCTCGTCCCGCAGCGCGAGTTTCGCCAGCGCCGGGCAGGTCACCCCCCGCGCCAGCGTGGCGGTGTCGCACGCGAGGAGCCCCTCGACGATCTCGGCTTCCCAACGCCGATAGTGCCTCATCAGGTGCTCGACATCCAGCCACAGCCCCCGCGTCGCCCGATGCTCGAGACGCCACGCCCAGTCGCCCATCGACGCGAGCCCGAACGCCAGCCGCGACACCCCCGCCCCGCGCGCCGCCGCCGCCACAGCCAGCCCGCCCCCGAAGCTCTCCCCCGCCAGCGACACCGGCACGCCGAACGCTTCGCCCACCGCCCGGCACGCCAGCACCACATCGGCGATCGCCCGCGGGTACACCCAGCGGTGCATCAGCGGCTCGTCGGTCGGCGCCAGCGGGTCCAGCCCCGAACCGATCCACCCGAACCCGCCCCGCGTCAGGTCCCCCGTGTCCATCGTCGAGCCCGGATACCCCCGCACCCGCAGCAGCACCACCACGCACCCGCGCCCGACAAGCCCCTCCCAGCGGTCCGCCGCCTCGTTCAACGCCTCGGGCTGCTCATACCCGTGCAGCACCACCGCCGCCGCCCGCGGGCGCTCGTCCGGCTCGATCACCCGGCACCCCACGCGCACGCCTCCGACGCTCGGCACGATGTGCGTCGCGCCCGGCTCGAGCGGGTCGGCATCCTCGATCGTCGCATTCCGCAGCCTCGGGCGGACGCGGTCCAGCTCACGCTGCCACTCACGCCACAGCCCGGCGTGCCGGGGCTCGGCCGCCCCCGCCGCGACATGCGCCAGCGTCCGCATCGGCCCGTAGCCGAAGTCCTCCGGCTCGATCATCGCCCGCAGTCTACCCCGAGCTTCGCCTCCGCCCCGATCGGCGTCAGCTCCCGCTCGTGAACACCTCGTTGACGCGTCCGAGGGCATTGACCACGAACCGCCGCACCGTCCCGCGGCCGTTGTCGGCCAGCACGATCCACTCCCCGCCCACCTTCGACGAACTCAGGCTCCAGCCCGGCTCGATCTCCGGGCGGACCAGGTCCATCGCCTGCGAGCGAGAGACCCCCCGCGTCCACGCCGCCGGGTCCTTGGCTTTCACCGGCGCCAGCCAGACCTGGCTCGTGCCGACGCCCCCCTCGGGCGTTCGCTGGCTCGTCCACATCATCATCGACCCATCCCCACTGAAGACGGGAAGCCCGTCGAACCCCGCCGCAAAGGTCACCCGCCGGGCGCGCCGCGGCCAGACCCGCTGCTCTTCCCCCAACTCGGGAAGCTCGATCGCGACCACCTCGTAATTGAAGTGCCCGAGCTCCGAACTCGTGTAGACCAGGAACCTCCCCGAGGGATGGAAGTAGGGGGCCCAGTTCACCGCGTCATTGTCGGTGATCTGGATCTCCCGCTCGATGCCGATCGGCACGCCGCGCTCATCGAATTTCAGGTCCGCGATGAACAACTGAAGCGCATCGTCGCCCCGCCGATCCGAGCGATAGCAGATCCGCTTCCCATCCGGGCTGAAGAACGGCCCGCCGTCGTACCCGTCCGCCTCGATCAACAGGTGATGCTCACGCGTCCGCGTATCGAAGATCCACAGATCCGCATCCGGCTCGGTCCCCTTGGACTCGTCCACATTCGCGTACAGGATGAACCGCCCGTCGCTCGAGTACGAGCACTCGGCGTCGTACCCGGGGCGCTCGAAGAGCGGCTCGGTCGCCTCGCCCTCGCTCGACAGATCCAGCCGCACGATCTCCATCTCCGTCGGGAACTGCCAGGAGTATCGGCTGCCCTGCCGCTGATACCCCGGCGCGTCCGACACCGCCGGCGGCACCACCGTCGACCCGAAGATCACCGACTCCCCATCCGGCGCGAACCACCCGCAGGTGTTCGCCGAACCCTCCCGGCTCACCCGCCGGGGCTCGCCGATCCCCGTCACCCGCCCCGATCCGTCCCGGATCAGATCGGCGACATACATCGAATAGTGGGCGTCGGGCTCGGCTCCCGGCGGCGGGACGGGGATCGCCTGGAACACGACCCGCGTCCCATCGGGGCTGAAGTACGCCTCCCCCGCCTTGGCGAACGCCGACGGGTCGGTCAGCCGCACCGGCTCGCCCAGCAGCGGCGATTCCAGCGATGCGCCGGGCTGCGCCAGCCCCGCAGGAGCCATTCCCCCCACGAGCGCACACGACGCGACGAACCCCCTCAGACGGTACCGGACACTGGGTTGCGGTCGCATGAAGTCCTCCCTGCGACGAGACTTGCAGACGGATTCATCACCCGCCCGACACGAGCCGAGGCTAAGGTGCAATGGTATGAGCCACGCCGGCGCGAATCCCGGGAATGCAATCGACGCCTCCGAGCGTGAGGACGCCCACCGTGACTTCCCGCCCGGGCCGCTCCCGGTCGTCTTCGAGTCCAGCCGCTTCGTCGTCATCGACAAGCCCTCGGGCATGCTCTCGGTCCCCGGGCGGTCGCTCGGCAAGGAGGACTGTGTCCGGGCGCGCGTCCAGCAGATGTACCCGCACGCCGCCGGCCCGCTGACGGTCCACCGACTCGACCTCGAGACGAGCGGGCTGATCGTCCTCGCTCTCGATCCCGATGCCCACCGCCATCTCTCCCTGCAGTTCGAGAAGCGCAAGGTCGTCAAGCGCTACCTCGCCCTGCTCGAGGGCGACCTGCCGACCGACGAGGGCGCCGTCATGCTCCCGCTCGCCAAAGACTGGCCCAACCGCCCCAAGCAGAAAGTCGACTTCGAGGAGGGCAAGCCCGCCCGCACCGCCTACCGCGTGCTCAAGCGCTTCGGGCACGCGACGCGCGTCGAGTTCATGCCCACCACCGGGCGTTCGCACCAACTCCGCGTCCACGCCGCCCACCCGCAGGGGCTCGACGCGCCGATCCTGGGCGACCCGCTCTACGGCGACTCGTCCCTCGCGCCGCGCCTCATGCTCCACGCCAGCGGGCTCGAATTGACCGACCCCGCCACGGGGGAGCGCGTCAGCATCACCAGCGACGCCCCGTTCTAATCCCGTTCAAGTTCGTCAGAGTCCGCCGCCCGTCCGTCAGAGCCGCAGAACGCGGTCGTCCGCGTGCGCCGCGTCGCTCAGCCCCACGAGCTCGACAAGCCGGCGGAGTTCCTCCGCATCGTGCTCATCGAACGCGCCGGCCTCGTAGCTGTCGAGGTCGAGCACGCCCCAGCACGAGCCGTCGGGCTCAAAGAGCGGCACCACCAGTTCCGAGAGGTCCTTGGGGTCGCACGCGATGTAGTTGCCGCCGAGCGTCGCGATGTCTTCGATCACGATCGCCAGCCGTTCGAGGTACGATCGCCCGCACATCCCGTGCAGCCCGATCGGCGAGCACGCGGGCTTGTCCCTCCGAACCAGCAGGACCATCTCGTCGGCCGCGCTCACCTTCTCGTAGAAGCCCACCCACGACACACGCCGCCTGCCCGCGTCCTCGTGCAACCCCCCGCCCGCGTCCTCGCGCAACCCATGGTGCTCCCACACCGCGTCCACGACCGCGTGCATCGCCGCCTCGCGCGTCGAGCAGTCGCGAGCGCGCACGGCAGCGAATACCGGCCCGTAGTCACGACCGGCCCGGGATGGAGCGCTCTCGCTCATCGCCAACGCGTCCTGCTGAGTTTCGGTTCCGAACGCTCAGAGCGTCGCCGAGGTGTACGGCAGCAGACCCATGAAGCGGGCCCGCTTGATCGCCTGGGCGATCATCCGCTGCTCGCGGGCGCTGGTGCTCAGGCGCTTGCGGCCGTAGATCTTTCCGTTGGGGCTCAGCATCCGGCGGAGGGACTCGGCGTCCTTCCAATCGACATACATCGTCCCGTTGCCGCTCTCTCGCAGCACCTTCGGACGCGGGGGAGCCCCGAACCGGCCGCCGCCGCCACCACCACCGCCGCTGCCTCGATTGTCACGCATGCTCTGATCTCCGTCATGGACTCTTCGGCCGGAAGGGCACCGACTCTCGGCCGCCCCGCCGGCGACGGGTGCGAAGGTGATCGTAGGACCACGCCCCCTCCCGGTCGACGGGGCGGGGAGGGCATCGAAGCGCGCCTCAATGAGCCGCGCGCGTCAGCAAGCGGTCTTTGATCGGGTCCGGCCGCCCGGGGTCCGCTCCCTCGCGGTCGCGGCTCGTCTGGGCGTGGGTGGGAGGGGCATGGGAGGATGCGCGTGAGCGCATCAGACCTGTTCGCCGTAATCGCCCGTCCCGGGCCGCCCGGCCTTGCTGGTGCGTTCGACCATCCGATCGACCGAGACCGCCCCGCCGCCCAGGATCAGGGTTCCGAGCCCCGCGAGCACCATCACCGCGTCCTGCCCGATGTGGCACCACCCGGGAGGGCCGGAGCACAGGAATCCGGCCTTCCCGAAGCACGAGCACTCGGGCACCACGACATCCCGCGCCATCACGGAGATGATCGCGAACAGGAACCCGCCCAGCAGGGCCAGGATTGTCAGGCTCGCCGCCCGCGTCCACAGCCCCACCACGAGCATCCCCCCGGCCAACACCTCCAGCCACGGGAACGCGAACGCGCTGACGATGATCAGGTGGTTCGGCAGGATGTCGTACGCTTTGATCGCGTTGGCGAACTCCTGCGGGTCCTCCAACTTGAGCACCCCGGCGTAGACGAACAGACCACCCAGCCCCAGTCGGAGCACCAGCGTGATCAGGCTCTTGATCGCTCCGGGCATGGATCGGATTCTCACTCGCCCCAGGGCAACGCACCCGTCGCCGTCGGCAGCCCCGCCGCTTCCCACGCCGGGTACCCGTCCTCGAAGATGAACACGGACTCGAAACCGTACTTGCTCAACTCGACGCGGACATTCTTCGACTCATCGCAGTCGCCCCCGCCGCAATACACGACCACCCAGATGTTCGTCGGCCCGTTGACCACCTCGTCGAACGCCGCCGACCACTCGGCGATGCCCTCGTACGGCAGGTGCACCGCCCCGGCGATGTGCCCGGCCTCGTACACCCCCCCGATCCCCCGAGCATCGAGGAACCGCACCAGCGGCTGCCCGAGATCATCCGTCTCGGCGATGTACTGGTAAAGGAACCGCGTCTGGTCGAGCGTCAGGTTCGTCGTGAAGGTCGTCGGATCCAGCGTCCGCCAGTCCGTCGCCGGCCCGCCGGTCCCGGGATCACCCGCCTCCGCCCCGGGCTGATCACCCCCGCCCGCCACGCCCTGCGAATCCTCCGGCGTGTCGGTCGGCTCATCGCCCGGCTGCCCGGTCTGTTCCGTCGGCGTCTGATCGCCGGGCGGCGTCGTGGTCCCGCTCTCGATCGGCGTGCGCGGGGGCAGCGTCACGCCCGCTCGCGCGTCGGGAGCCTCGAGGACCACCGGCGTCGCCCACGAATGGACGAGCGCGCCGGTCAGCCCCAAACCAAGAATCGCCAGCGTCCGACCGATCAGTTTCATTGCTCGCCCGAGCCGTGATCATGACCCTCGTGGTCACCAGCTTCCGGACGCGGGAGCGCCGGACGCTGCGGCACCGACTCGGGCTGCCAGACCTCGCGGATCCGAGCCGTCGCGAACAGCGGGATCCGCTGCTCGTCCTGGCGATCGGTGTGCACCACCAGCCGCGTGTACAGCCGGCGCAGATCCTCGGGCACCGCGCCCTTGATCGTGATGACCCACGAATCCGTGCGGCCCTCGGCCATCGGCTGGACCGTGTAGCTCAGCCCCGGCATCTGCTCGGGCAGCGGATTGCCCTCGGCGTCCTCCAGCGGCTTCTCTTCGATCTTCTTGACCACGAACGGCTGATTCGAGCGGCTGATCAGCCGGAACTGACGCTCGAACTCCTGCCCCGGATCAAGAATCCCCAGGTTCACCCGGTTGGGCACCACGCGGATGTCCCCGACCACCTCACCCGTCACCGGGATCGTCTTGATGACCGCGTTCCCCTCGCTGTCGACGATCCGCGCGGTGATGCGCGACAGGATCCGCCCCATGGGCGCATCCTCCGACAGCGACACGAGCATCGACACCCGGCGGAACTCGCCCATGTCGTCGCTGCCTTCCTGCATCGGCAGCGTCTCGATCGAGAGCCCGTCGCCGTTGGACAGCATCGGATCCTCGACCTTGAACCCCGGGCCGCGACCGACGATGTCCACCATGAACGACCGCGTCTCGCCCGGCTTCACCTCGCCGAAGTCCACATTCGTCGGCTCGACATCGACCAGCGGCGTCACATTCGCATTGACCCGCAGGATCACATTCTTCTGGATCGGATCGTTCGTCGTCACCGTGATCGCACGCGCCTGCGGACCCTTGCGGTTGCTCGGATCAAAGATCACCAGCAACTCTCCCGACTCGCCCGGCGCGTACTCGGTCTTCTCAAGCTCCGGCACCGTGCAACCGCAGGTCGACTTGGCCCCCAGGAACTGCAGCGTGTCCTTGCCCTTGTTCGTGAACCGGAAGGTCGTCCGGTGCATCTTCGTATCGAGGATGTTCCCGTAATCGTGCTCCACCCGCTCGAACACGATCCGCGGCGCGGGCGCCAACTCGGGCGCCGCCTTGGCCGGTGCCGGCGCGGGCGGCGGCACGGCCGGCTGCGCCACGCACAGCCCCGCCGTCAGGATCATCGCGGTCGAAAAGCCAGTCCTCTGCACGCGTCGCATCGTCAACTCCTGTCTGTTCGACGGCTCGCCCGAAGCCGGACGACCCAGCCCTCCGACACCCGGGCGTCATCCCTTCACGATCGGTCGGCACGCCCGCCCGGGCCATCCAGCCCCAGCGGAGCGGAAGCCCGATTCGACCACCCCGACACCGGCGTCATCCACACGGAGAGTGTAAACCCCTCGCCGCGTCCTCCTCTGACTGATACCGGCGAAATCCGCCGCCGGTTCGCGCCAATCCGCAGACCCAAACATCCTCAAAACAAACAGGGCGGATCCAGCGACCCGCCCCATCCGTGGAGTCCGTGTATCCCGGCGTGGGATCACCCGCCCTTGAAGAACCGCTGCGTGCCGGTCGCCTCGAGCGCCTCGGCCAGCCGATCCAGCGCGTGCACATACGCCGCGGTCCGCATCGGGATGTCCCGCGATTCCTTCAGGTTGAAGACCGCGTCGAACTCCGACGCCATCTTCCGCTGCAGCCGCTGGTGAACCTCGTCGAGGTCCCAGTAGAACCCGCTCTTGTTCTGCGTCCACTCGAAGTAGCTCACCGATACGCCGCCCGAGTTGGCCAGGATGTCGGGGATCACCAGCACGCCGTTCCTGTGCAGGATCTCGTCGGCCGCCGAGGTCGTCGGCCCGTTGGCCAGTTCCAGCACCGCCTTGGCCGAGATCTTCGAAGCGTTCTGGTCGGTGATGACATTCTCGAGCGCGGCGGGCACGAGCAGATCGACCTCGAGCTCGAGGAGTTCCTCGTTCGAGACGCTCTTCCCGCCCATCGCCGTCACGCTGCCCTTGGTCGCCTTGGTCTCGCTCAGCGACGCGACATCGAACCCGTCTGGGTTGTACACGCCGCCCTTGGAGTCGCTCGCCGCCACGAGCTTGTATCCCCGGTCGGCCGCGAAGTGCGCAAAGTGCTGCCCGGCGTTCCCGTACCCCTGGATCGCCACGCGGATCTCGCTCGGCTTCCAGCCCCACTTCTTCTCGAGCTCGAGGATCTGGTAGAACCCGCCCCGCGCCGTCGCGTCGTCACGCCCCAGCGAGCCCCCCAGAGCGATCGGCTTGCCCGTGATCACCGCCGGCGAGCGCTGCCCGACGATCGTCGAGTACTCGTCCATCATCCACGCCATCACCGTCGCGTTGGTGTACACATCCGGCGCGGGCACATCCGTGTCGGGCCCGATGAACGGCGCGATCTGCCGGATCAGCCCCCGGCTCACCCGCTCGAGCTCCAGCTTCGACATCTCCTTGGGGTTGCAGATCACCCCGCCCTTGCCGCCGCCGAAAGGCAGCCCCGCCGCCGCGCACTTGAAGGTCATCCAGAACGCCAGCGCCTTCACCTCGTCCTTCGAGACCTGCGGGTGGAACCGGATCCCGCCTTTGGCCGGGCCCCGCACCGTCGAGTGCTGGCACCGGAACCCGCGGAAGACCTCCAGCCGACCGTCGTCCATCCGCACCGGGATCGAAACCTCAATCAACCGCTGCGGCTCGCGAAGCTGCGCCACCGTCTCCGGGGCGGCTTTCGAATGCTCCGCGGCGAGCTCCAGACGCTTGACGGCTTCCTCGTAAATCCCTGCGGCCATGGACGGTCTCCATTTCAAAGACAGGCAAAGACATTTGCGGACGATCGCACAGGTTATCGCCCTCCTCCCGCCCGAGCGGCCCGCCAGATCAATCCGCCGACAACTCCCGCACCCGGACGCCCCGGAACCGCACCTCCAGCGGGTCGGCCAGCCCGCCCACCCCGTGCACCTGGAACCCAATCCGCCCGCGCCCCCGCGCCGCGTCGAACACCTCCGCCGCCGGCACCCCGTTGATCCAGGTCCGGATCACCGGCCCGACCGCCACCACCCGGAACTCGTTCCACTCCCCCCGCCGGAACGCCCGCCGCGCCGACGCCGACGCGTGCAGCGGGTGCAGCCAACCCCGCCCGCGCTCGTCATAGATCCCCCCGCTGTACGCCCGATCGCTCGGGTCCAGCTCGATCTGGTACCCCTTCAGCCCCCCCGCCCGGTTCTCGAACCCGCCGATCACTTCGCTGCGGATCTGCACCCCCGAGTTCAGCCGCGGGTCGACCCTTGCCTCGTAGATCAGCTCGAAGTCGCCGAACGCCGTGCGGGGCACGAAGAAGGTGTTGGGCGTGTCCGGCGCGGTCGTTCCGACCAGTTCCCCGTCGCGGAGATCGAACGCGGCCTCCCCGCCGCGCACGACCCAATGGATCGTCTCGTCGAACAGGTTCCGCCACGCCCCCGCGCGCGCCTCGCCGCGTTCTTCCAACGGCTTGATCCACACATTGCGGTAGCGCACCGGGCCCTCTGCCGCCGACGCATGATCCTGCAGCCGCAGCGGCCCGATCTGGAAGTCCACCCCTTCGTGCGCTTGCTCGCCGCGCGCGACGCTCGCGCCGGTCGGCGCCGGCACCGCGACATCGTCGTGAATCAGCACGCCGTTCCAGTACACCGTCAATCGCGCATCGGCCACCTTTTCCCCGTCCCGGAACCGGGGCGAACGGAACCAGATGTCGTACGCCTGCCATTGCCCGGGCCCGGCCGACGCGTTCCGGTCCGCCGCCTTGATCCCGTAGATCGCCCCGGCTTCGTTGATCGCGGGCGCCCGCTCCGGATCCCCCGCCGGCGTCCCCAGCACCTGGATCTCGTAGCGCTCGTGCAGGTACACCCCCGAGTTCCCCGCCATCTGCCCCGCGCCGCCGGGCGGGCTCAACCACTCCAGGTGGATCCGCGCATCCCCGAAGCTCGTCGTCGACACCAGGTCCCCCGACCCGAACCCCACCGCCATCCCCTCGCCCAGCCCGCGCCCAAGTTCCATCAGGTCGTCCTGCGACAGCGCCTTGGGCGGAAACGCCTTCCCGTCATAACGCATCACCGCCGACGACCCCGCTCCGATCATCGTCACCGCTCCCGCCGGCGGCAGCACGCCCACGCCGACCGCACCCGGCTCGATCGCCTTGCCAGCGATCGACGACCGCGCCGGCTCATGCGCGCGCGGGATCGCGTTGAGCGTGTACCACGCCTCGGTCGACCAGATCGCCTCGCCGCGCTCGCTCACCGGGTCCGTCCGCAGGTGGTAGCACCGCCCGGTCTCCAGCCCCGCGACCTCGATCCGCACCCGCCGACCATCATCGCTCGGCACCGCGCGCACCACTTCGTGCGCGCGCTCGTCGATCTTCGGCCCACCGTACGCCGCCGTCGGCTCGTATGCCCACGACCGCACAAGGTAGTTCACCGGCCGCGCCAGCCACGCGCGCTCCACCGGCTCGGTGAACTCGAACTCGAAACCCGTGGGCGTCGCGCGCACCGCGAGCATCTCGAACACGCGCGCGCCATTCGGCGTCAGCCGCTGCAGCCCGAACTGCGTCCCCTCCCAGTTCCAGTTGCCTCCCGCCCCGATCCCGCCGACCACCAGCGACCCGTCCGGCGCCCACGCCATCCGGTTCACGCCGGATTCGAGCCCCTGCGTGAACCGGAACAGCGCCCCCTGCAACTGCCCGTTGACGCGCTCGAGCGCCACCCGCCGGATCCCGCCGGCGGTCAGTTCCCCGACCAGCACCTGCCCCGCATACGGGCCGCCCTCGATCACCACCGGCTCGGTCGGCGAGTTCACCACCTCGTTCTGAGGCAGGAACACCGCCGCCGGCGTGCGCACGCGATCGGCATGCACACTCGGGTGCCCGCCGTCGGGGAACCGATCGGCGAGCCTCGGCACGAACCGCGTCCAGTTGTAATGCCCGTAGAACCGGCCCGGGATCACCTCGGCCAGTTGGCTCGTGGGCATCCAGGTCCCCTGGTTGTCCAGGTAGATCATCGTCCCGTCGGGCAGCAGCCCCAGACCGTTGGGCGTGCGGAACCCGCCGGCGACCACGCGCGTGTCGCCCGTCTCGAGGTCGATCTCGATCAGCCCGCCCCGCATCGGCCCGTTCGAGCCCGAGTTGGTCTCCATTCCCTCCCACCCGGGCGGGGCCATCGCCGTCGAGAGCGCCGTGTAGAGCTTGCCTTTCCGATGCACCAGCCCGAACGAGAACTGGTGGTAGTTCCACCCCTCCCAGCCCTCGCCGACGATCTCGTGCGTCTCGAAGTAGCCGTCGCCATCAGCGTCGGTCAGCCGCTCGACCGCCCGCCGATGCGCGACATAGAGGTCGCCGTCGACGACGCACATCCCCGTCGGCTCGTACAGCCCCGTCGCGACCTCTCGCACCCGGATCGCCGCCGGGTCCGCCGCGTCCCAGTGCTCGATCTCCAGCAGCACATCCGGCGGCTTGCTGTCGATGTCGGGCAGTTCGCGGTCGTCCCGTTGCAGCGGGTCGAAGGTGCCGATGATCAGCCGCCCGTCGGGCAGGAAGGTCATCGCGCCGACCTTGGGCTCGAACCCCTCCGGGCGGATCGTGCTCAGCGTCCAACCCGGGTGCACGCCCGTCAGCGGCGAGCCGTCCCCCGCCCGCCGACCGTCCTCAACCCGCTTGAAGCCCGGCGAGGTCACGCGCGTCAGGTCGCGCTCCGTGCGGACGAACGGGGCCGCGACCACCTCGAACGAATCAGCCCCCGGACGCTTCCACTCCAGCCGCAGCGCCCGATTGCCCACATGGTCGAAGTGCTCGATCCGGAACGGGTGCGCTCCCGCCTCGAGGACCACCTCGGCGCTCTCCCGGGTCGTCGCGCTGTGCCGGCCATCGTGATCGACCACCAGCGCCCGCCCGATCAACAGCCGCGACCCGTCGTCGCTGGTCAGCCGGAAGACATGCCCGCCTCCGCGCTCGACGAGCAGTTCGCCCGTCACGATCGAAACGAACGGCGGCTCGGTCCCGCCGAACCCATCGCCCGCGAAATCGATCGCCGGGCGGAGCTCATCGAAATTGGGCGTCTGCCCGGATGCGATCCGCGGGATCCGCTCCGGCGGCGACTCGACGCGGTAGACCCGAAGCGTCACGCCCGGGTCGAACGCGTCCTGGGCGCCGGCGGGGAAGCAGACCGCCGCCGCGAGGACCGCGACGACGCCGATGATCGAGGTTGGGAGTTTCACGCCCCGAGCCTAGCAGACGGGCCGGTCGGCACGGACGGGCGGGGAAAGCCACCTACTGGACTCGAACCAGCGACCTGAGCTTTACGAAAGCTCCGCTCTACCAACTGAGCTAAGGTGGCGTGCCGGAAGTATCGGCGCTCGCCCGCCCGCTTTCAAGCCGGGGCGAAACCCCCCTCCCATCCACCCGTCCAACCGAGTTCGCCCGAGCCGGTGTCGCCGGGACCGTCAGTCGGCGAACACCCGCTCGACCGCCTCCACGCCATCGAGGGGGATCCAGGTCTCGCGGTCGTCGGCGAGCGCTACCCGGGCCCAACCGTCCCGCGTCTCGAGCAGCCGGACTTCCACGCCCGCCGGCAGGGGGTCGGTGAAGCTCGCGTCGTAGACCTCGGCGCTCGGCCCGTTGCGACCCACCACGCCCTCGGGCGCGACGACCACCGCCTCGCCGGCACGCGTCAGCAGCGAGTGCTCGAACCACAGGAGCGCCAGCCCCAGCACCGCGACGGTCGCCAGCGGCACGACCGTGCGCACGCCGCCCGTCGGCAGCCCCAGCACCCGCGCCGCCGCGAGCACCCACAGACCCGCGTAGCACACCACGACGATCCCCACGACCCACCCGCGCCCGATCTGCCCGCGCCACGCGAGCATCACCGCGCGCACCCGTTCGGCGGCGCTGGGTCGCAGCGCCGCGCCCACCCGTGCCCGCGCCGCCGCCAGCGCCTGCTGCACCCGCGCGTTGGTCGGGGTCAGGCGCTCGGCCCGCTTGAACGCGAGCACCGCGCGGCCCGTGTCCCCCGCGAGCAGGTAGGTGTTCCCGAGGTTGGCAAAGAGCCTGGCGTTCACCACGCCGTGCTCGTCGATCACCCGCTCGAGCGCCGCGGCCGATTCCTGGTACCGGGCGCGGGCGAGCGCAGGGTCGCGATCCCCGACCTCCAGCGCCGCGTCGAACCGCTCGGCGGCCCGATCCACCAGCGCCCGCGGCGACATCCCGGAATCATCGCCCTGCGCGCGCGCCGCACCGGACCACGCCGCGATCCCCACGATCGCGACGAGCGCGAGCCAGCACCGCCGCATCATGCCGGTTGGACGGATCATGCTTCGCTCCTCGGGCGGAGCCCCTCGAGGGCGCGGCGTGCCGCGTCGGCGCTGACGCGCTGCTCGCTCCCGGCGTAGCACGCCTCGGCGCAGGTGTTCAGCACTGTGCGCACGGGCTCGAGCGAGGCGGGCTCGTGCGCCGCGCCGAGCATCTCCAGGCACTCGGCGTCGGTCAGCGAGCCGGGCTCACGCCCGAACCGGTCGGCGACGAAGCCGCGGATCGCCGAAGCGATCTGCGCGGGGTCGTCTCCCGAGCGAGCGAGGCGCTGGCGGGCCCGCGCCCCCGCCGCACGCCGCCGACGCGCACGACGCTGCCGATCCGAACCGATCCAGACCCCCCGCGCGCAGCACGCGAACAACGCCGGCGGGCCCGCCGCCACCGCGACCCAGCCCGTCGTCGAGAGCCTCGGCAGCGGATCGGGCGATTCCTGCACCAGCAGTTCGTCCGGATCGTCGTAATTGGCGCGCACGCTCGCGGGCGCATCGAGCAGGTCGAGCGTCGGCACGGGCTCGCCGCCGGCACCGATCTCGGCGTCCTCGATCGTGACCTGCTCGGTCGGCTCGACCGAGAGCGGGACCGCCTCGGCCCGCGCGACGCGATACTCACGCAGCGCCGTGTCGAACCACGCGAGTTCCAGCGCGGGGATCTCCGTCACCGCGTCGCTCCGCGCGCGCACCACGGTGCGCCAGATCGACTCGGTCGCCGAGCGTTCGACCAGCTCCCACCCGTCCGGGCTGAGCTTGAGCCCGTCGGCAAAGCCGGGCTGACGCTCCAGCGGCGGCGGGTCGACGCGCCCGATCGGCTCGTCGGCGCGCACACGGGCGAGCAGTTCGATCGGATCGCCCACGCGCACCGCCGTCGGCTCAACCGAGACCTCGATCGTCGGCGGCGTCGCGGTGACCAGCCCGGCAAAGTGGGGCGGGCGGCCGGCGGTCGGGAGCGGGCGGATGTCGATCTCGATCGGCTCGGACTCGGCGAGCCGGCGCACGACGCGGGAGGTGCGCCCCGTTCCCTCGATCCGGTCGAACGCCATGGTCAGCGGTCCGAGGCGCAGCGTGCCTTGCTCGTCGGCGACGACGATGCGGTCGAAGACGATCGAGAGCCCCTGCGAGCCCGCCCGCGGGTCCTGCACGACGCCGGTGATCATCTCGCCGTCGGGCGTCGGGAGTCGGAACTGCTCGGTCGCCTGGCCCAGCCAGGATCGGTCGGCCGGCTCGAAGACGCGGGCGGAACCCTCGACCAGCGTGCCGCTGAGCGAGGGCGAACGCACGACCCGCCAGTCGGGCAGGATCCACGCGACGCGCACGCGGATCGGCTCGCCGACGAACGCCGATTCTACCGACGGCTCGATGACGAGCGGCTCGGTGTCGGATCGCTCGGGCTCGAGGACGGTGATGGTGGTGGGGGGCGCCTGGTAGGGCTGCCCGTTGACGCGGACGGTCGTGCCGGGGATTTCGTAGACGCCCGCGCGCACCGGGCTGACGCGGAAGTTGACATCGACGCTGTCGGGCCCGGTGTCCTGCCGACGCCCGTTGAGGATCAGCGTCGGCGCGGGGTGCACGACGGTGCCGGCGGGCGTGATCGAAACGCCCTCGACCGGGGGTGGCGTGTCCGCCTGCGCCTGGAGCGTTCCCTCGACGGTGATTGTCAGGACGGCTCGGTCGCCGAGATACACGGTGCGCGGCTCGACCTGCGACGAGACCTTGACCTCGCCTCGCTGCGCGCGCGCCACGCCCGCGAACGCGAGCGTCGCGAGGAGAAACCAGAGAACGCCGGGTCGATGCATCACCAGTCTCGCTCCACGGGGGTCACGCCCCGGATGGTCCGCTGTTGGTACGCCTCGCGCATCTCGCGCTCGCGCTGCTCGCGATCGAGGAGCGCCTCGACGAGCGGATCGGTGGGGTTCTGCGATTCCTGCCGCCCGCCGCTGCCCTCCTGCGGGTTGCCCTGCTCGGCGGGGTCCTGATTCTGCGGACGCTGACGGGGCTGGGCGCGTGCGAGTTGCTCGGCGGCGCGTCGGATCTGCTCGGCCGCCCGCTCCTGCGCTTCGCGCTGCTGTTGCTCGTCCTGCTGCTGCATCGCTTCGAGCGCGCGCTGCTGCTCGCGCTCGGCCTGGTCGAGGGCTTCGGCGGCGCGCTCGGCCGCTTCGCGGTCGCCGACGGTCAGCCCACGCTCGAGCGCCTCGCGGAGCTTCTCCCGCGCCCGGGCGACGCGTTCGTTGAGCGAGAGTTGCTCCTGGGGCTCCTGCGGGCCCCGGTCCGCGCCGCCGGCGGGCGTGGGTTGGCTCTGCGGCGACGGCGCGCCGCCGCTTGGCGAGTCTTCCTCGGTTGCGGACTCGCCGGGCTGGGGCTGATCGGCCGCGCCGGTGCTCTGGTCCGAGGGCTCGCGCGGCTGGCTCGACGGGTCCGTCGGCGGGGGCTGGGGTTCGGAGCGCGGCGACTCGCCCGGATTCTCCCCGCCGCTGGGCGGGGACTGCGCCGACGGCTCGCCCGACGCGGGCTGCTCGCCCTGCGCCTGCGGTGGCTGCGATTGCCCTGACTCAGGTTCCCCGGGCTTCGTTTCGCTGGTCCGGGGTTCGCCCGGCTGGGGCGATCCGGACGGCTGCGTTTCGCCGCCCGAAGGTTGCCCGCCCTGCGGATCCGACTCCGTCGGCTGGCTCGCCGACCCGCCGCCCTGCGATTGCGATGCATCTCCCTGCTGACTCCCGGGCTGATCGGAAGTCGGCCCGACCGGGCCCGAGGGCGCGTTCAGGTCGGTCTGCGGCTCGCCATGCTGATCGGACGGATCCGAAGGCTGATCCGGCGGCGGACTCTGCGCCGAGCCGTCCTGCGGCGGGCTCTGTGACGGATCGCTCGGCGGCTCGCTGGCGCCCGGCTGCTCGCTCGGCCGGGGCGAGTCCTCGCCCGGCGATTGGTCCCCGCCCGGGTCCTGCTGATTCGCCAACTCGTCGAGTTCCTCGGCGAGTTTCAACTGATCGCGGATGAGCTGGATCGACTCGCGCACGATCTCGACATTGCGTGCCGCCTGCTCCTGCGTGGGGTCGATGCGGTACGCGGCTTTGAACGCGCGAGCGCTCTCGGTCAGGGCGGCGATCGCGTCGTAGGGGTGCTCGGCGACCATGGACGCGCCGTTGGCATAGAGCGCGTGCCCGAGGTTGAAACGCGCGCGGTAACGCATCGCGTCGTCGCGGGCGAGCCGATCGGCCTCGCGGAACGCGGGGGCCGCGAGCGCGAACGAGCCGTCGGCGGCGTACGCGCACCCCTTGTTGAACTCGATCTCGGCGAGCGGCGCTTCGAGCCGATCCGCCGCGTCGTTGTAGAACTCGACGGCGGTCTCGTAGAGCCGGTCTCGGTACAGGTCGTTCCCGTGCTCGAACATATCCCTGTGCCGCTGCGCCAGCGCCGGCGACGCGAGCGTCGACAGCGCGACCGCCAGCGAGGCGGCCCGGACGAGATGGTGCGTGTTGGTCGGCATGGTTCCGGCTCCTTCGGTCACGCGCGCCGTCGGCGGCCGAACCCGCCGAGCAGCCCCTCGAGCAGCAGCAGCGCGATCGCCCCGCCCAGGAAATACTGGTACTTCTCTTCGTATTCGGTCACTTCCTCGGCTTCCACCGCCGACCCCGACGCGCGGGCGATCAGGCTCTCGTACACCTCGTCGAGGTCGATGTTCCCCGTGCCGACATGCAGGTAGACGCCCTTCTCCGAGGCGAGGGCGATGTCGCGCAGCGCGTCCCGGTCGAGCCGCGAACGCACGACGCGTCCGTTGTACCGCAGGTCTTCCTCGTCGCCCGCGTCGTCGCGAACGGGGATGGTCGCGCCCTCGGTCTCGCTCCCGATGCCCAGCGCGATGATGCGGACGCCCTCGCGCCGGGCGTGGGCGGCGGCTTCGAGGGGCAGGCTTCCCTGGTCCTCGCCGTCGGTGATCAGCACGATGTCGCGGAAGCGCCCCTCGGTGGCGTCGAAGACCTCGTTGAGCGCCTTGCGGACCGCGTCGCCGATCATCGTGCCGCCGCGCGCCACCGCATCGGTGTCGAGCCGTTCGAGCGCCTGGGCGAAGAAGCCGTAGTCCAGCGTGAGCGGGCACTTGACGACCGAGCCCCCGGCGAAGGCGATCAGCGCGACGCGGTCGCCGTCGGCCGCCTGAATCGCGTCGCGGATCCAGGTCTTGGCACGCTCGAGCCGGTTGGGGCTCAGGTCGGTCGCGAGCATGGAACGCGAAACATCGACGATGAAGACGACATCGCGCCCGGAGCGCTCGACCGTGCGCGTCTCGGCGTCCCACTGCGGGCGTGCCAGCGCGATCGACAGCAACGCCACCGCCCCGCCCAGCAGCACCGCATTGGAAAAGTACCGCCAGGTTCGCGGAGGATCGGCCAGCCCCGGCATGAGGTCGCGACCGACGAGCCGGCGGATCGCGCGACGGCGCATCCATCCGGCCAGCAGCACCAGCGCCGCGACCGCGGGCGCCAGCCAGATCGCCGCGAGCCACTCGGGCTCGAGGAACCTCCCCCGCGTGAGCCAGTCGAGCGTGGGCATCAGGGGAGCCTCCGCAGAATCGTCGAGCCCAGGAGCAGTTCGAGCAGCAGCAGCCCCGCGCCCGCGACGGCCCAGCCCTCGAACTCCTCCTCGCGCTCCTGCAGCTCGTAAGTCGAGATCTCGCTCTTCTCGAGCTCGTCGAGCTGCTTGTAGATCGTCGTCAGCGCGTCGGCGTTGCGCGCGTTCCAGTAGCGCCCGCCAGTCTTGTTCGCGACCGACTTGAGCGTGTCCTCGTCCACCCAGTCGCGGATGGGGATGCGCGAGCCCTCGCGCGGGCCCGGGATGTAAGTGATCCCGCCCGACCCGCCGATGCCGATCGTGTAGACCTTGATCCCGCGCTCGGCGGCCATGTCCGCCGCTTCGTCGGGCATGATCCGCCCGCGGTTGTTCTCTCCGTCGGTCAGCAGGACGACGACCTTGCTCTTGATGGTGAACTCCGGCGGGCCGTCGCCTTTGGCGTTGATGCGCTCGATGTCCTCCTCGGCCTTGGACAGCCGCGCCACCGCCAGCGCCAGCGCATCCCCGATCGCCGTGCCCCCCTCGGGCTCGCGCGGCGGGGCGGGGTCGGTGTTCATCGCCAGCGTTACCAGCGGGTCGTGCGAGCGCACCAGCGGGCAGATGGTGTCGGCAAACCCGGCGAACGCGACGAGGCCCACCATGTCGCCGCGGCGGCCGTCGAGCGCGTCGGAGCCCTCGACGAAGTCGCGGAAGACGCGCTTGACGACCTCCAGCCGCGTGAGCCGCTCGCCCGAATAGTCCATCGGCGCGGTCATCGACGCGGACCGGTCGATGACCATCATGATCGCGATGCCCTCGGTGCTGTTGCGCGTCTGCCCGAGCAGCCGCGGCGGGCGCGCCAGCGCGATGATCCGGAAGATCAGCGCCGCGACCCGCAGCGCCCCCGGGAGCCACCCGAGCCACACACGCCAGCTCGAACGCAGCTCCGCGACCTCGCCGATGCTGCTGAACGCCACCGCGCCGCGGCGCCAGCGCCATAGCCACGCCGCCGCGACCACCGGCAGCGCCGCCAGCAGCACGAGCCACTCGGGTTGGCTGACCGATGGGATCATGCGTTCTCCACCACGACCATGTCCGAGGCGGCCCGCATCCGCCGAAGTATGTGCTCGAGCCGATCGAGCATCGCCAGCGTTGCCGAGCGGTCGATCGCCACCCCGCCGTAGCGCACATCGTCCAGGTCGGTCAGCAGCGAGTCGAGCGCTGCGCGGTCGTCGCCGGTCAGCCCGAACCAGTGCTTCGAGCGGGCCGAGAGTTCCCCCGCGCTCAGCGAGGGCGCATCCGGGCAGAGCCGCTCCGAGGCGCAGCGGACGAGTTCCCGCTCGGCGCCGTCCCACGCGGCGATGAGGTTCGACGGATCCGAGATCGCCGCGTCGCGCAGGCGGTTGATCCGCGTCGCGACGCCGTCGAACACGGTGCGTCGGCTCGCGCGCCGATCGAACCACCAGATCACGCCGACGAACGCGAGCACGCCGACCGCCCCGCCGCCGATCCACAGCACGACGCCCGTCCAGTCAAACGGCTCGCGCTCGGGCAGATCCGTAATCTCGTACATCTCGCCGAGATCCCGGTCGCCCTCGCCCGCGAGCACGCTGGTGACCATCAGCGTCATCGGCTCGGTGACGAGCGTCCGGCGGGTTCCCCCTTCGTCGCGGTACGCAACCTCGATCGGCGGGATGGTGTAGCTCCCGGCGAGGAAGGGCTCGAGCACGAAATCCCGCCGCGTGCGCACGCGGCCGTCGTCGCCGAGCCTCGGCCCGGTCGATCGGATCGAGAGCACGGTGAACCCGCCGAACTCACTGTTCTCCGCGGCGGGGCCGCCCGGCTCATCGATGACCGCCCCCGAGCCGACTTCCGTCTCGATCGACAGCGTGACTTCCTCGTGCGTCGCGATCTCGGCGGCGTCGAGCCGGGCGCGCACCCGCACCGGTCCCTGCTCGGCCTCGACCGATACCGGCAGGGCCACGGGCGCGGGCGCCGGCGCTTCGGAGCCGCACGCGCCGAGGATCAGGGGCCCGCACGCGAGCATCGCGCCCGCGCCGAGGCGCGAGATGGCTTTCCCACGCCTCATGCCGCGCGCCCCCGGCGATTGAAGAGGCTGACCAGATCGCGGAGGAACGGTCGGTCGGTCGCGCACTCGACGCGGTCGACGCCGCAGCGCGCCAGGGCGCGGTCGGCCTCGGCCCGTCGCTTCTCGAACTCCCTCCGATGCCGGCGCGACGCCCGGCGCGTCAGATCGACCAGCCGCGTGCGCCCGGTCTCGGGGTCGCGCAGCCGCACCAGCCCGATCGCGGGCAGGTCCGCCTCCTTGGGGTCGACCAGGCGTACGGCGATGGTGTCGTGCTGGCGGTTGAGCCGCTTGAGCGCCCGCTCGCCCGAGGCGCGGGCTTCGTCGGGCATCAAGAAGTCCGACAGCACGAAGACGATCGACCGCCGACGCAGCACATGCCCGAGCATGTTCAGCGCCCCGCCCATGTCCGTTCCCGTGGTGCGCGGCGAGAAGTCGATCATCTCGCGCATAATCCGGAGCAGATGGTTCTTGCCCGTGCGAGGCGGGATGAACAGCTCGGGCTCCTCGGCAAAGAGCATCAGCCCGACCCGGTCGCGGTTGCGGGCCGCGGCCGTCCCGAGCGTCGCGGCGACCTCCACCCCGAGCCGGCGCTTCGACTGCGCCCCGGAACCGAAGCTCTCCGACGCGCTGACATCGACCACCAGCATCACCGTGAGCTGCCGCTCCTCGACGAACCGCTTGACGAACGGGACGCCCGTGCGGGCGGTCACATTCCAGTCGATCGAGCGGACATCGTCGCCCGGCTCGTACTCGCGGACATCGTCGAACTCGAGCCCCTGCCCCTTGAACGCCGAGCGATAGTTCCCCGCGAACAGGTCGTTGACCCGGCGGTTGGTGCGGAACTGCAGCCGCTTGACTTCACGCATGAGCTCGTCGGTGAGCATCGTCTGCCCGTGGTCCTCGCTTACGGCACCGCGACCCGGTCGAGCACACGCGACACGATCGCGTCGCTGGTGATCCCCTCGGCCAGCGCCTCGTAGCTGACGATCACCCGGTGCCGAAGCACATCCGGCGCGATCGACTTCACATCCGCCGGCGTCACGAACGCCCGCCCTTCCATGAACGCCACCGCCCGCGACGCGATCGCCAGCGCGATCGAAGCGCGGGGCGAGGCGCCGAACTCGATCAGGTGCGACAGGTCCAGCCCCGCACGCTCCGGGTCGCGCGTCGCGTGCACCAGGTCCACGATGTAGTCCCGGATCCGCGGATCAAGGTGGATCCGGTCGACGATCTTCCGCGCCTCGAGGATCTCCCCGACCTGCACGACCGGCTCGACCGTCGTCTCGGGGCGCGTCGTCGCCATCCGATCAACGATCTCGCGTTCCTCGGCCTGGGTCGGGTACCCCACGCTCAGCTTGAGCATGAACCGGTCGACCTGCGCCTCGGGGAGCTGATAGGTCCCTTCCTGCTCGATCGGGTTCTGCGTCGCGAGCACCAGGAAGGGCTGCTCGAGCGCGTAGGTCGTGTCCCCGATCGTCACCGAGCGCTCCTGCATCGCCTCGAGCAGGGCGCTCTGCACCTTCGCCGGGGCGCGGTTGATCTCGTCGGCCAGGACGATGTTGGCGAAAATCGGCCCCTTGCGCGGGGTGAAGGTCGCTTCACTGGGGTTGTAGATCAGCGTCCCGATCAGGTCCGCGGGGAGCAGGTCGGGGGTGAACTGCAGGCGATTGAAGCTCAGGCGCACCGCCCGGGCCAGCGTCTCCACAGTCAGCGTCTTGGCCAGGCCCGGCACGCCCTCCAGCAGCACGTGCCCGCCGGTCAGGAGTCCGACGACGAGGCGTTCAATCATGGGGCGTTGGCCGACGATCACCGAGCCGACCTCATCGATCAGGCGGCGAATGGCGACGCTTCTCTCCGCAACGGCCTGGCTGATCGCATCCACATCAACGGGCATGGGCATCACTCCATCTCAAGGGAATTCCCCAGGTTACAGGATGCCGACGGGCCGGCTTTCCGTCGCAAAAGTGGGACCGACTTCGTCACCCTGCCTGAGAGGAGGCATTGTACCGCTCTGCCCCCGGGCCCTTCCAGAGCGTGGGCGGACTCGCCGTGGTTCAGTTGGGAGCGAGGTTGCGGCGGGTGAAGAGGAGCAGGCCTGCCGCCCAGAAGAGGAGGCCGATCGTGCTGAGGATGGCGATGTCGCCGACCGGCCAAGCGCCGTCGCGGACGATGGCGAGCGGCCGGTAGTAATGCAGGGCCCCCAGGAAGGAGAGCGATTCCGCCATCTTCCAGAAGGGAGCGAGGTAATTCAGCAGGAACCAGGCCTCGACGACGGCGAAGACGCCGCCGATCGCCGCCAGTCGCCGCCGCGAAACGCTGCTGATCAGGCAGGCGATGCCGCCCACCGCCAGGAGCAGGGCCAGGAGGTTCGCCACAACCGCCGGCAGCACATCCAGCACCGCCCCGGCATCGGGGAGGTAGGCCAGCAGCCCCAGCACGTGCGCCACCGTGCAGAAGCCGAGCAGCAGCAGGAGCGAGGCCAGGCCCACAGCGGTTTCTCCAAGGACCAGGCTCAACCGCGAGACGGGCTGCCCGAGGAGCAGGTGGATCGTGCCGCGATCGATCTCGCCGGCGGGGAACCGCGTGCAGTAGGCCATCAGGTAGCCGCAGAGGACGAAGAGGCCCAGGGGATGCACCCAGCAGAACGCCGCCGCGGCGTCACGGGTGATCCCCTCGCCGAAGTCCTGCCCGAGCATCGCCTGCATGATCGTCTGGAAGAAGCGGTTGACCATGAGCGTGCCCACGAGGTCGTCGTAGAAGCTCGACATGACATAGGCCAGCATCGAGTGGAAGGCGAACAGCCCCGCTGCAAAGAGCAGCGTCATCAGCCAGGTTTCGCGAATCGCTTTGAGAAGAACGCCGCGCTGCATCACTGCTCCTCCTCGCGGTAGAACCGTTGGAAGAGCGCGTCCAGCCGCGGCTCGCCGATTGTCACATCGAGCGGCTGTTGCTGACTCAGCCAGCGAAGCAACTCCGGTGAAGGTCCGGTGAGTCGACCGCGCCAGAGCACGCCGATGCGCTCGTCGACGGCCAACATCGGCGGCGGCTCCACGCTGCCCGCCTGCGCGGCATCGCGCCAGGTGATGGTCACTTGCCGTTCCGCCCGCTCGCGCAGCTTCTCCAGCGCTTCACAGACCACGAGTCGGCCCTTGCGCAGGATGGCGATCTCCGAGCACAACTGCTCCACCTCGCTCAGCGTGTGGCTGGAGAAGAAAACAGTGACTCCCGTCGCCGCCAACTCGCGCAAGTGCCCCAGGAGCGCCTGCTGCATGAGCGGATCGAGGCCGGCTGTCGGCTCGTCAAGGATGAGTAGCTTGGGCCGGTGCGCCAGGGCCAGGATGATGCCCAGCTTCTGTCGCATGCCGCGCGACATCTTGCCCGACCGCACGGAGAGATCGAGGTCGTAGCGCTCAGCGAGCGTCTGGCCCGCCCCGGTCAGGTCTTGTCGGCGCAGCCGTCCGACCAGGCGCAGGGCTTCGTGACCGGTGGCGTAGGGGTAAAAGCGGAAGTCGCCCGGCAGAAAGCCGACCTCGCGCTTCAGACGAGTCGAGTCGCGCCAGGCGTCCCGGCCGTTGATGTAGGCCCCGCCCGCACTGGCGCGGAGCAGGCCCATGAGCACTTGGATGGTGGTGGTCTTGCCGGCGCCGTTGGGACCGAGAAATCCGAAGAGCGACCCCGCCCGCACCGCCAGGGAAAGCTCGGCGACCGCGGTGAATCGGCCGTAGCGCCTGGTCAGGTTGGTGAGTTCGATGACGCTCATGCCGGCGCCTTTCTAGCAGAATCCTACTCGCGCTTCGCGCGGGCGGGCATGTCCGAAGGGACGGGCAGTGGGACAGGAAAGGGCGACTCCTCTGTTTGGCCCCGAAGCGAAGCGGAGGGGATCGGGGGAGGGAGAAGGACCAATGAGGAATGACGAGCGCCCGAGGACCTGGGCCTTGCGTGTATGGGAGGCTCCTACGCGTCGCTGCGGCGCGGGGTTCATCTCAGTTCACACAAACCCGAAGAGCGCCGCGGGGACTGAAGTCCCCGCGCCCCACTCCCCAATTCCCAAGTTCCCCAATTCCCTCTCTCTCCCCGCTACACTCCCCCCATGCACTCCCACACCGGCGCAGTCATCTTCGATGTCGACGGCGTGCTCGTCGACTCCTACGAGGCGCACTTTCAGTCCTGGCTCACCCTCGCCGAGGAGGCGGGTTTCAGCTTCACGCGCGAGCAGTTCGCCGCCACCTTCGGTCGCACCAGCCGCGACATCATTCAACACTTCTGGGGCGAGGTGGCGGAAGCGCGGGTCGGGCCCATGGACGACCGCAAGGAAGCGCTCTTCCGCGACATCGTGCGCGGGGACTTCCCCGCCATGCCCGGCGCCGATGCGCTCATCGCCGCTTTGCACGATGCGGGCTTGCAGCTCGCAGTCGGCTCCTCCGGCCCGCCGGAGAACGTGGCCCTCGTGCTGGAATCGCTCGAGTACGGCTCGCTGATCGACGCCCGCGTCACGGGGATGGACGTCAGTCAGGGCAAGCCCGATCCGGAGGTGTTCCAGATCGCGGCGAAGCGCCTCGGATGTGAAGTGGGCGAGTGCGTGGTCGTGGAGGACGCCCCCGCGGGGATCGAAGCCGCCCACCGGGCCGGGATGGCGGCGATCGGCCTGTGCTCGACCGGTCGCACGCGCGACGAGCTGCGCGATGCCGACCTCGTCGTCGAGGAGCTGTGCGAGATCACGCCGGCGGCCGTACGCGAACTCATCGCCCTGCGCGCGGAGTCCGCCGGTTGATGCACGTGCACCTGGTCAAACCGGCGCCGTCTCCTTTCCCCGAGCGTTTGCTCGAGTTGCTGGATGAGGGGATCGAGGTCAGCACGGGGCCGGAGACGCACCCGGAGACGCAGGTGCTGGTCGCCGGCGTGCCCACGCGCGAGCAGTTGCAGGCCAGTTCGCAGCTGCGCGCCTTGGTCATCCCTTGGGCCGGTTTGCCCCGGGTGACGCGGGAGCTCCTGGCCGAGTTCCCCGCCATCGCCGTCTTCAACCTGCACCACAACGCCCAGCCCACGGCGGAGTGCGCGTTGGCGCTCATGCTCGCCGTCGCCAAGTCGATCGTCCCGGTCGACCGGGCCCTGCGGCAGGGCGACTGGCGGCCGCGGTACGAACTGGACCGCTCCTTGCTGCTGCAGGGCAAGACGGCCCTGATCCTCGGCTACGGTGCGATCGGCTCGCGGCTCGCCGCCATGTGCCGGGGCATCGGCATGCAGGTGCTCGCCACCCGCAACGACGCCTTGACCATGCGGGATGCTGCTTCTGCTGAGAGCCTGCCCGAGGGGGTGACGCTGCACCCGATGGTGGCGCTGTCGGACCTGCTGCCGCGCGCCGATGTGCTGTTTCTGGCCTTGCCGCGCACCGAAGCCACCCAAGGCGTCATCGGCCGGACCCAACTGGCGCAGCTGCCCCCGCACGCCATCCTGATCAACATCGGGCGCGGCGGCCTGGTCGAGGAGCGAGCGCTCTTCGAAGCCTTGCGCGATCGCACGATCGCCGGCGCGGGGATCGACACCTGGTATCAGTATCCGCCCGACGAAGCGGCTCGACCCCGGACGTTGCCCAGCGAACTCCCCTTTCACGAGCTTGACAATGTGGTGCTGAGTCCCCACCGCGCCGGACACTCCGCCGAGACAAACCTGCTGCGGGCGGAGCACCTGGCCGAACTGCTGAACACGCTTCAGCGCGGCGAAGAACCGGCGGCGCGAGTTCATCCCGAGCGGGGATACTAGTGCCCGAGCCGGCTAGTCAATATCCGTGACTTCCCAGTCCTCCAAGCGCCTGGGCCAGTCCTTCTTGAGCAATCGCGAGAGCGAGCGATCTGCGAGCAGCCGGCCTTCGTTCTGACAGACGGCGCAGTAGTTGGTTTCGTTCTCGGCGTAGACGATGCGCTGCACCGGGGCGCCGCAGGTCGGGCAGGGTTTGCCGAACTTTCCATGCACCGCCATCTTGGGATGGAAGGCGGTGACCTACTCCGGGAAGGCGTACTTGGTGCGCTGCGTCTGCTCCCAGAGGCGCTCCGTCCACTCGGCGAGCGTCGCGCGGGCGGCTTCGAAGAGCCCGACCGATTCCTCCCTGGTCAGCGCCTGCGTGAGTCGCAGGGGGCTGAGTCGGGCGGCATGCAGGATCTCGTCGCTGTAGGCGTTGCCGATGCCGCTGAAGACGCGCGGGTCGGTGAGCCGGCGCTTGAGCGTGCGGTTCTCCGCCGTGAGTCGTGCGATGAACGCGTCCGAGTCGAGGTCGTCAATCTCCGCGCCGCCGGGGTCGTGGGCCCGCCGGGCCGCCTCGCCGGCGACGAGGTGCATCGTGGCGCGCTTCATGCTCCCCGCTTCGGTCAGGAAGAGTGTGCCGGCCGGAAACTGGAGGCTCGCCTGCACATTGCCCGGCGGGGACGCGGCCCCTGCCGGCCGCCAGCGGAGGCGGCCGGCGAGCATCAGGTGCAGCACCAGATGCAGATCGCCCTCGAAGCTGAGGACGAGCCGCGTGCCCAGCCTGCCGACGGCCCGCAGCACTCGACCCTCCACCGCCTCAACCGGGGGGTTGACGCTGCGCAGCAGGGACACCCCGCGCACCCGAACAGCCGCCGGTGACTGGCCGGTCAGCAGTCGCCGCAAGGCTCGTTGGTACACGGTGATATCAGGAAGCTCGGGCATGATGGCAGGCGGATTCGGCGGCCGGCGAGGGTGCCGGTCGACTCAAGATTCCTCTATAGTGGCTCCTCGCTGGGTTGACTACGACACCTTCCGGGACCGCTGCCATGGCCAACCATCATTTCGGCAACTACGGCGATGTCTGGAAGCACCTGCTGCTGGCGGAGATCCTGCTTGAGGAGCAGCCGGGATTCGTCCTGGAATCGCATGCCGGCTCCGCCTGCTACGAGGTGACGCCGGAGGCGGAGCGGGAGCATGGCGTGGGGCATTACCTCAACGTCTGCAACAAGAGCGGTGAACTCGTCGGGGCCCGCTTCACCCGCCTGCTGCGCAATCTGCACAAGCGCGAAGGCGGCGAGAAGATCTACCCCGGCTCGCCGCTCATCGATCTGCGCGTCTGTGCCGAGCATCGCCCGCAGTACATCTTCTGTGACATCGACGAAGAGAGCCTGGCCACCATCCGCGAGGCGGCGGAGTTGCTGGAGGTGCCGACGGAGAACGTGCAACTCTCCGCGGACGACGGCGTACTCACCATTGCCGGCGCACTGGAGGAACTCGACGAGTTGCAGCGTCTGGGCACGCTGGTCATTGTCGATCCCTTTGACCTCTTCGAGAAGAATGCGGCCGGTCTGTCGAGTCTCGATCTCTTCGGCACCGCGGCCTCGAGCGGCGCGATGGCCCTGCTCTGGTACGCCTATGGCGGCTCCGGGCCGACGCAGGAAGAGGTGCATCAGGCGCTTCTCGGGCTCAGCCGTCGTCATGAACTCGATCATGCGGAGATGTGGTGGGCCGAGTTGGCGCTCACCGCCGCCGCCGAGGGCGGGCCTTGGTCCGAGATGCTGCCCGGCTGCGGCATGGTCCTGGCGGGACTGGGCAAAGCCTGTCTACGTCGATGTACTGCACTTAGCGAATCGCTGGCGGCGACGTATGCGACCTGCGAGGTGCCCGGCGGCGCCGCCGGTCGTTTGGCGCTGACTCGTCCCCAGCCCTAGGTGCTCCTCGTCATCCTTCACGTTGAGCCGTCCACCCCCACTAGCGGCGGGATTGCCGCCCACTGTGGGCACGCTCCGCGTTGATTCGGACGTTCGTGTGTCCTGCCTGGCGGCGCGCGACAGGTTCCCGGACGCCAAAGAGCGCCGATTGTCAGCGTTGTGCGGAAAAGCTGTTGTATGTGCATGAATCGGGGCTACTTTAGTCCCGAGCGGAGAGGTGCGTCCTCCGGAGGTGAGGCGCAAGGCACCCTGATGAGATGCTGGATCGCCGAACGGAGGAACGGCTCGCACGGCGATCCCGAGTACTCGTGCCCCTCAGGTCGAAGAGATGGTGGCTCGGCGGTTTGGCTTCAGAGAACGCCGTCGTGCTTGAGTGTGATTCGTCATCCCCCCACCTTTGGCACCTGCCATGCCGATTCGAGTTCCGGGTGTGTGCACTACCCCGGGACCAGGTCGGTCCCGGCAAGGCCGTCGGTGGATCCCACCCTGCGCCCCGAGTACACCTCGGGGCGTTTTTTTGGTCCGCCGCCCCCGTTCCCCCCGCCCGCACCGACCGCGGCTGCATTCGCCGTCGTCATCAGCCGATGACACCGGCATGATCGACAGCGTTACCGAGGCTCAGAACAGCGTCCTCGCCGGCGAGATCCGCATGGCCGTGCTCAAGAAGCAGCAGGACACGCAGCAGTCGCAGGGCGAGGCCGTCGTCGACCTGCTGGAGGACGCCGCCCGGCTGGCGAAGCAGGGCGGCACGATCGAGCCGGGCTCGCTCGACCTCTACGCCTGAACCCGGCCCGGGGGATCGCGCCGCCGCCGGCATTCCTGCGGCCCGGCGATCGCTGTACCATGAACGCGCCATTCCACTGCAGGATTCACCCACGGGAGCGCTGCGATGTCACTGACCGTCACCTTTCTCGGACATGCGGGTTTTCTCCTGACCGATGGCGCGCACACCCTGGCCATCGATCCCTTCCTCACCGGCACCCCCCAGGCGGTGCAGCAGGCGGACGACATCGCCTGCGACTTCATCGCCCTCACGCACGGCCACGCCGACCACTTCGGTGACACCGTCGCCCTGGCCAAGAAGCACGACGCCACTCTCATCGCCGCCTTCGAGATCTGCAACTACGCCGGCGGACAGGGCGTGCAGAAGATTGAGCCGGCCAACCCGGGCGGCAAGGTCGTCACGCCTTTCGGCTGGGTGGCCCTGACGCAGGCCTTCCACTCCTCGTCCTACGAAGGCGAGTACATGGGCATGCCCTGTGGAGTCGTCGCCCACATGGGCGGACAGACCTTCTACCACTGCGGCGACACCTGCCTCTTTGGCGATATGCGACTGCTCGGCGAGATCTACCAGCCCGACGTCGCCGCCATCCCCGCCGGCGACCGCTTCACCATGGGCCCGGAACTGGCGACGAAGGCGGCGGAGTTGATCAAGCCCAAGATCGCCATCCCCGTGCACTGGGGCACCCGGCCCCTGCTTGCCGACAACGTCGACGCCTTCCAGCCGGCGGGTGTCGAGGTCAAGGTGATGCAGGCTGGCGAGAGCTTCAGCGTCGGTTGAGAGAGCCGTGGTGCTGGCTACACATTGCCGTCCAAGCTCAGCCGGTACATCTTGGCAAATGCCCTGAACCGCTTCGCGTCACCCTGGTCGCCGCAATACAGGACGGGGTGCGGTCCGGGGTAGACGTCACAGACGTCGTCCACGCGGTCGAATTCAACAAGCACGCGCGTCGCGCATCCGCCGGTTGGGGGCGAGGTCGGCGACTCGATCACTTTCCCCGTCCAGCAACTGAGCGCGTCCTGACCGCTTTGGTACTTGGTGAGCATGACACGTTCGCCTGGGATCCACTGCACATCGAGGGCGGGTGTCTTCGGCAGTTGATGGAAGAACGGCCGCACGAGGTACTCCTGTGACTTCCCTTCCGGGCCATGGAGCTTCCAGGCACAGGTGCAGTGAGAGCCAAAGTAGCGGTTCTCGCTCGTATCGAATTCCGGGTTGTGCAGGAAGCCGGCCCGGTCCAGCAGCCACCGCCCCAGCATGAGGGTGAGCGTCGCGTTCAGGTCATTCTCACAGCCACAAGGAATAAGCGACCCATTGTTGAGCGCGAAGCTGACGCAGGGCTTGCGGTGTTTGAGCATCAGGCACTCGATGGTGATCGCATCCGCTGCGTAGCGCTGCATCATCTCCCCAACCGCATGGTGAGACCGCAGCGCCTCGACGAGATACTCGTCGGTCACATCCGTTACCCGGGCGGCTCCGGCCTTGAAACGCCGAGCTTCCTCGACCAGCGCCTCAGTGACCGTGATGCCATCGAACGCGGCGTTGAACTCCTTGGCAGGGACCTCCACAATCTCGGTCCCGAGAAACTCCTCGTGCCCCTTGACAGGCGCATCGGTCCGTCCCGAGATGCGTAGCAGCCGGCTCTGGGAGAGCATTGTCCTGGCGCGAACCGCGCGCAGGCCACGCTCGATCTCATCCCAGTTCTCGATGGCGTGGATGTAGTAGAGCCCTTCCGCCTTGCGCAGGTACTCCGGCGGCAACTGGTGATTCGATCCCACAGGCTGGTACACGATCGCCGTCGTAGCTCCTGACTCCGTCGCCATTCGGTGCGACCACTTGGCGAACGTGTTCCAGAAGTTGACGATCAGCACCGCGTCCGGTTTCGCGGCTTGGGCCCGCTCGATGAAACGCTCCACCTTGGCCTCTTGGTAGATGGCGTGGGGGTGGAACGTGACCTTCACGCCGAGCGCGTCGGCGATGCCCTTGATCTTCTCGGTGAACGTCCGTTCCTGCCGCTCCGGCTCGAACTGGTTACCCGGCCAGGTGAACCAGTTGTAGGCGCGCCACCCATCCTCCAGTTCGCCGGCGTTGACCACGTCAGCCGGGGGATAGAGGAACGCCACGAGTACGGTGGCAGGACGCTTGTGCCGGGCAGTCAGCGCTGGGGTCGCCGCAGTGCCAGGCTGAAGGGCCAGCGCTTCGGAAGCGAGTCCCGCGACGCCCAGGGCGCCGGCGGTGGCCAGGAACTCACGACGGTTGAGAGCGTTTGTGGGTGAGCACGACTCGCACATGGCGTTGTCCTCCAGGCTCAGAACGAGCCGCGTCGAGCATATTCGGCAGGACCGGGATCCAGCAAGGGGCCATGGTGTCGCCGTCAGGAGGTTCGGCGCCGCCCCCATCGTCGTCAGCGACCGCCTCATCCTCGGATGGGACGCTGGCGACGGCCGCACTTTCGACTGAGCCGTGGACAACGGTCACCGCTGTGGCATACTCCTGGTGCGAACCGACCTGTCGCAGGAGACTGTCATGCGCGCCCCCGCCGCCGTCGTTATCGGCTCTCTCACCGCCGCCTTGCTCACCCCCGCCGCCCTTGCCCAACCCGCCGCCCCGGTGCGCGTCATCGCCGAGTGGGAGCCGGCCCTGGGGACGATCATCTCCTGGCCGCTCGGCATCCCCAGCGATCTCGTCATCGAACTCGCCCGTACGGACCGGCTGTATGTGCTCGTCACCGGGCAGTCCGCTGAGAACCAGGCCCGGAACACCTTCTCGAGTTGGGGCATTGATCTCGCCCAGGTCGAGTTCATCCACACCAGCGTGCAGACGCATTGGCCGCGCGACTGGGGCCCGCACCAGATCTTCGACGCCGGCGGCGCCTGGTCCATCCTCGACCCGATCTTCGAAGGCTATCCCTGGGTGGCGAATCCCTGCGTGCCGATCAACTCGCCGGGCGGCTACGTCGGCGACAACGCGGTCAACATCGATGTCGCCGCCTACTTCGGCGCGCCGCTCTTCTCGTTCCCCGGCTACCTGACGGGGGGCAACTTCCTGGTGGACGGGCACGCCGCTGCCTTCTCCACCTGCGCCATGGTCGGCGAGAACCAGCAGATCTGGACCGAGCCGCAGTTCCTGGCGCTCGCTGAAGACTGGCTTGGCGTCAGCAACTACCACATCGTCGACAACACCGAGGATTTTGGTATCCAGCACATCGATTGCTGGCTCAAGCCGCTCGATGAAGAGACGCTGCTCGTCAAGCGGGCGCCCGCCTGGCATGAGGAACACGACCGCATCGAGAGCAACCTGCAAATGCTCGCCAACGCGACCAACGCCTACGGCAGGCCCTACAAGATCGTCCGCATCGACTGCCCGCCCTACAGCAACGATCAGATCGCGGCCTACACCAACTCGCTGATTCTCAACCGCAAGGTCTTCGTGCCGCTCTTCAACATCCCGGGTGACCTGCAGGCCATTCAGACCTTTCAGGAAGCGATGCCGGGCCACGAGATCATCGGTTTCCCCTGGGGAAGCTGGTACTACTACGACGCCCTGCACTGCCGCACGCGGGCGCTCTTCGATCGGCACATGCTGCACCTGACGCATCGGCCGCTCGATGCCGTGACGCCCTACGACCCGGCCGGGTTCCGCGTGGAAGCGTTCATCGACGATCGCAGCGAAGCGGGGTTGGTGGCGAGCGAGTTGCTGCTGCATTGGCGCGTCCGCGGCGGGCAGGATTGGCAGACCGAGACGCTGGTGACGACCGGTGCGCCCGATACGTACGAAGCGTGGATCCCCGCCCAAATCTCGCGGGCGACGGTGGAGTACTACTTGTCCGCCGCGGATCAGTCCGGGCGGGCCGAGTCGCT
>JBICIG010000091.1:0-23311 GCA_043101605.1 Phycisphaerales bacterium JB037
GCCTCGACGACGAGATCAAGATCTACCAGAAGGACTTCGGGCCCGAGCGCGTCCGCAAGGTCCACATCGCCCCGCACACCCTCGAGGTCGCGGCGATGTGGGCGATCCTCACCCGTCTCGAGGAGCCCAAGAAGGCCGGGCTCACGCTCATCCAGAAGATGAAGCTCTACAACGGGCGAAGCATCCCCGGTTTCACCGAGGATTCGGTCAAGGAACTCAAGGAAGAGGCCCCGCGCGAGGGCATGGACGGCATCAGCCCGCGCTATGTCCAGGACAAGATCTCCAACGCGCTCGTCAGCCGACAGGCGATCGAGGACCGCACCGTCAACCCCTTCATGGTCATCAACGAGCTCGAGAACGGCATGAGCCACCACTCGCTGCTCACCGACGAGGAGACCAAGAAGCGCTACCGCGAGCTGCTCAGCGTCGTCAAGGAGGAGTACGAGGACATCATCAAGGGCGAGGTCCAGCGCGCCATCTGCGCCGACGAGGAAGCCATCAAGCGCCTCTGCGCCAACTACATCGAGAATGTCCGCGCCTACACCCAGCGCGAGAAGGTCCTCAACAAGTACACCGGCAAGTACGAGGACGCCGACGATCGCCTCATGCGCTCCATCGAGGAGAAGATCGACATCCCCGACAGCCGCAAGGACGACTTCCGACAGGAGATCATGAACTACATCGGCGCCCTCTCGCTCGACGGCAAGAAGTTCGAGTACAACACCAACGCCCGCCTCTACCGCGCCCTCGAACTCAAGCTGTTCGAGGACTCACGCGACACGATCAAGCTCAAGAACCTCGTCTCGAGCGTCGTCGACGACGAGACGCAGGAGAAGATCGATGTCGTCAAGCAGCGCCTGATCAAGAACTTCGGCTACAACGAGCAGAGCGCCAGCGATGTCCTGAACTATGTCGCCAGCATCTTCGCTCGCGGTGACAGCAAGGAATGATCGCTCACGCCGACAGAAACTCCTCGCGCACGACCTTCCCGTCCCGCACGGTGTAGACACCGATCTCGCGGAAGTTCATCCGGGGCCACGAGCCGTCCTTCGGCTCGACATCCATCTCGTAGAGGATCCCGAAACGGTCGGCCCCGCAGAACGCCTCGTGCGCCCGGAAGTCGTGCACGGTCATCATCCCGTACCACTGCGCGTGCTTGGCCTTGACCTGATCGCGTCCGGTGTGCTTCATGCCGTCGGCTTCAACCGACTCAAAGTCCGGGGCGTAGCACCGGTCCCACAACGGCTCGTCGCTCTCGGGCTTGCTGCGGACATGCGCCAGAACGGTCTCGGCGATCGACTTGGTCGGCGGGGCGGGCATCTCGGGCATGGCTGACTCCTAAGCTGGGGCACGCTCCAACCCCAGCCTAACCGAACCAGCGCCCAAGCTGAACCACGCGGCGATTCGGCCCGATACGCTGTCGCACCCTCCCGGAGCCGCGCCATGCCCAATCCCAACCACCCCGTCGCGTACCTCTCCCTCGAGATCGGGCTCGACCCCGCTCTCCCGACCTACTCGGGCGGGCTGGGCGTCCTCGCCGGCGACACCATCCGCGCCGCCGCCGACCTCGAACTCCCATTCGCCGCCGTCACCCTCCTCTACCGCGCCGGCTACTTCACCCAGACCATCGACGCGTCGGGCATGCAGCACGAGTCGCCCACCGACTGGAACCCCGAGCAACTCCTCGAAGAGATGCCCCAGCGCGTCTATGTCCCCATCGAGGGACGCACCGTCTATGTCCGCGCCTTCCGCCGCATGGTCCGGGGCGTCACCGGCGGGCATGTCCCGATCTACTTCCTCGACACCGATCTCCCCAAGAACGACGAGCGCGACCGCGCCATCACCCGCTCGCTGTACGCGGGCGATCAGGACCATCGCGTCAAGCAGGCCGCCGTGCTCGGCATCGCCGGGCGGCGCATGCTCCGCGCCGCCACCCACGACTGCGTCACCTTCCACCTCAACGAGGGCCACGGCTTCCTCGTCACCATCGAACTCATGAGCGAGTTCCTCGCCCGCCACGGGCTGATGGAGGTCACCCCCGCCGCGATCGAGTATGTCCGCCGCCAGTGTGTCTTCACCACCCACACCCCCATCGAGGCCGGACACGACAAGTTCGACATCAACCGCGTCCGCGCCATCGTCGGCGACCACCCGCTCTTCGCACGCCCCGATCTCACCGGCGGCGAGGGAACCCTCAACACCACCGTCCTCGCCCTCAACCTCAGCCGATACGCCAACGGCGTGGCACGCAAGCACGGCGAGGTCTCCCGCGCCATGTTCCCGGGCTACCACATCGACAGCGTCACCAACGGCGTCCACGCCGCCACTTGGATGGGGCCCGCCATGGCGCAGGTCATGGACCGCCACCTCCCCGAATGGCGACGCTCGACCAGCGATCTCCGCCTCGCCTGCGGCATCCCGATCGGTGAACTCCATCAGGCGCACACCCACCAGAAGCGCGCCATGATCGACGCGGTCAACAGCGCCGGCCCGACCGCCACCGTCTCGCCCGATCCCTTCACCATCGTCTTCGCACGCAGATCCACCGCCTACAAGCGCCCGCACCTGGTCTTCCACGACCCCGCGCGCCTCCGCGCCATCGCCGAACGCTTCGGCGGGCTCCAGATCATCTTCGGCGGCAAGGCCCACCCCCACGACGGACGCGGCAAGGAACTCCTCCAACGCGTCGTCGACATCGGGCGATCACTCGGCGACGCCGTCCGCGTCGCGGTCGTGCCCAACTACGGCATGGCGCTCGCCAAGCACCTCGTCGCCGGCGCCGACCTCTGGCTCAACACCCCCGAGCCCCCGCTCGAAGCCTCGGGCACCAGCGGCATGAAAGCCGCCCTCAACGGCGTCCCCTCCCTCTCCACCGCCGACGGCTGGTGGCTCGAAGGCGCCGTCGAGGGCGTCACCGGCTGGACCATCCGGGGCGAGGGCACGGGCGACGCGCTCGTCGCCGCACACGCCGCGAGCCTCTACGACACCCTCGAACGCGACATCCTCCCCGCGCACGCCGACCCCGAGCGGTGGGGGGGAATCATGCGCTCGGCGATCTCCATCAACGGCTCGTACTTCACCACGCAGCGCATGGTGCGCGACTATGTGATGCGCGCCTACCTGAACTGACCGGCAGTCTCCGCCCGCCTCAGCCGCGGGGCCACAGGTCGTCCGGAGCCGCCGTCAGCTTCCGCCCGATCAGCGCCGCGTACTCGATCGGGTCGCCGCTGGTCGCCAGCCGGTGCGTGTACCGCTCGAACGCGAGCTGCTCGATCACGCCGCGATCGATCATCGTGCGGATGAGCTTGGAGAACCCGGACTTCTCGCCGGGCTCGAGGAAGCGGCTGTTGATGTTGAACGCCAGCCACCCGCCCTCGCGGATGTAGTCGAACGCCGCGAGAAACGCCTCGGGCGGGATGTCCCCGAACCCCAGCGCCGCCACGCAGGTCAGGCAGTCGAACTCCTTCCCGCGGATCTTCGCCGACTCGGTCTCGGGCAGGTCGGTGATGTCCCCGACCACGAACTCCTCGTACAGCCCGGGGCGGTCGCGCTCGGCGGCCCCGGCGGCCTGCGGCAGCAGGTCCAGCCCCACGAACCGATCGAACCCCTTGCCCGCCAGGATCTCGGCGACATACCCGTTGCCCGCGCCCAGATCCAGCACCGACAACTCCGCCGGCTTGTCCCCCGCCTTGGATACCTCCGAGGTCAACAGCGCCACCACCACCTCGGGCGACTGACACTGCAGCAGGTCGTAGACGATCCGCTCGTACAGCCCCTGGATCCCGAAGATCTCGGGGTAGTCGTGGATCCGCATCTCCGTCCACTCCTCCCCGATCTCCACCAGGAACGACTCCTGGTCCTGCGAGAGCGTCGAGCCCTCATCGGGGAGCGCCACCCGCAGCGACTCGCGGGCCTCGTCGAGAGAAGAATCAGCGATGCTGGTCCTGATCGTCATGGGGGGTTCCTCGTGCTTTGGCCGCGACGAAACGCGGCGCGGATCCTCCACGGCGCATCCGTGCGAGGCGACGAACCCCGCCGGCGTGCGCGTTCGGCGTACCAATGGCTTGATGCGAAAACCATCCTAGGCGATCCGCATCGAACGATCACCATTTGCCCGCATTTCCGCGGGCAAAACGCCCTCACGGCCAGCAAACGCCGACGCATATCATCCACGAGATGACCAACGAACCGCAGACCACGCCCGCGCAACCCGCGCTCGTCGGCAGCACGCGCCTCCGCGTCCGATACGCCGAGTGCGATCCCTTCGGCGTCGCGCACCACTCCTCGTATGTCCCGTGGCTCGAAGAGGCGCGCACCGAGCTCCTCCGCGACACCGGCATGACCTACGCGCGCCTCGAACGCGAGGGCGTCTTCCTCGTCGTCACCAAGCTCGACCTCCGCTACCGACGACCCATCCGCTACGACGACATCGTCGAGGTGCGCACGCGCGTCGTCGGCGGGTCGCGCATCAAGATCCGACACGAGTACGAGATCGCGCTGCTCGAACGACTCGGCACCGCGCCCGATCCGGCCGACCCCGCCACCCCCGCCGACGGCATCTGCGCCGTCGCCAGCACCGAACTCGCCTGCGTCAACGCCCAGGGCCGACCCACCGAACTGCCCGCGTGGCTCCAGCCCCCCGCATGACAGCCGGGCACCGCGTCCGAACGAGCCCGTCGAACATCGCGGAGGGGGACCGAGATCGTCCCGGCGCGGCGATAGCATGATCACGCCGGCCGCCCACCCCGCATGACGACCGACCCCGCCTCATCCCGCCTTCCCCAATCGCCCGACCCCAACGAGGCCGCGCCCGACGGCTCCCCCGCCGACCAATCCGCCGACGCGCTCGCCGACCCCGCCGCCGAATCCCCGCGCCGCCGCCGCCGACGATGGATCATCCTGATCCTCGTCCTGCTCCTCGCGCCGATCGTCGCCGCCCTCGTCCTCACCCGTTCTCCCCTCACCACCGCGATCGTCGAGTCCCGCCTCGGACAGATCCTCGGGCTCGATATCAACGCCCGCTCGGCGATCGTCGGGCTCGACGGCCGCGTCGTTGTCCACGACGCCGTCTTCCGAGTCGAGGGTGTCCCGGGCCACGCCGCCGAGTTTCTCCGCGTCGAGCGCTGCGTCATCTGGCTCGACTGGTCGAGCCCCACCGCCCCGCGCCCCACCTCCATCCGCCTCACCCGACCGACCGTCGTCCTCAGCACCAACACCGACTCCGGCGCCCTGAACATCGAGCCGCTGGCGCGCCTCTCGCCCCGCGGCGACGCCTCGACCGATCTCCCCGAAATCATCGCCGACGAGGTCGGCATCGAGATCGCCGAGCACGGCCCCGCCGGCTCGGTCGATGTCCTCCGCCGACTCGTCGCCGACGCACGCCTCGGGCTCAGCGCCGACGCCTCCCGCTACGAACTCGTCGTCCGCGAGCGCACCCGCAACCGCCGACCCATCGAGGTCGCCGGGGTCATCGACGGCCAGCGCATGCGCTTCGAGGTCAGCGCCATCGACCTCTCACGCTGGGGCCCCGCCTCGGTTCCCGAACCGATCCGCGACCTCGTGCGCGACCTCGACCTCGCCGGTGCCGTCCAGGACCTCGAGATCCTCGTCGAGCCCGGGCGACCCGTCCGCATGCAGGCCCGCCTCGAACGCGTCGCGCTCAACCTCCCGGTTGATCTCCGCGGCGCCCCCGCCCCCGACGATTCCCTCGCCCGCATGACCGAGATCCGGGGCGACTTCGCCCTCTCGTCCGACGGGCTCACCGCCGACCTCCGAGGCATCCTCGAAGACCTCCCCTACCGCGCCGAAGTCGAGTACCACGCCGACCGACCCGGCGAGCCCTTCACCTGCAAGCTCACCACCACCGGCTACGAACTCACCCGCGACCCCGCCCTCGTCCCGTTCCTCCCAACCCTCGTCGCCGCACGACTCCGCGATTTCTCCGCGCCCACCGGCACCCTCGACGCCGAGGTCATCATCGACCGCGCCCCCGCCGCCAGCGCCGCCGACCCCGCTCCCGAGATCAAAGTCAGGGGCTGGGTCACCGTCCGCGACGGCCGCGCAAGCTTCGAGCGCTTCCCATACCCCTTCGCCGAGGTCAGCGGCGTCTTCTTCTTCGACGACGACAAGGTCGAAGTCCAACTCGCCGGACGCAACACCGCCACCGGCGCCACCTTCGACGCCACCGGCCTCTTCACCCCGCCCACCGAGGACGCCGCCGTCGAACTCACCGTCCGCGCCCGCGGCGTCCCCATCGACGACGCCCTCCGCACCGGGCTCCGCTCCCGCGGCGGGGTCATCGACGCGCTCTTTGCCGACCAACTCGCAGAAGCCCTCGAAGCCGAAGGACTCCTCGCCGCCGACGAACCCTTCTCCCTCGGCGGCACGGGCGACATCACCGTCCTCGTCACCCGCACCGAAGGGCACGACGGGATCTGGGGATGGTCCGCCGACGCATCCTTCCCACGCCTCGGGCTCGTGCCCACCCGTTTCCCGCTGCCCATCATCGGCCGCGATGTTCGCCTCGAGATCGGCGAGTCCTCCGCCCGGCTCGCCCGGGGCTCCTTCCACACCCTCGACGGCCAATCCCTCGACATCCAACTCGAAGCCGTCGTCGACGCCGCCGCGCCCCCCGAAGCCGACAACCCGACCCCCGCCGATTCCGATGGCGGACCCGCCGTCCCCATCCGCGCCACCATCCGCGCCGACCGACTCCCCGTCGACGCCCGACTCCGCGCCGCGCTCCGCCTCGCGCCCGAGGCGCGCAGCGACCGCGCCGCCGAACTCCTCGACCGGCTCGGCGTCGTCGGCTCGGCAAAGATCGACGCCTCCTTCGAGGAAATCGGCGACCAATCCACATGGGCCGTTCGCGTCGAGCCCGTCGAACTCACCGCACGCCCCCGATCGCTCCGAGGCGGCGAACACTCCGACCCCGTCCGCCTCGACCGGGTCACCGGCTGGCTCGATCTCAAGCCCGAACGCGCCTCGTTCGAACTCGCCGCCGTCGCCACCGGCGCCGACGACGCCGCCTCCCGCGTCCGCGTCACCGGCTGGGCCGGGCTCGGCCAAGACCCGCCCCCCTACGAGATCCAGGCCCGCGCCGATTCCTTCGATACCTCCATCGCCATCGAGCGCATCGCCGACGCCTTCAGCACCGACGCCGGCTCACGCCTCGCGCGCGCCCGCGCCGACTTCAACCCCGTCGGCGTCGCCGATGTCGCCCTGTCCCTCTCGTCCATCGACAACGACGACGCCGATTACGCCGTCGAACTCCTTCGGATCCGCGGCGGGTCGGTCACCATCGCCGACACCCGACTCGGCTTCGGCGCCCTCGACGGAAGCATCGCGATCACCCCCGGGCTCGCACGCTTCGCCGAGGTGGCGGGTGAACTGACCGTCGAGGGCGTCTCCGGTGCCCGCATCGCGCTCGACGGCTCGGTCGCCCTCGCCGCGTTCGACGACCAGGCCCCGCCTCCCCCCGCCGAGCAATCCCTCCGCGCCCGCGTCGCCGCCCTCGATCTCGCCTCCCCGCTCACCGACCTCGCCCTCGCCCGCGCCCTCGACGACAGCGCGCGCGGCTGGATCGCCGAACTCGATCCCGCCGGCCGCCTCGACGCCTCGCTCACCGCCACCACCGATGCCGACTCCCTCCGGCTCGCCGGCACCGCCACGCCCCGATCCCTCGCGTTCACCCGCCGCGGCGAGCGCATCGTCTTCGATACCGTCGCCGGCTCCATCGACTTCGACGAGAACGGCGCACGCACCGCATCGCTCACCCTCCAAGCCGCAGACTGGCGCGCGCAACTTCAAGGCGCTCTCGCGCGCGACCCACGGGGCGCCACCACGCTCGAAGGCTCGGGAACCATCGCCGCCGACGGGCTCCCCGCGGCCCTCCGCGCCGTCCTTCCCGACGCGATCGAAGAAGCCCTTGCCGCGCTCGAAATGGATGTCCAGGGCCCGCTCACGCTCAACCTGCCCTCCCTGCGCGCACGCTTGGCCGACGACGGCCTGACCCTCGACGCCGCCGGCGAGGTCGCGTTCGACGGCGCCTCGGCCGAACTCGGCGTGAGCGTCACCGATGCCGCCGGCCGCGCGTCCTTCAAAGTCGTGCGCACGCCCGAACACCCCGCCCCACGCTTTGCGATCCAGTTCCTCGCCGATCGACTCCGTGCCGACGGCATCGCCATGACCAGCGTCCGCGCCCAGGTCCTCCAGGGCGACCGACCCGGCGAGGTCCGCGTGCCCGAGTTCAGCGCCGCGTGCCACGGCGGGATCGTCGCCGGCTCGGTCGACCTCCTCCGCCTCGCACCCGACTCCCCGCGCTCGTTCGATGTCCGCGCCCGCGCCAGCGATGTCCGCCTCAAGCCCGTGCTCGACGACCTGCAGCTCGCCGCCGACCTCCGCGACGACACGCTCCCCGCCGACTCCCGCGACAACCCGCCCCTCGACGCCGCCCCCGACACCGCCGCCGATTCGACCCGCGGCGTCGTCAGCGGCGAACTGCTCTTCGGCGGCATCGTCGGCGATCCCGCCGCACGCCGAGGTCGCGGCACCTTCCGCGTCTCCGAAGGCCGCGTCCTCGACTTCCCCCTCGCCATGCCCCTCCTCGAAGTCAGCAACCTCCAGCTCCCCACCAGCGGCCGCTTCGACCTCGCCCTCATCAGCTTCTATGTCGAGGGCAACACCGTCGTCTTCGACGAACTCAGCGCCTTCGCCAGCTCCATCGAGCTCTACGGCTACGGCACCATGACCCTCCCCGAACAGCAACTCGACCTCTGGTTCAGCTCCCGCGCCACCCGCCCCATCCCCGTCGTCAGCGACCTCATCGAAGGAATCCGCGACGAACTCGTCATGGCCCGCGTCACCGGGCCCGTCGCCGACCCCTCCGTCGCCACCGTCCCCCTCCGCACCACCGGGCGGCTCATGGGCAACCTCCTCAGCGGCGCCCCGACCCCCGAGGAACGCCGCCTCGACGACATCCGCCAACGCGCCATCGCCGAGCGCGACCGCATCCGCCGCGCCGGCGAACGCGTCCGCTCCCTTATCACCGTCGCCCCCACCGCGCCGCCCGAACCAGACCCAGACCAGCCCGGCAACGATCGAGACTGACTCCCTCGGACCCCTCCGGGCCCCCCAAACGCCACCGCCGACCCCCGATTGGCTTCGGACCCCGCGCGGGCCAACCATTGAGGTCCATGAACAAGGAACATCATCGTCAGGAGCTCGACCCGGCCCGGTCCACCGCGCCGCGCGACGAGAGCGCCGCCCCGCCCGAGGAGCTCAGCCAGCTCCGACCCGATCACCCCGAGGTCGTCACCCGACTCAACGAGGCCATCCGGTCCGTCGGCGGCGACCCCGATTCCTTCGACGGGCGACTCGTCCGCGAACTCCTCACCGCCGGGCTCAAGCTCATCCCCGACGGCCGCGACACCGGCGAGCTCAAGCTCATCACCGCCGCCGTCAAGGAACTCCGCTACGCCTACCGCGTCTTCGCCGAGTACGCCGACCCCTACAAGGTCACCATCTTCGGCTCGGCACGCACCCCCCCGGACCACCCCGACTACCAGTGCGCCGTCCAGTTCTCGCGCATGATGGCCGAGGCCAACTGGATGTGCATCACCGGCGCGGGCGACGGCATCATGAAAGCCGGGCACGAGGGCCCGGGGCGCGAAGCCAGCTTCGGCGTCGCCATCCGCCTCCCCTTCGAGACCACCGCCAACGAGGTCATCGCCGGCGACGAAAAGCTCATCCACTTCCGATACTTCTTCACCCGCAAGCTCATGTTCCTCGCCCAGTGCGACGCCGTCGCACTCTTCCCCGGCGGCTTCGGCACCATGGACGAAGCCTACGAAACACTCACCCTCGTCCAGACCGGAAAAGCCAGCATGATTCCCATCGTCATGCTCGAGGGCGCCGGCAACGAGTACTGGGAACAATGGCAGGACTTCACCCGCGACCGCCTCCTCAGCCGCGGGCTCATCAGCGAGGAAGACTCCTCGCTCTACCACCTCGCCGACACCCCCGCCGACGCCGTCGCGCACATCACCCGCTTCTACCGCAACTACCACTCCTCGCGCTATGTCCGCGATGACCTGGTCATCCGCCTCAAGCACCGCCTCCGCGATGAAGATGTCGCCGCACTCGCCGACGAGTTCAGGATCCTCATCAAGCGAGGCACCATCGTCCAGCGCGGGCCCTACGAGGTCGAGGAGGACCACCTCGATCTCCCCCGCCTCGCCTTCACCCACACGCGGCACAAGTACGGGCTCGTCCGACGCCTCATCGACCGCATCAACGACTTCGACCCGGCCCCCTGACATGCGCGCACGCCACCCCGCCGCGCCACGCCCCGGCCACCACGCCCGGCCGATCCGCCGCGCAACCCTCGCCGCGCTCGCCCTGCTTCTTCCCTCGTGCGCCGATCCCGCGCCCCCGGCTCCCGCCCCCGCGCCCACCAACCCCATCGAAGCCGTCACGCGAGGCCCCGCCCTCGATGTCCGCCTGCTCGCCGTCCCCGACGACCCCGCCCGCATCGCCCGCGCCCTCGCTCCCTACGACGACCCACGCCAAACCATGCTCGCCGAACGCGCCGCACTCTGGCGCGACAACGGGCTCCGCGTCCTGGCCGTCCCCGAGAGCGAACTCGACCCCCTCCTCGCGGCGATGTCGCCCCGCGCCGCCAGCGAGTCGCGCCAGATCCGCCCCGCCGCCGTCTGGACCCCCGCCGCCGAGGGACCCTCCCTCCCGACCACGCTCTTCCAACTCGACGCCGGCACCCTCCGACTCCCGCGCGGCAGCGTCCGCCTCCTCGCACGCCCCTGGCTCGATCCGGTCATCGAAACCGCCGCCGGCGCACCCACCCGGCCCGCCGCCGACCTCCGCCTCCGCATCGACCTCCTCCTCCAGCATGTCGCCGACGATCCGCTCGACGCCCAGCGGCGAATGCTCCAGCCCGGGCGCATCGGCCCGCTCGACGACGGGCAGGTCTTCGATCGCCTCCGCACCGAACTCGCCATCCCCCGAGGCATGGCGATCGTCCTCATCTCCGAACGCGTCGAGACCGACTGGCCCGCACTCGTCGCCCTGTCCGACGACGAACGCAACGCCCAAAGCGAAGCCGAACCAGCCGACCCGTCCCCCGACCAGCCCGACTCCGACATCGATTCGTCCGAATCCCCCGCGACCGACAAGCAAGCCCCGCCCTCCGACGAACCCGTCTTCGGCCCCTCGCAAGCCCGCGTGCCCACGCTGGGAGAGGCCCTCCTCGGGCCGACGGGCTACGCTTCGCGCTCCTCGCGCCTGGTGCTCGTCTTCGTGCCTCGCTTGGGCGCGGGCGCAGCCCCCTGACCGCGGGCCCGGACGCCGCCGCACCGGCCGCATCGCACGATCGAGCAGGACGCCGTGAACCGCACCAAGTACTTCATGATGATCGCCGCCGCTGCCCTCTCAGGGCTCTCGGTCGCGCTCGGCTCGGCCGACGGCGCTTACCTCATCGCCGGGCTCGCGCTCGTCGTCCTCGGCGCCGACTGGCTCGTCGAGGGCGCCGCCTCCCTCGCCCACCGACTCGGCGTCAGTTCCTTCATCGTCGGGCTCACCGTCGTTGCCTTCGGCACCAGCGCCCCCGAACTCGCCGCCTCCATCCGCGCCGCCCTCTCGGGCGAGAGCGACCTGGCGATCGGCAATGTCGTCGGCTCCAACATCGCCAATGTCTGCCTCATCCTCGGGCTCACCGCCGTCGTCCGACCCGTCCCCTGCAAGGCCAAGGTCGTCCGCACCGATGTCCCGATCATGATCGCCGTCACCATCCTCGGCATGGTCTTCCTCTGGACCGACCGCACCATCGTCCGCTGGGAAGGCGTCGTCCTCGTCCTCGGACTCTTCGCGTACACCTTCGGCATCATGCTCGTCGGACGCGGCGAGAAGAAAGCCCTCGCCGCCGAACTCGAACAGAAACTCGGCGAGTTCATCGGCACCAGCATCGACGAAGCGCCCAACTGGAGACGCCACATCATCAGCGCCGTCGCCGGCATCGCCGCCCTCGCCATCGGCTCGTGGCTCCTCGTCGACGGCGCCACCGGCGTCGCCCTCTCCCTTGGCGTCTCCGAGTCCGTCGTCGGGCTCTCCATGGTCGCCTTCGGCACCAGCGTCCCCGAACTGGTCACCTCCCTCGCCGCCGCCATCAAGCGCGAAGCCGACATCGCCGTCGGCAACATCCTCGGCTCCAACTGCTTCAACATCCTCAGCGTCCTGGGCATCAGCTCCCTCGTCGCACCCCTCGTCGCCGCACCCGCCGTCCTCGACCGCGACATGTGGGTCATGCTCATGGTCGCCGCTGCCTGCCTGCCCGTCTTCGGCACCATGGGTCGCATCACCCGCTGGGAAGGCGGCACCCTCCTGGCGATCTATGTCCTCTACCTCGTCATCCTCTTCATCTGACGAGTCCGAGAATCCGTCGGCCAACCGCGCCCGCACCGCCCCCGCGCCCGCATCCCTTGCCCGCTTTCAGGCAAGGGTCTTGCCCGGCTTTCCCGACCCGCTCTCCCGCCACGCGATCGCCCCCTCCCGCGCGGTTCTCAGAGGCGCACCGCCCCGGATTCGCCGATGGACTCCTCGGGAGTCCACGCGATGCTGAGAGTCTCGATCGTCCAGGCTCGGGAAGGGATGACACTGGCCATGCCGGTGCTGCATCCCGACAAGCCCGACAAGACCCTGCTGAGAGCAGGCGTCACCCTGACCGACGCGACCATCGAGCGCCTCCGCCAGATCTGCTGCCGCGAGGTCTGGATCCGCTTCCCCGGCATGGACTGCGTCGGCGCCTTCGTCAGCCCCGCCGTCCAGGCCGCACACGGCGCCGTCACCGGGCACATCGCCCGCGCCTTCGACCGCCTGACCCGCGAGGTCGACCCCGACCTGAGCTACGCCTCCTACAAGAGCGCCGTCGCCACCCTGGTCGCCAAGCTGACCGAGAACCCCCGCGCCAACCTGTTCATCCACGAGATGCTCGACAGCGAGGTCAACGGGCTGCGCCACGCCGGCAATGTCGCCCTGCTGAGCGTCCTGATCGGGCTGAAGCTGGACTTCTACCTGGTCACCGAACGCGCACGACTGGCCGCCCAGCACGCCCGCGATGTCACCGCCCTGGGCGTCGGCGCCATGTTCCACGACATCGGCATGCTGCGCCTGGACCAGCCCATCCGCGAACGCTGGGAACGCACCCGCGACGACGCCGACGAGGAGTGGCAACGCCATGTCCGCATCGGGTACCGCATGGTCTACGGCCACCTCGAGCCCGCCGCCACCGCCGTCGTCCTGAACCACCACCAACGCTTCGACGGCAGCGGCTTCCCCGTCTCCAAGAACTCCTCGGGCATCACCCGCGTCGTCTCCGGACGCGACATCCATGTCTTCGCACGCATCGTCGCCGCCGCCGACCTGTTCGACCACCTGCGCTACCCCGTCGAAGGAGCCCCGCCCGTCCCCGCCGTCCGCGTCCTGCGCACCATGCAGCAGGCCCCCTACCGCCGGTGGATCGACCCCGTCGTCATGATGGCCCTGCTGAATGTCGTCCCGCCCTACGCCCCGGGCTCCATCGTCCGCCTGAGCACCCAGCAGTGGGCCGCCGTCGCCGACTGGGACCCCACCGCCCCCTGCCGACCCATCGTCGAAGCCATGCCAGAGGGCGTGGAAGACCCCAGCCGCTACGACGGCCCGACCGACCGCATCGACCTGCGCCATCGCCCGGACTGGACCGTCATCGAAGCCGAAGGACAGCGCGTCGCCGAGCAGAACTTCTACCCCGACCCCAAGGAACTGGACCTGACCCGCCTGGCCCGCTCCATGGAAAACGCCGCGATCGGCATGGGACACGCCTGATCCGCGCTCATCACCATGTCATCACGACATCCCGCGCCGCCGCTCCCCGCGCACCGAAACGCGCCCGGTCCGACGCGCGCCCCGCTCAGCCGGGCGAACGCATCACCCGACGCTGCCCGCCGCCGGGCTGACCCGTCGGCCGACCGCCGCCGGGGTTCATCGACATGCCCGCCGGCATCTGCGGGCGCTCAGGCATCGCCAGGATCACCTCGCCCTGCTCGTTGCGCGTGTACCCCGCGAGCTCAAGCTGCTCGTCGTTCCATTCCTCGCTGAGCACCTCGCCCGGCTCGGGCCGACGCAGCAGCACCCGCGTCCCCTCGTCGATCCCCGCCAGGATCTCGGCGAAAGTGTCGCTCCGACGCCCGACCCGCACCGGCACCCGCGCAAACTTGTTCCCCTCGGGCACGCACACGAACCGCACCCCGTCAGCCGCAAACACCGACTGGATCGGCACCGCCAGCGTCGGCGCCACGCTCTCGAGAACGATCGTCGCGTCCGACCGCATCGAGGGCTTCGCATCCGCCAGACCCGGCTGACCCGGATCCAGATTGATCTTCACCGTGTACTCGCGACGATCCCGGTCCATCCAACCGCCGCCCTCGGCCAGCACGCCGATCGACTCGACCGTCCCCGTGAACTCGCCGTCCACCGCCTCGACCTTCACCCGCGCCGTCTGACCCTTGCGCACCCGGCTCGCCAGGCTCTCGTGCACCCGCACCGACGCGACCATCTCCGAGATATCCGGCAGCACGATCAGCAACTCGCCCGGGCGAACCTCCGAACCCACACGGTACGGGCCCTCGCTGTCCCACCGACGGCTGTTGTTGATCGTCGTCCCGTACACCACCAGCCCGTCGTTCGGCGCCCGGATCTCCGCCGCCGCAAGTTGCTGCTCCAACTCGGTCACCCGCTCCCGCCGGATGCGCTCCTGCTCCTCGCGCATCGTGACGGCCGCTTCCTTGCTGCTCAGGTTGATCGAGTTCTGCGCCAGCGTCTGCTCCTGCGACGCCTTGGCCTTGTCCACCTCCGACTGCTTGGTCTGCTCTTCCTCGGGGTACTGGTAAGTCTCGTAGATCTCGATATCGAGATCCGCGATCACCTTGTTCGCCTCGGCCTGCTTGAGCTCGATCTCCAGCCGCTCAAACTCGTCCTGGCTCATGAACCCCTGCGCCAGCAGGCTCTCGCTCTTCTCGTGCTTCCGCGTCAGCCGGTCCAGCTCGCGGTCGGCCCGCTCCAGCGCGATCCGCAGCTGCTCACGCCGCTTGGCCACCTCGCCGTCCCGCCAACGCTCCAGCGCCAACTCCGCCAGATCCACCCGCAGCTGCGCCTCGAGCGCCCGCGACGCATTCTCGCTCAACTGGATGCTCTTGGCGTCCCGCGCCTGCTTCGACTCGGTCTCCGCCTGCGTCAGCGCCAGCCGCTCCTGCCGGAGCTGATTCTCGATCTCATCGGTGTTCAGCCGAACGAGCACGGCGTCCTTCTTCACCTCCGTGCCCTCCGGCACGATCTCCGCGATCGTCGCCCGCGTGTCCAGCGGGTTCTCCAGCTCCACCTGGTTCTTCGCCTCGAGCTCCCCCGACGCCGTCGCCGTCACATCGAACGCCTGCACCTGCGCCGTCGCCAGCAGCGTCGAATCCACCGCCGCCCCGGACGAGCTCAGCAGCCCCTCCGAACGCGCCAGCACATACGCCCCCGTCCCGAGCCCCGCGATGACCACCAGCGCCACCGCCGACTTGACCGCCAGAGAGCCCCGCCGGGACTGCTTGCGTGATGCCTGCGTCATGAACTCAAATCCTTCCGGAGGTCGGCGCCCGGTGCCCGCAAGCACCCCGGCCCGCCGATCAATCAACGATTCGACCCTTGGCTCAATGCCGTTCTCACGATGCCGTTCGCACGATGCTAGGTGCGCCGTCGCGAACCCCCACACGCCCCTGCGGGTCCTCCCCACCGGAGATACCGTTGAACGCCCCGCCGGTTCGCTCGGACCGAGCGAATCTCGTCACGGGGCGCGCGCGAGGACTCCTCTCATGTTCGAACCCCGCGACCGGCCCGATGCTTCCTCCGAACCCCGATTTTCACCCGTCCTGATCGTCGCCGCCGCCCCGCGCGAGTGCGACGCCATCGCCCGAGGCTTCGACGCCCCGCCCCCGGACCGCCCCTGGTCCCCCCGACAACTCGCCCCGGGCTGGACACTCGTCCGCTCGGGCGTGGGCAAGGCCGACGCCGCCGGCGCCGCCGCCGCCTTCTCGGACCCCGAACCTCACTCGGCCCCGCACACCCAACCTCCGTCCGCCATCCTCAGCCTCGGCATCGCCGGCTCCCTCGAACCGGGCCTCCCCCTCGGCTCCATCGTCGCCGCCGATCGCTCCGCCTTCGCCGACGAAGGAATCGAAACCCCCGGAGGCTTCCGCTCTCTCGCCGACATGGGCTTCGCTCCCGACCCCGCGATCGGGGGAGGCATCCCCGGCGATCCCGCGCTGCTCGACCACCTGGCCCTCGGCGTCCCCGATCTCCACCGGGGCACGATCGCCACCGTCAGCACCTGCTCGGGCACCGACGCCGCCGCCGCCGCCGTCCGCGCCCGCACCGGCGCCCGCGCCGAGGCGATGGAAGGCGCCGCCGTGGCCCTCGTCGCCTGGCGCCGCGGGCTCCGGTTCGCCGAACTCCGCGTCATCAGCAACACCACCGGCGACCGCGAGCGTCAGCAGTGGGACCTCGAGGGCTCCCTCGCCGTCCTCGAGCGCCTCGCCCGCCGATGGGCCGAGAACCTCCCCCGCGGGTGATCCCCCCCGTCCGAGAAACCCGCCGCGACGGTTTGCGCCGGTCGCACCGGTCGCCCGAGCCGGGGTGGATGGGCTCCGGGGTACAGCCGCCCCCGCGTCGGGCCGATCACCTGACCCGGGCGCGGTGCCGGATCGCACCGCCCGGAGCCTCTCGGGAGAACCGATCGATGGTGCGGAGCCTGCTAAAGAAGAGCGGGGGGCGGAACCTGCTGGGAACGGGCCTGAGCCCCATCGCCGCCGAGTTCGGCACCACCGAACTGCGCATCCTCCAGGTCACGGGCCACGCGCCCCGATCCCTGGTCGCCGCCGCCAGCGTTCCCACACCCGAAGCCCTCCTCCACGATCCCTCCCGGCGCCTCGCGTGGCAGCTCGACCAGCTCCCCCGCACCATCAAGCGCTGCGGGTTCAAAGGTCGCCGAGGCGTCTGCGTCATGCCCGCCAGCCGCACCTTCTGCAAGCACCTCCAGTTCGCACGCTCCGAGGGCGTCACCACCCAGGCCCTCGTCGAAGCCGCCCTCCCCGCCGAACTCGGATGCACCCCCAACGCCCTCGTCGTCCGCGCCCTCGAAGTCGAGGGCGTCGAGCGCGGCGGGCGCCAGGAAGTCATCTGCCTCGCCACCCCGCGCGAACTCGTCAGCAAGTGCATGACCGCGCTCAACCAGGCACGCATCACCCCCGTCGGCATGCTCCCCGAGTTCCAGGCACTCCTCGGCGCCTGCGGCGGGGTCCCCTCCGACGACGCCGGCGAGCAAGGCGCCACCGTCTACCTCGACCTCGGCTACTCCGCCACCCGCGTCGCCATCACCCACCAGGGCAAGCTCGTCTTCGCACGCACCATCGAACTCGGCGGCCGACACCTCGACGAAGCCGTCATGAACCAGCTCCGCTGCACCCCCGCCGAGGCCCGCGCCGAACGCCTCAAGGTCGACGCCATCGACCCCCAGAAGCAGCCCCAGCCCGCCGCCGCCGCCGCCCCCGAGCCCGACGGGCTCGCCGCCCTCAACGCCGCGATGCGACAGGCCGGACGCCAGTCCGAAACCAAAGCCGCCGAGCCCCGCGCCGCCGCCCGGCCCGTCGGCCCGCGCATCAACCTCAAGGAGCCCATGGAGATGCTCACCGACGAGATCTCCATGTGCTTCCGCTACCACGACTCGGTCTTCCCCGGACGCAAGGTCTCCCAGGGCGTCATCGTCGGCGGCGAGGCCACCCACCGCGCCGTCTGCGAGCACCTCGCCAAGACCCTCCGTATCTCCGCACGCACCGCCGACCCCATGGCCAGCATCGCACGCACCGGACGCGAGCCCGCCGACGGCGTCGACCTCTCAAAGCCCATGCCCGGCTGGGCCATGGTCCTCGGCGCCTGCCTGAGCCAGACCGACCTGTGAACCAGCGCGCCACCCGGCGCGGGAGCCCGCGATGAACCTCCAGCCCAAAAGGCCCGACTCGGCTCAGACCTTCCTCCCCGAGGACTATGTCCGCGCACGCGCCGAGCACCGCGCCAACTTCCTCACCGTCCTCATGTACGCCGTCGTCATGTTCTGCATCGTCTCGGCGTTCCTCATCACCAACCGACGCTGGGAGTCCATCCGCCAGCGCGACCAGACCGTCTCCGAGGCCTACGCCCAGCAGGCCCTCGCCATGGCCGAACTCGACCGACTCAACACCCACCGACTCTCGCTCATCGAGAAGGCCACCGTCACCAACGCCCTCGTCGACCGCGTCGGACGCTCCGTCCTCATCGGCGACCTCGAAAGCCGCCGACCCGCGGGCGTCTCCTTCTCCCAGATCGAACTCGAGGGCAAGCGCGTCAAGCAGGCCGAGGACCCCAAAAAGGCCGGGCAGGTCAAGTCCCTCTCCCGCGGCACCCAGGTCAACAAGTCCAACGCCGAGAAGAAGGACGACCGCGCCGAGATCGCCGCCCCCGAGTTCGAGTTCACCCTCACCCTCGAAGGCCTCAGCCCCACCAACCGCGGCATCACCGACTTCATGAGCGCCCTCCAGGAATCCCCCCTGCTCGAGAATGTCGAACTCGAGTTCATCCAGGAAACCGCCATCGACGGCCGCGACCTCCGCAAGTTCAAGATCCTCGCCGGGCTCCGCAAGGACGCCGACGCCCGCGAACTCGGCCTCGCCGTCGAGGTCGACCCCCTCCTCGACGAAACCGACCTCTCCGAGTTCGTCGGCGTGGACCCCCAAGAGCAGGAAGGAAACTGAAGCCATGCGATTCGGACTCCGAGAGCTCGTGCTCGTGGCCGTGCTGATCGCCGTGCCCGTCGCCAGCTTCTTCCTCGTGTTCAAGCCTCAGAACGAGGCCATCGAGGCCAAAGCCGCCGAGATCGAGCACAAGGAACAGATGCTCGAACAACTCACCCGCGAGAGCCAGCGGAGCGTCGACCTCGAAACCGAGAACGCCAGGCTCGCCGACAAGATCGCCGAGTTCGAGAGCCGGCTCCCAAACAACAAGGGCGTCGACCTCATCGTCGGCCAGGTCTCCGAACTCGCCATGCGCTCCGGCATGGGCGCCCCCGCCATGAAGAACGCCAAGCCCATCAAGGCCGCTCTCTACTGGGAGCAGCCACTCGAACTCAAGGTCTCGGGCACCCCCGAGGGCGCGTACCGCTTCATGCAGGCCATCGAACGCCTGCCACGGATCACACGCGTCCCCGATCTCAAGATGACCTGGGACAAGGACCGCATGGTCGAGATGGAGTTCACGCTGAGCATCTATTTCCAGGATGAGGGAGGAGCCCCGTGAGCCAGAGTGAACTGATGACCCAGCCCAACGCCGAGGGCGAGCCCCGCGCCGTCCATTCCATCCTCAGCGACACCTCCCCCGAAGCCATCGCCGCGCCACCACGCCCCAGGGTCTCGGTCCAGAATGTCATGATCGTCGCGCTCGTCGCCCTCAGCGCCGGCTCCATCTACACCATGCGCAAGTTCGGCATGGGCGCCGGCATGGAGTTCGACCAGGCCCCCATCGCGCTCGCCTCGGCCGAGCTCGATCCCAAGGCCGTCGCCGCCTTCGACCGCGTCCTCACCGAACTCGAACGCTCCAACCGACCCGTCCAGATCCCACGCGAAGCCCTCGGCAAGGCCCTCTTCGTCGAGCCCATCGAGCCCGAGACCGCCAAGAACGACAACGCCAGGAACGACGCGCAACTCAAGGCCGAACGCGAGGAGCAGCAACGCCGCGAAGCACGCCGACGCGAGATCGAATCCGCCCTCAAGGGCCTCGCCGTCCAGAGCGTCATGGGCGGACGCCGCCCCATCGCCACCATCAACGGCCAGATCGTCAGGGAGGGCGACACCCTCTACGACCTCTTCACCGTCGACTCCATCAGCCACGGCAAGGTTGTCCTCGTCGTCGACGACAGCATGTTCACCCTCCGCGTCGGCGAAGACGAATAAACCGCCTCCGCGCCGCCCGCCCCCGCGGGCACAACACCAAGATCAGCCACGCCCCGAGCGGAAGGTCCACGATGGGCAAGTTCAACATCGACGACATCCTCACCCAGCTCGGCGCCGACGAGAACGCACCCCGCGCCCTCCCGCGCCCACGCGGCGACGACAAGCCCGCCGAGCCACACCGCATCGACCAGTCCGAGGGCGCCTTCAGCCCCCTCCCCTCCATGCCCGCCAACCAGAAACGCCCGGGCGCCGACAAGTCCGACCCCGCCGTCAAGAACGCCCCCGTCCCCGTCCCCCACGCCTCGGTCGGGCCCTCGGTCAGCGAGGTCATCCGTGCCGAGTACGCCGAGGACGAGGAAACCGGCGAGCTCGACGACCTCCTCATCAACGAGGGCGGCGTCTCCCGCGAGCAGCTCACCGCCGCCAAGGCCATCGTCAAGCAGAGCCCCGGGCAGCGACTCGTCGATGTCCTCATCGACCAGGGCGCCGACGAAACCGCCATCCAGCGCGCCGTCGCCGCACGCTCCAATGTCCCCTTCGAACGCATCGATCTCGACAAGGGGCTCGAAGGCGGGTTCGACGGCAGGCTCCTCCAACGCCTCGGCGCCGACTTCTGCAAGCGCCACATGGTCGTACCACTCCGCACCGAGGGCAGCCGCGTCGTCGTCGGCGCCACCCGACCCGACGATGTCTTCCTCCTCGACGAGATCCGCCGACGCCTCGGCGTCCCCAGCACCAAGCTCGTACTCGTCACCGCCTTCGATGTCCGCGGCGCCCTCGAAGTCCTCGGCGAGGACGACGCCGACGATGTCAGCCTCACCGACATCCTCGCCGATGTCGAAGAAGGCGATGTCGAGATCCAGCAGTCCTCCGACGAAGCCGTCGACCTCGAACAGAAGGCCGGCGAAAGCCCCGTCATCCGCTATGTCAACTACATCATCCAGACCGCCATCAAGGAAGGCGCCAGCGACATCCACATCGAGCCCTCCGAGAAGAAGCTCAAGGTCCGCTTCCGCATCGACGGCGTCCTCTTCGAGATGATGAACCCGCCCGCTTCCATGGCCGCCGCCATCACCAGCCTCCTCAAGATCATGGCCAACCTCGACATCTCCGAGCGACGCGTCCCGCAGGACGGCCGCATCCGATGCACCGTCCAGGGACGCAAGCTCGACCTCCGCATGTCCACACTCCCCGTCACCGGCGGCGAGAAGACGGTCATGCGTATCCTCGACACACGCTCGATCAATGTCGCCCTCGAAGACCTCGGCTTCAGCCCCGAAACACTCGAGGTCTGGAAGGAACAGGTCAAGGCGCCCCACGGCATCGTCCTCGTCACCGGCCCCACCGGCTCGGGTAAGACCACCACCCTCTACTCATCACTCCGCCAACTCGACAAGAACAAGATGAACATCTCGACCGTCGAGGACCCGGTCGAATACCACCTCGACGGCATCGTCCAGACACAGACCCACGAGAAGATCGGGATGACCTTCGCCAAGGCACTCCGATCACTCCTCCGCCAGGACCCCGATGTCATCATGGTCGGCGAAATCCGCGACCACGAAACCGCGCACATCGCCGTCCAGGCCGCACTCACCGGGCACCTCGTCCTCTCCACACTCCACACCAACGACGCCCCCAGCTCCGTCACACGACTCGTCAACATCGGACTCGAACCCTTCCTCGTCGGCGCCGCCGTCAACGCCGTCCTCGCCCAGCGACTCGTCCGAAAGCTCTGCGCCAACTGCAAGGCCGAAACCACCCCCAGCCCCGAAATGGCCGAGTTCCTCGCCATGCAGGGGCTCAACGCCTCCAAGGCCTGGGACTCCGTCGGCTGCGACAAGTGCCGCAACACCGGCTACGCCGGCCGCGTCGGCATCTACGAACTCCTCGTCGTCGACGACGCCCTCCGCGATGTCATCGCGCGAAACCCCAATGTCGCCGAGTTCCGACGCATGTGCCTCGAACGCGGCATGACCAGCCTCCAGGCCGACGGCATGCTCAAGGTTGGCCAGGGCCTCACCAGCGTCAAGGAAGTCCTCCGCGTCACCCGCGAGCACTGACCCCCACGCAACCCCCTTCCCCTCCCCAACCCCGTGGCACGCGCGTCCCGCCCGTGGCTACCGCCCATCCTCCCTGCACACCCACGACGAGTCATCGAGTCGTGGGGTCTCCCCCTCCGACCCACGCGCAATCAAGCCGCCTCATACACACAACGCGCCCGCGAATCGGTGCGCCCCATCCCCAACACCCCATCCTCCGCGGCTCTCCGCGGTGACCCCCCCGCGACGAGGTTTCCTCCGCGAGCCCCTCCATTATCATGCCCCGACGCGTCGGGCGGCTTCTTTCACGCTCGATGCCACGAGCCTCGGGAGCACGCCATGACCGATCAGCACTCATCCGCCATCGAATCACACCTCCAGGAGACCCGCCGCTTCGCGCCCCCCAGCGCCGAAACCGCCGGCATGCCCCGCTGGCACATCTCCTCACTCGACCAGTACCGCGCACTCCACCAGCGCTCCATCGACGACCCCGAGTCCTTCTGGGCCGAGATCGCCAGCGAACTCCACTGGTTCGAGCCCTGGTCCAAGGTCCTCGAATGGCGCGCCCCCGACGCCAAATGGTTCGTCGGCGGAAAGACCAACCTCTGCTACAACTGCGTCGATCGCCAGGTCGACAACGGCCACGCCGACGACCCCGCCATCGTCTGGGAAGGCGAACCCCTCCCCGACAACCACGCCCCCGAAACACGCACCCTCACCTACCGCGACCTCCAACGCGAAACCGCCAGATTCGCCAATGTCCTCAAGGGCCTCGGCGTCCAGCGCGGCGATGTCGTCACCATCTACATGGGCATGGTCCCCGAACTCGCCATCGCCATGCTCGCATGCGCACGCATCGGCGCCATGCACTCGATCATCTTCGGCGGCTTCAGCCCAACCGCCATCGCCGACCGCGTCACCGACGCCAACTCACGCATCATCATCACCTGCGACGGCGCCTGGCGCCGCGGCAACATCGTCCCCCTCAAGGAAAATGTCGACGCCGCCTGCCGCATGCTCGTCGAAGCCAACGCGCCCACCACCGTCGACAAGGTCGTCGTCCTCAACCGCTGCAGCAACAACCCGCCCATGGCCACCGGCCGCGACCTCTCCTGGCACGACCTCACCGCCGAAGCCTCCGACCACTGCCCCTGCACACCCATGGACTCCGAAGACCCCCTCTTCCTCCTCTACACCTCCGGCTCC
>JBICIG010000092.1:0-41116 GCA_043101605.1 Phycisphaerales bacterium JB037
TACCTCGACGCATTCGTCGCCGGCACCACCGGCGTCTGCGACCTGACCGGCTCGTCGGATCCGAACGATCCGGGCTACGGCAACCCCAACGGCGTCTGCGACGGCGACGACTTCTTCTTCTACCTCGATCTCTTTGTGGCCGGCTGCCCGTAAGCGGCGCGGCAGCATCCTGAATCCAAAGAGCCCCGGCCGACTGGTCGGGGCTCTTTTGCATTGTCGCGGGGAGCCGTGTCGTAAGAACCCCGAATCGACACCTTTTTGCTTCATCGCGGCGGGGAGGCAGACTACATTGACTGCCTTAACCGCTGGGCTGCCGATTGGCTGCTCGCGGTTCATCCGTCCGAGACAGGAGAGTCGTCGATGAAGCCTGCCAACCTTCCAGCTCTTGCGGCGTGGCTGCTGGCCGCCGGCTCGGCGTTCGCGCAGCCGGTCACCATGGCGTGGACCCCCATCGGCAACGCCGGCAACGCGCCGGACCCGACCACCGGCTATGGCGCGGTGGGCTACGGGTACCGCATCGGGACCTACGAAGTCACGAACGCGGAGTATGCCGCATTCCTCAACGCCGTCGCTGCAAGCGATCCGAATGGACTCTACAACACGGAGATGGGCTCGAATCTGCGAGGCGGGATCACGCGTTCAGGCTCGTCCGGATCGTTCACCTACTCGGTGCGGCCCAACAAGGGCGACAAGCCCGTGAACTTTGTGTCCTGGTACGACGCCGCCCGCATGGCCAACTGGATGACCAACGGCCAAGGCACCGGCGGCACCGAATCCGGCGTCTACACGCTCGCCGGCCCGACCTCGGTCAGCGCCATCACACGCGATCTCTCCAACCCCAATCAGGTCTTCATCCCGATCGAGGACGAGTGGTACAAGGCCGCCTACTACCAGCCATTCGCTCAGGGGGGCGACAGCGACGATTACTGGCTCTACGCCACGCGGAGTAACAGCGTGCCAACGATCGCGACCGCGACGAGCACCGGCGATGTCGCCAATCCCGGCCAGGATGTGGTGAACTACGCCCTTGGGGCCGATTGGCTCGGACTGAACGGTTATGTGACCACCGTCGGCTCAGCGGACAGCACGAGCTTCTACGACGCGTACGACCTCAACGGGAATGTCCAGGAATGGACCGAGACGGGCAGCGACTCGGGAGCTTCCCGTGTCCTTCGCGGCGGTTCATTCTTCCTCAACGAGAACGAACTGCGGTCAACGAGAAGGATCTTGAATCTCGCTTCAGTAGAAGCTCCCGACCGTGGCTTTCGCCTCGCAAGTCCCGTACCGCCCTGCCCCGCCGACCTCACCGGATCCTCCGATCCCAACGACCCCTCCTTCGGCCAGCCTGACGGCGACGCCGACGGCGACGACTTCTTCTTCTACCTCGAAGCCTTCGCCTCCGTGAACCTCGCGGTCTGCGACCTTACCGGGTCGAGCGATCCGAACGACCCGACCTACGCCTCGCCCGATGGCGACTGCGACGGCGACGATTTCTTTGTCTACCTCGACCTCTTCGCCGCCGGCTGCCCGTAAAGAACCCAGAAGTGCCAAGATCCCGAGAGCCCCGGCCGATTGGTCGGGGCTCTTTTGTTAAGAGACAACGAACTGCGTCGTGTGAGCGATGTTGAGCCCACGCGGTTGTTGTATCGACGGGGCCCGCCGGGTATCTTCGCGACCTCGAACGCGGCCGTCGCGAGCGATGACAGGGGAGCGGCAGAACCAAGACGGGAGAGAGAGCTCATGAAATCCAGGATCCTTGCGGCTTCCGCGATGTCGCTGTGCGCCGCCGCCGCGGCTTTCGCGCAGCCGGTCGTGATGGAATGGGTGACCGTCGGCAACGCCGGCAACACGGCCGACCCGACCACCGGCTTCGGCTCGGTGGCTTATGCGTACCGCATCGGCACCTACGAGGTGACCAACGCGCGGTACGCGGCGTTCCTGAACGCCATTGCCGCCAGCGACCCCAATGGGCTCTACAACGAAAACATGGGCTCAGATCCTCGGGGTGGCATCGTCCGCTCGGGTTCGAGCGGCAGCTTCACATACTCCGTCAAGGCCAACATGGGCAACAAGCCCGTGAACTTCGTGAGTTGGTACGACGCCGCCCGCATGAGCAACTGGATGACCAACGGGCAGGGCTCGAGCGACACCGAGAGCGGCGTGTACACGCTCACCGGCCCGACCTCGATCAGCGCCATCACGCGCGATCTGTCGAACCCCAACCAGGTCTTCATCCCGTCCGAGGACGAGTGGTACAAAGCCGCGTATCACCAGCCCGCAGCACAGGGCGGCGACGCGGACGACTACTGGCTCTATGCCACACGGAGCAACACCGCGCCGACGGTCGCGACCGCGACGAGCATCGGCGATGTGGCCAACCCGGGGCAAGGAGTTGTGAATTACCTAAGAGGCGCCGATTGGAACGGTCAAGATGGCAATCTCACCACCGTGGGCTCGGCAGAGAGCACCGGCTACCACGGCGCGTTCGACATGAACGGCAATGTGCTCGAGTGGAACGAGACGCTGATCGGTTCTAATAACGGTGTGCGCGGCGGTGCGTACAGCAGCAATGGAGAGCTTGGCCTCGGGTCGTCGTTCCGCGTCGGCATTGACCCGGGGGTCGAGAGCAGCACGCTCGGCTTTCGCCTCGCCAGCCCCGTGCCGCCCTGCCCCGCCGACCTCACCGGATCCTCCGATCCCAACGACCCCTCCTTCGGCCAGCCTGACGGCGACGCCGACGGCGACGACTTCTTCTTCTACCTCGAAGCGTTCGCCTCCGTGAACCTGGCGGTCTGCGACCTCACCGGGTCGAGCGATCCGAACGACCCGACCTACGCCTCGCCCGATGGCGACTGCGACGGCGACGATTTCTTTGTCTACCTCGACCTCTTCGCCGCCGGCTGCCCGTAACCCCGCTGGCCTCGACCGATACCCCGGGCGGGTCCGGAGCGTTCCGGGCCCGCCTTTGTTTCTGGCCCGAGCCTCGGTTTCTGGGCCGAGCCTCGCTGGCGGCGGGGCCGCGGGCGTGCCGTCGGAGCGGAGTCGTCCGACCATCCGCGCCCGATCCGGGCGAGGGCCCCGGGGCGGAGGAAATCGGACCGGGCCGACCGGTGCAAGTCTCGGGTGTGTCAACGCTTGCGGCGAAGGTTGCGATCCCGAGAAGATGGCGTTGGGTGACGATTGGGGCTTGGAATGCCCGCCCGGATCTGGTAGAACCGGGGAGCCGCGGGCCCGAGCCCGGGCCGACCGATCGGTATCCCCGGGAGCTCGTTTGGAACGAGACCCACCACTTTCCCGGGGCTGCCGATCGGTCGCGCCCGAGCCGGTCCCTGATCGGCGATTGGCGAGCGGAGCGGGCGGGGGCGGCCGGGGCGCGGAGGGGCTCGGCTGCCCCCCGATCCGACGCCGAGCCGGCCCGGGCCCACGACCTTTGCGAGCATTGCCCGCGACTGCCCGCGTGAGCCTTGCTCGGGGGGGACTCGGCGCTACACTTGCAGTCCGCCTCGGAGCGTGGGTGCGGTCGGCCTTCGGGCCGGGTGCAGCCGGTGGTGGTCCGAGTGTCTGGGATCGAACGAGTCTTCCGGGGCCTGCGCGTCGCGGCGCCCCCGTCCGGAGTGTGCAGCCTTGATCCGCATCCGCATGCAGCGTTTCGGCAGGACCCACCGCCCGTTCTATCGCATCGGCGCGATCGATCAGCGGGAGCGTCGCAACGGGAATGTCCTCGAGAACCTGGGCTGGTACGACCCGTCGGCCAAGGACTCGGACAAGCAGATCCACCTCAAGGAGGAGCGGATCAAGCACTGGCTGAGCGTCGGGGCCCAGCCCTCGGACACGGTGCGCGACATGCTCGGCAACCGCGACCTGCTGCCCGAGAAGATGAAGGCCAAGTGGGAGTCCGACCGCGAGAAGGCCCGTCTGCGCGTGAGCTGCAAGACCGCCGTCGCCCGGGCCGAGAAGGCTTCGAAGGAACTGACCGAGTTCGCCGAGTCGGCGTCGGCCGATGTGGCGGGGCTGGTCGAGATTGGGACGCAGTCGGTCGAGTCGGCCAAGAACGCGTTCGCCAAGGCGGATGTGAAGACCGCTGAGTCCGCCGCCGATGCCGCCGAGAAGGCCCTTGCCGACGCCAAGGCCGCCGAGGAGCAGGCCAAGAAGGCCGCCGAGGAAGCCGCGGCCGCCGAAGCCGTCGCCGCGAGTGCCGAGGCACCGGCCGAAGAAGCCGCCGAGGGCTGATCCGCTCGCGGACCCCTCCCGCAACGAACTTCACCCAGGCCCGTCTCATCCAGGAGGCGGGCCTGTCTCGTTCCGGGCCCGATACCCTCCGCTCATGCGCTTCGATGTGCTGACGACCTTCCCGGAGATGTTCGACCATACGCCGCCGGCGGCGCTGGGCGTGTCGATCCCCGCCCGCGCCCGGGCCGCGGGGCTCGTCGAGTGGCACGCGCACAACCTCCGCGACTGGGCGGGCAACAAGCACGACCGCACCGACGACCGCCCGTTCGGCGGCGGGCCGGGGATGGTCATGTCCTGCCAGCCGATCTGGGACGCGGTCGGCGCGATCGAGGCAATGGACCCCCGCCCCGCGACGCGGGTGCTGTTGACTCCCCAGGGCCGGCCGCTGACCCAGCCGATCGTCGAAGAACTCGCGGGCCTGCCCCGGCTTCTACTGATCGCCGGGCACTACGAGGGCATCGACGAACGCGTCATCGAGAAGCTCGCGCCGCTGGAAGTCTCGCTGGGGGACTTCGTGATCTCGGGGGGTGAACTCGGGGCGCTGGTTCTCATGGACGCGATCATCAGGTTGTTGCCGGGTGTGCTGGGTGACGACGCGTCGGCAGCCCAGGACAGCTTCGGCCCGATCCCCGACACCGATCCCAACGGCGGGCCCATCGACCCCAGACTCCTCGCTCGCTGGAAGCGCGAACTGGGCATCCCCGACGACGCCCGGCTTCTCGACTGCCCCCACTACACCCGCCCGCGCGCGTGGCAGGGCGTCGAGGTCCCCGAGGTGCTGCTCTCCGGAGATCACGCGGCCGTCGCCCGCTGGCGGCTCGAACAGATGGCAAGGCGGACTCGCGAGCGCCGCCCGGATCTCCTCCCGCCGCCCGCCGCCGACGCCTGATCGCTCCCCGGCCCGAGAACCCGCCGACACCCCCGCGCCAGCCCGAGCAAGCCGCACGATCGCGGACCGGTCCGCCCCGCCCGGGCTCGACGCGTTCGCCCGGGCGTGGTCTGTTTCCTCTGTTTGGGGGGCGGGTCGCCCGCGGGGAACCCGCCGCAGGGAAGCAGGCATGGACAGGAGCACAGAGATGACTCGTCGAACCGGAATGGCGATGGTGGCAGTCGCGGCCGCGAGCGCGGGAGCGAGCGCCGACTTCATCTACCAGGACGCGGCCAACCGCCCGGCCCGGGACTTCATCGGTCTCGGATTCGAGAGCATCGCTGCGGGTAGCACGATGACGGCGCTCGACTTCGGCGACGGGGTCGTCGCGAGCGTCAGCACCACGGGCAACATTTCCAACCAGATCTTCTCGCAGACCGACGGCTACGGGGCCGTCGCGGCCGAGGGCGACCGGTTCTGGAAGCTCGCCGGCGGCACGACGACGATTGACTTCGGAACGACCGCGCTCGTCGGGCTGGAGTTCATGTATTCCGACCTCGAGTGGGCGACGCTGGTGCTGCAGTTTGACAACGGGGCCGAGGTCTGGCTGACCGATTCAAACTCGGGGCAGCCGAGGCTCTTCGGCTATTCCGCCGACGCGGGCAACCCGTTCAGCAGCGTGTCGATCACTTGGCGCGGCACCCAGAACGACGGGGTCGGGTTCGATGTGGTCCAGGTCGCGACGATCCCCAGCCCGGGGACGGGCCCGCTCTTTGCCGCGGCTGGGTTGCTCGCGATCCGCCGCCGCCGGACCCGGTCCGCCGCCGCCTGAGCCCGGCCCCGGGCCCCCCTCGGTCCCATCCCCAACAAGTGACCCTCCTCCGGCAGGGGCCCGATCGCGGGCCCCTGCTGCGTTGGTGGGGTCGCGGGTCAGCCCGCGGGCCGGCGCTCTGGCGTCTCGACTCGACGGGGGGATCGGGCCTATCGTTGAGGCCGCCGACGGCACGCCCAGTGCGGCCTGTTCGGCGATCCCGTGCCGCGATGCGGCCCGGCTTCCGCCTCGATGAGTCTCCGCGGCATCTCGCCCGCGGGTCTTGGAAACTTGCAAGGATCAGCCATGGACAGCCAGCGCCTTCTCGAGAGCCTGACCGCCGAGCAGATCAAGAGCGACCTGCCCCGGTTCGACATCGGCGACACGGTCAATGTCCATGCGCGAATCGTCGAGGGCGAGAAGGAGCGCGTCCAGGTCTTCCAGGGCGTGCTGATCAGCCGCAAGGGCGGGGGCATCCACGAGATGATCACGGTGCGTCGCATCGTCGACAACATCGGCGTGGAGCGCACCTGGCCGCTCAACAGCCCGCTGATCGCGAAGATCGAGGTCGTGCGTCGGGGCGATGCCCGCCGCTCGAAGCTCTACTTCCTGCGCGACCGCGTGGGCAAGAGCCGCCGCCTCCGCGACCGCCGCCGCGGCATGAAGCATGTCGAGGGGCAGCCGACGGTTCAGAAGTAATCGGCGCGAGGCCACCGCCGCGATCAGGAACAATTCAGGAATCAAGACACGGCGCGCAAGCCCGCCGAGATTGTCGGTGCGATGACCGCGCGCCCGATGATCGCTGCGCGAAGCCAAGGAGCGGCCGGCGAAGCCCGACCGCGCCCGCTAACTTGGTGCCATGACAATTTTGTGCTGTCCGTTTCCGCCGGGCGACATCCTCAAGTGGGCGGCCCACTATGGCGAGATCTCGGTCGATGAGGAGGTAGTCCGGCTGGGGCGTGCCGCCCGCGAACGCGGCTGGATGACGCTTGAGGAGTTCACTGTCATCGGCGACTGGAAGTCACCGCGATCCCGGAAATGGCGTGCGCTCAATGATGCTGCATCCGTCGAGAATGCCACTCGAGCTGCCTTGGAATCCAAGAACGAGCGCGTCCGAATCGGAGTACTCATGACGCTCGAGGGCGTTGGTTGGCCAACGGCGAGCGTGCTGCCTCACCTGATGCACCCGGACCCGTATCCGATCCTCGACATCCGCGCGCTCGAGACACTCGGTGTCATCGGAGCGCCCAAGTACCGTTTCGATCTGTGGTGGTCGTACACCGGGCTCTGCCGGCAGCTCGCGACCGATTCAGGACACGACATGCGCACGGTCGACCGGGCCCTGTGGGGTTTCTCCAAGGCCCACGGCTCGCCGGCATCCTGATCGCCGCGACCCCCTACCCTCTCGACATGAAAGCCCTCCTCTGCCAGCGTCAAGGCTCGCCCGTTTCTCCCAACATCGTCTTCGCACAGGACGCGCCGGAGATCGGCGAGCCCTCGCCCGGGTGGGTCGTCATCCGCACCCTCGCCAGCGCCTTCAACCAGATGGACCTCTGGGTCGGTCGCGGCGTCCCCGGGCTCACGCTCGAGTACCCACGCGTCTCGGGCTGCGACGCCTGCGGCATCGTCGAAGCCGTCGGCGAGGGCGTCGATGAAGCATGGCTGGGCGCCAAGGTCATCGTCAACGCCGCGACGCGGCTGCCCGATCGCGTCAGCCCCGACGACCCGCCGGGCTCGACACTCGCCCCCAATTACGAGCTCATCGGCGAGCACCACTGGGGCATGCACCGCGAACGCTTCAGCGCACCCGCGGCCAACCTCGCCAAGTTGCCCGAGAACGCCGACCCGATCGAGGCGGCCGCGTTCGGGCTCACCGCGCTGACCGCCTACTCCATGATGATCACCAAGGGGCAGCTCCGCCCCGGGCAATCGGTGCTGATCACCGGCATCGGAGGCGGCGTCGCGACCAGCGCCCTCTCGATCGCCAGGCACCTCGGCTGCCCGGTCTGCGTCACCAGCCGCCACCAATGGAAGATCGACAAAGCGCTCGAACTCGGCGCCGATCACGGCGTGCTCGACGAAGGGCAGGACTGGTCCAGAGCCGTCCGCGCCTGGACCCACAAGCGCGGCGTCGACATGGCGGTCGATTCCTCGGGCAAGGCGACGCACCTGAACTCCATCAAGTCGCTGGCGCGCGGCGGGGCGTATGTCACGCCTGGCTGCACCTCGGGCCCCGACGCAACCACCGACCTCGCCCGCATTTTCTGGAATCAACTCCGCGTGCTGGGCTCGACCATGGGCAGCAACGACGAGTTCCGCGAGATCGCGGCGCTGTTCGCCGCCGGCCGCGTCGGCCCCGTCGTCGATCAGGTCTTCCCGCCGCACGAGGGACGCAAGGCGTACGAGCGGCTCGAGGCGGGCGAGCAGTTCGGGAAGATCGTCATCGACTGGACGAAGCAGTCGTGAACGACCGTGATGAACGATCCGACTGAGATCAGCGATCCAGCGGAGTCAACGGGCCGCGACCGTGAGGGAGCGGTCTGGTAACCGTCCCGAACCCGGTTCCCTCACGGGCGCGGCTCGTCCATGCCCGGCAAGCCCCGCTCACGCCGCGCGGCGTTCGACGCGCTCGATGTTGGGCCTCCCCGCGATGCCGCTCAGACACGCCGGATAGACGCACGCGGCGGCATCGAGCGTGAGCCACGCGCGCCGATCGCCCCGCGCCAGCGACACCGCCGGGCCGCACGCGGTCGCCTCGAGGCGCGCCAGATGAATCAGCGTCGCGAAGCGCGCGCCCAGGCTCGCCTCCCAGAACCCCGGCGATCCGAGGATCGAGGCGTTCCGCGCCCGCCGGATCGCCCGCACCCGGGCCGGGGTGAGGTCCTCTTCGTGCTCGATCCGCGACACGACCGCCGTCGCGGCGTAACCGGCTGCGGTCTTGAAGTAGATCCGCTCGCCCCGACGCACCCTGCCGAACGGCTCGCAGCGGACGCGGCTGAGGCGCGCCTCGATCGTCTTGCGCCCGGCGAGCATCAGCCGCGCGTAAGGGTCGCGCACGAACGCGACATGCACCGCGGCACCCCGCGCGGTCACGACGCCGAGCCCTTCATCTTAGCGATCGTGCGCGTCGTGCTGACGCCCTCGATCGGCGGGACCAGTTCCACCCGCCCGCCGTAGCCCTCGACCAGCGGGCGTTCGATGATCCCCTCGGGGGGGTAGTCTCCCCCCTTGACGAGCACATCCGGGCGGAGTGCCCCGAGCACGCGGTCGGCGGTGTCCTCGGGGAACACGACCACCGCGCCGACGCCCTCGAGCGCCCCGATCACCCGCGCCCGCTGCTCGATGGAGTTGACCGGGCGCCCCTCGCCCTTGAGCCGCTTGACGCTCGCGTCGTCGTTGATCGCGACGATGAGGAAATCGCCGAGTTTCGCCGCCTGCTCGATCAGGTGGACATGCCCGGAGTGGAGGACATCGAAGCACCCGTTGGTGACGACGATCGACTGCCCGCCGCGCCGCCGCGTCGCGACCTCCTCGACGAGCACCTCGAGCGAGCGGACCTTGCCGGCGACGGGCGAGAGCTCGCGCAGCAGGTCGCGATGGATGCGCTCGAGCGGGATCGGCTCGACGCCGAAGATCTCGACCTCCAGACCCGCGGCGGCGTTGGCGAAACGCACCGCGTCGGTCCAGCTCATCCCGTTGGCGCGCCCCGCGGCGAGCCCGGCGAGCATCATGTCGCCCGCGCCGGTGACATCGTAAACGGCGCGCGCCCGCGTCGGAACCGACTCGGGCGACGAGTCGCGCCGGTGCAGCATCGCGCCGTGACGATCGAGCGTGAGCACGACCGCCTCGCACCCGAGTTGCTCGAGCAGGCGCGCCGACACCGCCGCGTTGGCGGGGATCCCGCCGTCGGCATCGGTGGGCAGACCGGTCGCCAGCTCGGCCTCGGACCGGTTGGGCGTGATCGCCGTCGAGCCACGGTACTTGGAGTAGTCGGGCACCATCGCGGGGTCCACGAACACTGGCACGCCCGCCTGCGTCGCCAGCGCGATCACATCGCGGCAGATCTCCGGCGTGCAGAGCCCCTTGGCGTAGTCCTCGATGCACACCACATCGGCCCCACGCAGCGCCGCCCTGAAACGATCCATCAGGTCGCGCGCGATCCGTGCCGAAACCGGCAGGTCCGACTCATGATCGACGCGGAACATCTTCTGCGCGTGCCGCTGCTGCGCCAGACCGATGTAGCTGCACTTGACCGTGGTCGGGCGGTCGCCGTCGGCCACCAGCCCCGAAGCGTCCACGCCCCCCTCCTCCAGCCGACGCCGGAGCATCGCTCCCTCCTCGTCGTCCCCGGTCAGCCCGAGCGCCAGCACCTTCGACTTCAGCGCCGCCAGGTCGAGGCACAGGTTCCCCGCCCCGCCCGGGCGGTGCTCGGTCCGGCGGACCTTGAGCACCGGCACCGGTGCGTCGGGGCTCAGCCGCTGCGCATCGCCGAACACCGACTTGTCGAGCATGAAGTCGCCGATCACGATGGCGGTGAAGGGCTTCCATTCGGCCAGGGATTGCAGCAGGGTGTCCATCGTCGCTCCCGATCTCCCGCCGATTCGCGCCGTCGCCGGGGGAACCGGATCGTACGCCCCGCCCCCTCACCCGCCCGTGCGCTCGAGCAGCCCCGCCCGCAGTTCCTCCGCCCCGCGATCGAACCCGATCGACAACACCGGGCGCACGAGCGCGCAGGGCCAGCGCGACGCCGACGCCAGCGACAGCTTCGACCAGTCCTTCTCGGTCACGACGATCGCCTCGGCCGACCGCTCGCGGGCCAGGTCGGCCAACGCCTCGACTCGGGCGTCGGTGAACCGGGCGTGGTCGCGAAAGATGATGGTGCCCGCCAGTTCGGTGCCGCACGCCTGGCGCACCATCGCGACGAACGCCGACGGATGCCCGATCGCGCACGCCGTCACCACCCGCCGCCCGCGCAACCACGCGACGGACTGCACCGTTTCCGACCCGTCGTCGGCCACGCGCAGCGACTCCCACACATGCCGCGTCACCCCCACCAACGCCCGCGGGAACCGCCCCTCGAGCGCCACGACAAGCGACTCCACCGCCCCGGGCTCGGCCCGCTCGGCGTGGGTCAGCACAATCGCATCAGCCCGCGCCAGCGACTCGACCGGCTCGCGCAGCCAACCCGCCGGCAGGCACCGCTCGCCCAGCAGCGCCCGCGACGCATCGACCAGCACCAGGTCCAGGTCCCGCGCCAGCCGGCGGTGCTGGAACCCGTCATCGAGCACCACGCAGTCCACCCGCGCACCCGCCGGATCGGCAAACAGCGCCCGCAGCCCCGCGGTCCGGTCCGGCTGGGCGACCACCGGCACCTCCGGGAACCGCTCGCGGTACAACTTCTCCTCGTCGGAATGCTCGGCGTTGCGACGCTTGTACCCCCGCATCGCGATGCACGGGCGGCGACCCGCCTCGAGCAACCGCTCGACCACCCACGCGACCATCGGCGTCTTGCCCGTCCCGCCGACGCTCAGGTTCCCGACGCTCACGACCGGGCGATCCAGCCGGGTGACCCCCCGCCCGCGATCGAACCGCCGATTCCGCCGATCCAGCTCCGCGCGGTACAGCCGCTCGGCCCCCCTGCCCAGCGGGCCGGCAAGCGGCGGTCGTCGGCGTTCGTCATCGTGCAAGGGCGGATCCCTCGGAGGACCGGGTGGGAGGTCGATGCTACGCCCCGGTTAGCGCTCCCGTTCGGACGCGCCCGCCGCGCGCCGACGCTCCTCGACCAGCGCGATCAGTTCGCCCCGCAAGCGCCGGATCTGTCGGCGGATGTCCCGCGTCTCGGCCCGCTGCATCCGCCAGGTGTTGAGCACATCCGCCACCGCGAGCGTGCCGATCATCACCAGCATCGACGCCGCCGCCGTCCAGGAAAGCACGAACCCGCTCGCGTCGCTCATCGTCGCCACGCCCAGCGCGTACCCGAGCAGCCCGGTCGCGAACATCATCAGCACGGCGTTGGCGATCCGGATCCTCCGACGGCTCTCGGGCATCGCCACGTTCCGCAGCGACGCGAGGTGGATCGTCAGCGCCAGCATCGTCACCGCCGCCACCGGGATCACGATCGCCGAGGGAAGCAGCGGCTCGGTCCGGATCATCAAACCGACCGGCAACATGGGAGCGAGCGGGATCATGCGCACCGCCCCCGGCACGCGCCACCGAGCCCGCCGGACCGTCCGCCCAGCGCCGCGCAGAACGCCTCGATCGCGCCCCCCAGCCGACGCATCGGCAGCCCCACCACCGTCGCCGGATCCCCGTCGCATTCGAGGGGCCAGCCCGCGTCCAGACGCTCGGCGAAGTTGTACGCCCCGGCCTTGCCGCGCCAATCTTCCGATTCCAGGTACGACTCGATCGCGCCGGCCCCAAGCGAGCCCAGCCGCACACGCGCCCGATCCACGAAGATGGATCGCTCGCCGGTCGTCGGCTCGAGCAGCGTCACACCGGTCAGCACCTCGTGCTCTCGCCCCATGAACGCGCGGATCATCGCGCCCGCCTCGTCGCGGTCGGCCGGTTGCCCGATCACCCGCCCCTCGACCACGCAGACCGTGTCGGCGCCGAGCACGATCTCGCCCGGCTCCAAAGCGGCGTCCCGCGCCAGCGACTCGGCGACCGATCGTGCCTTGAGAAACGACAGCGCCTCGACCCACGACGCCGCTTCGACCGATCCGGGCGAGAGCTCGCCGTCGTCGATCTCGGGCGTGACCGCGCGGTGCGTCAGCCCCGCCCCCGTGAGCATGGCCCGTCGCCGGGGAGATCGGCTCGCAAGCACCAGCTTCGGCGCGCAGCGGCCGGTCATCGCGTCCTGTTCGGGTCTTGGATTCATGCGCTGGCTCGTGCTCACCCGCGGCGGTGAGTCCTCATTCCCGAGTGTACCCCCGAGGGTTCGCGGGGCTTCCCGTCCGCTAGCATCGAGTGTGACTTTCGCCTCGAGGAGCCGTTGATGCGGGCACATCTCGTCCAGTTTGACATCGCGTGGGAGGATCGGGCCGAGAACTTCCGCCGTGTCGAGGCCCTGCTCGCCCCGGTCGATCTCCGCCCGGGCGACCTCGTCCTCCTCCCCGAGATGTTCGATTCGGGGTTCAGCCTCAACGCCGATGCGACCGCCGACCACGACGCCCGCACGCTCGGCTGGCTCACCGATTTCGCCCGCGCCCGCCGCGTCACCGTCCAGGGCGGCCGCACCGTCAAGCCCGACCCCGCGGGCAAGGCCCGGAACCAGGCGCCCGCGATCGGGCCCGACGGCTCCCTGCTGGCGACCTACGAGAAGATCCACCCCTTCAGCTTCGGCCGCGAGCCCGAGGCGTTCGAAGGCGGGGACTCGGTCGTGACCTACGCGTGGATCGTCCCGGAGGACTCGGGCCCGGCCCATCGCGCGACCGTCGGCCCGGCAATCTGCTACGACCTCCGCTTCCCCGAACTCTTCCGGCTCGCAGCGATGCGCGGGGCCGAGGTCCTCGCCCTGGGCGCCAATTGGCCCGACGCCCGCCAATCCCATTGGCGGGCCCTGGCGATCGCCCGCGCCATCGAGAACCAGGCGTTCGTCCTCGCGGTCAACCGCACCGGGCCGGACCCGCACCTGAACTATGTCGGGGGCTCGATCGCCGTGGACCCGATGGGGACGGTCCTCGGCGAACTCGCCGACGAGCAGGCGGTGCTGAGCGTCGAACTCGATCTTCCCGGGCTCCGGGCGTGGCGTGATCGGTTCCCCGCGCTCCGCGACATCCGGCTGCTGGACCCCCGCAATCCGGCCCCCCGAACCGGTGGGACCGGCGCCGATTCCCGCGCCTGACACGAACGGACCCGAAACTTGGACCCACTCGAATGCGCGCGCCGACGAGGGACTGCATTGGCCCGTAGCCGGGCAGACCGGTATCCTAGTGTTCACTCACCGGTCGGCGGGACGCCGATCGGATTTGGTTTGGAGTACCCGCGGTCCACCGATTCCGGTGTCGACCGACTTGGCGAGAGCCTCAAGGCCAGTGGAGGACCAATCGTGTCGACACAGAGAAGAGGAAGCAGGGCGTGGACGCGGGCCATCGGGCTCGGCGTGCTCGCGACCCTCGTTCTGGGAGCCTGCGCCAACCAGCAGCGGGCCGAGCCCGAGCCCCAGCCGACGCGTGAGCCCGAGCCGCGCCCGGCCGTGACGCCCGTGGTCTACTCGCCGCGTCTCGGCGCCGATCAGACCGCCGTGCGTCTGGCGTTCCCCACCGGCGACCTCCGCACCAGCGCCATCATGCTGCACCAGGTCGTCCCGACCTCGGCCCAGCCCGGCGAGAACTTCACCTACGAGTTCCATGTCACCAACCTGACCGACGGCACCCTCCAGAATGTCGTCGTCGCCCAGCAGAGCCAGCAGAACCTCACCGTCACCGACTCGACGCCCGAAGCGTCCACCTCGGCCGACCAGCTCGTCTGGGCGATCGGCGAGCTCGGCCCGCGCGAGACCCGCATCATCAGCGTCGAGGCCGAGGCCGAGACCGTCGGGATGGCGGGCAACTGCGTCGGCGTCAGCTACAACAACTTCCTCTGCGCCACCATCCCCGTCGTCCAGCCCGACCTCGAACTCGCCAAGAGCGCGACCCGCGAGGCCCTCGTCTGCGACGAGATCCTCCTCCGCTACCAGGTCCGCAACTCCGGCTCGGGCCCGGCCCGCAATGTCCGCATCCGCGAGACCCTCCCCGAGGGCCTGACCACCGTCGAGGGCGGCCGCCGCCAGTTCGAGCTCGACGCCGGCGACCTCGCCCCGGGTGAGACCCGCTCGTTCGAGGTCCGCGCCAAGGCGGCCCGCACCGGTGAGTTCACCAGCGGCGCTTCGGCCGTCGCCGCCGGCAACCTGACCGCCGAGTCCACCGACACCACCACGCTCATCCGCGCCCCGCGACTGGCGATCCAGTCCGAGTGCACCGAGCAGCAGTACCTCGGCCGCAACTTCACCCACACCTACACCGTCAGCAACATCGGCGACGGGGCCTCGGCCGGCGCGACCGCGTCGATCCAGATCCCGTCGGGCGCCGAGTTCGTCCGCGCCTCGGGCGGCGGGACCGTCCAGGGCAACGCCGTCGTCTTCAACCTCGGTGACCTCGACGCCGACGAGTCGGTCAATGTCAGCGCCACCTTCCGCGCCGCCCAGAGCGGCAACTACGCCAGCCGCGGCTCGGTCAGCGGCGCCTGCGCCGAGTCCGCCGCCGACACCTGCCAGACCCGCGTCGTCGGCATCTCGGCGATCCTCCTCGAGGTGATCGACCTGACCGACCCGGTCGAGGTCGGCGAGGAGACCATCTACGAGATCGTCGTGACCAACCAGGGTTCGGCCGTCGACAACAACATCCGCATCACCTGCGTCCTTCCGGGCCAGCTCCAGCTCCTCGAAGCCGGCGGGCAGACCAACGCAAGCACGGCCGGCCAGCGGATCAGCTTCGCCCCGCTCGCCTCCCTCGCCCCGGGCGCCCAGGCCAAGTGGACCGTGCGGGTCCGTGCGACCGACACCGGCAGCGTCCGCTTCCGCGTCGAGATGACCAGCGATCAGCTCGATCAGGACGGCGGCGAGGCGGTCATCGAGACCGAAGCCACCAACCTCTACCGCTGATCTGAACCGGCCCACCCGGGCCGACAGTCCGGCACACGCCGCGGGGCGGATCTTCGGATCCGCCCCGTTTTCGTGCGCGCACACCACACGCCATCGCACCCCGCAGAGGGCCGCAGACAGGGAATCATCCTCAAGGAATCGGCGTCACGCGCCCGCGACCGCGTCGATCTCGTCGAGACTCGTGAAGCCCTCGGCCGCCAGTCGCCACCCGTACTGCGCCAGCGTCGTGAACAGCCCGGCGTCGATCACCCGGCGCATCGCGCCGATGCTCGGCTCGCCCAGGATGATGTCGCGCAGATCGTCGTTGACATCCAGCAACTCGAAGAGCGCCCGCCGACCGCGGAAACCCGTCCCCAGGCACCGCCCGCACCCGACGGGGTCGTAGACCTCGCTCCTGCCCCCGAGGTGCTTGCCCATGCGTGTCGCCTGCCCCGGGCTGACCGGGACCAGCCGCTTGCAGTGCTCACAGAGCGTCCGCACCAGCCGCTGGGCGAGCACGACATCCAGCGAGTTGGCGACGAGGTAGGGCTCGACCTTCAGGTCCAGCAGCCGGAAGATCGACGAGACCGAGTCCTTCGCGTGGACGGTCGAGAAGACCAGGTGCCCGGTGATCGCCGCCTGCATCGCGGTGCGGGCCGTCGGCTCGTCGCGGATCTCGCCGACGAGGATGATGTCCGGATCCTGCCGCAGCACCGACCGCAGCAGCTCGCTGAAGCCCTTGCCCTTGTCCTCGTCGACGGGCAGCTGCGTCACGCCGTCGATCGTGTACTCCACCGGGTCCTCGATCGTCACGACATTCTTCGCGTCGCGGTCGATCTCCTTGAGCGCCGCGTACAGCGTGGTCGTCTTGCCCGAGCCCGTCGGCCCGCAGACCAGGAGCAGCCCCGAGTCCTTCCGCGTCACCAGCCGCAGCCGCTCGTGCATGTAGGGCAGCATGCCGAGCTCCTCGATCGCGTGCGGCGCATCGCGGTTGTCGAGCACGCGCACGACCGCCTTCTGCCCCTGCACACTGGGCGTCAGGCTCACGCGGTATTCCACGCGCCGATCGGTGAACCGCGTCGAGAAGTGCCCGTCGAGCACCGCGTCGCGGGCCGCCTGCTTCATCATCGTCGCGCTCTTGACCAGCCCGATCACCAACTCGCCCACGCGGTTGGGAAGATCGGCGATCCAGACCATCTGCCCGTCGACGCGCATCCGCACCTGCACATGCTCGCCCTTGGGCTCGATGTGGATGTCCGTCGCACGCGATTTCGACGCAACCCGCAGCAACTGCTTGACCGCCCGGACGCCCTCGCCCGTCCCGCTCATCACCTCGCTGGTCTTCCCGTCGGCGTTGATGATCTCGAACTGCTCGGGCGGCGCGTTCCGGGGCGGGAGCTCGCGCAGGATCCGCTGTAGCTCGGCCGCCCACGGCGCCGAGTCCTCGCTCCCCTCCCGCGCCGCCATCCCCACCGACCCCCCGACCGACCCCGCCGCCGCCTCGATCACAAATTCGCTCTTGCCGACCCGCAGCGTGTCTCCCTCGACCAGCGGCGAGAACCGCGTGTGCTCCCCGTTGACCCGCACCCCGTTGCGAGACTCCAGGTCCCGCACCACGAACCCGCCCTCCCGGCTCGGCTCGATGATGCAGTGAAACCGGCTCACCCGATCGTCCCGCAGCCGGATCCGGTTGTCCGGGTGCCGACCGATCGTGATCGGATCCGCGTCCAGCGGCACGGGGCGTCCACGCCCGTGCGCGGGGCGCAGCCGAAGCCCGGTCATCGCGTTCTGGTCCCCTGCCACGCGAACATGGTACGGCCGGGGCCCGGCGGGGTTGCGAACCGCCCCTCCCCCACCCCCGGGCACGCCCCGAGCCCCCGCGCCCCGGGCGCTTACACTCCTTGCCCATGATCGATCCGAAGCAACTCCGCGAGAACCCCGACCGTTTCCGCCACGGCGCCGCCCTCAAGGGCGTTGATCTCGACTTCGACCGCCTGCTCGACCTCGAGGAACGCTCGCGGAGCCTCCGCACCCGCATCCAGGAGAAGCGGGCCGAGCAGGGACGCGTCGGCAAGGAAACCGGGCCGCTGCTCGGCAAGCTCTCGGCCCAGCTCAAGAAAGCCGACGGCGCCGACCGCGATCGCATGCAGGCCGAACTCGACGAGCTCAAGGCCCGACCCGCGGCGATCAAGGCCCAGGTCGAGGAACTCGAATCTCAGCTCGCGCAGATCGAGCCCGAGTACGAGTCGCTCCTGCTCCAGGTGCCCCTCCCCCCCGATCCCGATGTGCCCCAGGGCACCTCGAGCGCCGACAATGTCGAGATCCGCCGCTGGAACGCCCCGGGGTTCGACACCACCAGGTCCTTCAAGGACAACCGCGGCTTCGAACCCCGCACCCACCTCGAACTCATCGACGCCCTCGGGCTCTGCGACTTCGAGCGCGGCGTCAAGCTCGGCGGGGCACGCCACTACCTCCTCACCGGGCTCGGCGCCCGCCTCCACCACGCCGTCCTCCGATACGCCCTCGACTTCATGGTCGAGAAGCACGGCTTTACGCCCATCACCGTCCCCGTCATCGTCCGCGAGGACATGATGGTCGGCACCGGCTTCTTCCCCGGCGGACGCGACCAGGCGTACCACATCGAGGAGACCCGCCGAGGCTCCGGGCACGACCTCTTCCTCACCGGCACCGGCGAGGTCTCCCTCATGGGCATGCACCAGGGCGAGATCCTCGACGAGCAGACGCTCCCACGCACCTATGTCACCGTCAGCACCTGCTTCCGCCGCGAAGCCGGAGCCGCGGGCAAGGACACCGCCGGGCTCTACCGCATCCACCAGTTCGACAAGGTCGAGCAGGTGGTCATCTGCGAAGCCGACGAGAAGACCAGCCGCGCGTGGCACGCCAAGATGATCGGGTTCGTCGAGGAGTTCCTGCAGAGCCTCGGACTCCCCTACCGCCTGCTCCAGTGCTGCACGGGCGACCTGGGCGTCAAGAACGCCGACATGGTCGACATCGAGTGCTGGATGCCCGGGCGCGGCGGCACCGACGCCTCGGGCCGACCCGCCGGCGACTTCGGCGAGACCCACTCGGCCAGCCGCCTCTACGACTTCCAGTGCCGCCGGCTGAACATGCGCTACCGACCAGGAGGCGCCGAGGGGTCGGGCCCCACCACCGTCTGCCACTCGCTCAACAACACCGTCGCCGCAAGCCCGCGCCTGCTCATCCCGATCCTCGAGATCCACCAGCAGGAAGACGGCAGCGTGCTGATCCCCGAGCCCCTCCGCCCCTACCTCGGCGGGCTCGAGCGGATCTCCCGCGCCTGACCGCCCGATCCCCGAAGGAACTCCCCATGCCCGCCGATCAGGAACACCCCGACACCCCGCAACGATCGACGCTCAAGGAGTCGATGTCGCGCCAGTCCGCCGAAGCGAAGAAGAGCTTCGCGCAGCGTTCGGGATTCAGCAGCTCGGACTACGCGACGCTCCGCGGGATGGTCGACGAGGCGCAGCGCAAGCTCGCGTCGGCCGGCGTCCCCGCCGACCGCACGCCGCGCCTCGCCCGCCACCGCCGCCTGCTCAGCGACACCATCGCCCTGCTCGAAGACCCCGACGCCGAGGTCATCGCCCCCAGCGACGCCGAGGTCTACCTCACCGCCCTCGAGGTCGGGCAGCTCAACCACATCGTCAGCCAGCTCGCCACGCCCAAGGGGCACTGGCTCGGGGCTCTCGAGCGCATCGTCGGGCCCGGCGCGGGCGAGAAGTCCGCCGCCAAGCTCGACGAGCGTTTCATGCTCCAGTTCGTCGCCCTCTGTCGCAGCGCCGGCTTCCGCCTCGAGCCCATGGGCGCCCTCGCCGGACGCCCCGACGACCAGCCGAGCGAACCCAACGCCACCCTGGAGATCGATCACTGGCGCGTCGGCATTGCGGGGCGCACGCTCCACGCCGACGCCGACCTCGAGCCCGCGATGCAAGCCGTCAACACCCAGCTCCGCGCCGCGAAGATGCCCGGGCTCGCGGTCTTCGAGGTCACGAGCCTCATCTGGCCCGAACGCCGCGTCCTGCGCGTCGCGTCGGACTCGGTCGCCTCCAGCGAGCTCCAGCGCCGCGCCGACGCCTTCCTCGTCGAGCACACCGATCGCCTGGCGAGCCTCGCCGACCCGCAGCTCGTCTTCGGCGTCCTCGCCGTCGCGACCCTGCCCACCTTCAATGTCCCCACCCGCCACATCGCCTTCAGCACCAGCTTCCGCATCGCCGCCCTCTGCGACGACGACGACCCGCGACTGGCCCGCCTCACCGCGTTCGCCAAACGCTTCCAGCGCGTCGGCGGCTAAGCGCACCGTCTCCCCCGATCACTCGATCGTCGCCGTCAGCCGCACCGCCCGCGCATCCCCCGCTTCCGTGCGCACGATCCACGCCGCCTCGCCCGGCAGGCACACGCCCGCGTCATCGAAGCAGTACGCCAGCGACAACTCCACCAGCAGCCGATCCCCCGCCTCGAACGCGCCCGCCTCGAGCCCCACACGCACCGGCAGTTCGCCGCGCGCCTCGGACCGCTGCGCCACGACCCGCGCCGCGCCACCATCGACGCCCAGCCTCGTCACCCGCACCGACGACGGGAACTCCGCGTTGAGCTTCGCCCCCGTCGGCAACGCCGGATCCAACTCGATCGTCACCGTGCCGTCCGCATCGACTGCCGCGACCGCTTCGATCGCATCCTCCGGCACGCCCGCCGGATCACCGAGCCCACTGATCGACAACTCGCGCCACTCCCCCGTCGCCTCGTCGATCATCACGATCCGGTGGTGGTTCGTGTCGGCGACGAAGACCCGTCCCCCCGCCGCATGAATCCCCGCCGGCTGATCGAGCATCAGGTCGCTCGGAACCGCGCTCCATCGCGCGCTCGTCTGCTCGCTCGGCTCGACGATCTTCAGCGCATCGTTGTACGAGTCCGCCACCAGCAGTCGACCGTCCCGCAGCAGCGTCACCCCGAGCGGGTGCTGCAGCCGCGCCACCGGAAACGCCCCGTCCACATCCCCGAACTCGAACAACCCGCTCCGCGTCATCGACTCGACGCGATACCCCACGATCGTGCGCACCGCATCCTGCTCCAGATCCGCCACGCGCACGCTTGAGGACTCCGCATCCGCGAAGTACGCCCGCGACCCGTCCGCCGAAAACGCGAGCCCCGAGGGCTGCGCCAGCGCCGCGTCCTCGAGCGACGCATCGAAACTGTTCTCCCGCCCCGACCCGGCGACCGCCCGCGCCACGCCGGAACCGACCTCCACGCGCCATAACTGGTGCACGCCGGCCATCGCGACCAACAGCGAGCCCCCGGGCTCGAGCGCGACATCCCACGGCGAGTTGAGGCTCTGGTCGCGCCCCGCGCCGCCCCCGCCGCGATCGGGCGATGCCGAGCCGTTCCCGACGATCGTGCGCACCGACCAGTCGCGCCCGTCGATCGCTCGCACCGCATGGTTCATCGTGTCGGCGACATACAGCGCGCGCACCGTCGCGTCCCACGCCATCCCGCGCGGCTCGTTGAACGAAGCCTCCCCGCCCGCCCCATCGACCAGCCCGCGCTCCCCGGACCCGACCCGCGCGATCAGCGCGGCGCGACCCTCGGCATCGGGCCAGGTCGCCACGAGCACGCGGTGATGAGCCGTGTCGGCGATGAACACCCGCCCCGGCTCGCCTCCGCTCGGTGCCACCGCGTGCACCTTGCCCGGGAACCACAACCCGCTGGCGGGCGCGATCATCGCGGCGTGATCGATCGTCGGTCGGCCCTCTGCGAGGTCCCCCCGCTGACGCCCGTGCGTCAGCCCGCGCTGGATGAACAGGTCGAGGATCAGCCCGCTGCCCTCGCCCTGGATGCCCCCGATCACCTTGCCGTCCGAGCCGATCAGGATGAAGGTCGGCCATGCGTCGACGCGGTACGCGTCCCAGATCGACTTGTCGGCGTCGATCACCACCGGGTGCGTGATCCCCGCCGACAGCACCGCGTTGCGGATGCTCGCGCGGTCGCCCTCGCCCGTGAACTTCGCCGAGTGCACGCCGATGAACACCACCGGCTCATCCTTGTACTTCTCTTCGAGCGCGCGCAGCATCGGGATCGCGTTCTGGCAGTTGGCGCACCCGCTGGTCCAGAAATCCAGCAACACGACGCGCCCGCGCAGGTCGCCGTCGAATCGCAGCGGGCGGTCGGTGTTGAGCCAGCCGAGATTGGGCTCCAGCTCGTGGGCATCAAACCCGCGCGACCGCGCCATCGGCAAAGACCGCGGCAGCAGCACCGACGCCACGCTCATCGCGATGAACGCCAAACCGATCAGCAGCAGAAACCCCAGCCGCCGACGGAACCGCCGACCCATCCCGCGCCGCACCGCTCGTGGCGCTCCGCCCGAACGCCCCGCCGCCGCGGGCCCGGGTACCTCGCGATCGGCGGGCATCACCCCTCCCCCGCGGGCTCAGCCGCGATCCCCAGCCGACCGAGCGGCACCGTGCCCGGCACGAACACGCGGCTCACCTCGCCGGTGCGCAGATGCTCCAGCACCGCGCGCACATCGCCCGGCAGCGGAGCCGTGAACGCCAGCGGCTCGCGCGAGATCGGATGCTCGAACGCCAGCAGCGCCGCGTGCAGCGCCTGCCGGCTCAGCGTGACGCCCTCCCCGCCCGCGGCGAACGCACGCCCGCCGTACATGTCGTCCCCGACGATCGGGAAACCCGTGTGCGAGAGGTGGACGCGGATCTGGTGCGTGCGCCCGGTCTTGAGCTCGAGCTCGACCAGCGAGAAAGCCTGATCGCCGACGGGCCGGTCGTGCAGCCGGTACCGCTCGTGGACGCGCGCGATCGTCACGCTGGGCTTGCCCAGGTCGTCGTGACGCACGACCATTTTCTCGCGGTAACCCTTGGCCTTCGAAGGGTGCGGCCCGATCGGCGCTTCGATCACCATCGCCTCGGGCTCGAACGCACCCTGCACCAGCGCCAGGTACCGCTTGTCGACCGTCCGCCTCTCGAACTGCTGCCCAAGCTTCCAGTGCGCCTCGTCGGTCTTGGCAAAGACGATGCACCCGGTCGTGTTGCGGTCGAGCCGGTGCACCACGCCCGGGCGGGCGAACTGCTCGCCGACCGAACTGAGCGTCCCGCCCGTCGACGACGCGTGCCGGAAGTGCCACGCCAGCGCGTTGATCATCGTGCCCGACAGCTCCGACCGGGCCGGGTGCACGATCAGGTCCGCCTGCTTGTTCAGCACGATCAGGTGCTCATCCTCGAAGAGAACCTCCAGCGGGATCTCCTCGGGCGTCACCTCCGAACTCGGCGGCGGGGGGAGCTCGATCTCGATCGCATCTCCCACCCGCAGCTTCGTGGACGACCGCGCCACCCGCCCGTTGACCGTCGCGCCCCCCTCATCGATAAGCCGCTGCACCTGCGTGCGGCTCATGAAGGTGATCCGCCCGGTCAGGTACTTGTCGAGCCGCGACTGCAGATCGCGCTGCAGCACGAACCGAACAGCCAGCGGATCGTCCGAGCCCGAGTCCTCCCAGCGCGCGCGCAATGCTTCGGGGTCAACCTTCCCCCCGGGCAGCGTGATCTCGTCGGCGGCGATCGCCTCGCGGACGGACGCGTCGGAGGGCTGGTCGTCGGTCTTGCGAAAGGGCGAGCCCACGGCTCAGACGCCCGGCGGCGGGTCGCCGGCGGGGTCCGTCGCGGGCGGATCGGTCGGCTCGCTCGAACCCGGCTCGTCGGCCCCGGGGTCCGCGGCGCCGGGCTCGGTCGAACCGGGGTCGGTGTTCGCCGGGTCGACCGGGGCCGGGTCGACCGCGTCGCCGGTCGCCGATCCATCGCCTGGCTCATCGACCGGTTCCTCGACCGGCTGGGGAACCGCCGGCAGGTCCGCTCGCGCGTACAGCGTCGGCATCGTGCGCAGGGCCTCGAGCCCCTCGATCTTCGCGTTCGCGAGCGTCACCACCGGCGCGTACTCGTGCTCGGCGGCGAACTCGGCGATCCGCTCGTACTGCGCGCGCGCCGAGTCGTACTCCTCACGCGACTCGGCGACCGCCGCCAGCCCGAACATCGCGCCCAGCGCGTGGATCGCGTAGTCGGCCCGGTCCTCCGAACGCTCGAGCACGATTCGGTACTGCTCCTCGGCCCGGCCCAGATAGTCCTCCACCGCCGCGTCATCGAGCATCAGCGAATCGTCGAGCAGGTTGCCCTCGGCGTCAAAGTCCGTGTTCCGTGGATCGACCGCCAGCCCTGTCTGCGACTGGTAGACCCGCGTGTCAGTCCCGACCTCCAGGCGCGAATAGACCGCGCCCATGTACGCATCCGCGGCCTGCAGGCGCGCACGCAGATGGATCGCCCGCGTGTCGGAGTTGGCCTCGGCGAACGCGATGAGCGACTCGGGGGTGGGATCGCCGCCGGCGACGATCTGGTTGTACTCGTCGAAGACGCGATTGACCTTGTCGATCTTGCCCTGCTTGTAGTACCGCCACGCCGCGAACCCGCCGAGGATCACCGCCGTCACGATCAGCAGGCGCGGGCCCCAGACGCGAAGGAAATCGATGAAGTCGGTATTGAGCCGGGACTCCTCGAGCCCCGCGCCCTCGCGGATCTGTGTCTGGCGTTCGTCCATCGTGTTCCTCGCAGCGCAAGCCCGGCCCGGCCGGAGCGGACAGACTCTAGGGGACCCGCCCGGGGGATTCCGCGATCGGCGCGTCCTCCCAGAATCGCCACGCCCGCGGGTCGTCGAGGGCCTCATCGGGCACCAGGGCCGAGCGCACGGCACGGGCGAGCCGGTCCAACCCCTCGCCCCGCAGCGCACTGACCGACAGGGAGCCCCGGGCGGAATTCTCCCCCGTTCGATCGGCCCGCAGCGCTGCCTCGATCGTCGGCACCCCCGGCGCGGCCCGATCGACCGCCCCGCGCTCGACGCCGCCGACACCGCCCGCCGACGCATCGAAGCACAGGACGATCAGGTCGGCCCGGGCGAGCAGGGCCCGGGTCAGGTCGGCCGCGGCTTGGTCCGCCTCGTGCGCGCACGGGGCGTCGGGAGCGAGCAGCCCCGGCGTGTCGATCCAGCGGACCGCGAGCCCGTCGAGTTCGATCGACGCGCCGATGAAGTCGCGCGTCGTCCCCGCGCGGTCGGCGACCCCCGCGACGCTCCGGCCCGCCAGCGCATTGAGCAGCGACGACTTGCCGATGTTCGCCAGCCCCACCGCCGCGACGGTCGGCGGGTCGATCAACCGCCGCCGAATCGCCTCGCACGATGGATCGGGGCGCAGCGCCGGATCTCGCTCGGCGTGCCGCCAGCGCTCATGCTGAGCGAGCAGCAGATCGACCGCGCGGGGGCTCGCGGCCCGACCCAGCACTTCGAGCGCGCGCGCCTCGACCGTCGATCGGGCCTCTGGAAACATCTCCACGCAGTCGGCCTCGCTAAGGCCCGCACCCGCAGGGAGAGGCTCGAAACCGAGATCGTTCAGTCGGGCGGCGACCGCCGCGACGACCGCCGGTCCGCCGTGGGGCATCAGGCTCGCGGAGCGATCGTCCCAGCGCGCGACGATCCCGCGATCGACTCCAAACAGATCGCAGAGCACGCACCGTCCGACCGGGGCCGCCGCGAGCCCGGCGAGGTCGAACGCCCGTTCAAGATCGTCGGCGTCGGCGGCGAGAAGTTCGAAGATCGCCACGCCCGCGGGAACGCCCGGACGCGTCGCGAGGGACCACCGGGCCATCACTCGTCGTCCGCGGGGAGCAGGGCGTGCGCGCAGACCGCGTGGATGCCCATGAGCTGGAGGTCCGGCACGATGTGCTCGACGATCTCGTCGTGCTCGAAGAGCAGCGGCGCATCCCCGCCGGTCGCGACGATCTGCGGGTACCCGCCGAAGAACTCCGCGTAACGCTGGACGAGGCGGTGCACGGCTCCCACGACCGCCGACGCGACGCCGAGGCGCATGGCGCCGGGCGTGTCCTTGCCGAAGGTCGGCAGGTCGAGTTTCTCCATCCCGAGCGCGACCTCGGGCAGGGCGCTGGTGTGCTCGTGGAGCGCTTGGAGCATCATGCGGGCGCCGGGGAGGATCGCCCCGCCGTGGAAGACCCCCTCGCCGTCGACGAAGTCGACGGTGACGGCGGTGCCGGCGTCGACGACCACGCACGCCTGCTGGGCCTTGGAATACGCGCCCAGGGCCGTGACGAGACGATCGACGCCGACGGTTGTCGGATCGTCGAGCGTGTGGCGGACGGGGATGGGCAGGTCGCGCCCGACGCGGTAGAGCCGGTCGGCGTGCCCCCGCTTTGCGAGGTGGTCCTCGATCGCGTCGGCGACGGGAGCGTTGACGCTGGCGATGACGACGATCGCGTCGTCTCCCCCCGCGGAGACCAGATCGGCCGCGACCCGGGCCGGGTCGGCGTTGTCGATCGAGTGCGGGTGGTGCAGCGACGCCCCCTCGAACCGCCCGAACCGGGTGCGCGAGTTGCCCACGGCGACGGCGACAATCGGAGGCGGCGACGATTCGGTCGGATCGGGCATCGGCAATGCTAGGGGGTGCGCCAACGGCCCAGGCGGGCGGCTCGGAGGGGCGGATGTGCCTAATCTGAGCGCATGGCGCGGTGTGAAGTCGATCCCGGGATCAAACGAGTGCAGGTCGGGGGCATGAGCTTCCCGCTCGGGGTCTACCCCATCGAGCACGCCGAGCCGCGAGCGGGGTATTCGGTCACTTTCGAGGCCGCCGACTCGGGCGAGGAGCCCGGCGAGTGGGAGGAATGGCCCGACCGGTACGCGTTCGAGGTGGTGGTGCCGGCCGAACGGCTGCGCCCGCTGGTGCGCTCGCTGACGGGGCTGCTCCCGCCACGGGTCTACCCGATTCTGGATTTTCTGGGGCACGACGCGTACCGCGAGATCGACCCGTACATCGCGTACGACCTGGTCGGGCTCGACCGTTTCCTCGACGGGCTGCAGTTCGCCGACGCGTTCCTCTATGAGGACGGGCTCTGCGGCTTCGGGGCGATGTGCGACGATCCGTTCGTCTACTTCTTCGTGGACGAGCACAAGATCCTCACCGTGCGCATCCCCGCCGACCACCGCGAGCGGGCCGAGCGGGTGCTCAAGGCGTTCGATCTCGAGGAGATCGACGAGCCCGCGGGGGCCGACTCGGCCGCCCACGAGCACCGGACCGTCCTGCTGGCGCCCGATGACCGCCCGGAACTGCTCAACGCCGACGAGGTGGTCGAGCGGCTGCGGGATGAGTGGGCGCTGACGCTGAACATCGACCCGGAGGACAACGCCGACGAGGAAGGGAACCCGCTGGGGCTGACGCCGTGGCGCTGCGTGCTCCGGCTGGCGATCGAGAAGCAGCGCGAGCCCGTGTATGTCGAGGTGCTGCTCTGGGCGTCGTGCTACCGCGTGGCCGAAGACGCGTCGGAACCGGCGGCGATCCGTGCGGCGGGAGTGGATGACGAACTGATCGAGGATGTTTTTCCGGCGGCGATGGACCGGCTGCTGCCCGAGGATCTGGGGAAATTCCTGACCGCCAGCGGGAAAGACAGCCCGCGGGCGGGGGAGCGATCCGGGACCGCCCGGTCCATCAAGCCCGGTTCGGATGGGGCGGTGCTCTCGGCCCGCGTCCTCGCTTGAGCCCGCGTGCTGACCTGGCACCCCGGCAGCGGTGGCGGACGGCCGGCGCTGGATCGGGCGGCGGTCGCGTGGGATTCGGGTTGCTTTCGGCAGAGGGCGGGGCCGATGGCGTGCGGGGGCGTGCATTCTGGGAGGCGCGGGAACCGCTCGGGCTGGGGGGAGTATCACGAATCTGTCCGGGTCGGCGTGTCACGCCGCCGTCGAGATTCTCGGGTTCGTCCGTCGGGCGCTCCGGTCGGGGCCGGCGAACACCGGATCGGCGGTTGCGTGGTTCGTTGGCGCGGAGTATCTTCCCGGCCTACCCCTCGACCCGCTGGAAACACGGATCGAAGGCGGGAAGATGCAGGGCTCCGGATCCGCTCCGGGGCCACTGGTGATCCTCGGGCGGAGCGGGCTCCGCGCCGGGGTGTTCCTTGGGGCGGTTCCTTGGGCTTGTAATCAAGAGGACAGGTATCCCTCTCAACGGCGACGCCTCGCCGACGCTCCCCGACTCGCAACTTTGCTCAGGAGCGGGGATTGAGCAGCGGATCCCGCGTTGGAGACCGGCATGGCACAGCGTACGAATCGTTCGGTCCGAACCCTGCTGGCTGCCGCGGCAGTGTTCGCCGTCGGGCCGATCGGGATCGCTGCGGCTCAGAGCATTGAGCCGACGAGTCAGCCCCTCGCCGCCGACGCTCCCGCGTCGGAGCGGCTCGAGCGGGTGTCCCAGATCGTCGATTCCCGTCCCGTCGAGGCCCGGGCCGAGTTGCTCGACCTCATGGACGGCGCCGGATCGGCCCTGTCGGACCGCGAGCGGACCCGGGGCTTCGACCTCCTGCTCCGCGCCAACCGGACGATCCAGACCCTCTCGCCGACCGAGCTGAGCCTGCAGAAGGCCGAACTGGCGGTCCGGACCAGCGACCTCGTGACCGCCCAGCAGCACGCGTCGGCCGTCGCCGGCACGCCGGGGCTGGACCGGGCGACCCAGCAGCGGGCCGATCGGCTGGTGGACCTGATCGCCGCCAGGCAGGCGCAGCTCCGCCCGATGCTCGACGCGAAGCTCGCGTCGGCGCGTGATTCCTACATGGCCGGGGATCTCGCCTCGACGCGCGAGTCGCTCAAGTGGATCAGCCGGAGCGGGCTGGCGCTCGATGATCGCCAGTCGATGATCGTCGAGACGCTGCAGATGCGGGTGGTCAGCGCCCAGCTCGGCGGGGATCTCGAGACGGTCAACCTCGGCGCGGTGCAGCCGGGCGTGGTGCGGACCCAAGGCGAGGGATCCCAGCCCGCCAGCCAGCCGGCCGACCAGCCCAGCGATCAACCCCCCGCGGCCGACGAGCCCACCAGCGACCAGCCCGACCTGATCGCCGACGCGGCCCGGCGCGAAGCGCTCCGCGAACTGGCGGCGGCGCAGGCGGCGTACAACGAGCGTCTCTACGGCGACGCGCTGGCCCGCTTCGAGAACCTCAAGCGGAACTACGCCGGCTCGCTGACGACCGAGGAAATCGTCGACATCGACGAGTCGATCGCCGACCTGCGGCTGCTCGCGGGCGAGGAGCCCCCGCCCGGCGCCGGGCTCGACGAGGTCATCCGGTCGCGCGAAGTGGTGCGGCAGGAGGCCCGGGTCGAGTACGACAACCTGATGGCCGAGGCCCAGCGCCTGCTCGACACCGGCGACATCGACACCGCCCGCCAGCGGGCGCTCGAAGCCAAGCTGAAGATGCAGAGCGTGCGCGACTACTTCTCGCCCAGCGAGGTTGAGGAGTATGTCAACCGGGCCGAGCAGCTCGTCGCACGCGTCGAAGCACGCGAGGAGCAGCTCCGCATCGAGCGCGAGAACGAGGAGGCCCGCCGGCTCGCCCAGCAGGCCCAGGCCCGCGAGCGTGAGGCGGCCCTCGACCGCCAGCGCCGGATCAACGAGGCGATCCTCCGCGTCCGCGACCTGCAGATGAACCGGCAGTACGAGGAGGCCCTCGATGTCATCGAGGACCAGATCCTGTTCATCGACCCGAACAACCCCGCGGGCCTGCTGCTGCAGGACATCATCCGCGACACGCTGATCTTCTCGAACTACAACCGCTCGCTGCGTGAGCAGAAGTTCAACATCGCCACGCTCGCCGAGCACAACATGGAAGCGACGATCCCGCCGACGACGATCATCGACTTCCCGCCGGACTGGCCGGCGATCTCGGTGCAGCGCACCATGCCCTCGGGCCTGTCCGACAGCGCCGAGAACCGGGCCGTGCTTGCCAAGATGCAGCAGCAGCGCCTGCCCGATGTGAACTTCCAGAACAACACCCTCGAGGAGGCGATCGGCTTCCTGGCGGGCGTGACGCAACTGAACATCGACACCGACTGGGACGCGCTCGAGGCGATCAACATCAGCCGCGACGACACCCTGACGCTCTCGCTCCGCAATGTCACGATCGAGACCGTGCTCAACCGCGTGCTCGAGCGCGTCAGCGAGGCGGACTTCGGCGACATCGCCGCGTGGGCCGTGCAGGACGGCGTGCTGGTGATCTCCTCCGACGAGCAGATCCGCAAGAACACCGTCCTCGACATCTACGATGTCCGCGACCTGGTCGTCGAGGTGCCCGACTACACCGAGGCCCCCACCTTCGACCTCAACTCCATCCTCCAGTCCGGGCAGGGCGGCGGCGGGCAGAGCCCCTTCCAGGACCAGGGCAACGACGACTCGTTCACCAACCGTGAACCCCTCCAGGACCGCATCGACCGGATGAAGGACATCATCCGCGAGCAGGTCGACTTCGACGGGTGGCGCGCCAACGGCGGCGACACCGGGTTCATCCAGGACTGGAACGGTCAGCTCATCATCACCAACACGCCCGCCAACCACCGCGAGATCCGCGGGCTGCTCTCCAAGCTCCGCGCCGTCCGCGCCATGCAGATCAATGTCGAGACCCGCTTCCTGCTCGTCAGCCAGGACTTCTTCGAGCAGATCGGCTTCGACTTCGACATCATCTTCAACGCCGACAGCAACCAGGTTCAGGTCGCCCGCGGCACCGACCCCAACATCCTTCCCGGCGACTTCTTCGACTCGACCGGCCGGTTCACCCGCACCGTCAACTCCCCCGGCGCCGCGGCTCAGACCACGGTCCCCCCGAGCGAGTTCAGCCCCATCGGCGTCCTGGGCGATACCCTTGGGCTCGCCGGCGCCCTGATCCCCAACACGGGCATCGCGTCGCAGGTGCTCGGCGGGGCCCCGGCCCTGGGCGTCTCGGGTCAGTTCCTCGACGATGTCCAGGTCGACTTCCTCGTGCAGGCGACCCAGGCCGACCGCCGCACCGTCGAACTGACCGCCCCGCGCCTGACCTTCACCAACGGGCAGACCTCGAATGTCTATGTCGCGACTCAGGTCGGCTTCGTCTCGGACCTCCAGCCGATCGTCTCGGACTCGGCCGTCGGCTTCGACCCGACGATCGATGTCATCTCCGAGGGTGTGCGTCTGGTCGTCGAGGGCACGATCAGCGCCGACCGCCGGTTCGTCACGATGAATGTCGACGCGGCGATCGCCCAGATCGAGGGCTTCGAGTCGCAGCCCGTGACCGCGGTCGCCGGCGGCGAACTCGTCCAGTCGGCCGACACCCAGTCGTTCATCCAGGTCCCGACCACGACGGTGACGCGCGTCCAGACGACCGTCACCGTCCCCGATCAGGGCACCGTCCTGCTGGGCGGGCAGCGCCTGGTGACCGACTACGAGGTCTAGGCGGGCGTGCCGGTGCTCAGCAAGATCCCGGTCATCAACCGCTTCTTCACCAACCGGATCACCAGCCGCGACGAGCAGACGCTGCTGATCCTGCTCAAGCCGACCATCCTGATCCAGTCCGAGCAGGAGGAGCGGGCGTTCCCGGGTCTGATCGATTCGCTGGGCGCCGGGCTGGGCGGCTGATCGCCCCGCTCGAATCCGCGTGAACCGCACGCCGGCGGGTCCCTCGGGGCCCGCCGGTTTCTTTTGGTCGCCGCCGCGAACACCCGGCTCGCTCCGCGGGCAAAGCGCGTATTATGCAGCCGGTTCAAGGCGGAACCCGAGGAGATGCGCGTGATGGAAACCGGAAGCTCGAGACTCCGAGTCGCCCGCGAGAACGGGATCACCTCCATCGAGTTCATCGATCGGAACATCCTCGACGAGGCGAACATCCAGCAGATCGGCGAGGAGCTGAGCGACATCATCGACGCAGAGCCCAACCCCAAACTGCTCATCAGCTTCGCGGGGGTCGATCACCTCTCCTCGGCCGCCCTGGGCACCCTGATCACCGTCAACAACAAGATCCGCAACCGCGGCGGGCAGCTCCGCCTGAGCGATATCGACCCCCAGATCTACGAGGTCTTCGTGATCACGCGCCTCAACCGGCTCTTCAGCATCCACGAGACCGCCGACGAGGCCCGCGCCAGCTTCGACTAACCCTCGCGGGCCCACGCGGAGGCGGCCGCCCGATGCCGAACCAGCCCCCCAGCCACGACGCGCCGTCCCATCGCGCCGAGTTCGAGTTGTCGAACGACCCCCGGGCCGTCCGCGAGCGGGCCGAGCAGCTCATCGAGCACGCCGAGCGCGCGGGCTACGCCAAGGCCGCCCGCTTCGCCGTCCGTCTGGCGTTCGAGGAAGCCGTCACCAACGCCTTTCGCCACGGGCACCGCGAGCTGCCCGAATCCGCCACCGTGCGCGTCGAGATCGAGATCTCGCCCGAGGCGATCCGCCTGACCGTCGAGGACCAGGGCCCGGGCTTCGAGCCGGGCGAGGTGCCCGACCCCACGCTGGCCGAGAACCTCTCCAAGCCCTTCGGCCGCGGGCTCATGCTCATCCGGGCCTACATGACCCGCGTGCGCTACAACGAGCGTGGCAACCGGGTCGAGATGGAGTACCGCCCACAGCCGGGCGGGGCGACCTGACCCTCCCCTGAACCCCCCCAGAGCCCCACAAGTCCGCCGGATCTGCCGACGACTCGCGGGGGCGGCCGGGGTCTGGCCTGAATCCCCCTCCCGCGTCGGACGAATCCCTCTGGAATCGGCCAAGAACGGCCCGATTCGCGTCGGCGGCGGATTGCCAGAGATGACGGGCAATCCTACACTGGAATGATTCTAAATCTCGTTTGAGCGGCCGGGGCGATCGCCCGTCGGCGAGTGTTCTCGGACGCGTCGCCGGGGCCCGGAACCCGCGGCTCGGAGGACGACCATGAGCAAGACCGAACGAATCTACCTCGACCACGCCGCCACGACCCCGTGCGATCCGCGGGTGGTCGATGCGATGCTGCCGTACTTCACCGAGAAGTTCGGCAACGCCGGCAGCCGCAACCACAGCTTCGGCTGGGAGGCCGAGGACGCGATGGAGACCGCCCGCGAGCAGGTCGCCAAGCTGCTCGGCGCCGACCGCAAGGAGATCATCTTCACCAGCGGCGCGACCGAGTCGAACAACATCGCGATCAAGGGCGCGGCGAACATGTACGCCAAGAAGCCCGCCGGGCAGACCGGCCGCGGGCACATCATCACCTGCATCATCGAGCACAAGGCCGTGCTCGACCCGTGCAAGCGCCTCCAGAAAGAGGGCTTCGAGGTCACCTACCTCGAGCCCGGTCGCGACGGCATCGTGACGCGGGAGATGGTCGAGAACGCGCTGCGCGACGACACCATCCTCGTCTCGCTGATGTGGGCCAACAACGAGATCGGCACGATCAACGAGATCCCGCAGATCGGCGAGCTCTGCAAGAGCAAGGGCGTGCTGCTCCACACCGACGCGACGCAGTGGGTCGGCAAGATGCCCACCGATGTCGAGAAGGACAACATCGACCTGCTGTCGATGAGCGGGCACAAGCTCTACGGGCCCAAGGGCGTCGGCGCGCTGTATGTCCGCCGCCGCCGCCCACGCGTCCGCCTGACCCCCATCGTCGAGGGCGGCGGGCAGGAGCGCGGCATCCGCTCGGGCACCCACAACATCACCGGCATCATCGGGCTCGGCAAGGCCTGCGAGATCGCGATGCAGGAAATGGAGAGCGAGCGCGACCGCCTGCTCAAGATGCGCCAGTGGATCGAGACCGAGATCGAGAACCGCCTCGACACCGTGCAGGTCAACGGCGACCGCGACAAGCGACTCCCCCACCTGACCAACATCTCCTTCGGCTTCGTCGAGGGCGAGAGCCTGATGATGGCGACCAGCCACATCGCGATGAGCTCCGGGTCGGCGTGCACCAGCGCCAGCCTCGAGCCGAGCTATGTCCTCAAGGGACTGGGCATCGGCGACGACCTGGCCCACTCCTCGCTCCGCATCAGCATGGGCCGCTTCACGACCGAGGACGAGGTCAGGAACGCGACCGAGTCGATCATCGAGGCGGTCAACAAACTCCGCGACCTCAGCCCCCTCTACGACATGCACAAGGAAGGCATCGACATCACCAAGATCGAGTGGCAGTCGCACTAGATTGAGTCCGCGGCCTTCGCCGCGGAGCGTTGAGCCTCGTCCCCGGCCTGCGCCGGGCAGAGGCCGTGCCCGCTTGGCCGACACGCCGCCGATCCGGAAGAACCGAACCCGCTCGCGGGTTCAACAGGCAGAGACCCCACACCCAAGAGGTGAACCATGGCATACAGCGAGAAAGTCATCGACCATTACGCCAAGCCCCGCAATGTCGGGAACTTCGGCACCACCGACGAGGTCAAGACCCGCAAGGACATCGGCGTCGGGCTCGTCGGCGCGCCCGAGTGCGGCGATGTCATGCAGCTCCAGATCAAGGTCGACGAGCAGGGCAAGATCGAGGACGCCAAGTTCAAGTGCTTCGGCTGCGGGTCGGCGATCGCCTCGTCCAGCCTCGCGACCGAGTGGCTCAAGGGCCGCACCCTCGACGAGGGCCTGGCGATCAAGAACACCGAGATCGTCGAGGAGTTGAGCCTCCCCCCGGTCAAGATCCACTGCTCGGTCCTCGCCGAGGACGCGGTCCGGGCCGCGATCGCCGACTACAAGAAGAAGAACGGGATCGAGACCAAGGAACACTCCCACTCGCACTGATCTGAGTCGCTGGCCTGCGCCGGCGGCGCGTTCTCGGGCCAGGAGCCCGGGTGTTCAAGGGCGAACGCCCGAGCGGTTGGGCGCGTAGAATCCGTGGCTCGCCGGCCGCCGTCGGCGACGCACGAGTTGAGTCCAGGAGGACTGCCATGACCACGACCGACACCAGCACCCCCACTCCCGAAGCCGCCGACCAGGTCATTCTGACCGAGATCGCCGCCAAGGAGATCCACCGGATCATCGAGGAGCAGGAACTCGATCCCAACACCGTCTGCCTTCGCGTGGGCGTAAAGGGCGGCGGGTGTTCCGGATTCAGCTATGTCCTCGACCTCACCGAGTCGAAGCGCGACACCGACGAGGTCTGGGTGCAGCACGGCATCCGCGTCATCTGCGATCCCAAGAGCTCCCTCTACCTCAACGGCACCCGCGTCGACTTCAAGGACGAGATCATGGGCCGCGGCTTCGTCTTCCAGAACCCCAACGCCACCGCGACCTGTGGCTGTGGCTCGAGCTTCAGCGCCTGAGCCCTCCAACCTCCGCCTCTTCCTCGACGCCCGGGCCCCGCACCCGGGCGTCGCTCGTTTCAGGACGCGGCCATCCCCCCACAGCCGGGAATTTCCTTGATTCAAACGCCCCCGGTCCGCTAAATTCCTGTTCAGGCGTCGACGGCGGGCCATCCACCCCTTCACCGGGGCCGGCCCCTCCCGCACGACGCTGAGAGGGCGGGTCTGCCCCGGCCGCGGGTAGCGCGGCTTGGGTGAATTCCGAAAGCTGGGAAGAGCCATCCCCCGATTCGGCCGATGCTCCGCATCGGCGGCACGCATCGAAGGGAAGGCCGGATCAATCCGGGCCCATGACGGGTCCGCAGGCACGGCACGCCGATCCGCGGCGCAAGGACGAGGGGCACGCGACATGACCGAAGGGCCGCTTCCTCTGGAAACCATGCAGGGCTACGCACCGCCCACGGTCACTCAGTTCAGCGTCTTCCTCGCCAACAAAGTCGGCAAGCTTTACGATGTCGTCGAGCTCTTCGACGAGGCGCCCTGCCAGGTCTGCGCCCTGAGCGTCCACGAAGCGACCGACCACGCCGTCGTCCGCCTCATCACCAACAGCGCCCGCACCGCACGCCAACTCCTCCGCGACGAGAAGCTCGCCTTCGGGGAACTGGATGTCCTCATCGTCGAACTCAGCCGCGGGCACTCGCTCTCGAGCCTCGCCCTCTCGCTGCTCGGCGCCGAGTTGAACATCCACTTCGCCTACCCGCTGATGATCCGGCCCAACGGCACGCCCACGATCGCGCTCGCCGTCGACGACCCGACCCTCGCCGGTCAGATCCTCCGCCGCAAGGAGTTCCGGCTCTTCGGCGAAGCGGACCTGCCCGCGGCCTGACCCTCCTCCGCGCGTCCCTGCGAACTCCCGGGAGACGCCGCGAAGGCCGGATCAGCCGCCGATTGCCTATCAAGTTCCAAACTGCAAAACGGTGGAATGCTCGTATAGGACGCGGCGTTCCCGTAGAGTAACCAATACGAAATTCCCCACCCCCATGGAGGCAAACATGAAACGCACCCTCCCGGCCGTGATCCTCGCCGCGGGCCTGCTCGCCCCGGCCGCCACCGCCGCCCCCGTCGCCCAGCCTCAGCCGGCGATCCTCGACGAACTGCCCGACTTCCAGCGCCCCGCGCTCTGGTTCGGCGACAAGGCCCCAAAGCTGCACATCAAGGAGTGGATCAAGGGTGACGCCGTTGACAAGTTCAAGCCCGGCGGCGTCTATGTCGTCGAGTTCTGGGCCACCTGGTGCGGGCCCTGCATCCGCGAGTTCCCGAACCTCAGCAAGAAGCAGAAGGAGTACGGCGACTCGGTGCAGTTCATCGGCGTCAACATCTGGGAACGCGTCTCGGGCGACGAGCGCGCCGAGAAGGTCCGCTCCTTCGTCGCCGAGCAGGGCGACAACATGAGCTACACCGTCGCCCTCGAAGAGGGCAAGAAGATGTCCGAGACCTGGATGGACCCGGCCAAGCAGAACGGCATCCCCGCCGCGTTCATCGTCGATCAGCGCGGCCGCATCGCCTGGATCGGGCACCCCGCCGTCATCGCCGAGCCCCTCGAGCAGATCTTGAAGGGCGAGTACGACATGAAGGCCACGCAAGCCGCCATCGAAGACCAGATGATGGCCGAGCAGCACTTCGACTTCGTCATGATGCTCCTCTCCAGCGGGCAGAGCGAGAAGGGCTACAAGCTCCTCGACGCGATGCTCGAGCATGGCAAGCTCGACAACCCCTACATGATCAACAGCATGGTCTGGACCATCCTCACCCGCCCGCAGTACGACGAGGGCCGCAACTACGACTGGTGCATCGACGCCGCCAAGTGGGCCTGCGACGCCACCGAGTGGAAGAGCGCCAGCATCATCGACACCCTCGCCCGCGCCTACTGGGACAACGGGCAGCGCAAGCTCGCGATCGACACCCAGCGCAAGGCCGTCGAAGCCGCCCGCAGCGAGCGCGAGACCGACGCCATGCAGCAGACGCTCGATCAGTACCTCGCCGAGATGGAAGAGGGCAAGGGCTGACCGCCCGGCGTGCCATCCGCACGCCCCGCGTCACCCGCCGGCGCGATCACCGAGCAAACTCTCACCAGGGCCCGCTTCAGAGCGGGCCCTCTTTCTTGCGCGCTCTCAGACCAGCCCCTGGTCGTTCAGCCAGTGCTCGGCGTCGAGCGCCGCCTGGCACCCCATGCCCGCGGCCGTCACCGCCTGGCGGTACCGCGCGTCGGCGACATCACCCGCACCGAACACCCCGGGGATGTTCGTCTCCCCCGAGCGCGTCTTGAGCAGCAGGTAGCCCTTGTCGTCGAACTCGAGCCCCGTGTCACGGATGAACTTCGTCGCCGGCGTGTGCCCGATCGCGACGAACAGCCCCTTGACGGGCATCTCCGATCGCTCGCCCGTCTGCGTGTCCTCGAGCACCAGCCCCGCGATCTTCTCATCGCCCAGCACATCGACGACGATCTTGTTCCAGATCACCTCCGCGTTGGGCTTGGACATGAACCGCTCCTGCATGATCTTGCTGGCGCGCAGCTCATCGCGGCGGTGGATGACCGAGACCTTGCTCCCGAACTTGGTCAGGTAGGTCGCCTCCTCCATCGCCGTGTCCCCGCCCCCCACCACCGCCAGCGGTTGGTCGCGGAACACGGGCAGCGCCCCGTCACAGACCGCGCACGCGGACACACCGCCACCGATCTGCGCCAGGCGCAGCTCGTTCTCGAGCCCGAGCCAGTTCGCCGTCGCCCCGGTCGAGATGATCACGCTGTGCGCCCGGATCTGCTTGCCCGACGAGGTGTCCAGCAGGAACGGCCGCTGGTCGAAAAAGCACCGCACGATGTCCTCGCCCACGACCTTCGTGCCGAAACGCTCGGCCTGCCGCTGGAACAGGCTCATCATCTCGGGCCCCGCGACGCCGTCGGGAAAGCCCGGGTAATTCTCGACATCGGTCGTCAGCATCAGTTGCCCGCCGGGCAGCACCGGCCCCGGGTTCTGCTTGGGCACGCCGACATACACCACCGGATCGAGCTGCGCCCGCGCGGCGTAGATCGCCGCCGTCCACCCCGCCGGCCCCGAGCCGATGATCACGAGCTTGTGCACCTGGTCGCTCATCTGTGTCTCCTGACGCGGCGATCATCCGACGCGCAACGAAAGCGGCCAACCCCGCAAGAGCCGGCCGCTATTCCCTTCCACACCCGACGCTCACCCGCCCTGATCGATCTCGTTCTGACGGATCAGGCTCAGCACCGGCGGCCAGATCAGGTAATCGCTGTCGACCACCAGTTCCACCGTGTTCTGGATCCGCGTCGCGCCGTTCGCCGCCCCGTCGCGTCCCACCGAATACAGAATGAAGTCGCGGTTGTCGAAGTTGCGCGAGAAGTTCCGACGCCCCGGCACCACGATGCTCATCACATGCGTCGAGCCGCTCCCGGTCGTCACGCCCGGCAGGATGTACTGCAGCCGCGGGTTGGCGCCGCGGTCACGCCCGGTCGGGTTGTACGGGTCGTCCTCCTCGGCCGTCACCCACCGACGCCCCGCCGCCGCGTCCGCGTCGCGCTGGAGCATCCCGCTCGCATAGCTGATCCCCACCATCGACAGCGCGTGCCGCGTGCCCAGCACCTCCAGCCGAACCTGCCGACGCAGGTCGAACAGATGAGGCACCGGCCCCAGCGTCGACGCAACGACCGTGAACCGTGGCGACAGGAACCGCTCGATGTCGTACCGCCGATCGAGCAGCGGGTCGAACGGATTGGTGAAGCTCCACCGCTGCGCCATGTCGCCGTAGGAAGTCTGGATCGCTGTCCGCGCTTCGCTCAGCGGCGCCTGGAACTGGGCGACCTGCTCCCAGCGCGGGATCTCGCTGAACAGCCGCAGCGGGTTGCCCTCGGTCGCGAGCCGCGCCATCGTCGGCGCGAAGGTCACCGGGTTCGCCCCGCTCGACTGCAGCACCGTCTCGGCCAGTTGCCGCGCCGCCATCTCGTTGCCCTGAGGGAGCTGCAGCCGCGCCAGACGCACATGCCCCTCGGTCGTCCGCTGCGGCCCGATGGTGTCGACCACCTCCCGCAGGTCGTTCACATCCGCCGCCAGCCGCGGCGACCCGGACTTGAAGTCCACATACGCCACATCGCGCATCCGCTCGCAGGTCTCGAGCATCCACTCGAGCCCCTGCCGCATCTCCGTCTCGAAGCGGCGCTGCGCCACCTGGTTGCACACCAGCAGCCAGTCACGCAGCACATCCAGCGCGCCGATCACATCGCCCGACTCGGCCCGACGCGTCGCCTCGATGTTCACCAGCATGTGGACCCGCTCGAGCCCCCACAGATACTTGAAGTCGGCACCCGCCAGCAGCGGCATCCCGCCGACATCCACCTCCGTGTACAGCCCGTTCTCGATCAGCAGAAACAGGTCGTCGTCCGAAGCATCCAACGCCTCGACGCCGTACGGCTGCCCCCACCCCATCTGGTCGATCAGCGCCGGGTCGGTCAGCTCATCGAGCTTGGCGATCACCGCTTGCTGACCGGGCGCCGCCGCCCACGCCGACGCCGCCTCCCACAGACCCATCGGATAGTCCGGGTGCATCAGCCGCGAATCGTCGCTGGTCAGCCCCGTCGGGGGGAGGTCCATCCCCGCGATCGCCGGCAACAGCCCCAGGTCTGTCCGCTGCCCCGGCGTCCCATCGGCACCCGGAAAGATGTCCTTGTAGAACTGGTTGGCCTGGCTGAGCCAGTCCTGCTGCGCCGAGGCCGGCGCCGCCCCGCACGCCAGCACGCCCGCCGCCACCCGCACACCCAGAGACATTCGCAAGGTCGATCGTGTCATGGTCCGGGATGGTAGCAACGCCCCCCCGCGTGCGCCCCACCCGATGACACCCCACGCCCGCGCCCGACCAAAGAAAAACGGGCCCGTCCGGGCCCGCTGGAAGTCTGGTCAAGCTTGGCGACTCAGTTCGCCGCTCGGGCCTTCGACGCCGATCGGCTCAGTTCGCCCGACCCGTCGTCCTCCTCGAACACCAGCCGACCCGGCACCCGGTTCTCGCGGAAGAAGCGCGTCGGCTTGTCGTCGGAGATCTGCGCGTTCAGCTTCGTCAGCGCCTCGTCAACGATCTGACGCACCCGCTCGCGGCTGATCCCGATCTCGTCGGCGATCTGCTTGAGCGTCAGCGCCTCGCGCCCATCCAGCCCGAAACGCAGCCGCAGCACCTTCGCCTCACGCTCGTCGATCGACTCGAGCAGCTTGCGGAGCGTGAAACGCTGCTCGTTGTCGAAAATCCGCTCCTCGGGCAGGCCGTTCCTCGAATCGGCGACCAGCTCGGCCAGACCCACCAGATCGCCGTCGGCATCCGTCGGCTCCTGGTTCGGGCTGCGCAACGCCTTGACCGCCCGCCGGATGATCCGGATCTTCTTGGGCGGCAGCTCCATCCGCTCGGCGAGCTGATCCATCGTGGGAGGATGCCCCAGCTCGGCCTCGAGCCGACGCGACGCCTCCTTCCACTTGGCGATCAGCTCCACCATGTACGCGGGCACATGGATCGGCTGGGCGGCGTTCATCAACGCACGCTTGATCGCCTGCTTGATCCACCACGACGCGTAGGTGCTGAACCGCGCGCCCTGGGCCGGATCAAACCCCTCGACCGCCCGAAGAAGACCGATATTGCCTTCCTCGATCAGGTCGGTCAGGTGCAGACCGCGTCCGTTGTACTTCTTGGCGATCGCCACGACCAGCCGCAGGTTCGCGCGGATCATCCGATCCCGAGACTCCTGGCAGTTGTCGTTGATGATCTTCCAGCCGAGCTCCCGTTCCTCCTCCGCCGTCAACAGCGCCGTGCGGTTGATTTCGCGAAGGTACAACTGGAGATCAGACTGCAGCTCTCTCCCCGCAGTGCGGGACTCTCCTCGCTCACTCACTGTTCTACCCACCTTCCAGGTGGAGACCCACCGGATGGAACACTACGGCTGTTCTAAGGCCGTGCCACTAAAATTGAAATTCGCACCACATTTTCTGCAGTTCCATCGACCTTGTCGAATCCTCAATCTCTCTTTCTTTTCCCTTCCCATGGTTTTCCCGGGGCGGGCCGCAGCCCCTGAGCCGATCACGACGATCAGGGTATGCAAACATTACCCGAATATCAACACGCGGGCTCCCCTCCCCTCTACCATTCACCCGAATTGAAGAGGAGCCACGACCATCAAGGACACCGCTCCGTGAACCGCGACCTGACCGATCTGCTCAACGAGTGGCCCTTCCAGCCCGGACAGCTCAATGTCCGGCTCATCGAGGGCAACGACGGCGAGCCCAGGATCCAGGTCCGCCTCGACCTCGGGCTCCTCCAGATGCATGTCTCCGGCCGACCCGACGGACACCGTCCCTTCGGCTACCCCAGCCTCCTCGAATACCACGAGGCCCGGATCGACGGCCTCGAGCCCGGCGAGTCACTCGCC
>JBICIG010000093.1:0-82342 GCA_043101605.1 Phycisphaerales bacterium JB037
TCCCATGAGCCGCCGTCTGTCCAGCAAAGCCGTCAAAGCCAAAGGCGCCCGGACCGTTCCGGGGGGTTGCGGATGGACTCTGCCTGATTGGAGCCGGTCTATGCCGTCTCACGCAAAGCCACCGTGACCGCCCGGACGCTCGGGGCGCCTTTGGCTTTGACGGCTTTGCTGGACAGACGGCGGCTCATGGGACGAAGCATCCCCTGCTTTGGGTCAGAAGTCAAATTCGGACCGATCACGATCCCGGCTTCAGACTTTCTTGCCGAGCGGGGCGGAATCTCCCGGGTCTTCTCCCGGCGGCTCAGAAGAGCGTCTCGGGAGGGGCTTCCTCGATCAGCCTGGGGTCATCGTTCTTCGGGCTGTTGACCCGGCTGGAGACCTTCCGGAGTTCGACCCGGCCCGGCGGGCAGGGGCGGAGCAGCGACGGATCCTCCGAACCGGCCAGCCACGCCCGGGCGCCGTCGCGGGTGAGGATCACCGGCATCCGGTCGTGCACCTCCGCGAGTTTCTCGTTCGCGTCGGTGGTCAGGATCGCAAAGCCCCTGTGTTCGGCGTCGCCCTCCCGCCGGGCCTCCCAGATCCCTGCGAACGCCATGACGGGCCCGTCGGCGAGAGTCACATAGAACGGCTGCTTGGCCTTGCCGATCTGTTGCCACTCGTAGAACCCCGACGCGGGCACGACGCAGCGACGCTTGGCGAACGCGTCGCGGAAGGTGGGCTTCTCGGCGGCGGTCTCGCTCCGCGCGTTGATGTGCCCCGCGCCGGGCTCCTTCGCCCACACGGGCACGAAGCCCCACGCCATCATCTCGAGGTGCTTTGGTTCGTCGGGGCCGGTGACGCACACGGGCGTTGGCTGCGTGGGCGCGACATTCCACGACTTGGGCGGCTCATCCATCATCGGGAACTTGAGGTCCAGGAAGTCGTGGACCTGCCGCCAGGTGAACTCGCGTGTGAATCGTCCGCACATGGGCGCATTGTTGCGTGTCGTCGCGGCTGGTGCGCGCCGGGTCAGTGGAAGTCCCGCGAAGCCGAGACGAGCGAGGGGAGGAGCTCATCGAGGCTCTCGACGTGCTGCGCGTGGATGTGCACGACCGAGCCGTCGCGTTCGACCTTGCCCCGCACCAGCAGCGAGACGCTCAGCCGAGCGACGCGGCGGTAGCGCTCGAAGATATCGCGCCACAGCACCAGGTTCGCGATGCCCGTCTCGTCCTCGAGGGTGATGAAGACGACGCCCGAAGCGGTGCTGGGGCGCTGGCGGCAGAGGACCAGACCCGCGACGCGGACCTCCCGCCCGTTCGGGCAGGCCCGCTCGGAGCGGAGCAGCCCGTTGGGGATCGCGTCGCGCTCGTCGAGCCGGTCGCGGATGAACGAGATGGGGTGGGCCTTGAGCGAGAGCCCGGCGGTGTGGTAGTCGTGGAGGACGCGCCGCGCGATCGGGACCGCAGGGAGCGCGTCGAGCCCGGTCTCGTCGGTCCCGTCTCGCTCGGCAAAGAGCGGGAGCGGCTCGTCGCGCAGGGGCTTGATCTGCCACAGCGCCCGCTGGCGGTCGAGCCCCATCGATCCGAACGCGTCGCCCCGTGCCAGGCACCGCAGCGCGCGCACGCTCACGCCGCTGGCGCGCCAGAGCGATTCGATCGTCGCGAAGTCGCCCCGGGTGCGCACGGCGTCGCGGATCCGGCATGCGTCCTGCTCGGGCATCCCCTTGACCAGGCGCATCCCAAGCCGCAGCACCGAGCCCTGCTCCTCGAGCGTGCAGTCCCAGTCGCTGTGGTTGACATCGACAGGTCGGACCTCGACTCCGTGCTCCTTCGCATCGCGGACGATCTGGGCGGGGAGGAAGAAGCCCCTGGGCTGGCGGTTGATCAGGGCGGCGGCGAAGGCGGCGGGGTGGAACTTCTTGAGCCACGCCGAGACATAGACGAGGATCGCAAAGCTCGCCGCGTGCGATTCGGGGAACCCGTACTCGCTGAAGCCCTTGATCTGCTCGAAGCATCGCTCTGCGAAGTCGCGCGGGTACCCGTTGGCGAGCATGCCCGCGATGATCTTCTCGCCAAAGCGGCGGATCGCGTCCCCCTTGCGTTTCCACGCGGCCATGGCGCGGCGGAGCTGGTCGGCTTCATCGGGCGTGAACCCCGCCGCGACGATCGAGAGCTGCATCGCCTGCTCCTGGAACAGGGGCACGCCCAGCGTGCGTCCGAGGACCGCCCGGACCCGATCGTTGGGAAACTCGACCGCTTCCTCGCCGCGCCGCCGACGCAGGTAGGGATGGACCATCTTCCCCTGGATCGGGCCCGGGCGGACGATCGCGACCTCGATGACCAGGTCGTAGAACTCGCGCGGCTTGAGGCGTGGGAGCATCGACATCTGCGCCCGGCTCTCGATCTGGAAGACGCCGACCGTGTCGGCCTGCTGGATCATCTCGTAGACCGGGTCGTCGGCTCGCTGGCGGCGCATGACCGCGGGGATGGACAGATCCTCGCCGCGGTGCTCGCCGAGCAGTTCGAACGCCCTGCGGATGCATGTGAGCATGCCCAGCCCGAGGCAATCGACCTTGAGCATGCCCATCGCGTCGATGTCGTCCTTGTCCCACTCGATGACGGTCCGATCCTCCATCGCCGCGTTCTCGATGGGGACGAGGTCGTGCAGCGGCCCGCGGGTGATGACGAACCCGCCGACATGCTGCGAGAGATGCCGCGGGAAACCGATGAGCTGGCGCGACAGGTCGATGACGCGCCGGATGGTCGGCTCGTGCGGGTCCAGCCCGATCTCGCGGACGCGCCGGTCGCTGACGCCCTCGCCCCAGCGATCGAGGTTCCTGGCGAGCGCGTTGATGCCGTCGAGCGACAGCCCCATGGCCTTTCCGACCTCGCGGACGGCGCTGCGTCCGCGGTAGCTGATGACCTCGGCGGTGAGGGCGGCGCGGTCGCGGCCGTACTTGTCGTAGAGGTACTGGAGGACCTCCTCGCGGCGTTCGTGCTCGAAGTCGATGTCGATGTCGGGGGGCTCGCCGCGCGCCCGGCTGATGAACCGCTCGAAGAGCAGGCTGAAGCGTGCGGGGTCGACCTCGGTGATGCCCAGGCAGTAGCAGACCGCCGAGTTCGCCGCCCCGCCGCGCCCCTGGCAGAGGATGCCGCGCGACCGCGCGAAGCGCACGATGTCGTAGCAGGTCAGGAAGTACGCCTCGTAGCGCAGCTCCTCGATCATCGCGAGTTCGTGCTCGATGGATTGCGTGACGCGCGGCGGGATGCCGTCTGGGTAACGCTCGCGGGCGCCCTCCTCGACCGCCCGGCGGAGGTAGGCGATGGGCGTGGTTCCCTCGGGGCAGGCCTCGACGGGGTACTCGTACTTCAGTTCGTCGAGGCTGAACGCCGAGGCTCGCTCGCCCAGGCGGAGGGTGCGAGCGAGCGACTCGGGGAACGCGTCGAAAAGCCGGTGCATCTCGGCGGCGGGCTTGAGGAACCGCTCGGCGTGGACGCCCAGGCGCGCGCCCGCTTCCTGAATCGTGCATCCATGGCGGATGCAGGTCAGGACATCCTGCAGCGGTCGGCGGGCGGGCTCGTGGTAGAGAACCTCGTTCGTCGCGACGGTCGGCACGCCGAGCCGACGCGCCAGACGCGTGAGCCCCGCGAGGCGCTCGCGGTCAAGCCCGTCGTGGCGTGCGCACAGGCCGATCGAGAGCCGATCGTCATCGAACGCGTCGCGGAGGGACGCGACGGACGGGAGCAGGGGCTCGCCCGCGTCGGGGGAGAGACCGAGGTCGGGAGTGGGCATCACGATCGCGAGCGCACCGGCCTGGTGGTTCAGCAGGTCGTCGAGGGTGAGATGGCATTCGCCCTTGGGCGCGCGCCGCTTGCCGAGCGTGAGCAGTCGGCACAGCCCGGCGTACGCGGGGCGCGTGGTGGGGTAGACGATGATCGTCATGCCGCGTGGCTCGCTGAGTTCGAGGCGGCACCCGACGGCCAGGGGGATGCCGGTGTCCTTGGACGCGACATGCGCGCGCACGATTCCAGCGAGCGAGTTGCGGTCGGCGATCGAGGCGAACCGGTGCCCGAGTTCGGCCGCCCGGGCAACGAGTTCCTCGGGGTGGCTCGCGCCGGTGAGGAAGGAGAAGTTGCTGCGGACGGCGAGTTCGGCGTAGTCGCCGGTGTGACGGCGGGGCGGCGTCGGTTCGTCCCCGTTCGGGCGGAGCCGATAGGGGTGCGGGTGCGACTTGGCGAAGGGCGCATCGGGCATCGGCTAGGACCACAGCCCGTGGACGAACCAGCGATCGGTGCGGCGATCAGGGTGACGGCCCGGGGCCTGGTGGGCGGCGGGGCGGTCGCTCCGCTGGCGGAAGATCCAGAGCCAGCGCCCGGTTTCGTCCTGCACGCGGAAGTAGTCGCGGGTGGTCTCGAAAGGAGCGGGGGTGGTGCGCGCGCGGGCGGTTGATCGCCACCACTCGGGCGCGATGCGTTCGGGCCCGGTGCTGTCGGTGATGCGTCGGTCCTCGCCGAGCCAGCGGATGCGGTGGACGGGCCCATCCGGGCTGAGCGCGATGACCTCGATGGGTTCGGGATGGTTGAGGAGGATCGCGGGTCGGCGGGTGATGCCGCGGACGATGCCGGCGTGGGCGTCATCGCTCAGCGTGCGTTCGGCGGGGCGGGAGGGAGCGGCGGTGACGGGTTCGAGGCGCGTGCCGCGTTCGGGCAGGTGCGACGATCCGGGAACGGCGTGCAGCACGCGTGACTCGCCGAGGCGATTGATCAGCGCATCGAGCAGGCGGTCGCGGTCGGTGTCGGTGATGCGTGTGTCCGTGGCGGGCTGGTCGCGTGTCTGGTGCGACCAGTGCTCGGGCTGATCGTGGATCGCGCGCTCGAGGCGGGTCGCGTGCAGGCGCACGGCTTCGACGCCGAAGCCCAGGTGAGTGCGTTCGAGTCGGGGTCGGACGAGCGTCCAGAGGTGGGAGGAATCGAGGACGGGGCGGCTCATCGCAAAGCCGAGGACCGCGGGTTCGAGGTCGCTGCGCTTGAGTTCGAGGCGCATGCGTGTGACGCCATGCTGGAGCCGGGCGAGTTGCTGCGCGAGATCGTCGAGGATGGTGCGCACGGCGAGTTCGATCGCTTCGAGGCGGTCGGTGGGTCCCTCGAAGAGCTGTTCGGCGCGGACGGGGGCGCGCGGGCGCAGGGGGGTGATCATCTCGATCGCCTCGCCGAGCGCGCGGTCGAGGGCGAGGGTGAGCGACTCGCCGAAGCGTGCGGGCAGGACCGAGCGGGGCAGGGCGAGCAGGTCCCCGAGGCAGTCGAGCCCGACCTCGGCAAGAGCGGCGAGGGTGGGGGTGTCCAGCGCGAGCGACGCGACGGGGAGGGTCATGAGCGAGCCGCGGAGATCGCGCGGGTGGAGGATGGTTTCGTCGGCCGGGGCGAAGCGGGCGACGGCGCGGGCACCGGCGAAGGTGGGGGCGATCGCGATGCGGGTGTGGAAGCCGAGGCGGGCGAGTTCGGTGCGCGCGCGGGCGAGGAGTTGGGGCTCGCCGCCGAAGACGCGATCGCAGCCGGTGAGATCGAGGAGGAGGGCGTCGTGCGGGTCGGAGTGCGTGGCGGTGGTCTTGCTCGTGGTCTTGGTGTGGGGCGGTTCGTCGAGCGCGACGACGGGGGAGAAGCGCATCGCCCATTGGCCCAGTGCGCCCAGAGCGGCGCGGTCGCGGCGGGGGGTGAAGTCCTCGATGCGGACGCGGGCGTTCGGGAAGAGGGCGCGGGCCTGGCTGACGGGGAGCCCCGGGCGCACGCCGACGCGGGCGGCGTGTTCGCAGCAGCGGGCGACGACCTGGCGCTGATTGCTGAGCGTGGCGAGGAGGAGCGGGTCAGCCGAAGCGGAGGAGTTGGAACTCCGGCGTGTGTCGCGTCGGCGGAGCAGATCGATCGCGAGGCTCGGGAACCAGATGCACATCGCCCGTTTGGGCAGGTTCGTGGTGATCGGGGTGAGATTCTCGTGGTTGGAGTTCGTCGGGTTCATGGCGCACGGTGGGACGGAGTTGGACGGTCCAGCGGGAGTCGTCTTGCGCGGCCGGGGCGCGGTGCTTGCAGCGGAGGAGTTCGAGCGTCCAGGTGGGAGAGGTGATCGGGGAAGCGATCGAAGAAGCCGCGGGGTTGGTGCGCACGAGCCAGCGCGTCGCGGCGGCGGAGAGTTGGGCGAGTTCGTGCGACGGGCGGAGGAGCAGCCCCGGGGCGCCCCCTTCCTGGGCGGCGAGTTGCAGGCGGCGCGAGGCGGGCATGGTCAGGCGGCTGGCGTCGGCGATGACCAGCGCGATGCCGGGGCATCGCAGCGAGGTGTCGATCGCCCAGACGCGTGCGCTGGCATCGGGGGCATCGATGAAGACCGAGCGGTCGAGGAGGTCGGGGGTCATCGCGAGGGGGCTGGGCCAGGATCGGCGGCCGATCCAGAGGATCGAGCCGGCGCGCGGCCCGGTCGCGCCCGCGAGATGGAGCATGAGGGTGAGCGGGGGGTGCCAGGTGCGGGTGGCGGCGTGGCGGGGGGCGTGATCGGGGTCGAGGGTGCCAAACCACTCATGGACGCTGCCGCGGGCGAGTCCGCCGAGTGCGTGATCGATCGCGTCCCAGCCGGTGGGGATGCCGGCGCGGGTTCGGCGGGCGTGGTTTGAGCGCTGCTCGATCTGCTCGACCTGCTCGGCGAGGCGGCTCAGGCGGTGTGGAGCGGGGGGTTGAGGAGGGGCCTGAGGGCTCGCGTGGCGGCCCGGGGGCGGTTGTTCAGGGAGCAAAGATCGCATTTTGTAAGGGTACTGGGATCATGCGGCAAGTTCAAGAAAAGTTCGGTGATTTAGGCGCAGAATTGTGGTTGGTCGGAGGGAGCGGGACAGGGGGCGGCGGGGTCAGCGGACGCCGCTGAGGGGCGGGGGGTCGGCGTCGGAGCCGTTGCCGCTGAACCGGGTGTTGGAGGCTTGCGAGTCGAAGGCGGAGAAGGAGCCGTCGGGGTTGAAGGTGTAGCCGAGGACCGAGGCGCGGGCGGTCTGGACATGCCCGTCGCAGAAGAGGAAGTTGGCGGCGTTGAGGTGGCGTTCGTGCGGGCCGCCGCGGTGTTCGGGGGCGCGGTTCCGGCGGTCGGCGAAGTCGCCGTTGGGATTGAGTCGGGGCGGGTCGAGGACATAGCCGTGCCCACCCTCGGCGAGGAGGTCGGGGTCGCGGCTGCCGTCGGTGCGGTTGGGTGTGCGGAGTTCGGGGGCCTTGCCGGCGGCGGTGCCGAGGGAGTCGGCGGCGGCGACGGTGCGTGAGCCGTCGACGCGTGAGGCGCGGACGGGGAAGTTGATGAAGCCCTGGGATTCGTCGTCGTTGGCGAAGCGGGTGTTGCCGAGGAACTGGTGGTTGTAGCCGTAGGGCGAGTTGCGGGTGCTGACCCAGTCGTCGGCGCTGGGGCAGAGGAAGACGGGGTTGGTGACGGGGAGGGAGGGCTCGTCTGCGTCGCGCTCGCTGGGGAGTGCGTAGGCGTAGAAGCCTGCGGAGGCGCCCATCATGGCGAACCAGCGTGGGCGGTAGTGGTTGCCGTTGCCGACCCAGTAGAGGTTGTCGTCGTAGTCGGCGGCGCGGCCGGGCTGTCCGGGGACGGAGATGTCGTCGTTGTCGTCGGCGTAGACCTGCCAGCCGATGCCGATCTGACGGAGCTGGGAGGCGCACTGGATGGCGCGGGCGCGTTCGCGGGCGGTGGCGAGGGCGGGAAGGAAGATCGCGATGAGGATCGCGATGATGGCGATGACGACGAGGAGTTCGATGAGGGTGAAGGCCGGGGCAGGGTTGCTGGGGCGGGCGGATCGAGTCATGAATACTTTCGGAGTTGGAACAGAGGTTCAGGCCGCGGGGTTAACGGGCAGCCGACGGACGGGGACGGCCGAGGGGATCTTCGTGCAGATGCCGGGGTGGGCTGCACCCGGGCGGGCGGATTCTGGCAGGATGTGCCCGAGGAAGCTCGGGGGAACGGGTCAGGGGCGAGACGATGTTGCTGGTGCAACAGATTCTGCTTTGGGTGATCGCGGCGTACGCGGGCGTCGGGCTGGCGGTGGGGCTGGCGTTCGTGTCGGTGGGTGTGTCGCGGGTGGACGAGGCGATGGGCGGGACGCACTGGAGCGTGCGGATTCTGCTGCTGCCGGGGGCGGTGGCGGTGTGGCCGATCGTGCTGATGAGGTGGTTCGGTGCGCGAGGGGCGAAGGGAGAGCCGCGATGAACCGGGCTCAGCGGCGGGCGCATCTGATCGCGTGGCTGGTGCTCGTGCCGGTGCTGGCGCTGTTGCTTGCGATCGGGTCGGGTCGGTTCGGGGGTGCGGGCGCGCCGGGGGACGGAGGCTCCGGCGGTGCGGCGGTGCTCGACAGCGCGGCGCAGATCGCGGGGGAGGGCTCGCGGTGAGCGTGGCGTACAAGTGGGTGCAGTGGAATCGTCAGAAGATCTGGTACGACGCGATCGCGGCGGGCGGCGTCGTGCTGTTCGTCTCGGTGTTCATGGCGCTCGGGATCGCGACGGCCGAGCCCGGGCATCGGGTGAGCGAGCCGATTCTGCTGATGCGCGCGCTCGGCGCGGGCGCGCTGGTGCTGCTGCATGTGATCCTGCTGATCGGGCCGTGGAGCCGATTCACGGATCGGGTGGCGCCGCTGCTCTACAACCGGCGGCATCTGGGGGTGCTGTTCTTTGCGGTGTGCGTGGCGCACGCGGCGGTGGCGCTGTTGTTCTATGGCGGGTTCGGCGAGACGGACCCGGTCTCGGCGCTGCTGTTGTCGCCGTCGGCGGATGTGGCGAGCCTCGACGCGTTCCCGTTCGAGTGGCTCGGATTTCTCGCGCTGCTGATCTTCTTCGTGATGGGGGCGACGAGCCATGATTTCTGGCTCAAGAACCTCTCGCCGCGGGTGTGGAAGCGGCTGCACATGCTCGTGTATGTCGCGTATGCGCTGGTGATCGGGCATGTGGCATTGGGATCGTTGCAGAGCGAGCCGGACCCGGTGGTGGCGTGGCTGCTGCGGGTCGGGGTGCTGCTGGTGGTGGGGAGCCATGTGCTCGCGGCACTTGTGACGCGGGCACGGCTGCGGGCGAGAGTCGCGGGGGCGGACGGATGGGTGGAGGTGGGGCCGCCGGAGATGATCACGCCGGATCGCGCGACGATCGTGGCTTTGGGAGATGGCTCGTCGGTCGCGGTGTTCCGGGAGGGGTCGCGTTTCTCGGCGATCTCGAATGTGTGTGCGCACCAGGGCGGGCCGCTGGGCGAGGGGAAGATCGTGGACGGGTGCGTGACCTGCCCTTGGCACGGGTATCAGTATCGGGCGGAGGACGGGTGTTCGCCGCCGCCGTATACCGAGCGGATCGCGACTTATGAGCTTCGTCTGGAGGGTGGTGTGCTGCGCGTGAATCCTCGGGCGAAGGCGCCCGGGACGCGGGTGGAGCCGGTGCGGGTCGAGGGTTTGGACGGGGAGCCGAGTGATGGGTGACTCGCCGCGTGACGGGTTCCATGTCGGGTATCTGGCGATGCCAGCGAGGCATCGGCGATTCCTGCGGGTGTTTGTGCCGGCGGTGATGTGGGTGCAGGTGATTGTCGCGGCGGTGCTGGTCTTCGGGATGCGGGATCCGGGCGGTGGGGAGTGGGACACCTCGTCGGTGCGGACCTGGACCGGGACGATCGTGGCGGATCCGTATCCGCGGTTGGTGGTCGGGGGAGGCGCGGGCGAATCGCTGCTGCTGGTCGAGATGGGGACGGTGGGGCTGCGGAGCGAAGTCGAGGGGTTGATCGGGGCACGCGTGGAAGCCTCGGGGTTTCTGCTCGAGCGCGGTGGGCGGCGGATGATCGAACTCGAGCCGGGGGCGGGGGCGCTTGTTCGGGTCGGCGAAGGAGCCGGCGGGCTCGGGAATTGGACGGATCTGGGCGAGGTGACGCTGGCGGGGGAGATCGTGGACTTCAAGTGTTATCTCGGCGCGATGAAGCCGGGGGATGGTTCGGCTCATCGGGCGTGCGCGACGCTGTGTGTGTCGGGCGGCATCCCGCCGGTGCTGGTGGTCGATCGCGGGGAGGGCCGGCGGGATCATGTGCTGCTGGCGCGGGCGGACGGGAGTCGGGCGAATGAGCAAGTTCTGGAGTGGATCGCTCGGCGGGTCGAGGTGACCGGGCGGCTGCGGGCGCGGCCGGGCGCGGTGCGGCTGGATCTGGCGGCGGGGGGCATTCGCGCGAGGTGAGGGCGGCGTTTGGAAACGGTGGTTGCTGGTTGAAAGCGGTGTTCTCGGACGGGGCGGCCGGGATTGGTTCTTGACCGGGACGGGCGGGGCTGCGATGCTGTGGCTTGAGAGAGCCGGGAGCATCGAGAGCGAGGCAAGGTCATGGCTATCAATGAATTGCGTCGGGTCGCGCGGCGCGCGGCGGTGTTGGTCGTCGTGTGCGGCACCGGGGCGGCGTTCGGGCAGACGACCTACTCGACCGAGAACGGCGGGCCGAGCGGGCTCGACGGGGATGATGTGCGCGAAACCGATGGGTCGAGCACTTCGAGTGCCGGTGGCGGGGGCGGCACGGGCACGGGCATGCCGGGTGATGACAACGATTCGATGAGCACGCCGGCCGAGGAGGAAGACATCACGATCTGCTTCTCGGTGGACCCGTTCAGCCTCGGGCTGGGCTCGCGGATGCCGATCCCGAACATCAATGTGCGGCACCAGGCGGTGCGTCGGCAGCAGGCGGGTGATGCGTTCATCTCGACCGAGGCGTGGAACATCAACACGGGGATGATCCCCGGCGCGGGTCTGGGGCAGCTCGACAATGTGCTGGTGCAGAACCAGGGTCGCGGGTATTCGACTCCGATCGGGTTCGGGCTGGAGCCGGATGTGGGTCCCGGGGTGGCGGTGCCGTCGGGCACGCCGCTGGACAATGTGGACGGGCTGACGGGCCCGACGGACCGGACCCGGCCGGAGCTGTTCTTCACGCTGAGCAACGGGAGCGAGTCGCTGCTGACGCTCCCCGGGAGCCCGACGCTGGATCGCGGAGCGGACATCTTCTTTGACCCGGACATCACGATGGGCGGGAACGAGCAGTTGTTCGCGAACACGATCCAGTTGGGGCTGCTGCCGACCGACGACATCGACGGGCTGGTGGTCTACGACCGGGACGGCACGCGGCAGTTCTCGGCGGGGGACCTGGTGTTCTTCAGCCTGGCGCCGGAGTCGCCGACGCTGGATGTGTTCGGCGGGAGCGCGGCGGATGTGTTCGTGACCAACGGGCTGCAGGTTCGGATCTTCGTGCAGCACTGGGAACTCGGGCTGCAGTTCGGGGACAACATTGATGCGCTGCACTTCGACACGCTGATCAACGGGAGCGTGGAGGACACGATCCTGATGAAGGTGCCCGCGCCGGGGTCGCTGGCGTTGCTGGGGCTGGGCGGGCTGGCGGCGGGTCGGCGTCGTCGGATCGGCTGACGGCCGATTGCGGTGGGTGAACTCCGGAAGATCGGGTACACTGGCGCGTGGCGTCCCATTCCTCTGATGGGCGGGGAGCATCGCGTTGGCCGCTTCGGACACCGAACTGATCATGCAGGCCCAGGCGGGCAGCGATGCCGCGGCTGAGGAGTTGCTCGAGCGTCACGGCGGGATCGTGCGCGCGCGGATCGCGACGAAGATCGGTCAGGTCTGGAAGTCTTCGATCGACGAGGACGATGTGATGCAGGTGACCTACCTCGAGGCGTTTCTGAGGCTCGAGAGCTTTGAGGATCGCGGGGACGGGTCATTTCTCGCGTGGCTGAGCCAGATCGCCGAGAACAACCTGCGTGACGCGATCCGGGGGCTCGAGCGGGCGAAGCGGCCGGATCCTCGCAAGCGGGTGGAGGCTCGTTCGGCCGAGCAGAGCTATGTGGGGCTGGTCGAGGTGATCGGGGTGACCTATTCGACGCCGAGCATGGCGGCGGCGACGAGGGAGGTCATCGGGGAACTGGACCGGGCGTTGTCGCGGTTGCCCGAGCACTACGAGCGGGTGATCCGGCTGTACGACCTGGAGCAACTCGACATCGGCGAGGTGGCGCAGCGGCTGGGGAAGTCTCCCGGGGCGGTGTACATGCTGCGGTCGCGGGCGCACGAGCAGCTTGCCGAGGTGCTGGGGCGGGAATCGAAGTTCTTCAGCCGTCGGTCGTGAGCGTGGGGCCGGGATGTCGCTTGGGCTGGGTCGGCGGCGGAAGGACCGTGCCGCGACGGCGGAGTGTGAAGGATGGACGAGCAGCCGCACAACGGGACCGGTGAGCAGACGCCCGATTCCGGGAGCGGCGGTGGTTCGTCCGACGCCCCGTCGGGGGGGAGCTCGGAGAGGGACCTGATCGCGGCGGCGCGGGCGGCGGCGAAGCGTCCGTCGGGGCCTCGGGCGAGCGCGGTCGGGTCGAGCCTTCCGCGTGCGGACCTGTTCCCCGGGTACCGGATCACCAAGGAGATCCATCGAGGCGGGCAGGGCGTGGTGTACCAGGCGGTGCAGACGGCGACGAAGCGCAAGGTCGCGATCAAGGTGATGCACGATGGGCCGTTTGCGGGCCCGTCGGAGCGGAAGCGGTTCGAGCGCGAGGTGGACATCCTGGCGCAGCTCTCGCACCCGAATATCGTCGCGGTGATCGATCGCGGCGAGGTCGAGGGGAGCTTCTTCTATGTGATGGACTACATCTCGGGCAAGCAGCTCGATCGGTATCTGCAGGGCGCGAACCTGACGATGGCGCAGACGATCGAGTTGTGCGCCAAGATCGCCGACGGCGTGAACGCGGCGCACCTGCGGGGTGTGATCCACCGCGACCTCAAGCCCGCGAACATCAAGATCGACGGCTCGGGCGAGCCGCACATCGTGGACTTCGGGCTGGCGAAGATCACGGGGGCTTCGACGCAGCGTGGCGGCGACGAGATGATGACGGTGACGGGCCAGTTCATCGGGTCGTTGCCTTGGGCGAGCCCGGAGCAGGCCGAGGCGACGCCCGACAAGATCGATCTTCGGACGGATGTGTATTCGCTGGGCGTGATCCTGTACCAGGTGCTGACGGGCGCGTTCCCCTACGAGGTGGTGGGAAACATGCGGGATGTGCTCGACAACATCCTCAAAGCCGAGCCGCGCCGCCCGAGCACGGTGCGCAAGCAGATCAACGACGAGGTCGAGACGATCGTCCTGAAGTGCCTGCAGAAGGAGCGGGAGCGGCGGTACCAGAGCGCGGGGGAGCTGGCGCGGGATCTCCGGCGGTACCTGGCGGGCGAGGCGATCGAGGCCAAGCGCGACAGCGGGTGGTATGTCATCACCAAGGCGATGCGTCGGCACCGGCTGCCGGTGGTGTTCGGCGCGGCGGCGCTGGTCGCGGTGGTCGTGTTCGGGATCGTGATGTTCTCGCTGTGGACGCGGGCGGAGGCGGCGCGGAAGGACGCCGAGCGGGCGCGGATCGCCGAGGCGCAGTCGGCCGAGGAGGGCGAGGCGGCGCGGGAACTGGCGGTGGCGCGCGGGAACGAGGCGGTCGAGGCGCGGGACCTCGCCGAGGATCGGCTGGCGGAGGTGACGCTCGAGCGTGAGCGGGCGGTGCGGGTGCTCGGTTTCCTCAAGAGCATCCTGGCGGCCGCGAAGCCGACGACGGCGGTCGGGCGGGATGTGACGGTGCGCGAGGTGCTCGACGAGGCGCTGGATCGGATCGATGCGGAGCTCGACACCGATCCGCTGGTGGAAGCGCCGGTGCGGTCGGTGATGGGGCAGAGCTATTACGCGATCGGAGAGCTGGGGACGGCCGAGGAACTTCTGCGTGCGGCGGTGCGGCTGTACACCGGGGCGCTGGGGGCGACGGCGTCGGAAACGGTCGCCGCGGTGAATGAGCTGGCGCTGGCGGTCAAGAACCAGGACAAGCACGCCGAGGCCGAGGCGCTGTACCGCCGCGTGGTCGAAGCACGCGAGGCGACGAGCGGGCTCGATGATCGGATGCGGCTGGTGGCGGCGGCGAACCTGGCGCGGGCGATCGAGGCGCAGAGCAGGCTGGACGAAGCGGGGGATCTGTACGCCGACACGGTCGAGCGCATGAAGCGGGTGCTGGGGCTTGACGCGATCGAGACACAGACAACGCTCGTCCACTACGGGAATCTGCTGGTGCGGCAGCGCAAGGCGCAGGAGGCGGCGCCGATCCTGAGGGATGCGGCAGCGTCTTTCGAGGCGCGGCATGCCGGGCCCCACCCGGCTCGGGCCGGGGCATGGCAGCGGTTGGCGCGGGTGGAAAAGGCGCTCGGGAACGCCGCGGAAGCCGAGCGGCTGCTGCGGGCGGCGCTGAACGATCTCGAGGTCGCGTACGACCCGGCGCATCCGGATCGCGTGGCGGCGAGCTTCGAGCTGGGGTTGTTCCTGCACGAGGAGAAGCGATTCTCCGAGGCCGAGCCGTATCTGCGCGAGGCGACCGAGCGGGCGATTGCTTCCAGCGGCGAGCGGGACGCGCGGGCGGCGTTCTACCGGGTGAATCTCGGCATCTGCCTGATGCGTCAGGAGCGGCTGGAGGAGGCCGAGGCCGAACTGGTCGCGGGGTTCGGCGTGCTGGATCGCGCGATGCCGGCAAACCATCCGACGCGCGTCGGCGTGGTGAATCGGCTGGCCGAGCTGTACACGAAGTTGGGGCGGGCCGATGAGGCGCAGCGGTACCGCGACATGCTGCCGGAGACCGGCGGCGGCTGACGCGGGGCGATCTCGGGACCATGGAATTCGTTCAGCCAACGCCGGCTTCGACCGCGGCGGCACCGAGGGCGGGTTCTTCGTGGATGTCGGGCGGGGGCAGGCGGAGGTATCGGGCGAGCCGGTAGGCACCGAGATAGAACGGGATGGTGTCGAGGAGGGCGGCGAGCATCTTGAAGACATAGCCCGAGGCGATGAAGACCATGAGTTGCGGCCAGATCGGGTAGCCGTCCTTGACGGGCAGCGCCTTGGCGTAGAAGTGGGTGATGAGGATGACCGCGACGGTGTCGACGAGCTGGCTGATGAGCGTCGAGCCGTTGTTGCGGAGCCAGAGGTGCTTGCCGTTGGTGAGCTTCTTCCAGAAGTGGAAGACATGGACATCGACGAGTTGGGCGGCGAGGTAGGCGATCATGGAGGCGGCGACGGCGCCGAACGCGAGGGCGCGGACCTCGAAGAAGACGGGCAGGCGGTCGGCGGCGTCGCGGGCGATCTCGCCGGTGCCGGGATCGGTCGGCTCGAAGCCCGGCAGGATCCCGCCGAACCAGAGGATCAGGACGACCCAGACATTGAGCATGAAGCCGACCCAGACGACGCGGTTGGCGCGTTTGCGGCCGTAGAGCTCTGAGATGAAATCGGTGCAGAGGAAGGTGATGGGGTAGGGGAGGACGCCGACGGCGACGGCGAAGACGAGGTCGACGCCCGCGATCTGGGTGCCGGTGTTCCAGAGCACGATGAAACGGGTGATGCCCAGGATGTTGAGCATCGTGAGCGAGCCCAGGAAGAGCCCGGCGAGGATGAGGAAGGTTCGCTCGCGGCGGATGTGGAGTTGCAGCTCGCTCAGGGGCGGCAGGTCGTCGTATCGGTGCTGACGCGAGGGGAGGGTGAGCGTGTCGCTCGGCATGGGCGGAGGATAGCCGGGGGCGGAGAACGGAAGGGCGAGGGAACAGGGCGGGGCGTGCGCCGGTACGATATTGGGATGACCGAGAGCGCCCTGCAGAGCCAGCCGTCCGAAATCGGTTCCGAGTCGTTCGCCGCGTGCGTCGAGGCGGCGGTGTTCAGCGCCGACCGTCCGATCGGGCCGGGGCGGATAGCCCAGGCGCTGGGGATCGGTGTGGATGCGGGCGAGAGCGAGGAGAAGGACCGGACCTCGGCGGAGGTGGCCGGTCGGATCTCCGACGCGATCGACCAGCTCAACGACGAGTATGCGCGTTCGGGGCGGTCGTTCCGGATCGAGGCGGTCGCCGGTGGGTACCGGGTGATGACCCGCCCGGAGTTCGCGTCGGTGGTGGGGGCGCTGCACGCGACGAAGGGGTCGCACCGGCTGAGCCGGGCGGCGATCGAGACGCTGGCGATCATCGCGTATCGGCAGCCGATCACGCGGGCGACGATCGAGGCGATCCGCGGCGTGGCGTGCGGGGAGGTGCTGCGGACGCTGCTGGATCGCAAGATGATCAAGGTTGCCGGGCGGGCCGAGGAGCTTGGTCGGCCGATGCTGTACGGCACGACGCGGCAGTTCCTCGACGCGTTCGGGCTCGGTTCGCTCAAGGACCTGCCGGGCGAGGGGGAGTTGCGTGGCGGGTGACGCCCGGGCGGTTTCTGACAACGGGGGACGGGGCAGGGCAGCGGGTGCCGATCAGCCGCCCAGGCTCGCCGAGCGCGTCAGCCGGTTCGGAATGTCCGGCGGGATCTACCTGTTGACGACGGGTTTCCTGGCGATCGGGGCGGTCAACAGCCAGAACAACCTGCTGTTCTTCGCGTTCGGGCTCGCGGTGGCGGGGCTGCTGGTTTCGGGGTTCATCAGCGGGTCGGGGCTGATGGGGATCCGGATCGAGCGGCTGGCGCAGGAGACCGTCGAAGCGGACGAAGTCACGACGATGCGGTACCGGGTGTCGAACCGCAACCGGTTCATGCCGGCGTTCGGGCTGTCGATCCATGAGCGGGGGGATCGCCGGGGCGGGCTGGAGAGCCGGGGGTTCGGCCGGGCGATCGCGTTCGTCGACCGGGTGCGGGCCGGGGAGACGGTGATCGCCGAGGCGCGGGTGCGGCCGGCGTCGCGGGGGCTGGCCGAACTGGATGTCATGGAGGTGACGAGCACCTTTCCGTTCGGGATCGTGCGCAAGACGATCCGGCGGTCGCAGCCCGAGCAGGTGCTGGTGCTGCCGGCGAGGTTGCGTCTCGGGCGGTCGGTGGTCGATCGGCTGTTCGGGCGGGCCGAGCACGACACGGCCGGTTCGAGCCGACGCGGCGTGTCGAACGAACTTTGGGGCCTGCGCGAGTATGTGCCTGGGGACGCGGCGCGGAGCATTGCGTGGAGGCCCTCGGCGAGGCTGGACCAGGTCGTGGTGCGGCAGACAGCCGAGCCCAACGCGGCCCGCGTGCGGATCGTGCTCGATGTGCGCCCGCAGCCGGGCGTTGGCGAGCAGGCTCGCGAACGGGCCATCGCCCTGGCGGCGGCGATCGGGCGGAGGCTCGCGGCCCGCGGGCTGCCCACGCGGCTGGAGATCCTCGGCGATGGCGGTGTGCCCGGCGGTTGGGTGACGGGCACCTTCGCGCGGGAACTCGAGCGTCTGGCATTGCTGGATCTCGCGGCGCTGGGATCGGGCGGCGGGGAGGACGGGCCGGCCGGACGCGATGCGCTCGAGGTCGTGGTCACGAGCGGGAGCGGTGCGGTCGGTGAGCGGGCCGGCCGGATCGTGCTGCCGGCCGAAGCGATCGCGCACCTGCTCGCGGCGGGGGAGACGCTGCCCCGATCGCTGGGTGAGGAGGCTCGGGCGTGACGCGGACGACGAGCTACGAGCGTTTGGTCCTGATCGCGACGCTGTTGGCGATCGCGCTGTACGCGGTGGCCGACGCGAGGATGGCGGTGCTGGTGCTCGGCGCGCCGGTCGCGGTGACGGGGTTGCTCCTGACGCGTGGCGGGCAGGGCTGGTCGATGCCTCGGTTCGTGTCGGGGCTGCTGGTGGTCGGAGCGGTGGCGAACGCGTTTCGGACGGCGTCGATCGACGGCGTGGACGTGAGCGACTTCTCCGAGTTCATGGTGCTGATCCTGTTGATCAAGTGCTTCGATCGGCGCTTGCCGCGCGACGATTCGCAGTTGATCACGCTGTGCGCGTTTCTGGCGATCGGTGCGACGCTGTTGAGTCCGGCGTTGATCGTCGGGGCGCTGCTGGTGGCGCTCTTGCCGGTGTTCGTGCTGCTGGCGATGCAGTATCAGCTCTACGCCGGGCGGTTCCGGGCGGCCGAGGCGACGCGGGAGGCGTCGCGGCGGGACGGAGCGGGCCCGCTCGGGACCGCGCAGCTCCTGGGCGTGACGGGGATGTCGCTGGTGCTGGCGTTCGTGGTCAGCGCGGTGGTGTTCGTGCTGGTGCCGCGGGGCCTGGGGCGGAGCGTCTTCGGCGACTGGACTCGCACCAACGCATCGAGCGTGACGGGGTTCACCGATCGGGTGCAGCTCGGTGGCGAGGGGGTGATTTCAGAGTCGACCCGGCCCGTGCTCGAGGTGACGGTGCTCGACGAGGATGGCGAGCGTCTCGGGGACGAAGGGCGGTTGTTCTACCTGCGCGGCGCGGCGTTGGATGTCTACCGCGGTGGAACCTGGATCACACGCTCGGGCGGCATGCTGCCGGCACCGAACCGGGCCGAGCCGGGGCGGGTGGTGCCGATCCCCGGCGTGGCGAGACAGGTCGACACGCTGACGATGCGGGTGCAGATGCGTGAGCCAGCGGGATCACGCACGCCGATCTTCGGGCTCTGGCGTCCGATGAGCGTCAAGCTCGGGACGCCCGGGCGGCTGTCGTACTCGCCGGTGGATTTTGCGCTCTCGTTCGAGCCCGAGCGGGGCGAGGTGCTTCTGTACGAGGTGCGGTCGGCGACGGAACTGCTCTCGCCACGGGATACGCGGAGCGGGCGCACGCCGGCGTCGTTCAATTCCGAGGTGGTGCGGCAGCGGGCCGAGGCGGCGCTGCTGGTCGGCGAGATCGAGGCGGACCCCGGGACGCGGCCGGTCGGTGACGACGAGATCGCGGCGAGACTGATCGAGCGGTACCTGCAGACGAACTTCGGGTACACGCTGCGAATGGTCAGCCCGCCGGTGGGCGAAGACCCGATCGATTGGTTCCTGACCGAGCGGGACGCGGGGCACTGCGAGTATTTCGCGTCGGCGATGGCGGCAATGTGCCGGAGCGTAGGGATCAATGCTCGCGTCGTGACGGGGTATGTCGCGGCGGAGTTCGATCCGACGAGGGGGTCGTACCTGGTGCGCGAGAGCAACGCGCACGCGTGGGTGGAGGCGGAGGTCGCGCCGGGGCTGTGGCGGGTGTTTGATCCGACGCCGCAGGCCGAGCTGCGCGAGATCCATGTGCCGAAGCTCGGGCTGCTGGCGCGGGTGGGTCGGTTCTTCGATTCGCTCGAGAACGCCTGGATCAGTTCGATCATCGGGTTCGACGAATCGACGCGGTCGCGGATCCTGGGCGTCGACGAGGCGCAGTCCGGCGATCGCATCGGGGGGAGTTGGCTCACGCGGGCGCTGCGGGGCGATGCGTCGCGATGGATGCAGGCGCTGGCGAGCGGGGCGGTCGCGTTCGTGGTGATCGCGCTGGGCGGGCTCGGGCTGGTGGCGCTGGGGCGGCGGATCGGGCTGATCCGCAGGCAGGGTGGCGGCGACGCGGTGCATGCGTGGCATGGCTCGCCCTACTACGCCGAAGCATTGGCGCTGCTCGAAGACCATGATCTCGGGAAGCCGGCGGGCGAGCCGTTGGCACGGTTTGCCGCGGGGCGGCTTTCGGAGGTCGATGCGGATCTTGCGGCAGCGGCCGGGGAGATCGCGCGTTTCTATTACCGCGAGCGATTCGCCGGCGCCGCGCTGGACGCGACAGCGCAACAGGCGGCCGGTGAGGCGGTCGATCGGCTGCGGGTCCGGCTCGGATTGCTCGACCGATAAAGCGGGGCGGGGACCGGTCGTCGCGGGTGTGCGGGATTGGCGAGGGGTGGGCATGACCCCGGTGGAGGTCGCGGGCTGGAGAGGGTCAAGCGGCGGGCCGATGCTCGGTGCGAAGGGGAGCACCGTGCCTGCCAACCGATCCAGAACCGAGCGATGGCGTCGATCCCTCGAACAGATCCTTCAGCGGGGGGGCGGCATCGAACTGTCGGTCCCGGTGGGAAAGGGTTCGCGCTCGGAGGAACGCGATCGCGCGGGCGATCTGCTGTGGCGGGTGCGGCTGCTGGACCTCTCCGATGAGTTGCTGACCGTCGAGATGCCCGGTGCCTTCGGGCGGACGGTGCCGCTGCCGATCGGCGTCAGCCTGGTGTGCGTGATGTCGGTCGGGCAGAACCAGTGGATGTTCCACAGTTCGGTCGAGCGGATCATCGAGCAGCCGGGGCGGTACGGGCCTCCCGGGATGGCGCTGCAGATCCGGATGCCCGAGCGTGTCGAGCGGTGCCAGCGTCGGCACGCGTACCGCGTTTCGACGGCGTCGCTGAACCTTCCCCAGGTGGAATGCTGGCCGATCCTGGACCCCACGAGCGTGATCGCGGCGGAGGTGGCCAACCGGGCCGCGGTGCGACAGGCCGGTCGAGATGATGCGGGGGAGTCGGCCGAAGGCGTGTCGCTGACGCTGCCCGAGGTCGGGCCTCGCTTCGGAGCACAACTGGCGAACCTTTCGGGCGGGGGCGTCGGGCTCGTGGGCGAGCCGGGCGACCGCGGATTCATCGACGGCGGGTCGCTGTTCTGGCTCCGGTTCGATCTGCGTCCGCGGGTCGCGGCGCCGCTGGGCGTGACGGCCCGGTTGGTGCACTCGCACCTCGATAGCGAGCAGCGGATCCACGCGGGCTTCGCGTTCGAGTTCCAGTTCAACCCGGCGCACCGCGGGTTCGTGTCCGAGCAGATCGGGCGCTACATCGCGTCGCTGCGGGAAGACCTCGACCGCTCGGCGGCTTGATCGCCCCGCCCCGGCGCGCAAGTGGCTTGTTCGGGAGGGGTTGTGACCTCGGTCAGGGTCGGCGATGCCCGCGCCAGTTGAACTGCTGGAGTTGGTCGCGGTCGCCCTCGGCGAGACGGACCTCGACATCGCCGCGGAGCGTGCGGACGGTGAAGGCGTGGCGCCCCTGGTTGACGACGCCGGTCCAGCGGGACTCGGTGGGGCGGACCTGGCGGACCTCGCCGGCTGAGGCGGAGAAAGAGACCTCGCCGTCGTCGGCGACCAGTTCGAACTGCCCGGCGCTTCCGGTCCCCGCGAGGATGCGGACATCGCCTTCGTTGGTGAAGATGTTGACCGGGCCCGGAATGTCGCCGTTGGTGCGGAGGAGGACATCGCCGCCGGGCTGTCCGTCGGCGCCGCGCTGGACATTGATCTGCCCGGAAACGCCGACGAGTTCGACGGTGCCTCCCGAGCCCTCGATGAGGACCTCGCCGCAGCTGGGGGTCCAGATGACCAGGTCGATGGGGGCGCCCACTTCGGAGGCATCGGTCACCTCGACGACAAGGTTCATGCGGTTGAGCCCGATCTCGGTGCGGGCGTCGATGCCGATGCCGGTGTCGCCGGCGCCGCGGCGGCGGGCGGTGATCTCGGGTCGGTCGAGCGAGGGATCGACCAGGACGCGGATCGAGCCATTGGGGTTGAACGCGTGGACGCCGGCGAGGGAGCGTTCGGTGATCCGCGGGCCGCGGGTAACGACCAGGTGGGTCGAGCCGACGCTGTCCTGGCGACCGGGGAGCGAGCACCCGGAGAGGCCCGCCGGGAGGGCGAGCCCGATCGTGGCGGTGAGGGAGAGAGCGGTGAGGGCAGCGCGGTTCATGGAACCCCCGGAGCTGGGTGTTGTTCGGACCATCGGGGCCGGGTCGAGGCCCGAGACTGTATCGGTTCGGAGGGCGGGCGAGTCTTCATCCACACTTGACGGCTTGGGGGAATCTTGACCGGGGAATGTGCGGTGCGATACGCTGCATGGGCATCCCCGGTCGGGGAAGCCACAGGACCGATTGAATCGCGGCCGGCCGCTTCCGCCGCTCGCACTGCGACTGATACGCCATCGACCGGGCCCGCGTTTGCTTCTTTTGGTGGGAGCGTGCGGGGCCCGGCGTTCGAGTTCTTCATGCCAGCTGGAGTATTGACAGTTCGATCCGGGGCCATCGGGGCGTGTTGCGACACGCATTCGGCGGAGATGGATCGACCAGCCAGAGCCTGAGAAGCCGCAAGCGTTGAGGTCCGTCGTGCAGCCGCGGGCGATCGCCGATCGCTTGGGGATGCTGTCATGTTGCTCGGACTCAGTTCATCCGCCCCGCTGACGCTAGGGATGGCCGACGGTTTGGCGGTCGCGTTGATCGCCGTGATGCTCTTCGTGGGCATCGGCGTGGGTGTCTTCGCGGCCCGGTTCATCAGCGGGCGGACGATCGCCCAGGCCAAGGCCGAGGCCGACCGGCTCCTCGAGCAGGCGCGGGCGGAAGCCAAGACCGAGGGCGAGCGGGTCCGCCTCGAAGCCGAGAAGGACGCGCTGGAGCGGAAGGAGCGGACCGAGAAGGAGTTGGAGTCGTCGCGGGCGGAGCTGCGGGATTCGGAGAAGCGACTCTCCAAACGGGAGGACGCGCTGGACCGCCGGGACGACACGCTCAGCCAGAAAGAAAGGGCCCAGGAGAAGCGGGAGGGAGAACTCCGGGCACGGTCGGAGGAACTCGACGCGCGGGAGAAGGAAGTCGGGGATCTCGTCGCCCGGCAGCGTGCCAAGCTTGAGGAGGTCGCCCGGATGGACCGCGATCAGGCGGTCGAGGAACTGCTCCGCCGGGTCGAGAGCGAGGAGCGGCACGAGGTCGGCAAGCTGGTCCGCCAGCTTGAGGAGGAGGCCCTCGAGACCGCCAAGGACAAGAGCCGGGAGATCGTGCTCGCGGCGATGCAGCGGATCGCGTCGGAGGTCACCAGCGAGTCGACGGTGCGGACCGTCGAGATCCCCTCGGACGACATGAAGGGGCGTGTCATCGGGCGCGAGGGGCGGAACATCCGCGCCATCGAGAAGGCGACGGGCGTGGACATTATCGTCGACGACACGCCGGGCGTGATCGTCGTGAGCTGCTTTGACAAGGTCCGCCAGCAGATCGCGGTCGAATCGCTGCAGCGGCTGATCGCCGACGGACGGATGCACCCGGCCCGGATCGAGGAGGTCGTCGCGAAGGTCCGCTCGGAGATGGACGAGCGGATCATGAAGTACGGCAAGGACGCGGTGATGGAGGCCAATCTCCGCAATGTCCAGCCGAAGATCATCGAGGCGATGGGAAAGCTCAAGTTCCGCACGAGCTACGGGCAGAATGTGCTCAAGCACTCGATCGAGGTGGCGTTCCTGTCGCAGGTGATCGCCGAGCAACTCGGGCTCAACGGGCGGATCGCGCGGCGGGCGGGCTTCCTGCACGACATCGGCAAGGCGATGGACCACGAGATGGAGGGCGGGCACCCGAAGATCGGCATGGACTTCGCCAAGCAGCACGGCGAGAAGGAGCCCATCCTCAATGTCATCGGCGGGCACCACGGGGACATCCCCGCGACGACCTTCTACACGCCCATCGTCATGGCGGCCGATGCGGTCAGCTCGGCCCGGCCCGGCGCCCGGCGGGAGTCGATGGAGAAGTATGTCCAGCGGCTCACCGAACTCCAGGACATTGCGCTGGGGCACCACGGCGTCACCGAGGCGTACGCCATCCAGGCGGGGCGCGAGGTGCGCGTGATGATCGACGCGGCCCGGGTCTCCGACGACGAGGCGTACCTGATCGCCCACGACATCGCCAAGCGAGTGAGCGAAGAGATGACCTTCCCGGGCGAGATCCGCGTCACCGTGCTGCGAGAGACCAGGGCCATCGAGATCGCCCGCTGAGAGCGGTGGACCCGGGAATCAGCCGAGGATCAGCACGGCGATCGCGAGCAGCCCGAGGCGGGCGTCGATCCAGTCGCGACGGGTGCCGGGCCGGCGGAGCAGGACGATCGCCGCGGTCGTCGACAGCAGCCCGAGCTTCCACAGCCAGCGTCCAGCGGGCGACGCCGATGCGCCCGTCGGCCACGCGGGCAGCAGCGCGATGCACAGCGCCGCCCAAGCGAGCGCCATCGCGACGCGTGGGCCCAGCAGCACGGGAAGGGTGCACGAACCCGCCCGGCGATCGGCGTCGAGGTCATCCAGATCGCAGAGGACCATGTCGGCGAGCACGACCAGCAGAACGATCATGAACGCCGGACCGGTCTCGGCGTGGTACGGGTCCACTTCACCGGCTGCATGAGCGAACGCCGAGGCGAGTACGGCGATGCCCAGGCACGCGATCGCGTACTTGATGCCCGGGAGGTCCTTGAGGCGCCCGCCACGCTCGCTGCGCGTGAACGGGAGCCCCGCGTAGAGCGTGACCGCCATGAACGCGCCGAGGGTGACCAGGACGAGCATCGGCGAGAGCAACGCCGCGAAGAGGCTCGCGAACGCCAGCAGCCCGATCGCCAGGGCGCGCACGCTGGTCGATCGCTCCTCGACGAACGCCTCGCGCGGGCCGGTCGGCTGGTCGTGGGTGTTCTCGCTCCACTCGGCGCGGATCTTGACGCGGTCGAACAGGTAGACGCCCGTGCCGGTCGCGGCGGCGGCGAGCCACGCGAGGATCCAGGGTCGGGTGAAGGAGACCGGGATGCCCGCGGCGTGCGCGTACAGCGTGATCGCGCCGGCGAAGTAGAGCCCGAGCCAGACCGCCAGGTGCCCGAGCGTGCGCACCGTCGCGTCGAGGCGCATCCGGATGTGTCGCCTCGTGGTCATGGCGCCCCTTCGGTGAACCGGGGGAAGGCTACGCCGGTAGCATGGAACGCATGGGCCAGATCGTCCTGGGACTGGGTCGGTGGTGGCGGGCGATCGTGGCGCTCGTGCTCGGGTTCTCGGTGCTGTCTGTGACCGGCCTGCTCGAATCGCAGCTTTTCTACTGGCCGATCCGGGGCGAGGCGGTCACGCCCGAGAACGCCGAGGATGTCTGGTTTGTCAACCCCGACGGGCAGCGGCTGCACGGGTGGTGGCTGCCGGCGCGAGGCGTCGAGCACCCCGCGGCCGCTCCGACGATCGTGCATGTCCACGGCAATATGGGGCACATCGCGTTCTACTACCTCCAGTGCTCGTTCCTGCAGGAGGCCGGGTTCAATGTTCTGCTGTTCGACTACCGCGGGTTCGGGCGGTCCGACGAGAAGGGCGCCCCGCTCGAACGCGCCGATCTGCTCGCCGACACGCAGGCGGCGATCGCGTTTGCGCGCACGAAGACGGCTCGTCCGGATCAGCCGCTCGGGGTCTACGGCTTGAGCCTGGGAGGCGTGATCGGGCTGGCCGCGAGCGAGCGCGATCCGGGCGTGGATGCAGTGGTGAGCGTGGCGGCGTTCTCGTCGTGGGAGCAGATCGCGCGGGATCGGCTGGGGTGGATCGGGACGCTGCTCATCGAGCCCGGGCTCGATGCGGAAGAATCGGCCGCGGGGCTGGGCGATCGTCCGCTGCTGGTGATCCACGGGGAGTTCGACCGCACGGCCGATCCTTCGCACGCCGGGCGGATCATCGCCGCGGCGCGGGAGCGGGGGGTGAAGGTCACGAGCCGCATCTCCCCCGGGGCGTTTCACATCAATCCGGTGCTGAGCGATCCGGAGTCGCAGCGGCTGATCGTCGAGTTCTTCTCCGAGCACCTGCGCACCGATGAACCCGAAGCGGATCGTTAGCGCACGCCGCGGTTCCGCCACGACCAATCGAGCGAGGGATCGATCGGGACGATGCGCATGTCGGCGAGGAGTGTGCGCGCCAGCGTGTCCATCAGCCCGCGTTCGGCCTGCAGGCGCACATCGCGTTCGAGGACGGGGCGGGCGTCGTCGAACGCGACGCCGGTAGGGGGGATTGACTCCTCGAGCAGAGCGAGGGCAAAGCCGTTTCGGAACGCGAGCACCGGGCTGACCGAGCCGGGCTCGAGTGTGGGCAGGGCGTTCCGCAGCGTCGCGGGGTAGCGGTCGTCGGCCGGGCTGATGGGTTCGATCAGCCCGCCCCGGGCCGCGGAGGGATCGTTCGAGGAGCGGGCGGCGAACTCGCCGAACCGTGCGCCCGAGACGGGGGAGTCCGCGACGAGTTCGTTGCGCAGGCGCGATGCGGCTTCGCGCGTCGGCGCGACGATCAGCCGGACGCGATAGCGTGGGCCGTGCACGATGCTGTACGCCGTGCGCACGGCCTGGTCGTCGACGACGACCTCGGGCGCAACAAGCGCCCGCAGCATGGCGTTGCGTTCGAGCAGGGCTTCGAGGCGGGCCGTGCCGAGCCCCCGGTTGGCGCGGAAGGCATCGAGGAGGGCCCCGGCCCGGGCCTCCGAATCGCCCGCGGCGTCGGCGAAGGTGTCCATGAGCAGGCGTCGCTCGGCTTCGATCATCGGGGGCGTGACGGCGATTCCGCGGGCGGCGGTCTCGGATCGCAGCCGTTGCATGAGCGCGAACTCCTCGAGGGCTTCAGAGCCGACCGCTTCGAGCAGCGTGGGGAGCAGGTCGCTCGCGGCGACCGGGATGCCGTCGATCGTGGCGAGCGGTTCGCCGGCGGGGCTTGGTTGAGAAGCGGGGCTCGGTCGGGCGGACGCGAGGTTTGGGGTCGCATCGTTCGACGCGGGCGCGGCGCACGCCGCGAGCGCACACGCTGACGCGGCGAGCAGGGGAGGGGCGGCGATCGTCAGGTGCCCGAGCGTCTTGAATCGAGGCATTGGCGGCTCCGGGAGAGCGGGAACGAGGCGGGGGGCGAAGGGTCCAACGAATCGGCGGGAGGCGGGGCCCTCCGGGGAGTGGTATACCGGGGAAGCATGACGAGCCAGGGACCATCCGAATCTCCGACGCCCAAGCCGCGGGTGGTGCTGTGCCCGTATTGCGGGAACGCGTCGCCGGATCCCTCGGCATGCCGATCGTGCGGCGGGCGGTTCGATCCGCTCTCGAGGCAGGCTTCGCAGAACGGGATGGGCCCGTGGTATCTGCGTGATCCGGCGCAGCCGTTCCGCCCGGGATGCTCGTACGCGGTGCTGGTGAAGTTGGTCGAGAAGGGGCGGATCGGGCCGGAGGCGGTGATCCGCGGCCCGACGACGCATCAGTTCTGGTCGCTGGCGAGGCGGGTACCCGGCGTGGCGCACCGCCTGGGGATCTGCCACAGTTGCCAATCGGAGGTGGAGCCGACGGACTTCGCGTGCCGGAACTGCCAGGCATCGTTCGCGCCCATCCCGGATCGGCAGCACCTTGGATTGATGGAGCAGCGTTGGTTGCCGGGGCACGGGGACGACCCGGCGATTCGGGCAGCGGCGCTGGGGGGATCGAGCGATCGACCGGCCGAAGTCCAGCCCGTGCGGCGGGAGACGCCGGCGCAGCCCGTTGAAAAGGCGTTGATTCCGGATGCCGTTCCACGCCGCGGGAAGGAGCGGCGATCGAGTGCCGCGTTGATCGTCGGCACCCTGATCATCGGCGGGCTGATCGCGTCGGCGGGGTGGTGGCTCGCGACGGGGCCGAGTTGGCTGGGGGGGCTGAGCGGCCCGGAAACCGAGGGCAGCGACGAGCGGATTTCGCGGGCGGCCGGGCGCCTGCCCGAGATTGCCGCGGAGCCTGCGGCCGGAGACTCTCCGGATCGCGTCGTGGCAGCCGAGTCTCCCGCCGAACCGAAGCCTGGAAGCGGCAGGGAGCCGCAGGATGCGGCCGAGGGTGAGCCTTCAATCGAATCCGCGTGGTCGGACTGGGAGACGCTGGCGGGAGCGTCCGGCGAGCCGGGGGAGTTGCGACGGCTGGCTTCAGAGCTTCGAGGGCGGCGGGATCTGGTGAAAGTCCGGGAGGCGGTCGCCCGGCGGGCGGCGCTGCTGGATGCGATCGGGATCCGATAAGGCTTTGTTGGAACGAAGGTTAGCAATGCGTGCGGGCGGTGGGCGCTGGGACGATCGTGGAGTGGGAATGAGACTTGCCAAACCGGTGCGGTTTGGTGTAGTTTAGAGAAGCCGTAGAGGGGGCGGCGTTTCTTTTCGCCGCATTCGCGGCATTCGGTAACCCGGGCGTGCAACGCGCCCCATAGAGCGGAGCAGACCATGATTCGCGATCGCGTGATCGTCCGAGGTCGCCGCGGCGGCTTTACTCTCATCGAACTCTTGGTGGTGATTGCGATCATCGCGCTGTTGATCGGCATTCTGTTGCCGGCATTGGGCGAGGTGCGTCGGGTTGCGCGTTTGACGCGTTGCCAGGCGAACCTGAGCCAGTTGGGTAAAGCGGCGCTTTCCTACGGCACGGAGTTCCAGGACCGCATCTTCGCGTTCACCTGGACCTCGACCGAAGGCCGCAGCAATTTCAACGATCTGAACAGCCAGCGACAGGGCGGCGGGACGAACTCGTCGTCGGCGCAGGCGGTGGACATCATCCGTCGGCGGACCGGACGCGACAACTTCCAGCTCATTTCGGGCTGGATCCCGAATGTGCTGTACTCGCACCTGGTCCTGCAGGACTACATGGCGGCGAGGCTCCCCGAGCCGCTGGTGGTCTGCCCGGAAGACAAGAACCGCATCAACTGGCAGAAGGACCCGGTGAACCGGTTCGACGAAGGCTTCTGGCTGCCCGATCAGCCCTCGCCGACTTCCCAGCGTTGGCCGTACAGCGCGAGCTACCAGCTCACGCCGGCCGGCTACGACCCGCTGCAGAGCACTGCGGTGCGCGGCAGCGTGCTCCCGATCGCCCAGTCGAGCACGCACAGCTTCTACAGCGTCGATTCGCGGAACCAGCTCGGCAATCTGCGGCTGTCGCAGGTGCAGTTCGCGTCGCAGAAGGTGATGATGGCCGACTCTCACAGTCGGCATAAGGGCAACATCCAGCTCTACTACGGCTATCGCGACGCGACCCAGCCGGTGCTCTACTACGACAGTTCCGTGCGTGAGCTCGCGACTGACGACTCCAACCGTGGCTGGAATCCGCGCAGCCCCACGGCCCGCGGCCCGATGATCTACTCGTATGACCCGAGCGATTGGGAGCCGCCGCTCCGCAACGGTTCGTACGACGGCTCCGATCGCGTCTTCGGGTACTACCGCTGGACGCGTCTGGGCCTCCGCGGCATCGATTCGGGCGCCCAGGAGGTCGACTCGGGGCAGCTCTGATCGGAACCGCTCCGCTCGACCGCGGGTCGGTTCGAGCGTTGGTCGCTGATCGAAACGCGTGCCCGGGACCGGAAGCGGCCCCGGGCATGCTTCGCAGAGTCCACGCCGGAGGGAACAGGTCATGAGACTTCTCAGGAACCGTCGTGTCCGCGGCTTTACTCTCATCGAACTCCTGGTGGTGATTGCGATCATCGCGCTGCTGATCGGCATTCTGTTGCCGGCATTGGGCGAGGTGCGTCGGGTTGCGCGTTTGACGCGTTGCCAGGCGAACCTGAGCCAGTTGGGCAAGGCGGCGCTTTCCTACGGCACGGAGTTCCAGGACCGCATCTTCGCGTTCACCTGGACGGCCCGCGAAGGCCGGAGCAACTTCAACGACCTCGAGTCGCAGCGGACGCAGGGCGGCGTGGCGGCGTCGTCGGCGCAGGCGATCGACATCATCCGCAGGCGCACGGGGCGCGACAACTTCGCGCTCATCGGGGGCTGGATCCCGAATGTGCTGTACTCGCACCTGGTGCTGCAGGACTACATGGCGGCCCGCCTCCCCGAGCCGCTGGTCGTCTGCCCGGAGGACAAGAACCGGCTCAACTGGCAGAAGGACCCGGCGAACCGGTTTGACGAAGGCTTCTGGCTGCCCAACCAGCCCAACGCGGCCGACCCGATCCAGCGTCGCTGGCCCTACAGCGCGAGCTACCAGCTCACGCCGGCGGGCTACGACCCGATGCAGAGCACGACCGCGACGACCTTCAACCCGGTGCGTCAGGCGGGCACGCACGGGTTCTACTACACCGACAGTCGCGTGGCGTACGGCAACCAGCGGCTGAGCACGGTGGTGTTCCCGTCGCAGAAGGTGATGATGGCCGACTCGCACGGGCGTCACAAGAGCAACATCCAGCTCTACTACGGCTACCGCGATTCGACCCAGCCCCTGCTCTACTACGATTCATCGGTGCGAGAGTCTGCGACGAAGGACTCCAACCGGGGCTGGGAGCCGGCGAGCAAGACCTCGCGGTCGCCGCACCGGTTCAGCTATGCCCCGAGTCTCTGGGAGCCGCCGCTGCGGGATGGCAGTTGGCCGGACTTGGGCGGCTCGGGGGGCGATCCGGTCTTTGGTTGGTATCGCTACACCCGGCTGGGGCTGAAGGGGATCGACTTCGGCGCCCGCGAGGTGGATAGCGGACAGCTCTGATCGCGAACTGTTCGGAATCCGTCAAAAATAGACCGCGCCCCCGCGAACCGATGCGTAAACTGGTCCGAATCGGATCGCGGGGGGAGTGCGGGGTCACTGCACCAAGGAAGCGGTGTACCGGAACAAATCCGGAAGAGATCCGGAACATAGCCGGAACAAAGAGGTACCAAAGATGATGCATCCGTTGAGGTGGCGAGGAGCCGACCGGAAGTCGGGCTTCACGCTGATTGAACTTCTTGTCGTCATTGCGATCATCGCGCTCCTGATCGGCATCCTGCTGCCGGCGCTGGGCGAGGTTCGCCGCGTCGCGCGGATGACCAAGTGCCAGGCGAACCTGAGCCAGATCGGCAAGGCGTCCGCCTCGTACGCGACCGAGTTCCAGGACCGGATCTTCTCGTTCTCCTGGACGGCCAACGAGGGGCGGAGCACCTTCAACGATCTCGAGTCGCAGCGTCGCACGGGCGGCGTGGCGGCGTCGGCGGCTCAGGCGGTCGACATCATCCGCCGGCGCACCGGCCGCGAGAACTTCCCGCGGATCGACGGCTGGATCCCCAATGTGCTGTACACGCACCTCGTGCTGCAGGACTACATGGCGGCCCGCCTGCCCGAGCCGCTGGTGGTCTGCCCCGAGGACAAGAACCGCAACAACTGGCAGAAGGACCCCGTCAACCGCTTCGACGAGGGCTTCTGGCTCCCCGAGCAGCCCTCGCCGGACTCCAAGCGTTGGCCGTACAGCGCCAGCTACCAGATGGTCCCGGCCGGGTATGACCCGAACCAGAGCACGGCGGTCCCCGGTCTCGGCCGCATCTACCAGACCGCGCACAACACCTACTTCACCTTCACGAATGTCGGCTACGGCAACCTGAAGTACGCCCAGGTGCAGTTCAGCTCGCAGAAGGTCCTGATGATGGACTCGCACGGGCGGCACAAGGGCAATGTCCAGCTCTATTACGGGTATCGCGATTCCACCCAGCCCCTGCTCTTCTTCGATTCCTCGGTCCGCGAGGGCGCGACCAAGGACGCCAATCGCGGCTGGAACCCCGCCTCGCCCACCAGCCGGACGCCTTCCCGCATCACCTACACCCCGGCGGAGTACGAGCCGCCGCTGCGTGACGGGTCGTACGGTGGTGGCGATGTGAACTTCGGCTACTACCGCTGGACGCGCCTCGGCCTGAAGGGCATCGACTTTGGCGCCCGCGAGGTGGACTCCGGTCAGCTCTGATCCGACGGCTTCGGCCGACTCATCCAGTTCTTTCGGCCGCCCCGGTTCACGCCGGGGCGGTTCGTTTCTGCCGCTGATCCCACACGGCGATTCGCGCCATCTGAATCGCGCGGGTGGTTCCCCACCCGGAGCGTTTGGCGCATACTGGGGCGGTCTTTCCGCGTCACTGTTTCGATCGGGAAAGGGATTGCCATGGCAGTGATGACAAGCATGTCAGGAACGATTGGATCCGGATCGCCGCATCTCCCGCTCGCCAGGCCTGCCCGGCTCGCGCGAAGGGGTTTGACGCTGTTCGAGCTTCTGATCGCCGGCTCGACGCTGCTGGCCGGGACGGCGCTGCTGTTGCCCTCGCTCTCTCGCGCGCGGGAAGCCGCCCGCGACACGGTGTCGCTCTCGAACCTGCGTCAGTTGTCGATGGCGAGCATGACCTATTCGACGGAGTTTCGCGATCGGCTGCCGGCGTTCAACTGGACCGACCGGCTCGGCGCGTCGAGGTATGACGATCTCGAGCGGCAGCGGGCCCGGGGCGGGGCGGCGTCGCGAGCGGCGCAGGCGGTGGACCTGCTCCGCCGCCGTGCCGGGCGGGAGGACATCCCGCCGATCGAAGGCTGGCTCCCTGATCCGCTCTACACGCCGGTGCTCCTGAGCGAGTATCTGACGGCCCGGCTCCCGGAGAACATCGTGGTCTCGCCACGGGACGCACTTCTTGGCGACTGGCAGGACGACCCGCGGGGGAGCTTCGATCGGGGGGGTTGGGGCGATCGTCAGCCCGAGCCGACGCCCGGAGCGAAGCGCTGGCCCTATTCGAGTTCCTACGAGTTCGTCCCGGCGGGCTGGGACGCGGCCCAGACGCTCGCGACCCGGCCCGGCTTCGAGCGAACGCCGGTGCGACAGGGTCGGCGGCACGACGTCTATCTCGTCAGCGACTCCCTGGATCTCCCCGCGCCGCAGGTGTCGATGGCGATGTTCCCCGCGAGCAAGGTTCAGATCGTCGAGTCGATCGGCACGGGCAGGAGCGGGCTGTTCGGAACGGGCACGACGAGGCGTTTCTTCACCAGCCCGGGCGTGCGCTCGCCGCAGGCGTTCTTCGACGGGCACGCGAGGATCATCGAGGCCTCGGGAGTGAACCCGGGTTGGGATCCGCACAAGCCGAGCGGCGCGGCGCCGACGCTGTTCGCGGCCGGAGTCGATCCATGGCACTTCGCCGAGGATCCGGACCTGATGCCCGAGACCGTCGCGGGTCGCCAGCGATGGACGCGAGGCGGGCTGCGGGGGATCGATGTCGATGCGCCAGAGATCGCGACGGGCCAGCCCGGCGCGTGGGACGGGCGGACCGAGGGGTGGCAGGGCGTCGTGATGGAAGCCGAGCGGCGGGATGGGACGACGCCCGTCGACTGGTGAGTGAGGCCGGCGGGTCCCGGCCCGCCGCGGCCGCGTAGGATCCCGCGTCGCTCGGCGTGCGGCGGGCGGGTTGCCCGGCCGCGGGTTGCTTGCCGAGCCGTGACCCACCGGCGCGGGAGGCGAAGGCGTGAAGGTTCTCATCGCGGACAAGTTCGAGGCCGAGGGCGTGGCCGGTCTCGAGGGGCTCGGTTGCGAGGTGATCCAGAGCCCGGATCTCGAGGGCGAATCGCTGGCCGATGCCGTGGCGCGGGCCAAGCCCGACGCGCTGATCGTGCGTTCGACGAAGGTGGGCGCGGCGGTGATCGCCGCGGGCGAGTCGCTGCGGCTGATCATCCGCGCCGGCGCGGGTACGGACAACATCGACTCGAACGCGGCGACCGAGCGCGGGATCGCGGTCTGCAACTGTCCCGGGATGAACGCCGACGCGGTCGCCGAACTGACGATGGGGCTGATGATCGCGTGCGATCGGCGGATCGTCGAGCAGACCAACCAGCTCGCGGGCGGGCGCTGGAACAAGAAGGAATTCTCGAAATCGCGCGGGCTCAAAGGCCGGCACCTGCTGGTGGTGGGCACGGGCGCGATCGGGCTGGGGGTGGTCCGCCGGGCCAAGGCGTTCGGGATGCATGTGTCGGTGCAGTCGCGGAGCCTGACGCGCAAGTGGGCGACCGAACTCGGCGTCGGGCTGGTCGGTTCCTCGCGTGAGGACCTGCTCAAGGCCCTGCCCGATATGGATGTGGTGTCGATGCATGTGCCGCTGGGCGACGACACGATGGACCTGTGCAACGCCGACTTCTTCGGCGCGATGAAGCCCGGATCGATCTTCCTGAACACCTCGCGGGGCGGGGTGGTCGATGAGTCGGCCCTCCTCGAGGCGGTCGAGAAGCGGGGGATCCGGGCGGGGGTGGATGTCTACAACGACCAGCCCTCGGGCAAGGATGAGCCCTGGCAGTGCCCGCTGGCGGGTGTTCCCGGGGTGGTCACGACCCATCACTGCGGGGCCTCGACCGACCAGGCGCAGCTCGCGGTCGCCGAGGAGGTCGTGCGTATCATTCGGATGTACCAGGCCCACGGGACCTTCGAGAACCGAGTCAACGGCTGACGCCGCGGGAGAATCGCGATGACGAGCACCAGCACGACCGTTTCGTCCGCTGCCGGCGGCACTTCGGGGCGGACCTACAACTTCTCGGCCGGTCCCGGGGCGCTGCCCGAGTCGGTCCTGCGGCAGGCGCAGGAGGACATCTGGGATCTCTTCGGCACGGGCATCGGGATCCTTGAGCACAGCCACCGGGGCAAGGCGTACGACCGCGTGCTCGAGGAGGCGATCGCCGACTGCCGCAAGGTCGGGAGCATCCCCGATGACTACGAGGTGATGTTCGTCCAGGGCGGCGCGACGACGCAGTGTTTCCAGGTGCCGATGTACTTCCTCGCCGAGGACCGCACCGCGGACTACTTTGAGACGGGCAAGTGGGCGCAGGACTCCATCCACGAGGCCAAGCGCTACGGGCATGTGCATGTCTGCGGCTCGTCGGCGGCGTCGAACTTCGACCACATCCCCACCGGCGACGAGGTGTCGCACTCGGACAATCCGGTCTATGTCCACTTCACCTCGAACAACACGATCATGGGCACCGAGTTCCAGACCGAGCCCGAGGCTCCCGGCGATGCGTTCCTCGTGTGCGACGCGTCGAGCGATATCTTCAGCCGCCCGATCGATGTGACCAAGTACGGCTTCATCTACGCGGGCGGGCAGAAGAACCTGGGCCCGGCGGGCACGGTGCTGGTGATCGCCCGCAAGGATGTGCTCAAGCGCAATGTGCGCGAGATGCCGTGGATGCTCGACTACGCGCTGCTCGCCAAGAAGGAATCACGGTACAACACCCCGCCGACCTTCGGCGTGTACCTGATGGGGCAGGTCTTCAAGTGGATCCTGTCGCAGGGCGGCGTCAACGCGATCGAGAAGGCCAACCGCGACAAGGCGAAGATCATCTACGATGTCATCGACGCCAGCGGCTTCTACGAGGGGCACGCCACCCTTGAGAGCCGCTCGATGATGAACATCACCTTCCGGCTCCCCTCCGAGGAACTGACCGAGAAGTTCATCGCCGAGGCGGGCGAGCACGGCATGGACGGGCTGCCCGGGCATCGCTCTGTCGGGGGCATCCGCGCCTCGATCTACAACGCTTTCCCCCGGGCGGGCTGCGAGGCGTTCGCCCAGTTCATGCGCGACTTCGAGCAGCGGAACGGCTGAGCCGGTCCGCCGGCGCCTCCGAAGGGCTCAGCCCAACCGGGCCAGGCAAGCGGCGACGACCTCGTCGGTCGAGATGCGTTCCATCAGGGCGACGCCGCGCGCGTCGTCCTTGTGCGTCGTGATCTCGCTCTCGTCAGCGTGCTGGATGACATCCCGCGCGTGGCGGTAGGGCCCGACGCGATCGATGCGCGTGGGGCCGAACAACGCCACCATCGGGCGGTCGAATCCCACGGCCATGTGGATCGCGGCCGAGTCGTTGGCGACCACCAGTCGGCTGTGCTCGATCAGCCCCATCAAGCCGCCGATGGGCGTCTGTCCGATCAGATCGAGCACCCGGTCGCTCCGCGCGGCCAGTTGGAGGAGCGGGGCGCACTGGTCGCGTTCGTCCGGCCCGCCAACGAGCCCGATGGTCCACGGGCCGGCCTCGAGGAGCGCCCGCGCCAGCTCCGCGAAGCGGTGGGCCGGCCAGCGTTTGCCGGGCCAGCGCGAGGTCGGCGCAAGGATGATGTCGGGGCGCTGGGATTCCGCCGGAGCGTGCTCGGGCGGGGTGAACAGACGCATGTCGCGCACCGGTTCGATGCCCAGCGGTTCGACCAGCGAGAGCATCCGGTCGACGGTGTGCGGGGCGTCGATCGGCGCGACCTTGTGCGTGTAGTGAAGGGCGGCTCCTTCGCGGGCGTCGGCCGGGCCGATCCGTGTCGCCGCCCCCGTCAGCCGGGTGATCCACCCGGAGCGGGCGAGCCCCTGAGCGTCGATGACGATGTCGTAGCGACGCCGGCGGATGGAGCGGGCCCACCCGGTGACGCGGAGCAACCGACCCGACTTGGCCCACCTCCCCAGGGCTTTGCGCGGGAACGGGATGGCTTCGGAGAGGTCCGGGTGGGCCCGGATCGCGTCGACAAACGAATCCTGGACGAGCCAATCGATTCTTGCGTCGGGGTAGGCCCGGCGGAGCGAGACCAGCAGCGGGACCGTTCGGCAGACATCGCCCAACGCGCTCGGGCGGACCAACAGGATCCGCTCTCGGCCCTCCCGATCCCGACTGACTGATTCCCGCTTCTTCATCGAGCCCGCATGGTAAGGCGTCGGCGGGGGCGGTTAGGATTCGGCCCTCCCGGGGATTCACCCGGCAGGGCCCTGAAACCGGCCGGGCCTGAATCCCAAGCCATGGGTGGACCCGAGCAACCAGCAAACGACGGAGGTACGAGGATGATCACGCGCAAGACGAGGATGCGAGCGGCGGCCGTCGCGACGGCCGGGCTGGCCGCCATCGGTGGACCGGCACTCGCCCAGGAGGATGTCACGCCTTTCCTGGTCATCGAGCGTTCGTCGCTGACCGACATGATCGTCAGCGAGAAGGACCGGGCGTTCGCCGATGCGATCGGGATGGTGCCCGCGCGGCTGCACGAACTCTCGCGCGAACTGCCCGACTTCCCGGGGGAAGCCCACGCCCTGATCGATCTTGGCTCGACGGTCCTGTCCAAGCCCGGGCGGATCGCGGTCACCTACAACAACCGCGATCAGTCGGGCGGGCTGTTCGGCTACGGCGTCTACCTGAGCGTCCACACGGGCGACCGGGCGACCGCCCGCGAGATGCACCAGACGATCTCGGCGATGCTCGGCGAGACGGAGATGGCCGAGCAGATCCGCCCGAGCAGCCGCTTCGAGGGGCTCGATTCGATCCAACTCCCGTTCGCGCAGCTCAACTACGGCGTCCACGAGGGTGCCCGAGGCTGGTCGTACGATGTGATCTTCGGCTCCATCAGCGATGTCGAGGACGGCTTCGATGCCCTGCCCGCCCCGGCGTTCGAGGATTATCGCCCGGTGCTCCGCGGCGCGATGGACTTCTCGGCGCTCAATCCGGCGAGCCAGATGGCCCAGGCGATGGCCGGCGATGAAGAGATGGTCGGCTACCTGATCGAGCTGTTCAACTCGATGGGCCTCGTCGGCGAGAACGCGATCAAGCTCGATTTCCAGTTCGGGTACGGCGACGAGCAGGCGCTGGCGCACTTTGCGCTCCGCGGCGTCAAGCCGTTCGCGCATCGGCTCGGGCTCCCCGAGGGCGAGTTGACCCGCGCCGAACTGCGCGTCGTGCCGCGTGACGCGGTGCTCGCGGGCATCGCCAAGGCGGATCTTTCGCAGGTCGAGGACCTGCTCGACCTGCTCACCGAGCAGGGCGTGCCGGTCGCCGACGGGCTCGAGGAGTTCGAGGAGATGACCGGCGTCGATCTCCGCCGCGACATCCTCCGCACGCTCGGAGGCACCGTCGCGTTCTACATGTCCGACTCAACCGGCGGCGGGGGGCTGATGTCCTCGGTCGCGATGATCACCTTCAAGGACCGCGCCCGCTTCCTCGAGGCGCACACCAAGCTCGTCAGCTTCGCCCACCAGATGATCGCGCAGGAAGCGCCCGAGGAGTTCGCCCGCTACTTCCGTATCGAGAGTTGGGAGCACGACGGGCTCAGCCTGATGTCGATCCGGTTCAAGGGGCTGCCCGTTCCGCTCGAGATCACCTACGCCGCGACCGAGGACTGGCTGGTTGCGGGTCTGACGCCGCAGGCGGTCATCGGCGCGATCCACCAGGCCCATGGGCGGGGCGATGAGGGCATCGCTTCGCACCCGGATGTCCGCGAGGCGGTCCGCGGGCGTGCGATCTCGTCCCTCTCGTTCATGGACACCGAGCGCCTCGCGAGCGATGGCTACGCGATCGTCTCGATGCTCGGGTCGGCGGTGGCCAACGGCGTGCGGTCGCCCTGGTCCGATCGTGAGCCCGGGTTGCTCGTGCCTTCGTACCGCGAGCTGATGAGTGATGTCGCCGCGGGCGTGGAGTTCGGGTACTGGCAGGGCGAGGACTTCATCGTCGAGTCGCGTTCGGATGAGTCGCTGCTGGTGCAGGCGGCCGGGCTGGGCGGCGTGATCAAGAAGTTCGCCGTGCCGCTGATGGCCGGCGTGGCGCTCCCCGCGCTCGGCGAAGCGCGGAACACCGCACGCGAGATCCAGATGGACCGTTTCGGCGGCCCGCGCAGCCTGCTCGATCTCCGCCCGGAACTGGCCGGTCGGATGCTCGGCTCGCTGATCCACATCGACCCGATCGAGCGGGCGATCCTGCTGACCGTCGCCGCGCCCGAGTTCCAGGCGCTCCAGCGTCGGTTCGACTGATCGTCGGCCTCCGGCCACCACACGCGCGAACGCCCGGGCCCTGGGGTCCGGGCGTTCCTCTTTCTGCGTTGTGTTCGGCGTGGTGCGCGGCCCGGTCAGGTCGCCAGCGCCCGCATGACCTCCTCGGGCGTGGTCAGGTGTTCGAGCACCTTGATGCGCCCGCCCTCGAGCATGCGGAAGAGGTCGCCCGACTCGGCTGCGTGGGCGGCGATCTCGCGCGCGTTCGCACGCTTCATGATCAGGTCGCGGGCCGCATCGCTCAAGCTGAGCAGTTCGAAGATGCCAAGGCGGCCTCGGTATCCGGACTGCCTGCAGGCCCGGCAGCCCGTGCCCTGGGCGATGGTCGCCTCCGGCGCGATCCGCATCGATGCGGGCAGGTCGAGCGAGCTTGCGGGCACGAGTTCGCGGCATTCGGGGCAGACCCTGCGGACCAGCCGCTGGGCGAGAACGCCCTCGACCGACGAGGACACCAGGAAGGGCTCAACGCCCATGTCCAGCAGGCGCGTGGTGGCGCCGGGGGCGTCGTTGGTGTGAAGCGTCGAGAAGACCAGGTGCCCGGTCAGCGATGCCTGCACCGCGGTCTCGGCGGTTTCCTTGTCGCGGATCTCGCCGATCATCACGACATCGGGGTCGTGACGCAGCACCGAGCGCAGCCCCGCGGCGAACGAGAGCCCGACTTGCGAGTTGACCTGGATCTGGTTGACGCCGTCGACATGGTATTCGACGGGATCCTCGACCGTGATGACCTTGACCGCCTCGGTGACGATGCGGTTGAGGCTCGCGTAGAGCGTGGTGGACTTGCCCGAGCCGGTCGGCCCGGTGACCAGCACGATGCCGTGCGGCCGCGAGATCAGCGTGTCCCAACGCTCGAGCACGACCGGGGGCATGCCCAGGTCATCGAGCCCGAGCAGGACGGCGGTCTTGTTCAGCACACGCAGCACGACGCCCTCGCCGAAGAGCATCGGGATGACGCTCACGCGGAGGTCGAACTCCTGCACGCGCCCCTCGATCCGTCGCCGGAGGGTGATGCGACCGTCCTGCGGCTTGCGCTTCTCGGCGATGTTCAGGTTCGCCATGATCTTCAGGCGGCTGACGATCGCCGCGGAGAAGCGATTGATGCTCGAGGGCACATTGGCCCGTTGGAGCACGCCGTCGATGCGGTAGCGCACATCGAGGTGGTCCTCGTAGGGTTCGATGTGGATGTCGGTGGCCCGTTCGGCGACCGCCTCGAACAGCAGGTCGTTGACCAGGCGGATGACCGAGGCTTCCTCGGCCTGATCGATCTCCGAGGCCCCCTCGCCCGCGCGGATCCCGTCGTCGTCGAGCCCCGCGGCCATCTCGTCGAGCGTGTCGCCGCCCACGCCGTAGTTCGAGCGGATGAACGACCGGATCTCCTGCTCGTCGGCGAGCACCAGTTCGATCGAGCACCCGGTCAGGAGCCGCAACTCGTCGAGCACGCTGAGTTCGTAAGGATCGCTGGTGGCGATGGTCAGGGTGCCGTTCTCGCGGGCGATCGGCACGCAGGCCTGCTTGTAGACCAGCTTGGCGGGCAGCAGGTCGAGCACCTCGCGCTCGACGGCCTGCCCGGCGAGGTCGACGATCGGCATGTGGAGCTGCTCGCCGACCGCCTCGAGCACCTGCTCGCGCGTGACGATGTTCAGCCGGATGAGGACGCGGTCCAGGCGCTCGCCCGTCTCACGCTGTTCGGCCAGCGCCCGCTCGAGCTGCTCCGGGGAGATCAGCCCGCGTTCGACGAGAAGGGTTCCCACGCCCATTGCCCGATTGTACCGGTCGGCGGGGCGGGGGCGGCAACGAGCGCCGATTCATCTCGCCGGGCGTCCACACGCCATGCACCGGAAGCGCGTGCACCGGGTTGGTCAGGCAGATTCAGTCGGCCGGATAGGTCGCGCAGGTCCGATCAGTCTCCCAGACCGTCACAGTGCGGAGTCTGGGCGAGCCGGGAAGTTCACCGACCGGGCCCGCGAGCCACTCGAAGCAGACCCGGGCGATATTCTCGACCGACGGGATCAGCCCGCCTTCGTCCCGGAACTCCGCGACATCGGAGTTCAGGTGCGTGTGGTCGAGGCGGTCGAGCACGGCGGCCTTGGTGATCCGGGCAATCCGCTCCCAGGTCACGGGCGTTGAGCCCGTCTCGTCGAGATCCACCTCGACACACGGTTCGATGACATAGTTGTGCCCGTGCCCGCTCGGGTTGTTGCACTTGCCGAACAGCTCACGGTTCGCCTCGTCCGACAGCCGCCGGTTGTGCAGCCGGTGCGAGGCGGCGAACTCGAAACGCTCGCGGAAGAGCACGGTCTGGGGGTGATCGGCGGACATCTCGAGCGAATGGTACGGGCTCACCCGCCAGCGCACGCTCTCGAGCGCCGCCGGCAGCGCCGCCCGAAGCGGCTCGAGCATCGAACGGAGTGTGCCGGCGGGGGGCTCGGAAAACCGCTCGCCGATCCGGGGCACAGCGATTCCCAGCGTCGCGCGATCGATCTCCTGGATGTCGGCGACATACGCGCTCCGCTCGTCGGGCTCCCCCGTGCAGGTGACATCGAGCTCGAACACGGCCGCCAGCCCGGTCAGCGGGGGGCTGCTGCCGATCGTCCGCGCGGGCCCGGCAGCCGGGGATCCCGACGGATCGATGCTGAATCGCACGGTTCGGCGGAGCCTGACCATCGCCCGCACTGTAGGATGAATCTGACGGAGGTTGATCCATGACACGCAGGAACTCAGCGTCCCTCGTCGGCGCGGCCGGAATCGGGTTGCTCGGGGTGATGGGAGGGTGTGACGGCAAGTCCGACCCCGCTCAGGCGGTCACCGGCTCGGTCCAGGCGGGCAAGGAGAGCGCGATCGGGCTCGAACTCAAGTCCGCCGCCGATCTCATCACCACCCATGTCGTCACGACGGGGCAGTGGCCGACGGTCGATGAGTACAACCAGATGATGACCGACGCAGGCACTCCCCCGACCTCCTTCCTCGATCCGTGGAAGAATCCGTATGTCTACCAGCCCCCCGCCCGGCGAGGCGAGAAGCCCCGGCTCTTCTCCATGGGGCGCGACGGAATGCCGAACACATCCGACGATGTCCCGTTCACGAACTGGCAGCCGAACCTGGGCGGCTGACGCCCGGCACCGATCATCCGGCCGATCCATCGAGGGAGCACCATCATGCGTCGCACGCAGGCAAGTCAGGGATTGATCATCGCGTCGGCGATCGCCGCGGGCGCGCTCGCGTTCGCCCAGCCCGAGTCCGCCCCCGCCGCGCCCCAGCCGGCGTCGGAGATCCCGGGGTTGCCCGAAGACAAGGCGTTCGTGCTCTGGCCCACCATGAACCTGATCGACGGCACGCCTCAGCGCCTCGATGCCTACCGGGGCAAGGTCGTGCTGATGGTGAACACCGCCAGCAAGTGCGGGCTGACGCCGCAGTACGAGGCGCTCGAGAAGCTCTACCGCGAGCACAAGGACCGCGGGCTGGTCATCCTGGCCTTCCCGGCCAACAACTTCGCGGGCCAGGAGCCCGGCACCAACAAGGAGATCGCCGAGTTCTGCACGCAGAACTACGGCGTCACCTTCCCGGTCTTCGAGAAGATCTCCGTCAAGGGCGATGATTGCCACCTGCTCTACCGCCAACTCGCCGGCCAGCCCGAGCCGATCGGCGGCGAGCCCAAGTGGAACTTCACCAAGTTCCTCGTCGATCGCTCCGGGCGCGTCGTCGCCCGCTTCGAGCCGCGCATCACGCCCGACGACCCGCGCGTCATCGAGAAGATCAAGGAACTCCTCGAAGCCGGCGGCTCGGTGCAGGAAGCCGGGGCCGAGTGATCCGCGGCCCACGGACGGGCTCACGCCGGGGTGATCGATGGCGACCTATCACTACACCGCGTTCAATACGGCCGGCGAGCGGATCGTCGGCAGCCTCGCCGGCGCGAGCGAACAGGCCGTTCAGGCTGAACTCGAATCCCGAGCTCTCACCCCGGTTCAGATCAAGCCCCAGGTTTCGCGCCGCGGGCTGTTCAGCGGGATCGGCAAGCGGGCCCTCGGCACCGCGTACCTCCAGGTCGCCGACCTGCTCCACGCCGGTGTCCCGCTGCTGCGATCGCTCCGGCTGATCTCCCGCCGCAAGAGCCAGCCCAAGCTCGCCGAAGTCTTCGCCGGGCTCGCCGAGAAGGTCGAAGACGGCGGCGAGCTCGCCGACGCGATGACCCAGCGTCCCGACATCTTCGACCGCATCCACATCGCGATGATCCGCGCGGGCGAGAAGGGGGGCTTTCTCGAGCAGGTGCTCGAACGCCTCGGGAAGTTCGTCGTCGCCCAGGCCGACATGCGGGGCAAGGTGCTCGGCAATCTCATCTACCCGGCCGTGCTCGTCTTCTTCGGGCTCGCCGTGCTCGGCGCGATCTTCGCGTTCTTCGTCCCGATGTTCCAGCCGCTCTACGAACGCATCGAGGGCGGGCTGCCCGGTATCACCGTCTTCGTCTTCGGGATCAGCGAACTGGTGGGGACCTACGGCCCGCTCACGCTGATCGTCGTGGCGCTTCTGATCGCGGGCGTCTGGAGACTGAGCCGCTCGCCGATCAACCGCCGGCGCCTCACGGTGCTCCGCACGCGATTGCCGGTGTTCGGGCCGTTGACCCGGGCCCTCGCCGCCGCCCGGTTCTGCCGGATGCTCGGCACGCTGCTCGCCAACGGCGTCCCGATGATCGCATCCATGCAGATCGCCCGCGACGCGGCGGGAAACATCCTGCTCGAGGAAGCGATCGAGGAAGCGACCGAGGCGGTCCGCGGGGGCGAGTCGCTCGCCCCGCCCCTGGCCAAGGCCGACCTCTTCGGCGACGATGTGATCGAGATGATCTCGGTGGGAGAGGCGGCCAACAACCTCGACGAGGTGCTGGTGACCATCGCCGAGACCATCGAGGCCCGGGTCGATCGGTTGCTCAACGCCGTGGTCCGGCTCGTCGAGCCCCTGCTCCTGATGTCCATCGCGTCGGTCGTGGTGACCGTCGCAATCGCCCTGATCCTGCCCATGACCAAGCTCAGCACCGGCATGTGAGGCGTGTAACGCCCGATATCCCGGGGGCTTGAGGCGCCCGCCCGGTGGTGGTAGCGTGGTGTGTCGAAAGGCCGCCGTCTTCGTGCGGCGTATGTTCGGATGTCGCGGCGATCGCCCCGGCTCCCGGTACAACGGATGGAACCGAGCGGCGGGGTGCGCCCGCCGCGCCTGAACAGGAAGTCACCGACCATGCGTCATCTCTCGCGATCCGCCCGCGCGGGCTTCACGCTCATCGAAGTGCTCATCGTCATCGCGATCATCCTCGTGCTCTCGGGACTGATCGGTGTCGCGGTCTTCCAGCGCCGCGACGAGGCCAAGGTCAGCCTCACGCAGACCGACATGAACACCCTCAAGTCCGCCATCATGCAGTTCTACGAGGACTTCGACCGCGTCCCGACCGAGGAGGAGGGGCTCACCGTCCTCTGGGACCAGAGCCAGCTCGACGATCCCGAGCTCGAAGACAAGTGGAGCGGCTACCTCAACAACAAGATCCCCCAGGACCGCTGGGGGCATGAGTGGGTCTACGAGGAGGTCAACCGCACCAGTTGCCGCATCCGCTCGGTCGGGCCCGACGGCGAAGAGGAAACCGACGACGACATCGAACTCGAGGTCACGACGGGCGCCTTCAACGCCGCCGACGACGAGAACGGCGACTTCATGGACGGCGGGGACGATCCCTTCGGCGAGGGCGGCGGCTGATCGGCCGTTCGCCCCGCGTCCGACCGGGGCCAAGCCATGAACCCCATCCGCCAACGCGGGTTCACCCTGATCGAGCTCCTCATCGCGATCGCGCTCATCCTCGCGATCGCGGTGACGGCGCTCCCGCTTCTGTCGCGCCGGCTCGCGCCCGCACGCCTCGAAGCCGCCCAGGACGCTGTCCGCACCGTCATCGACTCGGCCCGCACCGACGCCATGCGATCTTCGTCGCCGATCCGTCTCGTCGCGGTCATCGACGCCCGGCGCACCCGGCTCGTCGGGCTCCCGCTCGACGCCGATCTGGAGGACTTCGCGATCTCGCTCGAAGGCACCGACACGCTGACCGCCGACGAGCAGCGGGCGCGTGCCCTCGCGCCCCGGTCCGTGCCCACCCGTGAGTACGCCGCGCTTCCCGAGGGCTTCCGCCTTGCGGCCGAGTCTGCCGAGGAGGGGCTCGACGCGTACGACCTGTCCGGGGACTTCGGCATCGACTCGCCGTTCGCCGAGGAAGATCCGCCGCCCTCCGAGCGGGCCCTCCGCAGTGCCGCCGATCCACGCCCCGAGGTGCTGACCCTCGCGGTACTCGTCCCCGATGGTTCGGTCATGTCCCGCGACGACCTTGTGCTGATCTCTGATCGCGGCGAGCGCCGCCGGTTCACGATCGAACCATGGACCGGGCGAGTGACTTTCGACTCCGTGCGCACGCCAGGCGATCCCGGCGCCAACGACCCAGAAGCCGCGTACGAGGACTCGGACCCATTCGCCGATCCATTCGCCGAGGACGCGGCCGGATTCGACGATGAGGCCAAACCCGCCGGTTGGGACGACACGCTCCCGGGCGACGATGGGGGTCGCCCATGAAGCGAGGCGCGATCCTTCTGGAGATGATCGCCGCGCTGGCGATCTTCGTGATGGCTTCGCTGGCGATCACCTCGCTGCTCCGCCAGGGCATGGGATCGCTCGACCGCGAGCAGTTGCGCGCCCAGGCCGCGGACCTCGCCCGTTCGACCATGGCCCGGCTCGAATCGGGCGAACTCTCGGAGATGAACGCGAACGGCCCGGTCCCCCCCTGGCCCGCCGACGAACGCAACTGGGAGGGCGACGCAGAGGTGACGCCCGACGCGCTGTTCATCGAAGCCGAGGAAGCCTCGGGTTGGGAGATCCGCGTCGAGACCGAGCCCTCGGAGTTCGAGGGACTCAGCGTCGTGCGCGTATTCGTGACGCGGCGCGATCCCGAGGACGACCAGCGGGTGCTCGCCTCGGCCGAACTGCACCAACTCGTTCGCCTGCGCGAAGCCGAGGCCGATATCGCCGGCGAGGCCGATGATCTCGCGGGCGAAGCCGAGCGTAGCGCCGCGACGCGGCGGGGAGGGCGCTGAAGCCGTGCGCACCCGCCGCGAACATTCCGCCGACCGCGCCGGCTTCTCGCTCTTCGAGGTGCTGCTGGCGCTGGCGATACTCGTCGTGCTGTCGGGTGCGATCCTGACCTTTCTGCGCACACTTGCGGGCGATCGCGAGCGGGCGGCGACCGCCGCCGAGCGGGCCCGCACCGCGACGCAGGTCATCGAACGCCTCGAGGCGGATCTCTTCACGGCTCTTGCCGGGGGTCCGCGCATGGGTGCGGGGATCCGGGGCGATTCGGCCTCGATCCGGCTGATGTCGCGTGGCGTGACGCCGCCGCTCGCGTCGGCGGGAGAGATCGTCCCGCTGAGCGATCTGCAGGGGAGCGAGTTCCGCTTTGACGCCGAGTCCGGTGAGTTGCGCGCGCGCCGCTGGGACGCGCTCTCGAAGGACGAGCCGCCGCCGATGTCGGTGATCGGCGAGGGCATCGCCCGCGTCCGGTTCCGCTATCTGGTGGGCAACGATTGGCAGGGGGGCTTCGACTCCATGACCCACGGCGGGCTCCCCGCGGCGATCGAGGTGGCGATCTGGTTCGAGGATCGGCGCACGCCCGAGCCCGAGGAGGATCCGCTCGCGGGGTTGCAGCCGAGCGGGCGGGGCGTCGCGCCGGTGCTCGAAGCCGAGCCCGTGCCGATCCCGACCGAGGCGGAGCCGACGGCCCCGAGCGGAACTCCCGATCGCGTCCGCATCATCGTGGTCCCCGACGGGCCTGAGTTCGACGCGAGCCCGACGGTCGGCGGGGGGGGCTCGTCATGACGCATCGCTCCCATGCAGTCCGGTTCGATCGGGTCGCGACGCGCGGGCGGCGGGGTGTGATCCTCTACGCGGTGCTGATCATCGTTGTGCTGGGGACGCTTTCGGGCGCGTCGATCCTGCTCCGGGCCGACGCGCAGGTGTCGGCGTCGAGCGCGGTGCGCGCGCGCGATCAGGTGCGCTCGCTGGCGTGGTCGGGCCTGCAGGGGGTGATGAGCGAACTGGCCGAGCAGCGTGAGGACATGCTCGACGGCGAACTGCCGCGGGTGACCGAGTCGTGGGAGCTCTTCCGGGATGGGAGCGGCGCGGTCGGGATCATCCGGCTGGTTGACCTGACCCCCGAGGACCCCGAGTCGCCGATTCAGCCCGAAACGGGCAAGCTCAACATCAACCTCGCGACCGAGGAGATGCTCGCGGCGATCGAGCCGATCGGCCCGGACCTGGCCGAGAAGATCATCGCCGCGCGCGCCCGCGGCCCGTTTGCTTCAGTCGAGGAACTGCTGACGATCGAGGGGATGACGCCCGACCTGCTCTTCGGCGAACTGACGGACCTTGTGGATGACTACGGGTCGGTGCCGGCGGAGCCTGCCGGGGCCGGGGGCTTCTCGCTCGGGGACGACGCGGGCCCGGAGATGTCTTTCGAGGTTTCGGCCGACACCTTCGAGCCCACGGCGGATCTTCGCCTGATCGACCTGCTGACCGTGCACACCTTCGATCCCAACATCCAGGCGGGTCTGATGCGACCCGATGCGCGGGGCGACCTGCGGCTGAACCTCAACCTGCCGTGGTCCGAGGGGCTCGGGCGGGCGATCTCGGCGCGCTGGAATGACGACGCGGCCAATGCCCTGCGCGCGCTGATGACCTCGGGCACCACTTTCCGCAACGACGCCGCGATCGTCACGCAGCTCGATCGTCTGGCCCCCGAGGCCTATGCGATCTGGGACGATGTGCTCGATGCGATCACCACGACCGACGATCAGTTCCGTCCCGGGCGGGTGGACCTGAATGTCGCGCCGTTCGAGGTGCTGCGGGCGATCCCCGGGTTCTCGCGCGAGTCGGCGCTGGCGGTGGTGGAGCTCCGCAACAGTCTGAGCGCCGCGGATCGGCGGTCGGTCGCGTGGCCGGTCTCACAGGGAATACTTTCCAATGCGGAGTTCAGGGAAGCCGTCGACTGGCTCTCGACGCGGTCGATGCAGTGGCGCGTCCGGATCGAGGTGGGGATCGCGTGGCCCGATGAGCAGAGCGGCGAGGTGGGCGATCTCGAATCGGCGCCCCTCCGTGAGCGGATGGTCGTCGAGGCGATCATCGATGTCGCGTCGCAGCGGCCCAGGATCGCGTACCTGCGCGATGTGACGGCTCTCGATGCGATGCGTCAGCTCGAGGACGAGGGGGCGGAACTGTTCGAATCGCTTGGAGAGGAGGTCGCCGAGGCGCCGATCGAGGACCCTTTCGATCCGGCGGCGGTTCGGCTGGACGAGGGGGACGGTGAGCTGGCTGAGGGCTCGCTCACCGAAAACGGAGGTGGGGAGGACGCGGATCGCCCCGGGCGCATCACGCGCTTGAGCAACCGGGTAGGCTCCAACCGAATGGAAACCGACGGGGGAGGCGGCTCGCGCGTCAGTCGTGTGCGCGCGCGGGGTGGAGAATCCGAGGCGGCGGAGACGGATCTCCCCGCGGCGGTGGATCGTCGGATCGGTCGCTGGACCACGCGGTCGGGAGGGAACGGATGACACCGCGCGGACCCCGCACGATCATCGACCTGGACGGCAGCCGCGCGTGCGTGATCGCCGGCGGACAGGTGGCGTCGCTGCAGCGCCCGAGCAAAGTGGCGGCGGACGACGCGTCGGCGTTCGGGGCGTGGCTCGCCGAGTCGGCGCGGGAGGCCGGGGTCGCGATCAAGGGGGGTGTGCTGCTCACGCTGGCGCGGCGGGAGGCGGTGGTCAAGCGGTTCGAGGTCGCGGTCGCCGAGGGGGCGGGGCAGGCGGACCTCGACGGGGTGATCAGGCTGCAGATGGCAAGGCAGCTCGCCGGACCCGTGGAGGACCCGGTGGTCGACTATCGCATTCTGCGCGATCGCACCGACGCCGCGGGCACGCGCCGTCTGCTGGTGCTGGCGGGGGGGATCCCGCGGTCGCGGCTGGAATTTTTGAGCGAGGCGATGGGCAAGGCGGGGTGCAAGCTGCAGGGCGTCACGCTCCGTTGCTTCGACACCACCGCGCGGCTGATCGCGTCGGCGGCGGGGGAGGAAGTGGCGGCGCTGGGAGTGACGCTCGGGCCCGGGGCGGTGGAACTGGTGCTCGCCGACCCATCCGGGCTGGTGGCGGCGCGGTCGCTGGAAGTCGGGGCCGATTCAGCATCGTCAAGCGAGGACCTGGCGAGGCAGATTGCGGTTGAGGCGAAGCGAATCTGGGTGAGCTACCGGGCCGCGTCGGATTCGCTGGAGGTTCGACGCGTCGTCGTGATGGGCGGCGGCGAACTGGGCGATTCGATCGGGCGGGCGGTGCTCGAGTCGCTGGGGCTCGGGACCGAAGCCGAGGCGGTCGATTCGACGCACGATTCGCTGGCGGACGATGGGGAATGGCGCGGCGGCGCCGAGGCGCTGGACTTTGCCAATCCCGCCGCGGCGCCGGATCCGGGCGCACGCCGTCGGCAACTATCGCTGCTGGGTGCGCTGGCGGTGATTCTGCTGCTCGGGGGCGGGTGGGTGCTCGCCGAGTCGGCGCTGGGAGGATTGCGAGCCGACATAGCGGCGGCGAGCGCACGCGAGCGATCGTTGCGGGGCAAGGTGCAGGATCACCTGGTGCTCAAGGGTCGGTACGCGCACCTGCGGGCGTGGCTCGGGTCGCGGACGAGTTGGATGGAGCATCTCGAGGCGGTCGTCGCGGACCTGCCCGATCCGCCGAACGCGATCGTCGGGAAGATTGCGGGGCTGAACCTGCCGCAGTCGAACGGGCGGGATGTGCGGTATGTCTCCAAGGGCGACGGGCCGATGGAGGGGGACTGGATCCGCGAGCGGACGGTGCGGATGTCGGTCGCGGGTCGGACGCCGTCGCCCGAGCAGGTGGCGGCGATCCGTGCGGCGTTCCTGGCGCGGGGGATCTACCGCGTCGGGACGGGTCGGGCCGACGGGGAGCCGGTGTTTGACTTCGACCTGACGAGCGGCGACCCGAGGCCGACGCTGCCGACGCCCGGGGAGGAGTCGCCATGAACCGGCGCACGCTCACGGGGATCGCGGTCGGCGCGTGCGTCGCGTTCGTGGTCGGGACCTTCGGGTACGAGCGGATGTACGCGGATCCGCGCGCAAAGCTCGTCGATGACCTTTCGAACCTGCGGGATCGGATCGACGGGTATGAATCGATCCTGGTCGGTGGGGAGGAACTCAAGGCGCGGGAGACGGCTCTGCGGGCGCGGATGCTCGGCGGGCGGGCCGACGAGATCGTGCACGAGGTGCGCGTGGCGGTTCGAAAGCTGGGGATTGCGGGGGGGCTGGTCGAGTCGTCGCTGAGCGTGGTGACGCCCGAGTCGCCGCGGCCGATCCCGAATCCGTACCCGGAGACGGGGCGGCTGGGGCGCACGCCGCAGGGACAGGTGCTCAAGGAGAGCGCCGGGTTCGGGGTGCTGCGCGCCGAGTTGACAGGGGTTGGGAGCTACGAGTCGGTGGTGGGGACGCTCGCGCTCGCTGAGAGCCAGCCGTGGATCCACCGGATCGATGCGGTGTCGATCGAGCCGGCGAGCGACGAGGCGAGGCTTTTTGAGCTGCGGATGGTGATGTGGTTCGTGTGGGTGCCCGAGGGCGGGGGGCTGGATGCCGAGGGGATGCAGGTGCGTCCGGTGTCTGAGCGGGCGGGGGGGATCGCGTCGAGGCTGACGCGTTTGAACCCGTTCCGGTACGACCCGCCGCCGCCCCCGCCGAAGCCCGAGCCCAAGCCGGAGCCGAAACCGGAACCCAAGCCCGAGCCGAAGCCCGAGCCGCCCCCGCCGCCGTATCACGAATGGCGGCTGTGGGGGGTGATTCAGAGTTCGCTCGGCACCGAAGCGGGGCTGGTCAATATGAGAACGGGACAGAGTGTCCGCTTGGCGGAGGGAGCGCGGGTGGAGATCCGGCCCGGGGGCCCGGCGGCGCGGTTTGTCGGAGGGTCGGGCGAGGTCGCCCGTTTCGAGATTGAAGATCAGGTGTTCGAGGTTCGGCTGAACCAGACGCTGGGCGATCGGCGTCCTGTGGAAGCCGAGCCAAGTGGTTAGACTGGGTTCCGGCGGGATTGGAGTCCGCCGTTCGGCGATGCGCACGGCCGAGCGCAAAGGGAGTTGCACATGGAACGGCGTCACACGGGTGTGGTGCGGGCGGCGGTGTCGGTGGCTCTGGCGGCGGGGCTGCCGGTGTCTGTCGCGTGGGCCCAGCCCAGCCCGGCCGAGGAGCCGGCGAAGCTGACCGACCCGTCGACCGGGGGCGAGGCTCCGAGCATCCGGTTCAATTTCAAGGACGCACCGTTCGATGAGGTGCTGGACTTCTTCTCGCGTGAGTCGGAGTTGCCGATCATCCGCGAGGCCGCGGTGCCCAAGGCGTCGATGACCTTCCTCAGCGGAGAGGCGCTGACCTTCGAGGAGGCTCTGAGCGTTCTGAACCTGAATCTGCGGATGCACGGGGTGCAACTGCGGAAGGAGGACAACTACCTCTACCTGGCAACGCTGGCGGACTCGTTCCGGAGGCCCTCGCCGGTCGCGAACGGGGAGGTCCCCGAGGACGCGACGCCCGACAAGATCCTGACGGTGACGATCCCGCTGAGCAATGCGACGGCGACGCTGGTGGCCGAGCAGATCAAGCCGCTGATCAGCGATCTCGGTGGCGTGACGGCGGTGCCGGCGCAGAACATGGTCATCGTGGTGGAGACCGCGGCGCAGATCCGGCGGATCAGCGACATCATCCGCACGATCGACGCGGAGAAGCCGGTCGATTCCAAGTTCCAGCTCTTTCCGCTCAAGCACGCCGAGCCGAACGCGGTGGTGAGCGCGCTGACGGGGCTGATCGGGGAACGGCAGCGGACGGTCGTCATCGATAAGGACGGCAAGCAGCGCGTGGTCGAGGAGATGAATGTCGGGGGGGTGAACCTCCAGCCCGATCCGCGGACCAACAGCGTGATCGCGGTGGGGCCGCAGTCGCGGATCGACACGGTCGCGGAGCTGATCGCGCTGCTGGATGTGCCCGAGGAGGGTCAGGGCGAGCGGCAGATGGTGACGCTGACGCTCGAGTCGATCACGCCGCAGAGCGCGGCGCAGAGTCTGAATCAGTTGTTCCAGGGGTTGCGTGCCGACCGTCGCCCGACGATCCTGCCGCTGCCCGAGGCGGGGAAGATCACGATCGTGGGGTCGGCGCCGCTGCTGGTGCAGGCGTCGGCGCTGATCTCGGAACTGGATCCGGGGGCCGGGGGGGATGCTCAGCCGCCGCGGACGGAGAAGGTCGCGCGGCTGCTGTCGTTCGAGCACCTGGACCCGGGGACGGCCGAGCAGGTCGCGTCGCGGATGCTGAGCGATCGCCAGCGGCAGGTGCTGCGGTATTCGCCGTCGCCCTCGGGCAACGGGCTGCTGGTGTCGGGGCCGGCGGGGGATGTGGCGGCGCTCGAGACGCTGCTTCGGGGGCTTGATGTCGAGCCCGAGTATCGCGCCGATGTGCGTCTTGTTCGGATGGAGGAGCCCAACGCGGGGGTGGTGGTCGATCGGGCGCGGCAGCTGTTCGAGGCGTCGAAGCCGCGGAACGAGCCCGAACTGCAGGTCACGCTCGACGAGGCGTCGGGGATGCTGACGCTGATCGGCGAGCGGTCGGCGCTGTCGCGATTCGAGCAGGTGCTGCGGACGGTGCAGACGAACCGCCCGGCCGAGCTCGAGACCCGGGTGTACGCGATCCAGACGCGTCGGCCGAGCGAACTGGTGACAAAGCTGAACCGGCTGGCGCGGCCGCTGCTGGATCCTGGCGATGGTTCGCGGTTCGAGATGCCGCGGTTCGAGGCGCTCGACGAGCTCGATCAGTTGATCGTGCGGGCCGAGCCGGCGCAGTTGTCGATGATCGAGAGCCTGATCGGCGAGTTGGATGTGACCGAGCCCGGGGACCAGGAGTTCCGGGTGGTGCGCGTCGGGCAGGGGGATCTGGCGGCGGTGCAGGCGAGGGCATTGGAGCTCTACGAGCGTCAGGCGTCGCTGCGGCCCGAAGGGGAACTCGGCGAGTTGAGCGTCGAGGCTGATGCGGAGTCCGGGTCGCTGCTGGTCTCGGGAACGCGCGAGGCGGTGCGGCTGTACGACGAGTCGATCCGGCAGGCGCAGCAGTTGCTGCCCCCCAAGCGGACGACGGTGGTGATCGACATCCAGAATGTGGATGCCAAGGAGATCCTGACGCCGCTGGAGGAGCTGCTGTCGACGGCGGATCCGATTGATGAGGCGCGGCGGGTGCCGGACCCGTCGATCGCGGTGATGGAGCGGACGAACTCGCTGCTGGTGACGGCCGAATCGGCGCAGCACCGACTGATCGCGGACTTTGTGCGCCGGCTGGATCGGCTTGAGCAGACCGAGCTTCCGCCGCTGAAGCTCTTGCAGTTGCGTGCGGCGGACTCGGTGGCGATCGCGTCGATGCTGCAGCAGCAGTACAACAAGCGGCCGCAGGCGGATCGGACGGCGCGGCCGGTGGAGGTACGGGCGGACCCGGCGACGAACACGCTGATCGTGAGCGCGCACGCGGAGCTGTTCGACGAGATCAAGTCGTTCGTCGAGGAGCTCAACAAGGAGCAGCGGGAGGGGCCCGAGCGGGTCACGGTGCTGTTCAGCCTGCAGGTTGCCAAGGCGACGGATGTGGCGCAGGCGATGGATCGGCTGTACCCCGAGCCCCCGATGCCGCGGGATCGCCGCGGGACGCCGATGCCGTGGCTGCAGAAGGAGAAGGAAGTCACCGTCTCGGCGGACCCGAGCACGAACTCACTGATCATCGACGCGCCGGCGGACCGGATCGAATCGCTGGAGGAACTGGCGGCGAAGCTGGACCGGGTGGAGATCCCGCCGGTGGCGGAACTGCGGACCTACCAGGTCGTCGGGGCGGACCTGCAGGCGGTGGCGCGGACGCTTCAGGCGCTATCGCGCAACGGGAACCTGGCGGCGCCGGCGCAGCCGGGCAAGAAGCAGGTCGAGGTGATGGTCGAGACCGAGCCTCGGAGCTCGACGCTGATCGTCGCGGGCGACGAGGTGACCTTCGAGCGGGTCGAGGCGGTGCTGGCGGATCTTTCGGCGGTGCCGGTCGAGAAGGACCTGCGGATCATCCCGATCGCCAACGCGGAGGCGTCGTCGTTCGGGGACCGGGCGACGCAGATCTACGACGCGCAGATCGCGCAGATCCCGGGCGCCAACCCGGTCGAGGTGAGCATCGACGAGGAGACGAACTCGCTGGAGATCGTCGCCGACCGCGAGGCGATGGAACGCTTCATGCGCATCGTCGATCAGCTCCAGGAGCAGGCGGGCCCGCAGCGGCAGGTGCGGCTGGTGGAGCTTCGGATCGCCAAGGCGGCCGACGCGGTGCAGTTCCTCAACGAACTGGTGTCGTCGAGCCAGACCTTCCGGGCCGATTCGGGCCCGCAGCCGGCGTTCGAGGCGATCGAGTCGACGAACACGGTGATGATTGCGGCGACGCCGCTGCAGATCCCGATCGTCGAGCAGCTTCTACGCAACCTGGATCAGTCGCAGGTCGCCGAGACGGCGCCGCTGCGGATTCTGCGCCTGCGATCGACGGACGCGGTGGAGCTTGCGCGCGTTCTCCAGCAGAGCTACGACCGGCGGCCGGTGGATGAGAAGGCGGCGCGCCCGGTGACGATCCAGGGTGATCCGGCGACGAACACTCTGATCGTCAGCGCGCATCCGGAGATGCTGGGGGAGATCGATCAACTCGTTACGGAGATGAACGAGTCGCAGGCGTTCGACGCCGAGGGTCGGGAGATCGCGATCTTCCCGCTGAAGATCGCGCGGGCGGAGGAACTCGCCAAGACGATCGACACGATGTTCCCCGAGCCTCCGATGCCCTACGACCCGCGGACGCGGCAGCCTCGCCCGGACCTGCGGCAGCCCAAGGAGATCGTGGTTCGCGCGGACCGGGCGACCAACTCGCTGATTGTTGATGCGCCCGCGAAGCGGCTGGCTGGGTTCGAGCAGTTGGTGAGGAGCCTGGATCAGCGGCAGCTCGGGGAAGATGTGGAGCTTCGGACCTACCGCGTCGAGCAGGCGGATCTCAACGCCGTGCAGCGAACGCTGGATGAGCTGGCCCAGAGCAACGCGCTGGGCGCGACGGGGCAGACGCCGGTGTCGATCGAGGTCGAGCCGGTGAGCCGGACGCTGGTGGTCAGCGGCCCGCTGACGATCTTCCCGCAGGTGGAGAAGGTGCTCGAGCAGTTCGAGGAGCAGCCCGATTCGCCGCAGACGACGATGCGTCTCTACACGCTGCAGCACGCGCGGGCGGACCGGCTCGAGGCGCTGCTGAGCCAGTTGCTGGTGACGCGGCTTCGCGAGGAGCAGCGTTCGACCGGGGCGGCGACGCGGGAGATCGAAGGGCTGCTGGATGTCGCGGCTGACCGCGCGAGCAACACGCTGATCATCAGCGCTCCCGAGTCGATCCAGCAGATCGCCGAGCAATTGATCCGCTCGCTGGATGTCGAGGCGGCGAGCATGGGCTCGGCGGTCATCCGGGTCGTGCCACTGACCTACGCGGACGCCGGGTCGGTGTCGCAGACCATCACGCGGGTGCTCCCGACGCTCGATCTACCGAGCGGGGGCGAGGTCTTGGTCGTGCCGGCGGCGGGATCGAACGCGATCCTGCTCTCGGGGGCCGAGGCGGACCTGGCGAAGGTTGAGGAACTGATCTCGCCGCTGGATCAGCGGCCGACGGATGAGAACACGATCGCGGTCGAGACTTTCGAGCTCGAGCACGCGTCGGCGACGGCGATCGCTCAGACGGTGCAGCGGCTTCTGGCCGACCAGCTCCAGTCCGATCCGCGGATTCTCGCGGCGCAGATCCGCTACTTCCGCGGTCAGGTGCCGCAGCGCGTGACGGTGCGCGTCGAAGCCGACGAGCGGACGAACGCGTTGGTGGTTTCCGGGCCGGCGTCGTCGCTGGAGTTGGCGGCGGAGGTGATCCAGCGGCTCGATGAGCCCGATGCCGACGGGAACCGCATCATCCGGACTTTCGCGCCGGCGCGGGCGCAGGCCGACACGCTCGCGGCGGAGGCGACGCGGCTGTTTGCTTCGCGCTATCGCAACGCGCGACAGCGGCCGGAGATCGTGTCGCAGCCGCGTGCGGGCGTGGTGTTCGTCGTCGGGTCGGAGGCGGTCGTCGCGGACGCCGTGGTGCTGCTGGAAGAGATTGACGGTCGTTCGCCGGTGCTCCCGGCGCTGGATCTGACGCTGGTGTCGCTGGAGCACACCGAGGCCCAGACGGTGGCGCGGGTGGTCGAGGGCATGCTGCGCGATCGCTCGCGTTGGCCGGCGGAGCTTCGGGATGCCGAACGGGCGGGGCTGTCGATCCCGCTGCCGACGGTGACCGCCGACGCAAGGTCGAACCGGCTGTTGGTGAGCGCGCCGACTTCGCTGCTGCCGATGGCGCGAGCGATCATCGAGGGGCTCGACTCGCCCGATGACGACGGCGGGATGACCGTCAGTGTGCACCGGCTCGAACGGGGCGACGCGACGGCGGTCGCCGCGGCGCTGCGCGATGCGCTGCGTTCGGCGGCGGGCCCGGGCGAGCCGACGCCGACGGTGTCGTTTGAGGCGCGGAGCAACGCGGTGCTGGTCTCGGGGACAGAGGCGCAGCAAGACGAAGCACGCCGCCTGATCGGGGAGATGGATGTCTCGCTGGATGTCGACGGCCTCGCGGTGCGCACGCTGTATCTCGATCACGCACGGGCGGAAGCGGTGGCGCCGCTGGTCGAGCAGTTGCTGACACGGCAGAGCGAGATCGACCTGATCCCGGATTGGGCCCGCTGGACTTACATCCAGACGCGCCAGCGGCAGGGGGGCGATTCGGCGGTCGAGCAGCCGGTGCGGGTCGTGGCCGAACCGAGGCTGAACGCGCTGATCGTCAGCGCGCCCGCCGGCGTGCTGGAACTGGCCGAGCAGGTCGTGTCGGAGATCGACCGGGAGCGGGAGGGAGCGGAGACCGACCGGCTGGTGCGCGTGATTCCGGCGATGAACGCCGATGCGCGCGAACTGGCGGCGACGATCGAGGCGGTGTTCGCCGATGAGATCGAGGCGGGGCCCTCGCCCGTGGTGCGGGTGGATCAGCGCAGCAACGCCCTGATCGTCAAGGCGAGCGCGGCCCAGCTCCAACGCATCGGCGATCTGGTGGAGCAGGTGGATCGGGCCGCGCTGGTCAGCAGCCGCGAGCTGCGGATGGTGCGCGTCGATCCTTCGCGGGCGGATGCGACGGCGGTTGCGATGACGCTCAAGCAGTTGCTCGAGCGTGGTGGGGGCGTGAAGGTCGAGGTGATCTCGGCGGAGGAGCTTCTCAAGCGGGAGGACGGCAGCCGCGGGCCGAGCGGCTCGCGGGTCGAGCCCGATGAGGAGGATGCCCGCCCTTTCGTCCGCGTCCCTGATGAGCCGCAGCCGCCCGGGCGTGCGAACCTGACCGGGCGTGCTCTGATCGATACGGTGCTGGGTGCGGCGATCGCGTCGCAGCCCGGGGAACCGCCGGCGGCGGGTGACGCGCCGGGGGGTGAGCCGGAGCAGCCGACGCTGACGATCGCGATCGACCCGGAGACGAACTCGCTGATCGTGGTCGGCTCGACGCGGCTGACCGACCGCGTGGCGCAGTTGGCGGCGGAGATCGAGCGGCAGATGCCGCCCGAGCCGACGGCGGTGCGGGTCGTGCGGTTGCCGGATGGTGCCGACGCGGGCCCCATCGCGAACCTGCTCCGGGCGACGATCGGGCAGGTCGGGCGTGCGAGCGCGGACAACCCGGGCGGGTTTACCGGGCGGGTCGCGGTCAGCCCGGACCCGCTGGGTGGCTCGCTGGTGGTGTGGGCGAACGACACGGATTTCAAGGTGATGGGTTCGCTCATCGCGTCGCTGGCGACCGAAGAGGCGGCTCCCGAGCGCATGGTCAAGGTGTATGCGCTGGAGAACATGGACGCTGGTCGCGCGACGCGGGCGGTGGCGGACTTCATCTCGCCGAGGCCATCCGGACGGCAAGCCCAGCGGATCCGTGCGCTGGATCTTGCGCTCGAGCAGGGGCCCGAGGGCCCCGTGCGCGCCAAGGTGGACCCCGCGACGGTGAGCGTGACGGCCGACCCGAGCGGGACGCGGCTGATCGTGTCCGCGCCGGCTGAATCGATGGAATTGATTGATGCGTTCATCTCGCTGATCGATCAGAGCCCGGTGGGGGATCGGCTGGCGATCCGGCGGTACGAACTGGAAAATGCGCGTGCCGACGATCTTTCTCGCACCCTGCAGCAGCTCTTTGATGCGCAGCGGCAGGGGGCGGTCGCGGGCGACCTGCCTCGGGCGCGGTTCGTGCCCGATGATCGGACGAACTCGCTGCTGGTGACGGCTTCGAGCGAGCAGCACGCGGAGATCGAGCGGCTGCTGGACGCGGCCGACATCGAACTGGCCGACGACGAACTGGAGACGATGATCTTCACGCTCCAGCAGGCGCAGCCGACGACGGTGCAGCGGGTGCTCGAGCAGATCGTGATCGGGCGGGATCCGGCCAAGCGTGAGCGGGTGCAGATCTCGGCGGAGAACAATTCGAGCATTCTGGTGGTGCGAGCGCCGGCCGAGGACGCCGAGCAGGTTCGCCGGATCGTCGACGAGGTGGACAAGGCCGAGACGACCGGGCTGCCGATCCGCGTCATCCAGCTCCAACAGGCCGACGCGATGGCCGCGGCACGCTCGCTGTCGCAGTTCTTTCAGGCGCGCGCACAGGTGTCGAGCGGCCCCGGGCGGCGGGTGACCAACCGCGTCGCGGTGATCGGGGATCGCGAGAGCGGGACGCTGATCGTCGCGGCGAGCGACGAGGACTTTGCGCAGATCGAGGAGCTCGCGGCCGCGTTCGATGAACGGGCCGAATCGGCCGAACTGCAGATCAAGGTCATCCAGCTCAAGAACTCGCAGGCGGCCGACCTCCAGACGACGCTCGAGAACATCCAGGATCAGTTGTGGACCGAGCGGGTGTGGGGGAACCGGGCTCAGGACGAGCGGCAGGACCGGCTGTATGTGCAGGTGAATCAGCGCACGAACAGCATTGTTCTGCTCGGGCAGGGCTCGACGATGGAGACGATGGAGCGCATCGTCGAGAAGCTGGATGCCGAGCCGCCGGCGCAGGCAAAGCGGACGGTCGCGGCGGTGACGCTCGATCGGGCCGACCCGCGGTCGATCCAGCGTGTGATCCAGCAGTCGTTCGCGACGCCGGGGTGGCGTTCGTGGTGGGGGGCGGATCCGGCGGCGATCCTGGTGGAGATCGATCCCGCGCGGCGGATGGTGATGCTGATCGGTTCGCGGTCGCAGATCGACGATGCGCGTGCGTTCATCGAGGAACTCGACCAGGCGGGGGATGCGAGCGGGGCGACGGTGCGCACGATCACGCTGCGCCACGCCGAGGCGAACCGCGCCGCCGATAGTATCAACCGGTTCATCCGCGACCGGGCGCGGGCCGAGGGCCGCCAGCCCGAGCCGATCGCGGTGATCGGTTCGAGCGAGGGGAATGTGCTCATCGTGAGCGCGTCGGCCGCGGATCTGCCTCTGATCGAGGAACTGGTCGCGCAGATCGACCAGCCGGAACTGGGGGACGATCGGGCGATCGAGGTGTACGCGCTGCAGAACGCGTCGCCCGACGAGACGGCCCGGACGCTGCGGTCGATGTTCCCCGCGACGCGGGCGGATGATCGGGTGATCGTGACGCCGCAGGTCTCGAACCGCTCGCTGATCATCTCGGCGCCGAGCGCCCAGTTCGAGCAGATCGAGGTGCTGCTGAGCGAGTTGGACAAGCCGCTGACGACCGACGATGTGACCTTCGTGACGGTGGGGCTGGAGGCGGCGCGGGCGGCGGATGTGGCGGCGGCGCTGCAGAGCTCGCTTCCTGACAATGTCAATGTGCGCATCACCACCGTTGATCGGAGCAACTCGCTGCTGCTGACCGGTTCGCCCGAGTCGATCGAGTTGGTCGTGCAGCAGATCGAGCGGCTGGACACCGAGCCGGTGCGCTCGCTCCAGCAGTTCAAGCGCATCCGGCTTGAGCACGCCATGGTCGATGATGTGTGGCTCACGCTGACGGAGATTCTGCGCTCGCGGCGGTCGTCGCCCAGCGAGCCGCGAGCGACGATCGACTATTCGCTGACCGACAACACGCTGTCGATCTCGGCGACGGCGGACCAGCTCGAGTTCATCGAGCAGATGGTCAAGGAGCTCGACCAACCGAGTTCGACCGAGCGGACGACCGAGTTTGTGCGCCTGGAGAACGCCGACGCCGAGCAGACGGCCACCGCGCTGCAGGTGTTCTATGGGAGGCTTGCGCCCGAGGCGAGCACCCCTGGGGCGCGGCGCGTGACGATCGTGCCCGATCCGGCGTCCAACTCGCTTGTGATCAGCGCGGACAAGGCGGAGTGGTCGGGCATCCGATCGCTGCTGGAGAAGCTTGACACGCCCGAGTACGACACCTCGCGACAACTCGTGGTGATCCCGCTCAAGCACGCCGATGCGGCGAGCGTGGCGCGCGCGCTGACCGAGGGCTTCCAGGCGTCGCTTGATCGGCAGCTCGAGCGCGAGCGGGTGCGGCTGGAGCAGGAGCGGCGCTCGCAGGGCGGCAGGAACCCCAACAGCTTCTTTGAGCCGCCGGTGCTGGTGCAGACCGACGAGACGCCGAATGTGTCGGCGGAGGTGCAGACGAACTCGCTGATCGTGTTCGCCAGCCGGCGTGATCTGGAGCGGATCCGTGCGATCGTCGAACAGCTCGATGTGCCGGAGGTGCTCAAGCTGCCCGAGGCGAGGATCATCCCGCTCGAGAGCGGTCGGGCGACGGATGTGGCGCGGGTGATCCGCGAGATGTTCCGCACGGGCCAGGCCGGGACGGGCAGCCCGCGCGGGGCGGTGGTGTACGGCGATGATGCGAGCAACACGCTGATCGTGCGTGCCGAGGATGATCAGTTCGAGCAGATCTCGGCGTTGGCGCGTTCGCTGCAGGTGCACGCATCGGATGCGCGGGTGTCGCCCCGCGTGCTGCGTGTGAGCTCACAGCCGGCGGCGAGGCTGCGCGACACGCTCCTGCGCACTTTCCAGCCGATCGCGGCGCAGGAACGGGAGAGCCTGGCGATCGAGATCGATCGGCAGCAGAACGCGCTGATCGTGGCGTCGAGCGAGCGGATGTTCCGCGAGATCGAGTCGCTGGTGGCCGAGCTTGACGGCGGGGCGGATCAGCCGGGCGGGGAGGAACTTCCGACGCCGGGTCCCGGGCAGGGGCTGTTCATCATCGATGTCGAGAATCACTCGCCGCAGCAGATGCAGGGGCTGCTGGTGAACCTGGGCGTGACGCGCCCGCAGGCGGCGGACCGTCCGGGGCTGGTGGCCGAGCCGGTGACGATCGTGCCGCTGAGCACGCGGCCGGCGCTGGCGGTGCTGGCGTCGAGCGCGGACGGGCGTGCGATGGAGCGGCTGATCGAAGCGCTCGATGCCGAGCCGACCGGGGATGCGCAGCGGGTGGATGTGGTGTTCCTGCGGCTCGCCGATGCGCGGGCGGTGGTGACCTCGCTGAACCAGATGCTCGACACGGCTTCGCAATCGACGAGATCGGGTCCGGCGCAGGCGTTGTCGGAGCAGATCCGGCGGCTGGCGATCGCGAACCCGGCGTGGGATCGGGACGACATCGAGGTTGATCTGACCGAGCCGATCCGTCTGATCCCCGATACGCAGAGCAACGCGGTGACAATCGCTTCGACGCCCGGCAATGTCGCGGCGCTGAAGGATGTGGTCTCGATGCTCGACACGCTACCGGTGGGCGACGCGGTGGTGGTGCGGATCTTCCCGCTGGAGAATGCGTCGGCGCGGCGGGTGCAGCAGGTCGTCGAGGACCTGTTCCGCCAGGGCGAGACGCTCCGGCGCTTGCCGGGCACGCAGCGGCGGGGGCTTCCCAGCACGGCGACGGGACAGGCGCTGGCCGGTGAGATCGCGGTGTCGATCGACGAACGCACGAACGCGCTGATCGTCGCGGGGCGTGAGGAGGCGGTGGCGTTGGTCGAGGTGCTGGTGGCGGATCTGGACGACGACGCGACGGCGAGTTGGGTTGAGCCGACGATCGTGCCGCTCGAGCACGCCGACCCGGTGAAGCTCTCGACGACGCTGCGGCGGGTGCTGGTCGAAGGGCTCGGCGGAGCTCCCGAGGCGAGCGGGCTGCAGCGGCAGGTGGCGCGGCTGCGCATCGTGCAAGCGGGGGGCGATGCGAGCGATCCGAAGGCTCGGGTCGAGGGAGACCTGTTCGCGCCGATGACGGGTCTGGTCATCCTGCCCGAGGAGAACCTCGGGGCGCTGCTGGTGGTCGGGTCGACGAAGAATGTCGCGGTCGTGCGTGAGCTCGTCGGGATGCTGGATGTGCCGGCGGCGGCGGCGGGGAACGAGGTGATCGTGTACCCGCTGACTTACGCGGCGGCGGACCGGGTCGCGGGAATCATCCGCGACATCTTCCGCGAGCGGGAGGCGGTCGGGGAGATCCGGGCCGAGGATCGGCTGATCGTCTCGACGGACCTGCGCACCAACGCGCTGATCGTTTCGACGAGCCCTCGCAGTGCGGCGATCCTTGAGACGCTGCTCGAGACGCTGGATGCCGAGCAGACCAACCTGAGCGTCGGCGTGCGGGTCATCACGGTCGATGACGCGGATGTGCAGACGCTGGCGCCGAAGATTCAGCGGTTGATGCGTGAGCGGATCGCCGCGAGCCGGCGGGCGGGGATCCCCGAAAGCCCGTCGGACGCGTTCGTGATCGAGCCGGAGCCGGCGACGAACTCGCTGATCGTGGCGGCGAGCGAGGAGAACTTCCAGGTTGTCGAGGAGCTGATCGCGGCGCTGACCGAGAGCGCCGCGGCGACGGGGGACGACCGGAGCGAACTGGTCTATGTGCCCGCGGGGCAGGCCGAGGAGATTGCGCAGGCGATCGGGGACCTGTATGTCCGGCGAGAGAACGAGCGGCGTGGCGACGGATCGGTCGCGGTGGTGCCGAACGAGCGGCTCGGGGCGCTGATCGTCACGGGCAACGATTCGGACATCGAGGAGATCCGCGCGCTGGTCGAGAGCCTTGCGACGGCGGAGGTGCGAACGGAGCAGGACATCACGCGGATCGAGCTGACCAGCGCGAACTCTCTGGAAGTGGTGAACCTGCTGGAGTCGATCCTCGCCGGGCGGCCGATCGGCGGGGGACGCGTCGGCGGGACGCACGCGACGCGGGTCCGCTTCTTCCGGTCTCGCGTGGCCGAGGAGCTGGAAAGCGAACTCGGGCGCGAGCCGGCCGAGGCGGAGGTGGACGGCGCGATCCGCGATCAGGTGCGATTGACGGCGGACCTGCGGACGAATTCGGTGCTGGTGGCGGCGCCGCCGGCGATGATGAGCCTGATTCGGGAGATCATCTCGGATCTTGATCAGACTTCGGCGGGGGACCGAACGGTTGAGATCTTCCGGCTGGTCAACGCCGACGCGAGGGCGATGCGGGAGTTGCTCATCGACCTGTTCCAGCGGAGCGAGGACGACTATGTGCTGATCCCGACGCGCCGCCCGACCGAGGAGGAGGCGGGGCAGGACGATGCGCTCGCGCAGGCGTTCGGCGGGACTTCGCTGACGCAGGTTCCCGATGAGCGTCGCCAGCTCTCGATCACGATCGATGCCCGGACGAATTCGCTGATCGTGTCGGGCACGAAGGAGCAGTTGGAACTGGTCGGGCGGGTCGTCGCTCAGCTCGACACGATCGAGGCGACCGAGCGGGATCGGGTGGTCTATCACCTCCGCAACGCGCAGGCCGAGGATGTCGAACGGACGCTGCGGGATTACTTCCAGGAAGAAGCCGAGCGTTCTCGCGAAACGCTTCGATCGGATCAGCTCGGCTCGCTTGCGCGGCAACTGGAGCAGGAGGTGACGATCGTCGGCGACGCCAAGAGCAACAAGCTGGTGATCTCGGCTTCGCCGCGGTACATCGACACGGTGACGCAGATCGTGGAGGAGCTCGACGCGGCGCCGCCGCAGGTCGTGATCCAGGTGCTGCTGGCCGAGGTGACCGTGGACGGGAGCGACACCTGGGGGGTGGATGTGGAGGTCGGCCCGTTCGGCGGGGACGACTACCGCGTGGGTTCGTTCCCGGCGGGTGCGGCGATCGCGACGGCGATCGGGGTGCCCAACCTGTCCGTCGCATCGGGTGACTTCAATGTGCTCGTCCGGGCGCTGGAGGCAAACGGGCGCCTGGAAGTCCTGAGCAAACCGGTTGTCACGGTCAACAACAACGAGGCGGCGGTGATCCAGGTCGGCGAGAACATCGCGATCGTCGAGAGCGTGGACACTTTCGAGAGCGGGCGCAGTCAGGCGAATGTGACCCGGCGGGATGTGGGCATCATCCTGGAGGTGACGCCGACGATCAGCGCCGACGGGTTCGTGCGCATGGACATCGCGCCGGAGATCTCGGCGGTGTCGGCGCGGACGACGCAGATCTCGCAGGACTTCGAGGCTCCGATCATCACGCAGCGCGTGGTCGATACGACGGTGACGGTGCGTGACGGTCAGACGGTTGTGATCGGCGGGCTGATCCAGACGCGCGAGGAGGAGCGGCGGTCGAAGGTGCCGCTGCTGGGCGACATCCCGGGGATCGGCGAGGTCTTCCGCACCAAAGCGACCGACAATGTGAAGACCGAGCTTCTGGTGATCCTGACGCCGCAGATCATCGGCGGGCGGGACCAGGCCGAGATCACCAAGCAGGCCAAGCGGAGCTGGAATCTGATCGACGGGATGAGTGCGGGCAACCGTGTGCGCCGGATGCTGGGTCATCAGCCGCTGCCTTTGCTTGATCCGGGGCCGGAGCCGGAGCGGACGCCCGCGCCGGTCGACACGGGCGAGCCGCTCGGCTCAAGTTCGGCGGATCTGCCTATCGGCCCGGCGGTCGTGGATGTGACCGAGGAGCGTGAGCGTGCGGGGAGAGATCGGCGCGATCGATCAGAGGAGCCGGCGGCGGGCTCTTCAGAGGACGGACCCGCGGCCGATGGATCGCGGCAGGACGGATCGCCCTCGGAGCAATCGTCGACGAGCGGTCGTTCGGGGAGTTGGTGGAATGGCGGGAGGTCCGGTGGCTGAGGCGTGTTCGGGGCGTCGTTGGGGCGGGTTGGCGGCCACGCTGCTGCTCGTGCTCATTCTCCTGGGCGGCTGCGTGACCGAGGGCGGAACCCGGGATCGGAAGCGAGAGGCGCCGCGGTCGGACCTGCGCCCGTCGCAGCTCACGCCGACGGTGACGCGGCCGAGGGACATCACCGGCGACGGTCGCGGCGATGAGCTCGATGTGATCTTCTTCCTCTTTGCGTACGCGCCGGACCCGGTGAGCGTGCGTGTGGACGGGTCCTTGCGGGTTGAGATGCTCTGGCAGGGCGAGTCGCTGAAGGTGTGGAACATCCCTCCCGAGGCGATCGCCCGTTCGGTCGAGTCGCAGAGCGGGTTGAACCGGTACGCGCTGGTGCTGCTGCTGCCCCGGAGGGAGCAGGTTCCGGTCTTCCCGAAGGTGGCGGACCTGGTGTTCACCTTCCAGCCAACGGCCGGTGGGCCGCCGCTTGAGCACCACCTGTCGGTTCCGCTCGAGCCGCAGTGATGCCGGGGCGGCGCGGGCGAGTCTTAGCGCGTTCTTGACGCTCCGGCCTCACCGGGCCGAGCAGGTCCTGAAACAATCCCCCCGACGAGTCGTGGCGGCGGAACGCCCGGCTTGCCAGGGAGGTTGCCGCATGGCCCGGATGACGATTCTTCTCGCCTCGCTCTTGGTTCTGCTCGGGATGGGCGTCCGCTCGGCGGGCCCGCTGGACCCGGATCTGCCGGAGTATCGACGGGTGTCGGGCATCTCCGGGCAGCTCAAGAGCATCGGCTCGGACACGCTGAACAATGTGATGAGCCAATGGGCGACCCGGTTCCAGGAGTTCTACCCCAGCGTGAAGGTGGAGATCGAGGGGAAGGGTTCGAAGACGGCCCCCCCCGCGTTGATCGCGGGTCAGGCGCAGTTCGGCCCGATGAGCCGCCCGATGAAGCCGAGCGAGATCGATGATTTTCAAGAGGCGTTCGGCTACGAGCCGACGCGCCTCCGAGTCGGGATTGACTGCGTGGCGGTTTTCGTGCACCGCGACTGCCCGATCGAGGAGATCTCGTTCGAGCAGTTGACCATGGTCTTCTCGGTGGAGGGTCCGCGGGTCACCTGGGGTGACCTGGGCGTCAACGACCCGAACTTCCGGGATGTGCCGGTGAGCCTTTACGGGCGGAACTCCGCGTCGGGGACCTATGAGTTTTTCAAGACCCAGGCGCTCGGCGGGGCGGATTACAAGCCGTTCGTCAAGGAGCAGTCGGGGTCGGCGGATGTCGTCAACGGCGTCGGACGCGACCGCTACTCGATGGGCTACACCGGGCTCGGGTACGTGAACTCGGATGTGAAGGCGCTTCGGGTGACCAAGGGCGAGGAAGAAGCTTCGGAGCCGTCGCTCGAGAACGCGTTGAACGGGCAGTATCCGCTGGCCCGTTTCCTGAACATCTACATCAACTACGACTATCGTGTCGGGCTCGACCCGCTTCGCGCCGAGTTCGTGCGGCTGATCTACAGCCGACAGGGGCAGGAGAAGCTGCTGGAAGAGGGGTTCTACCCGTTGACGGCGAAGATCGCGCTGGGCGAACTCGAGCGGCTGGGTTTGGAGCCGTGATTTCGCGGGCCCGGTTCTTGGGTCGCTAGTCGCCGAGATTGTCCGCCCGCTCGCGGTGCGCAGGATGCCGACGCCCGATGTCACGCCGATCATCGTCAAAGCCGGGCCGGCGGTCGCGCCTGCGAACCTACGCGGGTGATCGGTTCGCGGAGTTGGTGATCACGCTGGGCGGGATGAGCGTGCTGGCGGCGGTGCTGGGCATCTTCGTCTACCTCGTCTGGATCGTCGTGCCGCTGTTTGCCGGCGGATCGGCGGTCGATGCGGGCAGCGCGCGGGTTGAGACGCCCGGTCGCCCGGTCTTTGTGCGGCTTGGGGAGCACGGGGTCATCGCTTCGGTCGTCTCGGGCGATGGCGTGGCGCGGACCATGCTGCTCGAGACGGGCCAGGTGATCGACAAGCAGGAGTTGGTCCCGAGCGGCCGCACGATGACCGCGTGGGCGTGGACTCCCGATGAGCGGGAGTTCGTGCTCGGGTTCGACGATGGTTCGATCCGGCTGGGGCGGAAGGGGTTCGAATCCGCCCTGCTTCCTGAGGAGGCGGATCGGCTGGCGCGGGATCTCGACAACCGCGACGACGACACGGCCGAGGAAGCGGCGATCGCGCAGCGTCTGCTCGCGCTCGAGACAGGGCAGAGCGAGGTCGTTCCCGCTCGCGTCGGCGCGGCGAGGCCGAGGCTCTCGGGGACCGCGAGCACCGTGGGCGTGGTCACACGCACAGAGCTCGGCGATCTGCGGCTGACCGTGCCGGTCTTTGAGATGGACCCGCCGATTCAAGGGCGGCGCGACGGGGGCGGCGTTGAGCGGCTGGGGTTGGCGAGGGCGGCGACGGGCGAGCTGTTCATCGCCCGGCTCGGTGAAGACGGCCGGCTCTCGCTGCTCGTGCTGGCCGACACCGGCGCCGGGGATGAACTTGGTGATGCAGCGTTGCTTGGGGGCGGCGGCGGGGTCGATCCCGAGGTCTACGAGCTCTCCGAAGCACTCGGGGCGGGCGAACGGCCGGGCTGGATCATCCCCACCGGCGACGGGCGCGACCTGCTCACCTTGCGGGAGGACGGTTCGGCGAGGCGATACATCCGGGACGGCCAAGGCCGGCTGGTGCCGGCCGAGGATGTGCAACTCGAATCCGCGCGCGTGACCGTCGCCGGAACGCTGCCGGGTTCATTCACGATCGTGACGGGAACGGAATCGGGCGGCGTGCGCTCGCACTTCGTGATCGATGATCCGCTCGCCGAGACGCCCGATGCGCGGCGTCTGGCGACGGTCCACACGCTCGAGCGCGCGGGCCCGACGCCGACAGAGCTGGCCGCGGGCACGCGTGATCGCACGATGCTGGTCGGGCGTGAGGACGGCTCGATCCGCGTGTATCACTCGACGAGCGAGAAGGTGATCGCGACGGTTCGGTCCGAGCGCCGCGAGCCGCCGGTGTGGCTCGGTCTCTCGCCGCGCACGGATGCGTTCGTGGCGATGTGGGGCGATGGTTCGTACACACGCTGGATTCTGGAGAAGGGACACCCGTCGGTCAGTTGGAAGACGCTGTTCGGGAAGGTGCACTACGAGGGGTCGTCCGAGCCTGTCTATTTCTACCAGCCTTCCACGGGCGAGGACCGAGAGCCGAAGCTGAGCTTCGTGCCGCTGATCTGGGGAACCCTGAAGGCGACGGCGGTGGCGATGGTGTTCGCGATCCCGATCGCGATCGGGGCGGCGGTTTACACGAGCGAGTTCCTCGATCCGGCGGTGCGCCGGCGTGTGAAGCCGACGATCGAGCTGATGGCGTCGTTGCCGTCGGTCGTGCTCGGCTTCATCGCGGCACTGGTGGTCGCGCCGTTCGTGCGTGACTGGCTGGCGGCGATCCTGACCGGGCTTGTGCTGGTGCCGATGACGGTGGTGCTCGCGGCGGTGCTGTGGCAGATGATCCCGACGCACCGGACGCGCCGGATCGGCCGCACGCTGCAACTGGGGATCATCGCGGTGCTTCTGGCGCTCGGCGCGGGCGTGAGTTCTCTCGCCGGCCCGGCGGCGGAACGGGCGATGTTCCGCCCGAGCCAAGGGGATGTGCTGGTGCGGGCGGGCTCATTCGAACCCGTTCGGGCGGACGAGCTTCCGGCTTGGTTCGGCGAGCGAGCGAACATCGGGCTCGATGATCGGCGGGCGCTGCGACGCGACGGGCTGTACTTCGTGGAGGGTTCGGTCGTCCGCCCGATCGAGCCGGCAACGCCCGAGGCGCGTGCGCGGGTCGAGCAGCGGGTCGAGGAGTTCGATCTCGCCGAGCCCAGCCTGCGCGACTGGCTCGACAGCGGCTTCGGGAGCGGATGGCCGGGCTGGGTGCTGCTGCTGGTGCTGCCGGCGTTCGTGGGGCTCGCGAGCGTGCGTGCGATCGTGGTGGACCGGCGATTGGTCCGCTGGGTCGCCGAGGCGTCGCCGCTGGTCGGGGCGGCGTGGATGCTGGGGCGGTTCGTGCTGACCGCCGCGGCGGCGGTGGGGCTCGCGTGGGTCGCGGCGCACGCGTTGGACGGTGCCGGTTTCGACCCGCGCGACTCGATCCTGGGCACTTTCAATGTGCGCAACACGCTGGTCGTTGGGGTCATCATGGGCTTTGCGGTCATCCCGATCATCTTCACGATCAGCGAGGACGCGATGCAGAGCGTGCCTCGCTCGTTGCGGCTCGCGTCGCTGGGAACGGGTGCGACGCCCTGGCAGACGGCGCTGCGTGTCGTGCTCCCGGTGGCGGGCTCGGGGATCTTCTCGGCGTGCATGATCGGTCTGGGGCGTGCGGTCGGGGAGACCATGATCGTCGTCATGGCGACTGGGAACTCGGCGGAGATGACGCTCAATGTGTTCAGCGGCGTGCGCACGCTCAGCGCCAACATCGCCGTGGAACTGCCCGAGGCGACCGCGGGCGGCACGCTCTACCGCGTCTTGTTCCTGTGCGGGCTCGTCCTGTTCGTGATGACCTTCGTGATCAATACGACCGCCGAGGTGATCCGCCAGCGGTTCCGGCGGCGGAGCGCGGCCCTGTAACCATGACCACCCACGCGAGCCATCCCGGACACGGCGCCCATCGGCGTGCGACGCCCCGCTCGGCGCGGGGAGGCCCCGCGCTGTGGAGCATGGGCGCCGGGCTCGTGGTCAGCCTGGCGCTGGTGATCGGGCTGGTGGGCCTGATCCTCGTACGCGGCTTCTCGACTTTCTGGCCCGACTCGATCGAGCGGGTGGAACTGAGGCCCGACGCGGTCGGCGTGCCCCCGGGCGGCGCGTTCCTGGGCATCGACATCCGCGAGGAGCCGTTCGACCCGAGCGAGACGCAGCGGGCGCGGATGGAGGCGCTGCGAGCGAGCGGCGAACTTGCCGACTCCGCGTTGGCGAGTGATGGACGGCCGCTCCGGCGGCAGTACCGGCTCGGCAATCTCGAGACCCTCGGCGACGAGGAGAACGGATCGGCGGCGTTCCCATGGATCCCCGTCTATGAGATTGCCGGGGCCTCGTTCCCGGCCGAGGCGGTCATGCTCGAGCGTGAGTCGCTGGGCGTGTGGTTCGGGAAGCTCGAGGCGCTCGCGATCGACGAGCACCTGCCCGCGGATGCGCCGCTGCAAGGCCCGGCGCGGGTTGAGACGGCATACGGCGTCGGCGACGCGACGCGGTCGGCCCGCGTGGATGCCGACGGCGAGCCGTTCGTCCTGCAGCGCACCATCGTGCCGCTGGAGGGCGATGCGGCAGAGGCGGCCCTGGAGCGGGCCCGGGAGGATGCCCTCGCGGCCGAGGCCCGCCGCGAGCACCTGGAGGATGTCGAGCGCGTCCGGGTGGACCGGCGCGTGGCGGCGTGGGAGCGGCGGCTGTTGCGTGCGGAATACCAGGCTTCGCTGCGCGATCAGTCGTCGCGCGAGCCGCTGGCTTGGCCGATTTGGGCGGCGCTGCTTGCGAGCGGCGTCGGGCTCGCTTCGTTCGGGGTGCGGATGACGCGTTCGATGCGCGAGGTCGTCAACGCTCCGATCGGGCAGCGCATCCGGCTGCGGCTGGTCTGGGCGGGGGCGGCGCTCGCGCTGCTGGCGGCGGCGTGGGAGCACCCGTGGTCCGAGCCGGGCATCAGCGATGAGCGACTGGCGGAGATCCGGAACGAGCACGCGGTCGCGGTCGGGGAGTTGCTGGCGCGGGCGGAGGCGATCGATGCGGAGATCGCGCGAGCGTCGATCGAGGACTCGCGGATTCGGGTGATCGTGCGGGATCCGAGGACCGGGCGTCCGGCGGCGGAGTCGTTCGCTCCGGATGCGGACCCGATGCGGCTGTCGAGCGTTGTGCGGATGGTTCACTCCAACACGCTTGATTGGTCCGGGCGGGCAGGGGTGTACCTCGATCGCTGGGGGGAGTTTCTTTCGGCGCCGCCGCGGAGCGGGACGCGCGAGGGCGGGGTCTTCCCGGTGATCGTGGGGACGGTGACGCTGACGCTGCTGCTGACGATCGCGGTGGTGCCGCTGGGCGTCATCGCGGCGTTGTACCTGCGTGAGTATGCCCGGCAGGGGCCCATCACCAGCGCGATCCGGATCGCGGTGAACAACCTCGCCGGCGTGCCGAGCATTGTTTATGGTGTGTTCGGTCTCGGATTCTTTTGCTACACGGCCGGCAAGTACATCGACCAGGGCCCGGAGGAGAGCTTCGGACGCGGAACCTGGTGGGGGCTTGCGGTGGCGGTGGGGCTGGCGATCGTGCTGGCGTCGAGCCTGGCAATGATGGGCCGGGCGGCGGCGGACCGGCGTGACAAATCGGCGCGGCGCTGGGGGGCGGCGGCGGGCGTGTGCTGGCTCGCGGTGGTCGTGCTGATCGGGCTGGCGGTCGCGGGAACGCCCTACTTCGACGGGTTCTACGCGGCTCGGGCCGAGGCGGGCTCGCCCACCTTCGGGACGGGCGGCGTGCTGTGGGCGGCGCTGACGCTGGCGCTGCTGACCCTGCCGGTGGTCATCGTGGCGACGGAGGAAGCGATCGCGGCGGTGCCCAACTCGCTGCGCGAGGGCAGCTACGGGACGGGGGCATCGAAGTGGCAGACGATCCGGCGGATCGTGCTCCCCGGGGCGCTGCCGGGCGTGATGACGGGCGCGATCCTGGCGATCGCCCGCGGGGCGGGCGAGGTTGCGCCGCTGCTGCTGGTCGGGGCGGTGAAACTGGCGCCGCAGTTGCCGGTCGATGGCGAGGCGCCATTTATCCACCCCGAGCGGAGCTTCATGCACCTCGGTTTCCATATCTACGACCTGGGTTCCAAGAGCGCCGACTCGCAGGCGGCCCTACCCATGGTCTGGACGACGACGCTGCTGCTGATCGGCGTCGTCCTGTTGCTGAATCTGGTCGCGATCACGATCCGGTCACGGCTGCGGTCGAGGCACGGAGCGGCGCTTTGAGCATCGGGGTCGGGGCTTGCCCCTCCCGGGAAGGATCTGGAGCATGACGGTCATGGCACTGCACGCGAACACGGTCGAAGCAGGGGTGCTCGAGGCGATCCGCCGCGGGGAGCCCGTGCGGAGCACCATCCATCCCGAACTCGCCCGCGAGGAGAGCGTGCTGGAGATCAACGACTTCGATCTCTACTACGGCTCGGCCCAGGCGCTCCACTCGGTCTCCATGACCGTGCCGCGCGGGAAGGTGACGGCGATCATCGGGCCCTCAGGTTGCGGCAAGAGCACGCTGCTGCGAAGTGTCAATCGGCTCAACGACTTGATCGACGGCGTGCGGATCGAGGGCGACATGCGCCTCAACGGGTCGTCGATCTATGCCCCCTCGGTCGATGTCTATGACCTCCGCAAGCGGCTGGGCATGGTCTTCCAGAAGCCCAATCCGTTCCCGATGTCCATCTTCGAGAATGTCGTGTACCCGCTGCGGATCGACGGAGAGCGGCGGCGCTCGGTGCTCGAGGACGCGTGCGAGAAGTCGCTCCGCGGGGCGGCGCTCTGGGACGAGGTGAAGGACAGGCTTCGAGATTCGGCGCTGGGGCTCTCGGGCGGGCAGCAGCAGCGGCTCTGCATTGCGCGGGCGATCGTCGCCGACCCGGAGGTGCTGCTGCTCGACGAGCCGGCGTCGGCGCTGGACCCGGTCGCGACCCGGCGGGTCGAGGAACTGATCCAGACCATCGCGGAGCGGTACACGGTGCTGATCGTCACCCACAACATGCAGCAGGCGGCCCGGGTGAGCGACTTCACGGCGTTCATGTACCTCGGGCGCCTGGTGGAGTACGGGCCGACGGCGACGCTCTTCCAGCGTCCCAAGCTCGCCGAGACCGAGCAGTATGTGACCGGCCGCTTCGGCTGAACCGCCCGCCCCGAGCCGGGGGGACTCGGGGGCACGCGGACCGGAGCGTGATTCTGACCCCGACCCCGGGGTTTTGTTCGCTTGCGCGGACGAGAGGCCGATAGATCCGCCTACAGTCCATCTTGGTCGTGCCCCGGACGGCCCGCGGTCGGCCCGAACGGTGCGCCATAGTCGAGAGATGCGAGCATGAGTTCCGCGCCCAAAGCCGTGCCTCCGTCAATCAACAGTTGGAACCCGGATTATCTGGACGCGGAGTACGAGCGATTCCGCGCCGACCCGGGTTCGGTTTCCCCCGAGTTGAGGGCGTTCTTTCAGGGCTTCGAGCTCGCGCGGACCCAGCCGGGTCTGGGCTCGGGTCACGAGGGCGAGGCCTCGCGGTTCCAGGCGGCCGTCTCCGAGCTCATCGTGGCCTACCGGGCCGAGGGGCATGTCGCCGCCCAGCTCGATCCGTTCGGGCGAGAGCGGACGCGGCCGGCGAGTCTGTCGCTCGAGGCCCACGGGCTGACCGAGTCGGACCTGTCTCGGGAGGTCGAGGCGGGAACGGTCGGGCTCGACGGTCGGGTGACCCTCCGCGAGTTGGTCGATCATCTCGAGGCGCGGTACTGCGGGTCGATCGGCGTCGAGGCGATGCATGTCTCGGACCCCGAGGAGCGGAACTGGCTGCTCGATCGCTTCGAGCGCGGCGTGGATCGCAGCCCGCTGACGCGCGGCGAGCGGGCCCACCTGCTCGAGCAACTCCTCCAGGCCGAGCAGTTCGAGCGGTTCCTGGGTAAGCGCTACCCGGGCGACAAGCGGTTCAGCCTGGAGGGCTCGGAGTCGCTGATCCCGCTGCTCGACCGGGCGCTCGAGCGGAGCGCGCAGCTCGGCGTGAACGAGTTCGTCATCGGGATGGCCCACCGCGGCCGGCTGAATGTCCTGAACAACATCCTCGGCAAGTCGTACGAGCAGATCTTCACCGAGTTCGAGGATTCGTGGGAGGAGGACTTCGCCGACGGCGGGGGCGATGTCAAGTACCACCGGGGCTACTCGGGCGAGCGGTACTACGAGAAGGGATACAAGCTCCATCTCGCCCTGGCAAGCAACCCGAGCCACCTCGAAGCGGTCGCTCCCGTGGTCCTCGGTCGCACCCGCGCCAAGCAACGCCTCCGCGGCGACACGAGCAAGAGAAACCGCGTTGCGTCGCTGATCATCCACGGCGACGCGGCCCTGCCCGGGCAGGGTGTCGCCGCCGAGACGCTGAACCTGTCGCAACTCGAGGGCTACACGGTCGGTGGGACGATCCATGTGGTGGTCAACAACCTGATCGGCTTCACGACCGGGCCGGAGGATTCCCGCTCGAGCCGGTACTGCACGGACATCGCCAAGTCGATCGAGGCGCCGATCCTGCATGTCAATGCGGAGGATCCTGAAGCGGTGATCGCCTGCGGGCACTTCGCGGCCGAGTATCGCCAACGCTTCGGCAAGGATGTGTTCGTCGACCTGTGGTGCTATCGGCGGTACGGGCACAACGAACAGGATGAGGCATCGTTCACCCAGCCGATCCTGTACTCGCTCATCAAGGGCAAGCCCAGCGTGCTCGAGAGCTACGCGAAGCGGCTGCTCGATGAGGGCGTGCTGACCGAGCAGGACATGCAGGCGATCCGCGAGCGGCTCGACGAGGCGCTCGACAGGGCCCAGCGGATGGCCAAGGAGTCTCCGAAAGACCCGACGATCGATCCGGGGAGCCAGCGGTGGAACGGTCTGAGCCGGCGCTACAGCCACGAATCGGTCGACACGGGCGTGGACGAGGCGCACCTGACCGAGGTCTGTGCCGCGCTGGGGCGGACGCCCGAGGGCTTCCATGTCCACCGCAAGCTCAAGAAGCTGCTGGATGAGCGGGCCGGGCTGCCGCAATCTCGCCAGATCAGCTACGCCGACGCGGAGTCGCTGGCGATCGGGACGCTGCTGGTGGAGGGGTACCCGGTCCGGCTGACCGGCCAGGACAGCGGGCGGGGCACCTTCAGCCATCGCCACGCGGTGCTGCGCGATCAGGACACGGGCGAGGCGTATGTGCCCCTGAACCACATCCGCCCGAAGGTCGTCGACCCCGACCTGGCGAACGAGCCGGCCCACGAGGAGGCCACGCGGCAGGCACGGTTCTGCGTCCACGACAGTTCGCTGTCGGAGTTTGCGGTGCTCGGGTACGAGTACGGCTACTCGCTGGCCGATCCCGAGATGCTCGTGATGTGGGAGGCGCAGTTCGGGGACTTCTGCAACGGTGCCCAGACCATCATCGATCAGTTCATCTCCTCGGCCGAGATCAAGTGGCAACGCTGGTCGGGGCTCACCCTGCTGCTCCCCCACGGGTACGAGGGCGCCGGGCCCGAGCACTCGAGCGCGCGGCTCGAGCGGTTCCTGCAGCTCTACGGCGATGAGAACATGCAGGTCGTGTACCCCAGCACGGGCGCGCAGATCTTCCACTTGCTCCGGCGCCAGCTCAAGCGTTCTTTCCGCAAGCCGCTGGTTGTGATGACGCCCAAGAGCCTGCTCCGCACGCCGACGAGTTCGTTCGATGACCTGCTCCCGGGCAACCGCTTCCTGGAGGTGATCGACGACCCGCGGTTTGTCTCGGGCGGAGGTGACCGTTCGGGCGTGACGCGGGTGGTGGTGTGCACGGGCAAGCTCTACCACGAGCTGGCCGGGCGCCGCGACGAGATCGATCGGGCCGACACGGCGATCATCCGCATCGAGCAGCTCTGCCCGTTCGAGGCCGATCAGCTCGCCGAGATCCTCGCGAAATACCCCAAGCTCGAGCATCTCGCGTGGGCGCAGGAGGAGCCGCGGAACATGGGTGCGTTCATGTTCATCGCGGACCGCCTGCGGCGTGACCTCGGTCGAGAGTTCGACCGGTACATCGGGCGGCCCGAGAGCGCCACGCCCGCGAGCGGATCGAAGAGTAAGGATCGGGCGCAGCAGGAGCAGATCCTGACCGACGCGATCGGCCCCAAGCCCCAGCAGGAAAGCGGTTCCAAGAGCGAGCAGAGCGCCAAGCCGGTTTCGGCGGCGTAAGCAGGACGCAAGGCGGACGGATCATCCGCGGAGACGACGCGCATGGCGACGGACATTGTCATCCCGAATGTCGGCGAGTCCGTGACCGAGGGGCTCATCTCGGCGTGGCTCAAGAATGACGGCGACTGGGTCGAGCAGGACGAAGCGCTCCTCGAACTCGAGACCGACAAGGTGACGATGGAGGTCCCCGCCCCGGCCGCGGGCGTGCTCAAGCGGAGCGCCGCCGAAGGCGACACGGTGCCGGTTGGGTCGGTGGTCGGCTCGGTCGACGAGTCGGCCGAGAAGCCCGCGGGAGCTTCGTCCGAGTCGTCGTCCAAGCCCGAGCCCGCGAAGAAGCAGGAGTCCGGCTCGTCGCAAGCGGCCAATGGGTCACCATCGGGCGGCGGGACGGCCACGGCGGCACCCCCGGCACCGGAGCCGAAGCCGCAGGCTCCGGTCCAGCGCAACGGCGATGTTCGCGCCACGCCACTGGCCGAGAAGATTGCCAGCGAGTTCGGCGTCGATCTGTCCAAGGTCACCGCGACGGGCGCGGGGCACCGCGTGCGTGAGCAGGATGTCATCGCGTTCCTGCAGGCCAAGGACGGCGCTGCCCCGGCGACGAGCGACGGCGGATCGGCCCGGTCGCGGGAGTCCTCGCGGCAGAGCATGTCGCCGCTGCGCCAGCGGATCGCGACGCGCCTGGTCGAGGCGCAGCAGACCGCGGCGATGCTCACGACCTTCAACGAGATCGACATGACCGCGTCCATGGCGCTGCGCAAGCAGTACAAGGACGCGTTCGCCGAGAAGCACGGCGTGAACCTGGGGTTCATGTCGTTCTTCGTCGCCGCGGCGGTCAGCGCGCTGAAGAAGTTCCCGCTCGTCAACGCGTACATCGTCGACAACGAGGGCAAGCCCGCGATCGAGAAGCACGAGTACTGCGACATCGCGATCGCGGTCAGTTCCCCCAAGGGCCTGGTGGTGCCGGTCCTGCGCAACGCCGAGGCGATGGGCTTTGCCGAGATCGAATCGACGATCAAGGACTTCGCGGTCCGGGCCAAGGACGGCAAGCTCGATCTCTCCGAGATGCAGGGCGGGACCTTCACCATCACCAACGGCGGCGTCTTCGGGAGCCTGCTCTCGACGCCCATCCTCAATCCGCCGCAGTCGGCGATCCTCGGCATGCACGCGATCAAGAACCGCGCCGTCGAGGATCCCGACAAGCCCGGGCAGGTGGCGCTTCGTCCGATGATGTATGTGGCCCTCAGCTACGACCACCGCATCGTCGACGGGGCCGAGGCGGTCAGCTTCCTCAAGCACATCAAGGAGTGCGTCGAGGATCCGACCCGCCTGTTGCTGGCGATCTGAGTCACTCCTCGCCGAGCACGCGGTCGAGCAAGCCGTCGCACGCGCGATCGAGCATCTCGAAGACGCGCAGGAAGCCGTCGCCCTCGCCGTAGTACGGATCGGGCACCTCGGCGGTCGCCTCGTCGACTCCCAGCGTGCGATCGAAGGACCGCATCAGGTGGACGCGGTGCTTGGCCGCCCCGAGGCTCAACAGGTCGCGATGGTTGGCGCGGTCCATCGCGATGATCCAGTGGAACTCGTCGAAGTCCTGGGGCGACCGCACCTGCCGCGCGATGCTCGGCACCTCGATTCCGAAGCGCCCGGCGACCTCGATGGTGCGCGGGTCGGCACGGTTGCCGACATGCCATGCGCCGGTGCCGGCCGAGTCCACGACGAGCCGCGTGTGCACGCCGCGCTCGCGGGCCTTGTGCAGGAAGATCGCTTCGGCCATCGGCGAGCGGCAGATGTTGCCGAGACAAACGAACAGCACGCTTCCCGGATCCGGGCTCATGCGGGGACTCCTGACGCGCTGCCCGCGTGCGCCGGGCGGGCGGCTTCGATCGCGGCGTGGAGCGTGGTGCCGAGTGGATCGGGCGTGTCGGGCTCGTGCTCCGGCTCGGCGCATTTGGGCACGGAGCGCCAATCGGCGACGAGGTCGGCCAGGCGTGTGCCGTAGTCGCGCGGGCGGTCCGTCGGCAGGAGCAGGCCCTCATCAACTCCCATCCCGCGGGCCCACCCGGCACAGATCACCGGGACGCCGAAGCGGTTCGCGTGCGCGAGCGTCGCGCGCACGCGGCCGAACTCGCCCGCCCCTGGCTCGGGGAGCGAGCAGATGCCGACATCCGCCACGCGCAGGATCGCCAGCGGCTCGTCAACAATCACCATGGGCGACCACCGCACGGTGCGCTTGGCGAGATCGATCGCGCCGCGCGCGTGCATGGCGCTCCGCGGGATCGCCATGGTGACGGCCATCCCGATGTTCTGGAGCACCAGCGTCGCCCACGCGACCCGCCGGGCATCGATCTCGCGCTGGGGCTCCCCGATCGAGACGACGAGCGGGAGATGCGGACTAAGGCCGAGCGCCGCGCGGATCCGGGCACGCCCGGGCGAACGCCGCCAGTCCGGTCCCCGGATGTCCGGGTCGCAGACGGCGAGCGTCGTCGACGAGGCGCCGGGCCAAACGGACTCGTCGCGCGGATCACCGAGGATGAGGTGGCTGTCGCCCGGGCGTGCGCCGCGCCGCGGCGGCTCCAGCCCGATGAGCACGCTGGATACCGGGAGTTCCCGCGGCAGCCGGTCGAGCATCGCCCGCTCTGGCTCGCCCCACGCGACGAACTGATCGACGGAGCCGATCGATTCGACCAGCCGCAACAGAGCACGACCTGCCAGATCCGAACGCGAGAGCGGCGGATGGATCCGGTAGGGAGAGATCAGCCCAAGAAGCCGCGCTCGAAGCTCGCCGCGCGTGCTGCCGATGAGGCACACCGAGTCCTCGGCGCGCCGAAGCACCGCGGCGCACGCGGCAATGGTCGCACCGTCGGCCCGATCGACATTGACCAGGTGAAGCCGGCGGAAGGTGGAGTCGGTCATGCGTGCGCTCGCGGGCGAGATCAGCCGGACCGGCTGTCGCGCTGCTCGTGCTCATAGAAGAGTTGAGAGAGCCCGACCCCGATCCAGTTCGCCAGCCGCTCCTGCGCCTGGAGCAGCTCCGCGCGGTCGGTCGGAGCGGTGCCCTGGCCCTGCGGCATCGTCAGCGTGATCGACTGTCCCAGCGGTTGATCGACCGGCCAGAGCCGATCGCCCGTGACGACATCGAAGACTTTGACGCGCATCGTCGCCGAGGGCAGGAAGCTGACCCCATCGGGTGTGAGCTGGAATTCATCAAACCGAACATAGATGATCTGCTCGGCCCCGACATCCTGACCGATCTCGATGATCGATCGGGCGGCTCCGAAGCGGTCCTGCCTCGCGGCGAGCGTGGCGCCGCGGGACGCGATCATGTTCCCTTCCGCGACCGCTTCCTTGCGGAGCAGCAGTTCCTCGGCGGTGCGACCGATCTCGTCGATCAGCGCCTTGCGCGGGAGCTTGTTGGCGCTGTCGTCGATGAAGATGACGGTCTTTCGGAGCGGGTCGAGTTCGAAAGCGGCGGGGGTCTTTGGGAGCCCCTTGGCCGCCAGGTACCCCGCCGCGACGATGTTGCACCCGCCCACGGTGCACAGCAGCCCCAGCCCGGCGAGCGCGGCGAGCAGCGCGAGCGGGGCTCGGCATCGACGGGCGGCGGGATTCGGTTCGATGTTCGGGTTCATGGTCTGGACGCGGGTCAATACTTGATGTCCGCGGGCTCCTCGTGATCGTACAACAACCAGCCGGCCCGGTCGGCCAGACGCCGCAGGAGCTCGGAGTTGACCACCGACTCGCTCATGTCCTCGGGCCCGAAGCCCATCGCGTCGGGGAACGCGACCTGCACCGTCCGCTGGTAGGCGAACTCCTCGGGCAGCGAACTGTCGGACTCGACGACGGCGACATTCGCCGCGGCCAGCCCATTCCAGAGATAACTGTTCCCGGGCTCGCGGTTGCGGAACTCATAGATCTCGATGAGGACCAGCCGGTCCACGCCGCCGAGTTCCTCGGCAAGCTCCGACCGAAGCATAGCCGGCCAGCCCGGATTCTTGGTGAGATAGAGCACGACCTCATTCGCCGGGACATAGCCCGCCGCCCCGGTGTGATCCCGCAGCCGCTCGGTGATCCGTTGTGTCAACTCGTACTGCAGCGTCGGGAGCGAGGTCTGCACCATCCGGTCGACCGCGACGACCACGGCGAAGGTCTTTCCCTCCAGGCCCTGGTAGTCCGCTGGGACCTTGCGAGGCACGGTGTCGCGGACACCCTGGACGCCCACGGCGATGATGCCCAGCAACTGGCAGCCCCCGGCGATTCCCAGACAGAGCATGAGCAGGACAGCCGTCATGGCGCGGGTCGAACGAGTCACTGGGCGGTCCCTCCAAAGGTGATGATCTTGTAGACCCACGCGACGAGCAACAGTGCCACGAATCCGTACATGACCCGCGGGGCGAGCAGCTCTCGGAGGTAGCCGCCGATCCGGGCTCCGGTAACCGCGGCGTATCCCGCGAACCAGACACCGGTGGCGGTCAGGATCGCCAGGATCGCGGCGAAGGGCTGGGTTCGTGCGGATTCAAGCAGGCTGGCATCGGCAGCGAGGGCGAACGAGGTCGTCATGCCGCAGGCTGGACACGGGATCCCCGCGACCATCGGCCAACTGCAGTCGGGGAAGCCCAGTTGCGTGTGGGTGCCCATGCCCTCGCTCGCCGGTTGCAGCCCAGCGGCGACGCCCAGCAGCGTCAGGCACAAGGCCGCGGCCACTCCCCACGCCAGCCGCTCGCCGAGGGGCGATCGGGGCAGGCGCAGCGACTCGGCGGGCAGCGTGGGGGGAACGGCAGCCATGCCGGGAGGATAGGGCTTCGCCCGGGGCGGGACGGTCGCGCTCGGTCACGCCGCAAGTCGCGGTGGAGGTGCCGGCGGAGCGGCGACGGGCCGGCCGAGCAGGAATCCCTGCAGGAACCGCACGCCCAGCGATCGGAGCCGCTCAACCTGGCAAGGTCGTTCCACGCCCTCGGCGATCAGACGGGCACCACATCGATCGGCGACCGAGACGAGCCCCGCGATCACATGACCCGCGGCACCGGCGTCGCGATCGAGTTCCTCCACAAGCCCGCGGTCGACCTTGATCCAATCGGGCGCGAAGCGGGCGATCCGCCGCAGCCCGCTCGATCCGGCTCCTACATCATCGACCGCGACCTGCACGCCGAGCTTTCGCACCGCGGCGATGGCTCGATCGAGCCCGGGGCCGTCGGTCCTGTCGGGCTCTTCGGTGATTTCCAGCACAAGATCCCGAGGCTTGGCGTTCGTCGCCGACGAGAGCGACTCGAGCAGGTCGTCGACGAAGCGCTCGTCCGCCAGCACGCCCGGCGAGCAGTTGACGAAGAGCAGCGCGCGACGGTCCAACCTGGCGAGGTGGGCCAGCGCCCGGCGGCGCATCGAACGCTCCACCGCCCAGCGGCGGCCCTGCCGCGTTGCTTCCTCGAGCAGTTCGGCCGGGCTCTGATCGAACGCTCGCGGTCGCGACAGCGCCTCGTAGCCGATCGGTCGCCCGGAGTGGATATCGAAGATGGGCTGGAGCGCGAGGTCGAGCCCGCGTCCCTTGGCGACGCGGCTGACCTCGGTCCGCACACGCCGGGCGTGGAAGCCCTGCAGTCGAACGGACCAGGGAATGGACTGGGGCCAGATGGCCGGTCTGATCTTCACTTGGTTCTCTCCCCTCGGCCGGCCTCCGGGCGGGCTTGATCCCGGTGAATCGGCAGCCGGAGCGTCCGGCGTCGACCCGAGCAAGCCGAATCGCAAGCCGGGGCGACGGGCTCGCTCGGTCGTTCAGGCTGTGCCGGAATGAGGGAGGAATTCTCGGAAACACCGAGGGGCGAGAACCCGGGCAAGGTCCGGAGAGCCACGCGAAGCTCAGTCGAACCGGAAGACACCCTTCCTGAAACCGTACAGGTACGCCACGACGGTGGTGAACAGGAAGAACAGGATGCGAAACAGCCAGACGATGCCGTCGGGATCGCGCGGGTCGAGGTTGGGGAAGGTCGAGGCCCAGGGGTAGAGGAAGATGATCTCGACATCGAAGACCAGGAAGACCATCGCGATGAGGTAGAAGCGGACATTGAACCGCTTGCGGGCCGTTCCGATCGGGTTCATGCCCGACTCATAGCTCAGGCCCTTGTTGGCACCCCGGCGGGACGGGCCGATGAGCTTGGTCAGCACCATGTTCGCCACGCCGAAGGTGATCGCCATCAGCAGGATGATCGCCAGCGGGAAATAGTCGCTGAGATCCACGCTCGCGAGCGAGCCGGACGGCACCATGGCGACGGGCGGGGTCATGCGGTCCTCCGAAGGTCGTCTTCCGTGACGGGGCGGATGATAGCACCGCCCATCAGGGCTGTGGAGGGCTGGAGGCGGCTCGACGCGCACGACCCCGGGCGCCCCTTGACGACCCGGGCTGCCGATCTGGCAGGGCCCGAGCCGCCGATCGGCGTCCTGTCAGCCGGTTTGACCGGGCCGGCCCTCGAATGGTTGTGAGCCGACGGCGGACCAACGGTCGTCGCGATGGCACGCGCCTTGCCACACTCCCAACTCGCGATCGTGCCGCCGCGCGGTCGGACTCGGCACCCCGGGCCCATCGGCCCGGACCGGAGCGGGCCCGATCGGACCGCGGCGAAGACAGACGAATCACTCGGAGACGGAGCACTCAGAGCATGGCCAGCAAGACCCTGACCTTCGATGTGGACGCCCGCCAGGCGCTTCTCGCCGGCGTCGAGAAACTCGCCAACGCGGTCAAGAGCACCCTCGGGCCCCGCGGCCGCACCGCCGTCATCGACAAGTCCTGGGGCGGCCCGACCGTCACCAAGGACGGCGTGACCGTCGCCGACGAGATCGAACTCCGCGACAAGACGGAGAACCTCGGTGCCCAGCTCGTCAAGGAGGCCGCCAGCAAGACCTCCGACGACGCGGGCGACGGCACCACGACCGCGACCGTCCTCGCCGAGGCGCTGTTCCGCACCGGGCTCAAGTACATCGCCGCGGGCGTGGACGCCAACGCACTGATCCGCGGGATGAAGGAAGCCGTCACCGCTGCCTCGAACGCGATCGACGCGATGGCGACCCCGGTCGACCCGGCCTCAAAGACCGACATCCAGAATGTCGCGACCATCAGCGCCAACAACGACCCCGAGATCGGCAAGATCATGGCCGACGCGTTCAAGCGCGTCGGCAAGGACGGTGTCATCACCGTCGAGGAGGGCAAGAGCCTCGAG